>NZ_CP049886.1:600000-1200000 GCF_011303955.1 Vagococcus coleopterorum | reverse complement strand
TTGACGTTTATTTAAACCAAAAGGGACGCGGTTTTCGGTACCAGCTTTAATTCGTTTAATATTTTCACGATGACGCATAAAGATAAAGATTGTGATACCAAAAGCAAATAATGTCAGTGATAAATTGAACTCAGGTAAAATAGTTGGCCAAACAAATGGCAAAATAATAGTTGATAAAGTAATTAAGACAGCACTGATCATGCTAGTTAAACTAACCATACTAGTAATCATTAGCGTTATAATAAAAATGCTTGATGACCAAATAAAGAACAGCGGACTAAATCCGAGTAACATGCCTGCGCTAGTTGCAACAGCTTTTCCACCTTTGAAGTTAGCAAAAATAGGAAACGTATGACCTAATATTGCTGCTAAACCAACCCATAAAGGATTGATATTTAGACCAAAAATCATAGGTAAACAGGTGGCTAGTGTCCCTTTTAAAATATCCATTATTAAGACAGCTGTTCCAGCTTGCCGACCTAACACTCGAAACGTATTGGTTGTGCCTGAACTTTTACTGCCAAACTCACGTAGATCTTTATTAAAAAACAACTTCCCAACCCATACGCCAGAGGGGATTGAACCTAATAAATATGCTAGTAAAAAAATAGCGATTAATTTCATTTGAATAGACTCCTTAACTTATAAGACTGAAAATTATTTTAACATGAAAAGGATTGCTAAACAATTGAATTAAGAGTATTAGATAACGGTAATTTAATTTCTGCGAGGAAAACTAGTTTAAAATTGTTACTCTGTGTTAAAATAGAGCAATAATAATTAAGGGGGAGTGAGATGAAGGAAGGTTTAATTAATCAGTCTACGTCAAAGGCTATAAAAATCAGTCAATCCACAATAACAACCTATTTCTCCTGTTGGATAGTGATGCCTATATTGATTTATGGAACCTCTCTGGGATTTATTAATCAAACTCCTATCTTATTAGCTGCGGAACTTATCGCTATCAGTTCCTTATTGTTATTGGCAGATGTAGTGAACGATCCATCTAGAGTTAAGACTTTATCGTTTGGCTTTATTTTATTAGGTGCAGCTATTTTCAGCCGCTTGTTATCGGTTTGGTTACCAGGAGTAAATGCTATGGCTGCTATTGTTATGTTGACAGGTATTTATGGAGGTAGCCGTTTAGGACTTTCAGTAGGTATGGCTGCACCATTCTTAACAAACATGTTCTTTATTCAAGGAGCTTGGACACCGTTTCAAATGTATGCTTACGGAATGCTGGGGCTAATAGCGGGAATTCCTTGGATTGCTAGGCAATCACGAACAAGTATAGTGATTATGACATTGTTTGCAATTATTATGGGAGTTGCTTTTTCATTATTTATGGATTCTTGGACATTGATTTCTTTCGGATCAACAGGTTCACTCAATTATTATTTAGTCTTGGTGATGCAAGCTATTCCCTTTACAATAAAATATATGATTAGCAATGGTATTTTTATCAATCTATTAAATCGACCAGTCCAATGGCTAGTTAAATTTATAGAAAAACAATAGAGGAGTGTTGAATAAAATGAAAAAAGTAGTAACAGGGTTATTTAGTTTAGTAGTAATCTTTATGATGGTTGGGTGTCAACCTAAAACAGAAAATAAGATGACTGAAAATGATATTTCAATTAAAGTATCTCTTGTTGAGGACGGCAAGGAGTTTAAATCAGAAACAATTAAAGTAGCTGATGGCGAAAATTTAGAAACAATTATGATGGATCATTATGATGCTAAGTCAGAACAAGGAATGGTAACAGAAATTAAAGGACGCCAACAAATTGCTGATGATATGAAATACTGGATGTTCGATGTTAACGGTAAACCGTCCGCAGTAGGAGCAAATGCTTATGAAGTAAAAGATGGCGACTTAATCGAATGGAAATTAAATAAATTAGAAATGTAAAAAAAGACTGTCCATTGACAGTCTTTTTTCTTAACTTCTTTCTTGAATGGTAAGAGAACGAATTAATTGTGGGAACCAATCATCTAATTGACTTGTTTGATAACCAAGTGACGTTAAATATGCCGCAGATAATGGTTCATCATACTTTGATAAAGGAGCAGCTTCTTGTGTTAAGTCGTAACAAATATTCAAAGATGATAACTCTGTCCCTGAAAGTAAACGAGATAGAAAGTCTTTTGTTGTATAGATTTCATCCGAGGCGACATTAAGTGGACCGCTAGTTTTATTTTCAACAATAAACTGAATAACTTTTGGGATTTCTGATGCTTCAACAAAACTATAACGACCATCTTGACGCTTAAAGTTGATTTCTTCATTTTGCAAAGCGTGACGAACATAGTAGTGTAAACGTTCAGTATAATCGTCGTCATCTAGAACTACCGGGAAACGTAAGTAAGTTTTCAAACCGTGGTAGTTAGTTTCTAAGTAACTTTCACATTGGCGTTTGCCTTCGCCGTAGCTCACATCTGATGTAGGGGTGAAGTTATAATTAGTTGGATCAAAGTCTTTTTCAGTGAAACCTGCTTCAGGAGCAGCTCCTTCATAAACAGCTAAACTAGAAGTGAACAGGTAATGACCAATATTGTCAGCATCTAGTTGATCGCAAATGATTTTGCTATCTTCCCATGTAAAAGAGATATTATCAAAAACCACATCCCATTTCTCTTTATTTAAAGAAGCCCAACCTGGGTGAGTGGCATCACTACGATCAAGCACCACACGATTGACTAATTCTCCTAAGTCATCTGTTGATTTCCCACGAGTTGCGATTGTCACGTCATAACCAAGGTCTAGAAAGTGGTGAACGACTTTCTGTCCGAAGAAACGTGTACCGCCAAAGACTAACATTTTTTTCATCTTAACAGCTCCCTTTTGATTGATTACTTCTATTATACAAGATAACTTGCAGTTGGACAGTATCTACTCTATAATAAGTTTTTTCTTTTCAATTTTAACTAATTAGAGTATGATAAATCATGGTGTAGCTAAAGCCTACGTATACTGTGCTATGATAGACAGTAAGTTAGAAGTAAGGGAGAGTACTGTAATGAGTAAAAAAGTAACGAATGATTATAATGATTCTTCCATCCAGGTTCTAGAAGGACTAGAAGCAGTTAGAAAGCGTCCAGGGATGTATATTGGGTCAACTGACTCACGCGGATTACATCATTTGGTTTATGAAATTGTTGATAACGCAGTGGATGAGGCCTTATCAGGTCATGGTAACGAGATTGAAGTGACAATCCATAAAGATAATAGCATTAGCGTGCAAGACTATGGACGTGGAATGCCAGTAGGAATGCATGCCTCTGGAGTCCCAACTGTTCAGGTTATTTTCACTGTGCTGCATGCCGGTGGTAAATTCGGTCAAGGTGGTTATAAAACGTCAGGCGGTTTACATGGTGTGGGTGCCAGTGTAGTAAACGCCTTATCATCTTGGGTTGATGTTAAAATCGTTAGAGATGGCATTGAATATGAAATGAGCTTTAAAGATGGTGGGAAACCAGTTGGCACTCTGAAGAAAGTTGGTAAAACGACTAAGAAAAATGGAACATTTATCCATTTCTTGCCAGATGCAACTATTTTCTCAACAACTAAATTTTCATATGATACATTAGCTGAGCGTTTACGCGAATCAGCCTTCTTGTTAAAAGGTGTTAAAATCACTATTCGTGATGAACGACCTGAAGAAGTGGTGGAAGAAGTTTTTCATTACGAAGAAGGAATCAAAGAATTCATTGCATATTTAAATGAAGATAAAGACAACTTAACCCCTGTTATCTATTTTTCTGGTGAAAAAGAAGGAATCGAGACTGAGGTTTCTTTCCAATACAATGATGGTTACTCTGAAAGTATTTTGTCATTCGTAAACAACGTTCGTACAAAAGATGGTGGTACCCATGAAGTTGGGATGAAGACAGCCTTAACTAAAACCTTTAACGAATATGCTCGTAAAGTTGGGTTATTAAAAGAAAAAGATAAGAACCTAGAAGGTAGTGACTTCCGTGAAGGATTGACGGCAGTTGTTTCAGTGCGTATTCCGGAGAATTTACTGCAATTTGAAGGTCAAACGAAAGGTAAACTCGGAACACCGTTAGCACGATCAGTAGTCGAATCGACTATTAGTGAACAAATGGTCTTCTATTTACAAGAAAATAGCGAAATGAGCCAAATGTTGGTTCGTAAAGCAATTAAAGCTCGTGAAGCAAGAGATGCTGCCCGTAAAGCTCGTGAAGAAAGTCGTTCAGGCAAGAAAAAACGTAAAGGCGAATCATTATTATCTGGTAAGTTAACGCCAGCTCAATCACGTAATCCAAAGCGCAATGAATTGTACTTAGTAGAGGGTGACTCTGCCGGTGGTTCAGCAAAACAAGGACGCGACCGAAAATTCCAAGCAATCTTGCCGTTACGTGGTAAGGTTATTAATACAGAAAAAGCTAAATTACAAGATATCCTGAAAAATGAAGAAATCAATACAATGATTTACACAATTGGTGCCGGCTACTCGCCAGATTTCTCATTAGAAGATTGTAACTATGATAAAGTTATCATCATGACCGATGCAGATACCGATGGTGCGCACATTCAAACACTATTACTAACATTCTTCTATCGCTTTATGAAACCTTTAGTTGAAGCTGGGAAGGTTTATATCGCTTTACCGCCGCTTTACAAGGTATCAAAAGGTGTAGGTAAAAAAGCGCAACAAGAATACGCTTGGACTGAAGATGAGTTAGCAGCTATTACTGAGAAGTACGGTAAGGGCTATATGATTCAACGTTACAAAGGTCTTGGTGAAATGAATGCGGATCAACTATGGGAAACAACCATGGATCCAGAAACTCGCACCTTAATTCGTGTGACCTTAGATGAAGATGAGGGTGAAGCAGGAAGTAATGAACGTATTGTATCGACCTTAATGGGTGATAAAGTGGAGCGTCGTCGTAACTGGATTGAAAATAATGTTGCTTTCACTTTAGAAGAAGAAGGTAGTATTTTAGATACCGTTGATGAAGACGAGCATGATGTAGTTGGGACACCAACTATTGAGAACGAAGAAGATATTTTTGATGATGCTCGCGAAGAAACATTGGAGCACATTGAAGAAGATAACGAAGATAAAAATGAAGAGGTTGAGAAGCCTATCTCAGAACGTGTTATTATTGAAAATTACCGCGACACAGTCGTGGAAGAATTAAGTCTATTTGATTTAGATGAAGAGTAAGGAGGCCAAAAATACGATGAGCACACGCGATGATATACAAAATTTAGCATTAAAAGATGTTATGGGCGATCGTTTTGGTCGTTACTCTAAATACATCATTCAAGAACGTGCTTTACCAGACATTCGTGACGGGTTAAAACCCGTTCAACGACGTATCTTGTTTGCTATGGACCAAGATGGTAATACCTTTGATAAAGGATTCCGTAAGTCGGCCAAATCCGTTGGTAACATCATGGGTAATTACCATCCACATGGTGACAGCAGTATTTACGAAGCGATGGTTCGAATGAGTCAGGACTGGAAGTTACGTGAAGTCTTGATTGAAATGCACGGTAATAACGGTAGTATGGATGGTGATCCGGCTGCCGCAATGCGTTATACAGAAGCACGTTTATCAAAATTAAGTAATGAATTATTGGAAGATATCGAAAAAGAAACAGTCGATTTCGTCTGGAACTTCGATGATACTGAAAAAGAGCCAACCGTTTTACCTGCTAAATATCCAAACTTGTTAGTTAACGGATCAACGGGTATCTCTGCTGGTTACGCGACAGAAATTCCAACACATAACTTAGGTGAAATCATTGATGGGACAATCCATTTAATCGACCATCCTAATGCAACGCTAGATAAGTTAATGACCTTTATTCCTGGACCTGATTTTCCAACAGGTGGAATTTTGCAAGGTAAGGAAGAGTTGAAGAAAGCTTATGAAACAGGAAAGGGACGTGTTGTTGTCCGTTCTGTCACTAAGATTGAACCACTTAAAGGTGGTAAACAACAAATTGTCATTAATGAAATTCCTTATGAAGTTAATAAAGCGAATTTAGTTAAGAAAATGGATGAAATCCGTATCAACAAAAAAGTTGATGGGATTGCTGAAGTTCGTGATGAAAGTGACCGTAATGGTTTACAAGTTGTTGTGGAATTGAAAAAAGACACAAATGCAGAAGGTATTTTAAATTATTTATTTAAAAATACTGACCTGCAAGTCAACTATAACTTCAATATGGTAGCGATTGATAATCAACGTCCGCATCAAGTGGGATTAAAACGTATTTTAGAATCGTATATTGGACATAGACGCTCGGTAATTTACCGTCGTAGTGAATTTGAATTAGCAAAAGCTAACAAACGCCAACACATCGTATCTGGTTTAATTAAAGCTTTATCGATATTAGATGAGGTCATTGCAACAATTCGTAGCAGTAAAGATAAAAAAGATGCCAAAATGAATTTAGTAAAAGCGTACGCATTTACTGAAGAACAAGCGGAAGCGATTGTATCTTTACAACTTTATCGCTTAACTAATACGGATATTACGGCTTTAGAAGCAGAAGCGACTGAACTAGCTGAGACAATTGCTCGTTTAACTGAAATTCTAAATGACGAAAAAGCCTTGTTGAAAGTCTTGAAAGCAGAATTACGAGATGTGAAGAAAAACTTTGCCAATGATCGTAAAACAGTTATCGAAGATGAAATTGAAGAAATTGTTGTTGAAACTAAGATTTTGATTGCTCAAGAAGAAGTTGTAGCAACAGTGACTCAAGAAGGCTATATCAAACGTAGTAGCTTACGCTCATTCAGCGCTTCTAGCCCAGATGAGCTTGGCATGAAGGAAACAGACACGTTGATCTTTGCGAAGCAATTAAATACGCTGGATCACTTGTTAATTGTGACGAATAAAGGAAATATGATTTATCGACCTGTTCATGAATTACCAGACTTACGTTGGAAAGATGTAGGAGAGCATTTATCTCAACAACTATCAGGTCTTGAAGTTGATGAGAAAGTCGTAGCAGCTTTCGATTATACTGAATTAGCAACTAATAAATCATTTGTCTTTATTAGTCGTGGCGGTTTAATTAAACAAACTAAAATGAATGAATTTGATGTTTGGCGTACTTATAAAGGCCGTCCGACATTATGTATGAACTTAAAAGATTCATCTGAAGAAATTGTTAATTGTTATCTTGTTGACGAAGCCATTGAATATGATGTCTTCTTAGCTAGTCATAGAGGTTTCGGATTGCGTTATCCGCTTAACGAAGTGCCGACAGTGGGTGCCCGTGCAGCAGGTGTGAAATCAATGAATTTGAAAGATGGAGATTACGTAGTTAACGGCGTCTTAATTGAACCGGAAGCTAAAACATCAATTAGTATTGTGACACAACGAGGTTCCGTTAAACGAATGATAGCGCAAGAAATTGCACCATTAAGTCGAGCAAAACGTGGATTAATGATTATTCGCGAATTGAAAACAAATCCACACCGCATTGTTTATGTTGCTTTGAGTGATCAAGGAACATTCGAAGTAGTCATGCAAAATAACACGAAATACGAAGTTTCCAAGATGGACCATCAAATTAGTGATCGGACATCTAACGGCTCATCATTAGGTGATGAGAAAAAAGATGGCGAAGTATTTGAAGTTCATTCATTAACTGAAGTCATCTTAAAACAAACAAAAAATAATTAAAATAAGCCTCTTGTAGGCTTATTTTTTATTCTGTTATAGAAAAGGTACTGAAAACGCGGTCGTGTTATAGTACAGTTTTTCACAAAAAAGAAACAGAGTTAAGAAGGTCTGAACACCTCATCTTAAATAACGAAAAGGCTGATACAAGCGTTTTGTTTGCGTTTTCTTAAAATAATAAATAACAATTATAAAATAATACAGTTTTTTATCGGTTTATAGTTGTGATTTTTTTAACTTGTGTTATACTGAACTTGTAAACCTGTTATATATAATTTTATGATGTTTATGGATTGTATAATTTAAAGGAGGCAACAAACAATGGAAGCATGGAATGGATTTAAAGGGAAACAATGGAAAAACGAAGTAAACGTTCGCGACTTTATTCAAGCGAACTACACTGAGTACACAGGGGATGACTCTTTCTTAGAGCCAATCGCACCAAGTACTGACAAATTATGGACTAAATTACAAGTATTATTTGATGAACAACACGAAAAAAATGGTGTATACGACATGGATACTAATGTCCCTGCAACAATTACATCACATGAACCTGGTTACTTAATTAAAGAAGAAGAAAAAATCGTTGGTTTACAAACTGACGTGCCATTGAAACAAGCATTCATGCCATTCGGCGGAATCAACATGGCTAACAACGCTTTATCAAGTAATGGTTATGAACCAGATGCTGAAATGACTCACATTTTTACTGATTACCGTAAAACACATAACCAAGGTGTTTTCGATGCTTACACGCCAGAAATGCGTTCAGCTCGTAAAAATAAAATCATCACTGGTTTACCAGATGCTTACGGACGTGGCCGTATCATCGGTGACTACCGTCGTTTAGCTTTATATGGTATTGATTACTTAATGGAACAAAAAGCTAAAGATCACGCTAACACTGGTAACAAAGTAATGACTGATGACGTTGTTCGTTTACGTGAAGAAATTTCAGAACAATACCGTTCATTAGGACAAATCAAAGAAATGGCAGCAGGTTACGGATTCGATATCTCTAAACCAGCTACAAACGCTAAAGAAGCTATCCAATGGTTATACTTCGGATACTTAGCAGCAATTAAATCTCAAAATGGTGCAGCTATGTCTATCGGTCGTATCTCAGCATTCTTAGATATCTATATTCAACGTGACTTAGAAAACGGTGTTATCACTGAATTCGAAGCGCAAGAAATGATCGACCACTTAATCATGAAACTACGTATGGTTAAATTCGCGCGTACGCCTGAATACAACCAATTATTCTCTGGTTACCCAATCTGGGCTACTTTATCAATTGCTGGTATGGGATTAGATGGACGCTCATTAGTGACTAAGAACGATTTCCGTATCTTACACACATTAACTAACATGGGACCTTCTCCAGAGCCAAACTTAACTGTTTTATATTCTTCATCAGAACCAGAAGGATTCAGAACTTATGCAGCTAAAATCGCTAAAGAGTCTTCTTCAATTCAATTTGAAAATGATGACTTATTACGCGCTAACTGGGGATCAGATGATGCAGCAATCGCTTGTTGTGTATCTTCAACAGTTATGGGTAAAGACATGCAATTCTTCGGAGCTCGTGCTAACTTAGCTAAAGCAGTTCTTTACGCAATCAACGGTGGGGTAGACGAAATGACAAAAGCTCAAGTAGCTCCTAAATTCCGTCCGATGACTGGTGATACATTAGATTACGATCAATTCATCGAAAACTACAAAGATATCATGGATTGGTTAGCTGAATTATACGTTAACACACTTAACGTTATTCACTTCATGCATGATAAATATGCATATGAAGCGCCACAATTAGCCTTCATGGATAGTGACTTAAAACGTACTTTCGCGACAGGTATCGCTGGTATTTCACATGCTGCCGATAGTTTAATGGCTATCAAACATGGTAACGTTGAAGTTATCCGTGACGAAAATGGTTTAGCTGTTGATTACAAACCAACAACTGAATTCCCAACTTACGGTAACGATCAAGAAGAAGCAGATGCTACTGCTAACTGGATCTTAGAATACTTCATGACTCAAATTAAACGTCAACACACTTACCGTAACTCAACACCAACTACATCATTATTAACAATCACTTCAAACGTAGTTTACGGTAAAGCTACAGGTAATACTCCTGATGGTCGTCGTGCTGGTAAACCTTTAGCACCAGGTGCTAACCCATCTTACCAAGATGGTAAATTCCTTGGAGAGAAAAATGGTCTTTTAGCATCATTAAACTCAACTGCTCGTTTACAATACACTAACGCATTAGATGGTATTTCAAATACTCAAACAATTAACCCTAACGGTTTAGGTAAAGATGACGAAACTCGTATCAACAACCTACGTAACGTTATGGATGGATACTTCGATAAAGGTGGTTACCACTTAAACGTGAACGTATTTACTAATGAATTATTATTAGATGCGCAAGCTCACCCAGAGAAATATCCAAACTTAACAATCCGTGTATCAGGTTACGCAGTTAAATTCCGTGATTTAACTCCTGAACAACAAGCAGACGTTATCTCAAGAACTTCACATGACCACATGTAATTCTTGGTAACATCTGATATAATCAAGACATATTAGAGGGGTGGCTATCTAGTCATCCCTTTTATGATAAGGATGTGAAAGATAATGACTCAACCAGTTACAGGTCGTATCCATTCGACAGAAAACTTTGGAACAGTTGATGGACCAGGCGTTCGTTTTATCATCTTTACACAAGGTTGCCGCATGCGTTGCGAATTTTGCCACAATCCCGATACTTGGGAAATTGGCAAAGGGCGTGAAGTGACAACAGATGAGATGATTGAAGAAGCTTTAAAATACCGTAGTTACTGGGGAGATAAAGGTGGGATTACTGTTAGTGGAGGAGAACCTTTACTACAAATCCCATTTATGACTGATCTCTTCAAAAAGGCGAAAGCTTTAGGTATTCATACAACTATTGATACTTGTGGTAAACCATTTACGTTGGAAGAGCCTTTTATCAGTGAATTTGAAGAATTATTAGAGTATACTGACTTAATCTTATTTGATATTAAACATATTGACGCTGAAGGTCATAAAGCTCTTACTAAAATGTCTAATGATAATATTTTAGAAATGGCGCAATATTTATCGGATAAAAATCAGCCAGTTTGGATACGTCACGTCTTAGTGCCGACACGAACTGACTATGATGAATTCTTAATTCGTTTAGATGAGTTTGTTAAGACGCTTAAAAATGTTGATAAGTTTGAAGTGCTGCCTTATCACACAATGGGTAAATTCAAGTGGGATGAATTAGGCTTAGAGTATCCACTCGAAGGGATTAACCCTCCTGAAAAAGAGCGCGTTGAAAATGCTAAAAAATTATTGCACGTTGATGATTACAAAGGTTATGAAACCCATAAAGCTAAATAAAGACCTCAATTGAGGTCTTTTTTATTTTTGGTTATTTATAGATTGGTATAGACGTTATAAGATGATTAAAAAAGTATAGTTTACTTTTAAAATAAGAAAAATACTTGGTATAATAATTAATAACGTTTAAACTAACGAATAATGGTATAGGTGGTAATGTTGTGGATATTAAATATTTAGACTTATTAGCCAAAGAATTTCCGACTAAAAAATCAGTTATTACAGAAGTTATTAATTTGAATGCGATTTTAGCACTACCAAAGGGGACCGAACACTTTATAAGTGATGTGCATGGTGAGTTTGAAGCTTTTCAACATATTCTGAAAAACGGCTCTGGAAGAATCCGTCAAAAAATCGCTTATTTATATCATGATGAATTAGATTCTACTGAACAAAATTCCCTAGCTACACTTATTTATTATCCTCAAGAAAAAATTAACCTAACGAAAGACCTGATAGACAACGATGAAAAATTAAATGACTGGTATCAAAAACAGTTAATTAGATTGGTTACTGTTGCCCAAGAAGTGTCTTCTAAATACACACGATCAAAAGTAAGGAAAGCTATTCCGCAAGAGTATAGCTATGTAATTGAAGAACTACTGTTTACACCCAGTCGACAAAAACAAATGTCAGGTTATTACAATAATGTCATCGAAACAATTGTGACACTTGGAATCGCTGATGACTTTATTGTTGAGATGAGTTGTCTAATTCAGCGTTTAACCATCGACCATTTACATTTAGTGGGGGATATTTACGATCGTGGTCCAGAACCTGACAAAATAATCGATTCGTTAATGTCATATCATTCTGTGGATATTCAATGGGGTAATCACGATGTACTTTGGATGGCGGCGGCTTTGGGTTCAACAGTTTGCCAAGCGAATGTTTTACGCATTTCCTCGCGCTATAATAATCTGGATATCATCGAAAAACAATACGGTATGTCAATCCGATTTTTAGTGGATTTTGCTAATAAAACTTACCCTAATCCCCATGAGAGTTTTTGGCCAAAACTAGCTGATGAAGACAGTGATATGCCACATGAAAAGCAACGAGAATTAGCTAGTATTCAACAAGCAATGGCGATGATTCAGTTTAAACTTGAGGGCCAAATTATTGAGAAGCAACCTGATCTGAATATGAGTGAGCGGTCTCATTTTTCTAAAATTGATTTCAACTTATATAACTATGTTCACAACGGAAGAACTTTTCAATTAAATCAGCAAGATTTCTTATCAGTCAATCCAAAAAATCCACTGACATTGACAGAGGAAGAGTCAAAGGTAGTGAGAAATTTATCCGAATTATTCAGTTTATCGGATAAATTAAGAAAACATGTCGATTATTTGTTTTCTGTAGGAAGTATGTATCTCGTTTATAACGGAAATTTACTCTATCACGGCTGCATTCCTCTTGATAGTAAAGGAGAGTTTAAAGAATTTAAATTTAATGACGAAAGTTATTCTGGGAAAGAGTTATTCGATTTTTTTGAAACAGTATTGAGAGAAAGTTACCAAGCTTATAGTAATGGGTGCAAGTTATCCGATGACCAATTAGCTCTTCTATGGTACTTGTGGACAGGGGAGTTATCGCCATTGTTCGGTAAAGATAAAATGACAACGTTCGAACGTTACTTCATTCAAGACAAAGAGTCTCATGTTGAAGTTAAAAATCCTTATTACTTTTTGCGAGAAGAAGAAGAAACTTGCGATAACATTCTAATAAATTTCGGGTTAAACCCCGACACTGCTCACATTATTAATGGTCATACTCCTGTTAAAGAAGTTAAAGGTGAGTCACCAATTAAGAGTGATGGAAAATTACTTGTAATAGATGGTGGTTTCTCAAAACCGTATCAGTCAACAACAGGAATTGCAGGTTATACTTTATTATTTAATTCTTACGGGATGGAAATAGCAGTTCATCAAGCTTTTTCAGGGTCGGATGAAGCTATTTCAAAAGGACAAGATTTAATATCGGTTAAGCGTGATATTTATCAACCTTCTAATAGAATTTTAGTTTCCCAAACAGACATCGGACGATCGTTGCAAGAACAAATATCTGACTTATTAGATTTGAAAACAGCATACGACCAAGGTATTTTACAAGAAAAGAGTAATTAAAATAGTTGTTTATTAGTAAAATATGGTATAATTGACCCTATTAAAGGGAGGTTGAAGAACGTGAAAGACAATCCTAATAAAATGATTTCTGCCAGAGCATACGCTTATTTTTTACAATTAGCAGACACATTAAATTACACTAAAACAGCACAATTGTTAGGTATTTCTCAACCAGCATTGACTCAACAAATCAAAAAACTCGAAACTAGTCTTGATGCACCGTTATTTCAAACAATCGGCAAACAATTATGTTTGACTGAAGCAGGTGTTATCATGCGTGAATCAATCGAAACAATATATGATGTATTAACAGAAGCTAGCGAAAAAATCCATGATGAAAACTTAAGTACGAGAGGGAAGATTACGATTGGTATTTCTGCGTCAGTAGAGGACCGGGTCTTCACTAATTTTATTACGGATTACTTCAAACAATATCCTGATGTTGAAGTAACGTTGTTCATGGTTGGCCGTAAAGAAGTTTGGGATTATTTAGAAAAAAATAAAATCGACATTGCAATTTTGTATTTACCAACAGATGTCCTAAACAAGTGGAAGGGTTACGAGTCAGTGAACATTATTCATGATGAGTTGCTATTTATCCACCACAACCCAGAGCTAACTAAAAAGAAATCAATTAGTTACCATGAAGCCCAACGTTTCCCTTGGGTTACTTATCCTAAAAACTACTTTGTTTCACATGTGATTCAAACAGCATTTGAAAGGGAAGAAGTGACTCGTCCCACAAGCGTGGCACAATTTACTAAACCACAACAAATGTTTAGATTTAGTAATGAAACAAGTGTTAATACTGCTTTACCACGTTCTTTCTTTAAAGCACACCAAGAAGAAGGTGAATTACGAGCATTACCATTTAATCCACCAATCGCTATGGACTTATCATTTGTCTATCGCAAAGAAAAATTAAATGTTCCTCGTGTTAGTCACTTCTTGAAAGTATTCCAAGAGTATGTGGAAGAGGAAAGTTACTTAGATCGTTTAAAAGAAAATAATTAATTTAATTACAAAGGAGTTTTTATTATGTCAAAAGTTTTAGTTTTCGGTCATCAAAATCCAGATACAGATGCCATTACATCAGCAATCTCGTTCGCTTATTTACAAACTAAATTAGGAGTTGAAGCAGAAGCTGTTGCTTTAGGTGAAGTAAGTGAAGAGACAGCCTACGCTTTAAATCAATTTAACACGCCAGCGCCACGCGTTATTGAAAATGCTGGTTCAGAAACCAAACAAGTAATGCTTGTCGATCACAACGAAGCGCAACAAAGCGTATCAGACATTAAAGATTTAGAAGTATTAGCAGTTGTCGATCACCATAGAATTGCTAATTTCGAAACGGCAAACCCATTATTCTATCGTGCCGAACCAGTTGGTTGCACAAATACAATCATCTTGAAAATGTACAAAGAAAAAAACATTGAAATTCCACAAAACATTGCTGGATTAATGTTATCAGCAATTATCTCTGACTCATTATTATTCAAATCACCAACTTGTACTGATGAAGATGTAGCAGCTGCTAAAGAACTTGCAGAAATTGCTCAAGTTGATCTTGAAACTTACGGATTAGAAATGTTAAAAGCTGGAACAAACCTATCTGACAAATCTGCTAACGATTTATTAACAATGGATGCCAAAAGTTTCCCAATGGGGACAAAAAATGTTCGAATTGGCCAAGTAAATACAGTGGATGTTGCAGAAGTATTAGGTCGTCAAACTGAACTTGAAACAGCGATGACTGCTGTGAACGCATCAGAAGGATTCGATTTATTCGTACTAGTTATTACTGATATCTTAGAAAGTAACTCAGCTATATTAGTAGTTGGTGATGATAAATCACCTGTTGAAAAAGCGTTCAACGTCTCATTAGTCAATAACACAGCCGAATTAGCTGGTGTTGTGTCACGTAAGAAACAAGTCGTGCCACAGTTAACCGAAGCTTTTAAATAATCAACAAACAACTACCTGTTAAAGGGTAGTTGTTTTCGAGTCAAGGAAAGGAATAGGATATGAACATTCAGATGACCGCACCTAAGTTAAGTCCATTGACAGCTGAACAATTTATGCGAGTAAATGACTTGTACTATGAACTTAGTAAGTGTGACGTAGCCGAAAAGAATTTCAAAGATTTGAAACGCCGTTTTCCTGATTGGGAAACAATGGCCGAAGACCTTGATTTGTTTGTATCAGAAGGTCTTATCGAACGGTATGATCGACGTTATCGTTTTTGTATTCCAACAATACTTAGCTCGGAGTTATCTAAATTAAATAATGAAACGACGCAACTAAAAGGCGCTTGCGATCAATTATCTGAAGGGACTATTCTAAAGTTATTATTATCTTTAGATGAACAACGTTCGAACCTTTATTTTATTTCTGATAAAAAATTAGCATCTGATTTTAAGTTAGCGCAAGTTTCAGCTGAAACATACACTTTTGTTGATTTAACAAGAGACGATGAAGTAGTAGGATTAGCAAGTTACTTCGTTACCCAAAACTATGAGCATTCACCTGAAAAAGAAGTCCGTTCATTAATTGGTGATGTCGATCACGATTTCTTTTTAATATTCGCTGAACGAACTTATAAACAATCACTTGAAAAGAAACCATTTAAAGAAACTATTTTTAGTAAAATTCTAGCTTTATTTAATTACGTTAAAATAGAGCCTCTAACAGGCTTGATAAGTGCCATGGTTAATGTGTCACATTATGATGAAAGACTGTTTAAAAGCACATTAAATAATGTAATAGAAGCCTTGTTTGAACAGCCCAATCAAATGGATATCCAGTCTGAAATAAGGTACTTATTATTCCGCAATGAACTATTAAGCACCTTAGAGAAAAAGACCTATATTATAGCAACAAGAAATGAGGAACCACATGATTAAACGTGCGAGACAGCAATCAAATAAAATTGAAAACACAAGCCAAACCATTCAACACGAAGCCAAAGAAAGTTTGCGGTTGAATAAATATATTAGCGATAGCGGGTACTGTTCTCGTAGGGAAGCGGATCGTTTAATCGACGCTGGAAAAGTGACCGTGGATGGTGAGTTAGCACCGATTGGATTGCGTGTATTACCAGGGCAAGAGGTTGCGGTAAATGGAAAAGTAGTTAGAGTGCGTCAAGAAAAAGTTTATATCGCACTAAATAAACCAGCAGGAATTACTTGCACCACAGATCAAGCAATAGAAGGCAATTTAACTGACTTTATGAACTATCGTGAAAAAATATTCCCGATTGGACGATTAGATAAGGATTCAACTGGGTTATTATTAATGACAAGCGATGGTGATATTGTTAATAAAATTCTTCGCGTAGAAAATGGTCACGACAAGGAATATCAAGTTATGGTTGATAAAAAATTCGATCAAAAATTTTTAGATAAGATGACCCGTGGTGTTGAGATTTACAACCCAGTTGCTGACCGTCAACAAGTGACAAAACCTTGTGAGATTGAACCAATTGGCGCTAAAAGTTTTAATTTAACGCTACAACAAGGTTTAAACAGACAAATTCGTCGCATGTGTGAAGCTTTAGGGTATAATGTAATTAACCTTAAAAGACGTCGGATTATGTCTGTTGAATTAGGTAATTTAGCAGAAGGACAGTGGCGTTACTTGACTAAGGCTGAATTAGAAAGCATTAATAAAGCGATACAGTAATCTATATAAAACATTCAAAGGGGTCGTTAATATGTTTAAGTCTTATGCAGATGTTTCACCTGAAGAAAGAATCACCGTTTGGAATAATGGATTTTCTGATTACCTAAGACCAATCAATATGACGTCGGAACAATTAGATCACCGCTTATCAAGTCTAAAAATGTCAGAAGACGATTCAAAAATTTATTATATTGATAATCAACCAGCAGGTATTTATTTATATGCCGATGGTACCTTCAATGGAAAGAAAATTTCTTGGTTAGGTGGTATGGCAGTCGATCCAACATTCCGTGGTCAACAAGTTTCTCTGCGGATGTTAGAAGAATTTGAGCGTGTATCTAAAGAAAATAATGTCGAAACAATGTATTTAGAAGCGATTGACGGTAATGATCGTGCTATTAATATTTACTTGAAATTTGGCTTTAAAGCACTTAATAAGGTCTTGTTTTTAGACAGTGATGTGACGTACATTGCTAAAAATACTGTGACTGTTAAAGAGATCACTGACTTATCAGAAATCAATGTAGTTGAAGCTGTTGATTTAGCATGGCAAAACAAATCAATTCACGGATATGATTGTTTAGCTTGTTATAATGAGTCAGATTTAATTGGCTATGTCGTTGGAGCAAAAACCGGTGAAAACTTCGTTATCAATCAAATTGAAATAAACAAACCGGAAGTTCATACAAGTGCTGTGCTTGGCGCTTTACAAGACAAATACCAACCTGTAAAATGGGTAGGTAGTAACTTGTTAGCAGATAATGAAACGGTTCAATCATTATTAGATAACGGGTTTACTGAAACGTTGTCACAGCATCAATACATTAAAGAAGTTTAGTGGAGGGAAATACCATGTCAGAAAACCATCATGATAATCATGCACACATTGCATACAAACTAATTTGTTTAACGGTGATTCCAATTTTGGTGATGATCGGTATGTCATATTTAACCTATCAACCTAGCGAAGAAACAGTCGTAATTCCGGTTGAAAGTCCCGTTGAAGACGCTAAGTAATAGTTAGGCTGACTATCAACTATATTAAGAGATAGTCATTTATTAAAGGAGAAAAACACATATATGTTAATTGGTCGAATAGGAATCATTATTTTAATGATTGCTTTAACTGCCTTTTTCGTTGCGGCGGAATTTGGATTAGTTAAAATTAGAAAGAGCCGTCTTGAATCACTAGAACAAGGTGGTAATAAAAATGCAACTTTAGGATTATATATTATTGATCACTTAGATGAATATTTAAGTGCTTGTCAGTTAGGTATTACCTTGACATCACTTGCCATCGGTTGGATTGGTGAAAGTACTATGGAGGAGTTATTACATCCGATTCTTTCATACTTACCAGTTCCTGATAGTGTTTTAAAAGTAATTTCATTAGTCTTAGCCTTCTTATTGATTACATTTGTTCATGTGGTGATTGGGGAGTTAATTCCGAAATCATTAAGTATTACCAAAACTGAAAAAGTAGTTCTAAGTGTGGTTAAACCATTACATTATTTCTATAAATTTACTTATCCATTCATTTGGTTACTTAATTCATCAGCTAATGCTATTGGTAAAATCTTCGGATTTACATTAGCAGGAGAAGGTGAGGAAACGCATTCTGAAGAAGAGTTACGTCTGATTGCTAACCAAAGTTTCATCAACGGTGAAATTAACGAAGATGAATACGAATTTTTAAATAATGTCTTTGAGTTTGATGAATTAATCGCTAAAGAAATTATGGTCACACGTGTCGATATGGAAACAATTAACGAAGGAACCTCAGTTGAGGATGCTTTGAAGTTTGCGATTGAAAAAGGGCACAGTCGTTTCCCGGTTATTCGTAAAACTAAAGATGATGTCATCGGCTATGTTACTATGCAAGATTTAGTAAAGGTTTATTTAGATGAACCTGCAGCTATAATTGACGGCATTATGCAAGAGCCAATTATCGTTATTGATTCAATGCCAGTTAAGATGTTATTAGCTGAAATGCAAAAAGAACACAAACACTTTGCAATCTTATCTGATGAATACGGTGGTACAAGTGGTTTAGTTACAATTGAAGACATCATTGAAGAGATTGTTGGTGATATTCAAGACGAACAAGACCAGGAAGAAGATAATATCGTAGAAGTAAAACCTAAAGTCTTCATGGTTAATGGTAAAACACCGTTAACTGAGGTTGAAGATTGGTTTGAAATTGAATTTCCTGACGATCTTGATAGCAACAGTTTAAGTGGTTATATCACAGATACATATCAACGTGATGTTAAAGTTAATTTTGTGTGCCAATATGAAGGTTTGAAATTTACTGTGTTGAAAATGGATAAAGTTAATATTAGTAAATTACGGATTACAGATTTACGATCAACAAAAAAAGAAGACTAAATTAGTCTTCTTTTTTATTTAGTTATAAAGTAGAAGTTTTTAGGTTCTTAATGATAAAATAAAGGAAAAAGGGGTTGTAATATGCTAAAAACAATTGATGTCTCAAATTTATTAGGTGTTTCGGTATCCACTATTAGGTATTACGAAAAAATAGGAATTATACCACCGATTGCGCGGGATGATAGGGGTTATCGAATTTATGACACAATCACCTTAAACCGAATTTATTTAATGAAATGTTTACGTGACGCAGGCTTATCTATTCAGTCAATGCAAGAATTTTCAGAGTTAAGCCAAGGGGCTTAAATGATCGTGGTAACCAGAAAGCTGTGCTAAAAAAACAGCTGAAAGAATTAGATCAAAAAATTGAAAATCTTCAAGAAACACGTAAATTGCTAGACTATAAAATAACTACCTTTGATGAGCACTTAGCTCAATTTATTACGGGTCAACGAACAGCAGATAATAGTGAAAAATTATGGCAAATTTCTTTATAAAACGACTTGCTATAAAGTGCGCTTTAGACCTTATACTAAGCATAGCTATTAATTCAATAGCTATTTTTAAAATAAATTTGATTGGAGTGAATGAGATGAAAACACTGTATTTAATGAGACATGGTCAAACACTATTTAATCAACTTCATAAAATTCAAGGTTGGTGTGATGCCCCTTTGACCCCGCTAGGAATTGAACAGGCTAGGGTGGCCAGCAGTTACTTTAAAGAGCATCAGATTACTTTAAAAAGTGCCTATGCCTCAACATCTGAACGTGCATCTGATACTTTAGAGCTAGTGACTGATTTACCATATAAGCGCTTGAAAGGCTTAAAAGAATGGAATTTCGGTCGGTTTGAAGGCGAGCCAGAATTTTTAAATCCTAAACTGCCATATGGTGATTTTTTCGCAGCTTTTGACGGTGAAAAAGAAAATGATTTTAAAAAACGCATCAATAACACACTTTTGAAAATAATGACAGAAGATCCAAACGATAGTATTTTAGTTGTTTCACACGGCGCTGCGTGTGCACAATTCATGCGTAACTGGCAACACCTAAGTCAGATAGAAACTCCAAAAGGAATCAAAAACTGTTGCATTATGAAATTTGAGTATGTTGATGAGCAATTCAAGTTATTTGAAGTAATCAACCATGACTTTAGCCAGTTAGAGAATACTCACATTTAGTAAAGAGAAGGGCAGCTGAAAAGTTTGTCCTTTTATTCCAAATATCTAGTTTACATAATATATATTATATAAAGTTAACTAAGAATTGTGTTATTTGTGGATTGTTTAAGTGCTATTGAATAAACATCGTTAAGCAATCCGAACACCTGGGCATCAACCAGGTGTTTCTTCAGTCTTTTTAAAGGTTTTTCTTTTGATATATTTAATTTATTATTAAATGCTTTAAGTTATTGTCCGTGCAATTAAATTGCTTATCACGATATAAGGTCTTATTAAATAATGATATAACTTATTTTAGGCAAAACATTTTATGTCATTATATTGACGACGATTCTACTGCATTTAAATTTAATTTAACGCATACTTGACTGTATCATGCAATTAAAACATATTTACTAATTGCTAAGCATCTTGCAAAACCCATTAAATAACAACCTTGTTTAATTTACTATAATAAACACCTATATATAATAGATTGTTTCTGCTTAATTGTAGTTATCAATTAATCACAGTCTTAAAATTCTAGACTAAACTGTTGCGAACTTTTATTTAAAGAAATATTAGTTTACATAATATTATTATGCGGTTTTTCGTCTTTCAATTTTAACTGTTGATGTTTTTCACCCCATTTATGCATAGCATCTAAAATTGGAAATAACGTCAATCCATAACTGGTCATGCTGTATTCAACTCTAGGTGGTACTTCGGGAAAGACTTGTCTCATTATAATATTTTCGGACTCTAACTCTCTAAGTTGTTTAGTTAAAACTTTTTGACTGATCTCTGGAATACTTTTATGTAATTGATTAAATCTTACTGGTTCATCTTTTTCAATAAGTGTTAATAAAATTAAAGGTTTCCATTTGCCAACGATAATATCTAAAGCACTCCCTACCTCACAATAATTTGGTTCAATCTTCATATAATCCTATCCTTTCACATTAGTATCCTTTAGGTAACTATAGCACATTAAAGTACCTACTTACATTTTGTTAGTAATGTTTATATAATGATAGTATAAGAAATTAGAAAGAAGGTCAAGCCAATGAATAAAATGAATCAATCAATTAATACCCTACCTTTTTTTGATAAGTCAAAAGGGATGGAAATCGGAATTTATAGTTTAGGTGATCACTTACGAAACCCACACACTAACAAATTAATTTCAGCTGGAGAACGGATTAACCAAATCAAGGAGATGGCAATAATGGCCGACGATCTTGGATTGGATGTTTTCATGTTAGGAGAAAGTCATCAAGATGGCTTTGTTTCTCAAGCGCACACTGTAATTTTATCTGCAATTGCTGAAGCAACAACTAATATCAAATTATCAAGTGGCGCAAGTATTATTAGTACCTCTGATCCAGTTCGTGTTTTTGAAGATTTCGCTACAATGGATTTATTATCAGGCGGTCGTATGGAAATTGTTGGCGGTCGTGCTTCCAGAATTGGCTTATTTGAACTATTAGGATATGACGTTAAGGACTATGAAGCTCTTTTTGAAGAAAAATTTGAACTATTACTTGAAATCAATCGTAACTCTCACGTTACATGGAATGGACAGTATAGAGCACCTTTAAATAAAGCTCATGTCATTCCTCGTCCACTGACTAAATCTTTACCAATTTGGAGAGCAGTTGGTGGTGGATTGTCCAGTGCTGCTGCAGCTGGTCGAGCTGGTGTACCAATGAACTTAGCTATGTTAGGCGGACCTGCCGGCAGTTTTAAGCGTACAATAGACGTTTATAGAGAATCTGCTTCGTTAGCTGGTCACGATCCAAAAACACTTCCTATTACAACTTCAGGTTTCTTTTATACTGCTCCAACAATTGATATTGCGATGCGAGAATTTTATCCGCACGTCAACGAAGGAATGTTTCAAGCTAATGGGCAAGGCTTTTCGAAACAAGCCTTTATGCATGCAAAGGATCCCTCAAGTGTTATGAATATCGGCAGTCCTAATGAAATTATTGAAAAATTGATTTCACAACATGAATTATTTGGTAGTCAACGTTATATGGCGCAACTTGATTTTGGAGGTATTCCATTTGAAAAAATCAAACAAAATATAGAAATATTAGCAACAGAAATTATGCCCAAAGTAAAAAAATATACCGCAGAAAAGGAGTAGTTAAAATGAAAATTGCACTATTATCAGGTTCTACAGTTGGTTCTAAGACACGTATTGCGTTGGAAACTACAGCATTAAAAATTCAAGAGCAATTCCCCGATTATGAGGTTAATTTTTTAGATTTAAAAGAGTTAGACATCGAATTTAGTGATGGACGAAACTATTTAGACTATACCGGAGATACTGGGTTGCTGGTTTCAACTTTGATGACAGCAGATGTTATATTTATCGGTTCCCCTACTTTCCAAGCCTCGATACCTGGAAGTTTAAAAAATGTTTTTGACTTGTTGCCACCTAAAGCTTTTGAAAGAAAAATCATTAGCCTTATCATGACGGCCGGATCACCAAAGCATTATTTAGTTGCCGAATCACAATTGAAACCAATTTTAACTTATATGAAAGCTATTACTGTACCTAGTTATGTTTTTATTGAAGAATTAGATTTTAGTAATCAAATAATTGTCAGTGACGACGTTTTAATGCGCCTTGATAAATTAGTTGAAGATACATTTATTTTGGCCGAATCTTACCAACTAATTTGGAAAAAACAAGAAGAACAATATGGATTTTAAAAAAGCGACTAGAATTTTCTAGTCGCTTTTTGATTAGTTATGACAAATCAGCTATCCTCATTTGAAGATCATTAAAAAACTTACCTAGATGAATACCGTCAACTAGTCGATGATTAACTTCAATATTCAAGGGCATTTGCAACCGCCCCTCTTTATTGATATATTTGCCAAAAGTTACTTTTGGAATTGAATCGTCTTTATCTATGTAAAATTGGTTTTTAAACCCTGTAAAGTTAATCCAAGGTACCATAGAAAAGTGGATTAACTGATCTAATGGAAATGGAATATTAGGGAAATACTCTGTTTGTTGATTTGATTCTACTGAAGCAGCGTGACAAAATTCTTTTATATCCCCGACTTTTTTTAATGTTACACCTTTATATAGGTCGCTCCCCGGTTCTAAATCAGTAAACGAAGGAATTAACTCATCATACAAAATAACATTATCACCTTGTATCTTATAACGGAAGTTTTCAGTGTTATTTAAGGCATCTGTTGCTAAATAAACTAAAGCATAGTAGAAAGAAATATTCTGATTTTTACAATATTCCTTGAGGTTAGTAACATCAACATCTGCAGTTATACAGTAAAATGGCACATCTCGACCTGATAAGACCTTAAAATGCTCTTTTCTTGCCCATAGCTCTTGATCAATCACTTTCATAAACGTATCTCCTTGATTAATTTGTAGCTAAATTATAACACGAAAAAACCTAGTGGGGATTATTCACTAGGTCATTTTAACTTAACTATTCTTTTTGACTTCTAATCCCATCATTAATTCTTCATCTGTTGGGATAACAAGAACTTTAATTTTACTATCTTTGCTGTGAATTTCAATTTCATTATCTAGGTTGCGTTGTTCATCTAATTCTAGCCCTAAATAAGCGAATTTGCTTAGAACTGCTTTACGAATTGAACGTGAGTTTTCACCAACACCGGCTGTAAAGATTAACGTATCTAACCCTTCTAATTCAGTGATATATTTTGAAATCTCACCTTGAATACGGTTAACGTACATATCAATTGCAAGCTGACATTGTTCATTACCGTTGTTGGCTTCTGATTCGATCTCACGCAAGTCATTTGATAAACCAGAAACGCCTAATAAGCCAGATTTCTTATTGATTAATTCTACAATATCATTTGGTTGCATATCGTGTTTTTCCATAATAAACGGAATGATTGATGGATCAATATCTCCAGTTCTAGTCCCCATCATCAATCCTGCTAATGGTGTAAAGCCCATTGAGGTATTTAATGATTTCCCATCTTTAATCGCACAAATACTCGCGCCGTTACCAATGTGGCAACTGATGACTTTTGTGTCTTCAGGGTATAATTTGTTCGCCTCTAAAGAAACGAATTGATGACTGGTTCCGTGGAAACCATATTTTCTAATTTGATCTTCTTTATAATATGAAGTTGGTAATGGATATAAATAGTTATAGGCTGGTAGCGTTTGGTGAAACGCTGTATCGAAAATAGCAAATTGACGCATCCCTTGATAATTTTCTAGGAATAAACGGATTGTTTTAACGCTGACCGGATTATGTAATGGTGCTAATCCACTAACAGCTTCTAAATCAATTAAATTATCTAACGTGATTTCTGTTGTTTTTGTAAACTGTTCCCCACCATGAGCAACACGATGACCGACAGCTTTAATTTCATTGATATCTGAAATGATTTCTTGTTCTTTCATTTGTTTTACTAAAAATTCAATTGCTAAATCATGATTGGTAATTTCAAATTCTTCCTTGAATTTTTCTTCATTTTTTTTCGCAGTATAAATGCCTTGCGCTGCTCCAATCTTATCGAATAAGCCGCTAAATTCTGTTTCCATAGTTTCTGATAAAACTTTAAATTTAAGTGATGAACTTCCTGAATTGATAATTAATGTTTTCATAAGTGAGCCACCTTAAGTTCTGTTGAACTTCCTTTCAAAGTTGTATTGTGATGTTTATCACATAATATCTACCTATCTATTATTGTACTTTAACAGTGTTGTGTCAACTTGAATTGAAGCTTTTGCTATAAATTCAAATGAACTCTTTGTGATTTTTAATAATAAAGACTAAATTATCATATTCAACCTCATTTTTTTAGTTTTATCAATTTAATCAGTTCCTTCACTTCTTTATCAGAAGGTATTTTATCTAATACCCCATCAGCAAAATCAATATTCACTTCGTTTCTTATTTTAGAAAATAATTCATCAGGATCCTTTGTTTCTTCGGCAATAATTAATGCTCTTTTTATTAAATCATGATTACCTAATAACGTTTTTTTCTTTTTAAAATAGTCTAAAATACCCATACGACCCCTCTTTTCAATTGTTATTTATATTTATTGTACCATGATTTTAATGGCACTATCTGATAAAACATGATAGTATTATCGCGAAACTACTCTATATAGTTAGGAGAAAACACATGACATTCCAACGTTTTTTCGTTTTATTTATAACATATGCCTTTTCTATTGTGGTTGGGTATATTTTTGTATCACTTCTTCCAATCCATTCGATGATTGTTCAAGTCATTTTAATGACTATTATTGGTTTCATTGTCCTTGCAGCCCCTCTTACATATTTAAGTTTCAAGAAACAAAAATAGATAAAATAAAAAACACCCAATAGGGTGTTTTTTATTTTGCTTTAATTCGTCTAAATGATTGTTCAGATTTACCTGTATGCAATTGCCATGTGTGCCAGAAGACAAATGGAATAGCAATGATAAAGTTGAATGTTCCCCAATATTTCAAGAATTCAGGATTAAACCATGTTGTTGAATTCATAATTTGCGGGAATAGTGTTGGAGCTAAAGCACGGATTAATAAGTGCGTTGCTAGTGTGTAAACACGGGCAATAACATATAACTCCGGACGTCGTTTAATAATTGGGTAAAGCTCTGCTGCTAATAGAATACAAATTGAGCTGGCGAAGAATGTTGCGCCTTCGGCATAAACAAATGCTGCATTCCAAGTTGTATACAAGAAATTCCACATAACTGTTGTATAGACTAACAGATCACCATTGGGTTTATTTTCAAGTTCCCAGAACTTAGGTGCATAAGGAATTGTTAAACAGAGTACAAAACCGGCAAATGCATTTAAGTAGTTCCCCATTTCAATATCTTTAATAGTCGCTTCAAGAATATTTAAGAATAAAATGCCGTATAAGAACCATAACATCCAGTTTTTCTTTAGGGATTCCCAATATTCCCCCATTTTGTTATCAGCATTTGCCACACGAGCAAATCCAAGAACAATTGTTGGTAAGATAACACTTAAAATTTTAAACCAGCGGAACCAACCGTCCACTCCACCACTCATAATCCATAACGGAAATGTTAATAATGTCGCTAACCAGAACCAGCTAGCAAAGCGATAATTTTTTCTCATGAACTCAACAATTAACATCAGAATAATAATGTAAAGAGCCATTGTTGCGCCATACTGTAAAATACTACCTCCCATGTAAATCTCCCCCTATAATAATAATTGCTGTTACATCTTGATTGTAGCATTAATTTATATATATACAAGACAACTAGTTAAACTTTCAACAATAATTAAGTATAAAAACAAGATAAAAGACACCTTCGGACGAAGGTGTCTTTTATTCTATACGCGTTCTTCTTGCGCTTTTTTTGCTTTTGACCAACTGTATAATCCAAATAATGAGTTAATTAAATACATCGAGTACATCACACCAAGGTCAAGCCCAACTTGATTTCCTTGTGAGAAATGAACTAACCACATAGCAGTTTGTAAGAAGTTCATAGCAACCCATGCATAAAAAGTGTTTTTATAATTGATTGCTGTAAAGTACATTGATACTAATCCAAGTGCTCCGACTGCAGCATCTAACCAACCGTTTGAAATAGTTGAGAAGAAAATTAAAAATAAGCCGATGGCAACCGCTGATACGATAGCAAGTTGTTTAGTTGTTAAATCTGTTAATTTATGAGATTTACGTGCGCCAGTAAAGACTAAGTACAGACCAATAATATCAAAAATGATATAGCCGGTTTGTAGAATAGCATCGGCATTCATTCCACCTTGAAAAGCATAGTAACCGAATACTGCAGAACTGATAGCTCCTAAAACAAAATTAAAAGGATTGTTTTTGGCGATTAAATACACACATGTAATCCCCATATAAGTAGCGATAACAGATAGTGGACTTGCAAAGCCGTTAAAAATAAAAATTCCAGTTTGAACAACATACATAAATAATAGCACGAATAATGATTTATCAAATGATTTAGACATAATAATTCCTCCTTTTTTTACCGTTTAAAAGTATACCATATTCAAACAAAATAACAGAAGTAAAAGCTACTAAAAACAAAAAACCTCCCTCTAAAGGAAGATTTTTGTTTAATTATTCAAAGACAAATTGGTTTTGGTATAACTCTGCATAGAACCCTTTTTGTTCAAGTAGCTCTTCATGAGTTCCCTCTTCAATAATTTGACCATCTTTAAGTACAACGATGAAATCAGCATTTAAGATTGTTTTTAATCGGTGAGCAATAACAAAACTTGTACGTCCAGCAATGATATTTTCCATCGCTTTTTGAATACGACTTTCGGTTACCGTATCAACGTTTGAAGTTGCTTCATCCAGGATTAACAAATCAGGATTAGTGATAATTGTACGTGCGATACTAATTAGTTGTTTTTGGCCAACACTAAAGATATTGTTTTCATCGCTAACTTTTGTATCGTAGCCATCTTCCAAACTCATTATAAAATCATGAATATTGGCTTGTTTAGCAGCATCAATCATTTCTTCATCAGTTGCTTCAGGTTTACCAAAGACGATATTATCTCTGATTGTCCCACCAAATAACACAGACTCTTGTAAAACAATCCCTATTTGGTCTCTAAGGCTATGTAATGATATATCACGAATATCTTTACCGTCTAACAGAATCTCGCCGTTGTCGACGTTATAGAAACGATTTAAAAGGTTCATAACAGTTGTTTTACCAGAACCAGTTGGTCCAACTAAGGCAACCATTTGACCTTTGTTCGCTTTAATATTTACATCTTTTAAAATTGGCTTCTCAGGTGTATAAGCGAAGTCAACATGTTTTAATTCGATTGATTCATGAAGACCATCAATATCAGTAACATTTTCACGTTCGAATTCATCTTCCTGATCATAGATTTCATTTAAACGACGCGCTCCTGTAAAGGCAAGTTGCATCATGTTAAATTGTGATGAAATTTGTGTTAATGGCATATAGAATTGTTGAGAATAAATGATAAAGGTAATGATTAACCCTAATCCTTCTGCACGATCCATAGAACCATTAAGCACTAACATACTACCGAAGAAAATCACAATAGCAGAATTTAAGACTGACAACCCTTGCATTGTTGGGAAAAGTAAACCCGAGTAAACTTGTCCTTTATATGTTGCTTTTTTTACTTGGTCATTTAAGACATCGAAACCTGCAATCGTTTCTTCTTCAAGACCATTTGTGATAATTACCTTTTGACCAGAAATTCGCTCATCGATATAGGCATTTAATTCCCCTACGCTATCTTGTTGAATATCAACATTTTTACGAGCTTGTCTGATAATTGTGAAGGCCACAAGGATAGCAATCGGAGCCATTCCTAACGTCACCCAAGTCATTTGAGCGTGCTTACTAAACATCATCATCAAGACACCAATCATCATCGAGATGTTTGTTAACACTTGAATCAGAGCTTGGTTTAACGTGTTTGAAATATTATCTAAATCACTTGTAAAGCGACTTAAAATCTCACCATCTTGGTGAGTATCAAAATAGCGAATCGTCATACGCTCTAATTTTTTAAATAAAGATGTTCTCATGTTATTTGTTGAATGACCTGTCACACCCGCCATCAAGAAGTTTTGCACAAAGGTTGCAATCCATACCAATGCATATAAACTAACTAATTTAGTTAGAACATCTAAGAAAGGCGATTTATCAGCTGAACCAACCATGAAATATTGACCAGCATATTTTGCTAATTCAGTTGTAGCTTGTCCGATAAAGTCAGTTGTTTTTACTTGGCACCATGTTGAAAAGATAATGGCAATAGTAATCACAAGCAAGTGAACTTTATAAGCTTTTAAATGGTTCCAAAAGAAACCAGGAATACTATTTTTTTGTTTCATACTACTCCACCTCTTTTCCTTTCTGAGTATCATAGATTTCACGATAAACAGGACTTGTTGCTACTAATTCTTTATGTGTACCTTGGGCAACTAACTTACCATCATCTAAAACAAGAATCTTATCTGCTTGAACAACTGATGAGATTTTTTGAGCGACGATAAAGGTTGTTGTGTCGTCTAATTCTTTCGCTAATGCTTCTTTAACAAGTTTTTCAGATTTAGCATCTAAAGCACTTGTACTGTCATCAAGGACTAAAACTTTTGGTTTTCCAATGACTCCACGTGTGATAGATAGACGTTGTTTTTGTCCTCCAGAGAAGTTAGCTCCTCGTTCTTCAACGACACCGCTATAAGTATCTACTTGGCGATCGATAAATTCTTTTGCTTGAGCAATTTTAGAAGCATTTACCATATCATCACAATCAGCATCTTTCTTACCGTGACGTAAGTTTTCAGCAATTGTACCTGAGAATAAAATCGCTTTTTGTAAAACCAAAGCAACTGATTCACGTAAGTTCTCTTTCTTAGTATTACGTAAGTCAACATGACCGATCTCAATTGATCCTTCGTTCGGATCATACATTCGCGCAATCATTTGAGCTAAAGTAGATTTACCAGCACCTGTTGCCCCTACCACACCGACAACTTCACCGTGTTTAGCATCAAACGTAATATTTTCTAATGAAGGACGTTCGTCTCCATCGTATTGGAATGTCACATTGTTGAATGACACATCTCCGTTTTCAATTAGCTGACCGTTTTCTTCATCAAAAGTAATAGCAGACTCAGTTTCTAAAATTTCTTTGATACGACCTAATGATACGAAGGCACGTGATGCCATCATTGTCATCATTCCACCAATAATGATTGTCATCATAATTTGCATTAAATATTGAATAAACGATTGGAGTTTACCAATTACTTCTAAATCAACACGCGCTAAATCTGCTGAGAAGAATAAAGTACAGGCAATTGCAACACTTGAAATTAAAGTAAACGTTGGGATCATGATTGAGAATAGGCGCCCAACAATAATTGTGTGTTTCGTTAACTTATTACTAACTTCTTCAAAACGTTCCGCTTCAGCTTCTTCTTGAACGAATGATTTAACAACACGAATACCTGCTAAGTTTTCTTTAGCAATACCATTCACGCTATCTAGGTTTTTTTGGATCATACCGAAGTGTTTACCCATAACGCCGAATAAACCGACAACAGTAATTAAAACTAGAACAACTAATAGAATAATGATCCACCATAATTGTGGCAATGTCATCATTGCTAAAATAAAACTACCGACGAATAAAATTGGAATACGTAGTAATGTTTGTAAAATCATCATCACTAAGTTTTGAACTTGGGTAATATCATTTGTTAAACGAACAACAAGATTACCTGTTGAAAATTTTTCGATATTACTGAAAGAGAAAGTTTGGATTTTTTCGAAACCATCTTTCCTTAAACTAGCCGACACATCACGTGCCATTCCAGCTGAAATCAATGTATTAGCGACTCCTGCTAATAATCCCATCGCTGCAATCGCTAATAGTTTTACACCAAGCGTCATCACTGCATCTTTATCATCGTTTCCGATAGCAATAAAGATATTTTGTAAGACTTTAGGCTGCCATAATTGCGATGTCACAATAACAATTGTTAACAATAATGAGCCTAGTAAATAACTCTTTTTTTCTTTCATTTTATTGATAATTAAAGACATATATTAACCTACTTTCTAAATTGGGTTGATTATAATAGAATACCTATTTTCATGATAATTTTCAAGGATTTTGACCTGGTTTTTAATAAAAAATAAAGCTAACGTTTAAAGTTAGCTTTATTTCTTATAGATCACATAATGACCAAATAATCCAATAGCGCCATAAATTAATCCTAAGATACAAACAGCACTCCAACCACCAATTTGCCATGCGAATGACCCTAATAATGAACCACTTGCACCCCCGACGAAATATGAGAACATAAAAATTGTATTATTACGACTACGATTTTCATCTCCTAAAGATTGGATTCGAGATTGATTGGAAACTTGTGCGCTTTGGGTACCTAAATCTAATAAAATAACACCAATTACTAAACCAACAAGGCTGCTTCCAAATGCCCATAAGACTAAGTACGATCCGGTTAAAATCAAACTTCCTAACCCTACTCCAAATCGTGGACCGCGTTTATCGGATACTTTTCCCATTAAAACTGAAGCTAAAGCGCCAATAACTCCAACTAAACCAATGTAACCAACTTCTTTCGATCCCATATTGTAGACGGGACTTTCCATGTAAAAAATTAATGTTGACCAAAAAATACTAAATGCACCAAACATAAAGAAGCCATTAAACGCACTTTCACGGACAATTCGTTGGCTCGTGAATAACTTGGGTAGTGACTTTAATAACGCCCCATAAGACAAGTTTGAAACAGGTTTGTTTTTAGGAAATATAAATGTTACTAAAATAATCAGAACAACTGATAACCCTACCCCTGAATAATAAACTGAACGCCAACCGAAGTATTCACCGATAAAACCACTAAAAGTTCTTGATAATAAAATACCAATTAATAAGCCACTTGTAACAGTTCCTAAAACTGCACCACGTTCTTCTGGTTTAGCTAATTGTCCTGCAAATGGAATAATCAGTTGCGGAATAATTGATGTTAATCCGATCGCTAACATTAACGGCATTAAAACAGCGTAGCTACTGGTTAAACCTGTTGCGAGTAAAACTAAGCTGACTAAACTTAACATTAATACAATCAATTTTTTGCGTTGGAAAATATCCCCTAAAGGAACAATTAATAGCAACCCAAGTGCATAACCAATTTGGCTTAATGTTGGGGCTAGTCCCATTTGTCCCACTTGCACTCCCAGTTCATTGGCGATCATACCTTCTAACGGTTGCACGTAATAAAGACTTGCGATTGATATACCGCAAACTAAGGCCATGATAAAGGTTAACTGCTTAGTCATTGTAATGGTTTGTTTGGTCATAATAAGACTCCTTCTATTTTGCGTTTGAATGAAAAACGACTCCTAAGAGTCGTTTAATCTTTTAACTTTGGTAATGTAGGAACTGGAATTTTCTTCCGTTCCATCGATTTTACTTCTAATAAGTCTAATAGGAAGACTACTACTGGAATTCCGACTACTAGTCCCCAAACCCCAAAGAAATGCTCAGAGAACATTAAAATGATAAAGATATAAAAAACTGGTAAATCAGTTTTACTACTCATTAGTTTAGGATTTAAGAAATATGATTCAAACATATGAATAATTGCAATCATAATCAAAACATAAACAACATCTTTCACGCCACCCACTGTATAACCGATTAAGGTTAAAGGAATACATGAAATAATAACACCTGCTACAGGAATTAAACTTAATAAGAAAATCATTAATGATAAACTTAGTAATTGTGGGAAATTCATAAAATAGAGCCCCGCAACTGTTAAACCTGTATTGATTAACGCAATAACAAATTGTGCTTCTAAAACCACACCAAAGGTATTGATAAACTTTTTACCAAGATAAGCTACGTCTTTGCTAAACCAGCCAATCTTACTTTTAAAGAATAGTTGACTGAAACTCTTAACCCAATCTTCTTCCATGCAGAAGAAGAAACTTAGCACGAACGACATCACAAATGTCATCCCCATTGAACCGATACTGCTAACGTAATTTAAAATCACTTTAGCCCCAGAACTTAACTGTTTTTGTAAGTCATCAAAACTAATATTTTGACTTATCCACTCTAAAAATTCGTTATTTTGATCAGGTTTTTGATAGAACTTAATAACAGAATCAATCATCATACCAGATTGATTAATTAATTGTGGAATATAAATCGTTGCTGAGAAATAGAGCATCACGATAATCCCGACATATACAAATACAGCCAAAATTCGCTTCGGTATTTTAGTCCACTTATTAACATACCCAACTAAACGAGTAATTAAAAAAGTTAGAATAAACGTTAACAAAATTAAACTCATAATATCTTTAATTAAATATAAAATTGAACAAATTATTATTAAGACGAAGAAACGACGCCACGTGTCATTGGCCTTTATTTTTTCGATTAGCTCCAAATTATCCCCTCCAGTAAATTACTATTAATTATCGCATATTTTTTATAAAAATTATAGGCTGATGCATAAAAAAACCGTCAGTTTGTTTTACAAACTGACGGTTTAGCATTATTCTTTTTCAACTGTTTCGGCAACACCTAAATTAAGATTGTAATGATTCAATTCTTTTACATACAAATCTGCATAAGTTGGAATGCCCTCATCGGTTAAATGAATGCCGTCATCACCTAAAATTTCAGGATGACTTTTAGCGACACTATACCAATCGATTAATTGAACGTTGGAATGAGACTGACTTGCTTCTTCCAACATTTTATTTACTTCTTTTTCCCAATCTCTTGGAACACGTGTGTTCACAATGTAGACATGAGCTTTATTTAATAACTTAAGCAAAGCATTTAAATCAGATTTTTCAAAAGTACTGTTTGACCCTAATTCAATAAAGACCACACTTTCTTTATCGTTATAATTTGAGTACTTCTCTTTTATTAAATCAGACGCTTGAACTAACTGACGTCCCACTACGCCATCAACAACAATACCAGGTACTTTCTCTTCTAAGTCCTCTTTTGCACCAAGTAATACCGAATCACCCAACGCTAAAACCTTAGTAATATCTTCTTTTTTAGCAGGTTTAGTTTCGGTTTCTGTCGTTTCTGTCACTGTAGTCGTCTCTTTAGTTTTTTCAAAGAAAAATTTACCTTTTGATAAGAAATCACTATAAACAAATAATGATGTACTTAGAATCAAAGTTGGTAAAATATACTTTAAAATAGTTAAAGCAATGCGTTTTAAGTTGGATTTCAAAAGTTTAATTGTCCCACGGAAACCATGTCTAATGAACGGTAATTCAATGAATCGGTATGACATATCAGCTGCCAAAATAATTAACGCTAACTGTAGTAACATCAAAAGTGGATACAACGTACCAATTGTTTTAACAGGAGTTGTCAAAACTAAAATTGGATAGTGCCACAAGTAGATACTATATGATCGCTTACCCAACCAAATCAGCCAAGGATGTGAAAAAACTTTTCCTAGGCGACTAGATGGGTGCACAATTGTCGCTAATAATAAAGTGGCTAATAATCCAACAAGGACAAAACCACCTGGGTATAAAACTTTCTTATACTCACTTAGAACGAACGCTAAAGTAATTAAGCCAAGCAGGCTAACAACTCCAACACTATCAATGATTCTTTTTTCCTTCGTATTAAAGTTATCTTCTAATAAATAGAAAGGCCAGATAAATGCTAAACTACAACCAAAAGCCAAAGTAAATAGTCTTGTGTCCGTTCCATAATAAACACGGTCAATTGATTCTGGGTTATATAAGACCCACATTAATCCAATTGACAACAGACCGCTCACTAAGACGGCTTTTAAAACATGTTGGCGTTTTTTTAGCCACTTAAGTAGTGTTGCAAATGCAATTGGCCAGATCAAATAAAATTGTTCTTCAATCGCTAATGACCATAAGTGTTTAAAAGGTGATGGTATCCCGAATGTTTGGAAATAAGGCACATCGTTAAAAATGTACCACCAGTTACTCACATAGAAGAATGACGCTACACCATCTAACCAACTTTTCTCAAAAACTTTTGGATAAAGGAAGAAACAGACTAACAAGACAACTGCCAATAATACCGCAACAGCAGGTATTAATCGTCTAACCCGTTTAACCCAAAATCGTTTTAAATCGATTTTTTGGTGTGAACGCCACTCACTGAGGAGTTTACTAGTTATTAAATATCCGGATAATACGAAGAAAATATCAACACCGATAAATCCTCCGGTGAAAAAAGGAATTTTAAAATGATAAATTAAGACGAAAATAATAGCTAATGCCCTTAAGCCATCTATGCTGGGCAAATAGTTTGTGTGGTTACTGGGTTTTGTCACAGTCTTCCCCTCCCATATGATATTTAGACACCAGTGTCTTTGTAACCATACACATGAAGTTTTAAATTTTTAAGTTATTTTATTGGTTTATTTGTTGGCATACTAACGTGTTATGCCATTAAAAAAGAACACTTATTTAGAAAATAAGGTCCAATAGAGTTAAAAATAATTTGTTTAAGCACTTCCTGTTGTACGTGTTACAGTATATCACGTTTTTTACAATTATGTAACAAAAAATACCAAAACAATACAAAGAAATCTATAATCATTGATATTATGCGTTTTCTGTAATAAAAGACATCAAAAAAGACCTAAAATAGTTTAGGTCTTAATTATTTTCAAGATACAACTCCCAAGTTTTATCAAAAATATCCATACTAGAAAGGTAACTACTTGATAATTCAAGGTAATCACTTACTTCATCGTAATCAGAAGTATGTTTAGGGAACGTAATATCATTTCCGACATTATTTGCAAATTCAGTTATGGCATCTGTCACTTTGGGTCCTCTTAATGTGAGAATATAGTGGTAAAAACTTCGTTTCATATTATTCATCTTCCTCCGTTGCCGTTGGAATATAAACATCAAAACGAATATCATCATCAATAAGGTTGATCTTTTCTGCTTTAATCTTCATATTATTTTTCATTTGGAAATCACTCAAATGTAATACAACTGTTTCATTCTCGGTATCGATTTCAACCCAATTAGGAACGTCAAATTTTTTCTTAGCAAACTTCATAACTTGAGACACTGGCAATGGTAGCTTACCAATTGATAATTCTTTCGCTTTTAATTTAATATCACCATTCTCCATCACGAAAGGATCAAAATATAGGTAAAACTGCATGTCGTATCCTAATAAATCAAAAGTTCCGTTTAATAAGGCTTGATCTTCTAAATAAAATTTATATTTAACACCTGAATCTTTTAAAAAATCATTTAAATAATAACTAATCAAGTTATTGACTTGTTCTTTTTCAAGTTGCACAGAAAAACTTGCATCCGTTATCTCTTCTGTTGATTGTGAGCTATGATACTCTTCCTCACGGTCGCCTCCTAATTGAATGAATAGAAAGACTGCGCAGCCCACTAAAATCCCTAAGAGGACAAGAAAAGCTGTTTTCCAGATGTTCGTTTTTTTATTCTCTATCTCTGTCATTTATTTCACGTCCCATTCTGGTGTGTTTTTTACGATTACTTCTTTAAAACGATTTGCTATCAATTGATAGCCTAAATTATTAGGATGAAAATTATCTTCGGTAGAAATTAAATTATTTTTAGTTTCTTCTTCTTTAAGAGTATCAATAGAAAATTCCTGAGAATTACCCTCTTTTTTAGTATCCTCTTTTAAATCATTCCGACCGTTAGAAAGCTCCTCGTTGATTTCAACAAAGTGAATGTTTTTTTGCTTTTCCATCGCAGCTTGGGCTTGCTTATCCCAATTAGTAACAATATCTTTAAATTCGCTAATATCACTAAACGATAAATTAAAGGGATTGTAAATACCTAACTGATAAATTGGTGCATTAGGATTAAATTGTCGGATCATTTCATACAGCTCTGTTAAGTCAGCAATGTATTTCTTTCCTGGCTCAACAAAGGTTTCTTTATCTAAATGATTGGTTAACTCCTTCGTAATGACGGCCATTAAATCATTACCACCCACGGTTAAAGTGATAAAATCGGCGCTTTTAATTGCTTTTTGGATTCCTAAATCAGAACCAATCCGGTCAATGATTTGTTTAGTCGTGTCCCCTTTTTTTCCGAAGTTCTCAGTTCCTACGGATTTCAAAACAGTTTCTTCAATTAACGCTTTTTTCAAAAGTGGGACGTAGCCCCCTTCTTCAGTTGTATCTCCCACGCCTTCTGTAAGTGAGTCGCCAATAGCTACAAACTCAACTTTAGTATCAGGTTGCTTTTCTTTGCTTACTTTACCAAGTAAAGGTTGGGCTTTGGGAATAACCAGCAACAAGACTGCACAAACAACTATCGCGGGAATTAGGAATGATAGAATTTCTTTTTTGTAGTGTTTTAACTTTGTCATTTTTAACACCTTTCTCTCAACTGATGTAAAAAAGCAGACCTCTAAAGGTCTGCTTCAGCAGTCATTAATCTTTATAGAACATGATCGCGAATGCACCTTTACCAGTATGAGTGGCAATAATTGATGAAGCATCCAAAACAGGAATTTCCATATCTGGGTACATAGTTTGTAATTCTTCTTTGAATTTTGTAACAGTTTCTAAGCCGTCAGCATGTGTAATAGCAATTTTTTTAATAGCAGGTTCATTGGCTAACGTTTCTTTTAATTCGTTAAACCATTTAGTAAAAGCTTTGGCTCCACGACCTTTAACAAGAGTTTCCATGCTTTCAGGTAAGACTTGCATGACTACGCGAATGTTAAATAAGTTAGTGATGACACCAGTTGCACGACTCAAACGGCCACCTTTTACCATGTTATCTAATGAAGCTACCCCAATATATAATTCAGTATTTTCTCTAACATTTTCAACTTTAGCAATAATTTCTTCTGCTGTAGCACCAGCTTCTGCCATTTCAGCAGCTTCAATTACTTGGAATGCTAATCCTTGGTCTGTAAAGTGACTATTAATGACTGTCACATTACTTTGAGAAATTTGAGCTGCTTGTTCTGCAGTATTAACTGTCCCGCTAATTAAATCAGTCATGTGGATAGAAACGATATCACTACCATCTTCACCAAGTTTGTCATACAATTCAACAAACTCACCAATTGGTGGTTGGCTTGTCTTTGGAAGTGCTTCAGCCCCTTCCATCATTGTCATGAACTCTTTTCCTGTTAAATCCATGTCTTTATAAATAACGCCATCAATCATCGTTGACAATGAGATGATTTCAATATTTAATTTTTTTGCTAGTCCTTCAACCATGTTACATGAAGAATCCGTAACAATTTTTACCTTAGACATTTTGCATTCCACCTTTAAAAAGAAAAATTATTAATGTAGAATAGATAGTACATTAATCTGTTGCATTAAGTATAACAGAAAGCGATTTATTTTTCACATATTTGTCGCTAGAATTGGAGAAAACTATGGAAAAATATTCTAAGAAATACGAAATAACGCATGAAGTTTTAAATGCTGTGACACACGGTATCGGCTTTGGTTTAAGTGTAGCAGGACTTGTTCTCTTGATCGTTAAAGGAGTTCAACTACACTCACCAATACATATTGTTGCTTACTCGATTTATGGTGCTAGCTTGATTTTATTATTCCTTGCTTCCACTCTTTTCCATTCTTTAACCTTTACAAAAGCTGAAAAAGTCTTTCAAGTTTTTGACCATAGCTCCATATACTTGTTAATTGCGGGAACCTACACTCCTTATTGTTTACTCACTATTAAAGGAGTTCTAGGCTGGTCACTCTTTATCATCATTTGGTTACTAGCGATTATTGGCATTGTCTATAAGTCCATTTATTTAAGTAAAAAAGGGAACTCTGTTGTTATCTTATATATACTAATGGGCTGGCTTTGTTTAGTTGCTGTTAAACCATTGTATGAAGGTTTAGGATTTAACGGAACAACTTTACTTGTTGCCGGTGGCGTTACCTATAGCTTAGGAGCTATTGTTTATAAATTTCAACAAATTAAGTATATGCACTTAATTTGGCATTTCTTTGTTTTAGCAGCTGCAATCCTCATGTTCTTTTCAATTTATTTATACACATAAAAAAGCAACCACAAGGTGGTTGCTTATTTTTTGGCTTGTTTAATCGTTTCATCAATTAAAACTGATTGCGCATCAACAACTGGGTAGCGATGTTTTGTCACTTCGTTCATCAATGATAGTTCTGTACATCCTAGAATAGCTACATCACAACCTAATGTTGTAGTTACTTGTTCTAAAATATCTTTGAATAATGATTCGTTTAAGAACTTATGCTCTTTGATATCACGATAAATTAAGTTCATCACTTCTTGTTGTAAATCCTCATCAGGTAGAACTAAGTCATAACCTTCTACTGACTCAAACTCTTTAGCGTAAACGCCGGAATCAACAGTCCCTAAAGTTGCTAGTAAACAAACTTTGACTGCCTCACCCTTTTTTTTATAGTTTGCTTGAACGGTTTCAGCAGCTAAACGAGGCATGTGGAAGATTGGCGTCTCCGTCACAGCAGTCAATTCCTCATAAAATGTGTGAGCTGTGTTACATGTTAGAACAAAAAAATCCGGATTTAATTGATCTTGTTGTTTTAAATCTTCCATCAATGCAGCGACTGGACTCTCTGTCGACTTCCCTAAAATATAGGCAGTACGATCAGGAATTTTCGCATGATTAACTAAAATATAATTCAAATAATCTTGGTCAGTTTTGGCAACTGTTCGTTCATTTAGCACTCTTACAAAGCTCTCGCTTGCTAAAGTACCCATTCCGCCTAAAATAGTAAAGAAGTTTTTCATAGAATCTACCCCTTATTTTCTTTAAAGTATTGTTTATAACGCTTGTGATACAAGTGGAAGCTGTATTTCATCAATGCAAAACGTTTAGGACTAGCATCTTTTTTATAAAAGACTGTTGTCCCCCATTTACCATCTTTAATCATCTGGTTTGCTTTGTCTTTAGCTTCGCTCGGTTTAACGTATGTTGTAAAGATTTTCTTCGGAACACCCATCCATAACATGTCGCCATTTCCGTAAATTGTTTCTTCGAACGGAATATCTAAAACACGATCTTGAATGATGTAACGCGATAAGTTATAACCATTTAATGTCACATAGAAACTACTACGTCCTTGACGTAAGTTCATTTCGAATAATTTGTATTCGCCATCACGAGGGTCGTACTTCATATCGAAGTTAGCGAAACCAGTATAGTTAATCGTTTCTAAGAATGATTTAATACGTTTGTAGATATCATCATTATAATCTGGAGCAATAACAACATAGTTACCGATGGCATCTGGTGTTGGATCTTCTAATAAAGGATGACCTAGACACATCATACGAACGTTACTGTCTTTATCAACATAAGCATTTAACACGCGCATGTTTGAATCATCACCAGGAATAAAGTCTTGGCAAATCATTTCAGCCGTGTAACCAGCGTTGTAAACACGACCTAAAATTAAATCGAATTCTGCTTGATCTTTGATAGTGAACGCTTTTTTACGTCCTTCAAAATCAGCATCTAAATACATCACGCTATCAGCTGGTTTAAGCGCTACTGGGAAGTCGAAAGGAACTTTTAATGATTCACCTTCTTTAACCATGTCTTGGGTAACGATTAATGTTTTAGGATATGGTAAATTGTATTTCTCGCAAGTTTCATAGAAACTTACTTTATTTGCTAAAGTCATAAACAGTTCATGATCAATCGCTGTACAAATAAAATCTTTTGATAACTCTTCACGATGTTTAGACACTAACTCTGCATAACCATCTCCACAAGGAATTAAAACATATTGAACGTCATTTTTAGGACGTTGTTTCACAATTTTGCGAATGGTTTCAATAAATGTTGGATCTTCGTGGAAACCCGGAAAGACATTAACATTCACAAGTTTACTGTGTTTAGTTGGTGCTAAAGCAGCTGATGAATAGGCTTCAGAAATAACGCCGAATTCTTCATAAAAAGAACGAGCCATCCCATAAACATTAATATCACTACCTAATAAAATTGGTTGAAATTTATTTTTAATTGTTTCTGTCATATTATAACCCACCTTCGATTAACTTAGTTGCGATTTCTAAATCCCCTTCATAGGGCGTTCTCTCTGTTCCAATAACTTGATACTTATCTGATCCTTTACCAGCTAAAACAATTACATCTTTTTCCGTTGCTGTTTCAAGAGCATGTTTAATCGCAAAAGCGCGGTTCAATTCAGTTAGACGTTCTACCCGATCTGATAAATACGATTCAATTTCTGCCGCGATATCTTTAGCAGATTCAGTTCCTGGGTCGTCACTTGTTAAGATAGCAACATCTGCCAACTCTGATAACACATTTCCGAAATCTTTCCGACGTGATTCCCCTTTGCCACCGGTACTACCAATAACAACGACTAGTCGGCGATCAGCATGTTCTTTTTTTACGAAACTTAGTAAAGTCTGTAGACTTAACAAGTTATGTGCAAAGTCGACGTAGATTGGAACACCTTTATTAGTTGTCACTGTATCCATGCGACCTGGCACTTTAGCTAATTCTAAACCAGTTATCATAGATTCCGATGTTGCACCAACTAAGGCAGTAGCAATCATTGCGCTCAAAGCATTCCCTTGATTAAAGTCACCTAAAAGGTTGATTTGATAATCACCTGAAAGGTTTAACGAATCCTGGGTCGACGTCACAACGAATTTTCCTTTACCTTCTGCTGATGATACAAATGTGTAATCAGCTTCCACTGAGTCATCACCATACGTTGTCACATTAGCCCCTGCTTGTTGACTCACTTCTTCGATAATCTCAACAAAATCTGAGTTGCGATTAATAATGACTTCTTTAGCATGTGTCATAAGTTGACGTTTGCAATAGAAATAATCATCAAAATCTGGATGTTCAATCGTACCAATATGATCCTCTGAAATATTTAAGAAAATCGCCACATCAAAATCCAAACCATAAACACGTTGTGTTTTGTAAGCTTGCGACGATACTTCCATCACCAAGTGGGTCATGCCATTTGAAACAGCCTCTGCCATCATTCGATATAAATCGACAGCTTCTGGTGTTGTTAATAGTGATTTAGTTGCAGTTTTACCATCTAAAATTGTTTCCATTGTTGAAAGCAATGCTGTTTTTGATTGTGTCGCTACATCTAAAATAAATTTAGAGAAGTAAGCAGCTGTAGTTTTACCTTTTGTTCCCGTGTAGGCAATAATTTTTAAATCGTCTTGAGGATAATTATAAAAGGCCATACTAATAACAGCCATTGCTTTTTTGATGTCTGTTACAACAATCCCGATAGCGTCCGTCTCAAGTTCATAATTCTTTTCAGTCACATAGAAACTAGCTCCCTGCGCTAACGCTTGTTCTAAATAGTCCACCTTGAAAGCTAAACCTTTACAGAAGAACAAACTACCTTCTGTAACAGCTCGCGAATCGTAAGTGATATGTTTAATAGTTTTATCATCTAAGTCTGCAGTTGGCGTAAAGTGCCATACGCCGTTCGAAATATATTCTTTTAACAACTGATGTTCAGTTAATAAATTAATCATTTGGTTAAACGATAACATAGTGTCTTCACACCTCTCTTTATATTTCCTAATTATACCATAAGAAATCTTGAAAATAAAAGCCAAACTACTGTTATTCTATGACAATAAAAAACCACAAATCCAAAGATTTGTGGTTTTAATTAATTTAAGCAACAGTTGGTTTTTCGCCATCAATGAAATAGATTTTATACCACGTTAAGAATGTGAAGATTGTCCAAATTTTACGACGTTCATCATTTTTCTCGTTGTAGTTATCATCTAATAATTCAATAATTTTAGCTTGGTCAAAGAATTCTGAAACAAAGTCTTGAGAGAAAATCTCACGAACTTGTTGGTAGAACTTCTCTGTTCTCAACCAATCTTTGATTGGAACTGGGAAACCAAGTTTTTCACGATCCGCCCACTCATCTGGCAAGTGACGATTCGCAGCTTTACGGAATGCATATTTAGTATTTTCAGCATTCAACAAGTGTTTTGTTGGAATGCGTTGCGCTAATTCCATCATACGGACATCTAATAACGGCACACGTAACTCTAATGAATGAGCCATGCTTAATTTATCAGCTTTCAATAAGATGTCTTTCGGCATCCATTGGTGTAAATCTAAGTATTGCATTTTTTTAACTTCAGATAAGTCTTTAACTTTTTTGTATTGACGATCAACGATTTCTTTTGTCGATACACTATTTTGATAATCAGCAGTTAAGAATTCATCAGCATCATTGTTTTTGAAAACTTCCGCTTGTCCAATGAAGAAATCTTCAGCTGGCGCAAGTGATGTATACAAGTGCATACTACCTTTGAAATCAGGTGCTTTTTTAATTGAGCGCGCAATTGAATAGCGAGCTGATTTAGGTAATTTTTTCAATTGTTCTGCTAAAACACGAACAGGTTTAGAACGTGTGTTAAAACCATAATTTTGGTAACCAGCAAATAATTCATCGGCACCTTCACCAGAGAAACAAATCGTCGATGTTTTAACAGCCATTTCAGCTAAGAAATAAAGCGGCACACATGAAGGGTTTGAATCTGGCTCATCTAAGTGGTATTGGATTAATGGGAAATAATCAAAGGCTTCTTCACCGGTTACAACTTTAGATGTGTTGTTTAAACCTAATTTGTCAGATAAACGTTTCGCTTCGTGAGACTCATTATAAGACTCATCACCGAAACCGATTGAATACGTATTTTCTGGACGTAATACCGCCGCTACATAACTTGAGTCTACCCCGCTTGATAAGAAAGCTCCGATATTAACCTCACCTGTTTTATGAGCTTCAACTGATTCTGATACTGCTTCTTCAATTAAATCAACAGCTTCTTCAAATGACATCTTATCTTCAGTGAATTCAGCATCCCAATATTTTTCAATCGTTAACTGACCATTTTTATACGTGTAATAATGACCTTCTGGAATACGATAAACATCTTTGAAGAATGTTTCTTCTAAAGCTGAATATTGGAATGTCATATATGGTTTTAACGCTTCTTTATTTAATTCTTTGTTGAAATCAGGGTGTTTTAAGAAACTCTTGATCTCTGAACCAAACATAAATGTTCCATTCATTTCAGCGTAATAATAAGGTTTGATACCGAAGTGGTCACGAGCACCAAATAATTCTTGAGTGTTGCGATCCCAAATGGCAAAAGCAAACATACCACGCAATTGTTTGACAATATCAACACCATATTCTTCATATCCGTGTAAGATAACTTCCGTATCAGCCGTCGTTTTAAACGTATGGCCTTTAGCAATTAAATCTTCACGTAACTCTTTATAATTGTAAATCTCACCATTAAAAATGATGACTTTACTATCATCTTCGTTAAAAATTGGTTGTGACCCACCACTTAAATCAACAATACTTAGACGACGGAAACCTAGGGCAACTTGGTCATCACAAAATTCACCAGAACTATTCGGTCCACGGTGAACGATTGTACTCATCATATCTTCAATAATCGCTGATTTATTGTCTTTAGCATTTACAAATCCAACAATTCCGCACATATAAACATCTTCCTATCTTTGTTCATTATTTTATATTAATAATAGTTTAACTATATCTTTTGGAGTATATCATATTTTATTTTCACCATCAATTAATTGACTGGATAAGAATCTCTTAAGATTCAAGAAAAAAAGACCAAAACCGGTCTTATTTTTCAAAAATTTCAAAACGATGAGCAAATTTATTTTTCTCATCAGGTTCATTTTCAGTTGTATCTATTAATGACCAACCCATTAAGTTTAAATCAGGGAAATAAGCATCGCCCTCAAATTCCGACTCGATAACCGTCCGATACAAACGGTCACATAACGGTAAAAACTGTTGGTAGACTTTAGAACCACCTGTAATAAACGTTGTGCCATCATATTTTTCAGCATAGGCTAAAACTTCATCACTGCTGTGCATCACAATGGCATTGTCAGCTACGTATGATTTATCCGATGTTAGAACAACCGTTTGACGATTTGGTAAGGCGCGTTTGCCCATACCTTCAAAAGTCGTCCGCCCCATAACTATAGTATGACCTTCTGTCGTTCTTTTGAAGAATGCTAAATCATTCGGTAAATGCCATGGCAATTTACTTTCTTTTCCAATTAAGCCATTTAAATCTTGTGCCCAAATAGCTGCTAACATAGTTTTACCTCCTTACACCGCAATCGGTGCTTTGATTGAAGGATGTGGATCATAACCTTCAACTGTAATATCTTCTACATCAAAATCAAAAACAGATGTTTTTTCCGTGTTTAAAACTAAAGTCGGGAAATTGCGAATATCTCTTTCAAGTTGCGTTTTCATTTGTTCAAAGTGATTACTATATAAATGAGCATCACCTAATGTATGAACGAAATCACCCACTTCAAGACCTGTTTCATGAGCAATCAAATGCGTTAATAAAGCATAACTAGCAATATTAAACGGCACACCTAGGAAGACATCGGCACTACGTTGATATAGTTGACAACTCAACTTACCATCTGCCACGTAAAATTGGAACATTGTATGACATGGTGGTAACGCCATTGATGGGACATCTTCAGGATTCCAAGCTGAAACTAATAAACGACGTGAGTCAGGTGTTGTTTTAATCATTTCAATAACATCTTTCAATTGGTCAATCGTTTCACCAGTGCTTGTGCGCCAGTTGCGCCATTGTGAGCCGTAAATATTTCCTAGCTCCCCATATTTAGCAGCAAATTCTTCATTTTCAAGGATGTTATCACAGAATTTTTTTAGTTCAACTTGATAAACATCATTAAATTCAGGGTCTGTTACTGCACGACGACCAAAATCTGTCATATCAGGACCTGTATAATCAGTGCTTTTTACATAACGTTCAAAAGCCCACTCATCCCAGATGTGATTGTTGTGTTGTAGTAGATAACGAATATTAGTGTCACCTTTTAAGAACCATAGTAATTCGCTTTTAATTAAACCGAACGGCACACGTTTGGTTGTTAATAACGGAAATCCTTTACTTAAATCAAAACGCATTTGATGACCAAATATACTTTGAGTCCCCGTTCCGGTACGATCGGTCTTAACAGCACCTGTTGCTAAAATCTTTTCTCCAAGTTCTAAATAACTTTTTTCCATTCTATTCACCATCCACTTGTCATATTTTATGCAAACTCACTTAAGTATTCCCAACGAGAAAGTTTATTTTCTAGGTCTTGTTCACAAGATTCAATTTCTTTTTGCAAATCTTGTAATTTTGTAAAATCACTACCTTGATGATTCATATCTTCTGTCAATGTTTCAATTTTATTTTCTAACTCTTCAATTTCACTTTCAATGCTATCCCATTCTCTTTTTTCATGATAGGACAACTTTGTTTTTTCTTTAGGAGTATCTTCAATAACTTCCGTAATAGCTTTCGGTTGTTCTATTACCATTTCTTTTTCTTTGTTGAACTCTAAGTACTCTGACATATTGCCGTAAAAATTCGTTACTTCGCCTTCACCTTGGAAAACCAATAGCTTTTGTGCAACTTTATCTAAAAAGTACCGGTCATGACTGACAGCAATGACCGCCCCGTTAAACTGACTAATGTAATCTTCCAAAACAGTTAAAGTATCGATATCTAAATCATTAGTTGGTTCATCTAAAAGCAATACATTGGGCTGTGCAATTAATAGTTTTAACAAGAATAAACGTCTTTTTTCACCACCGGATAACTTACCAATAATTGTTCCGTGGCTTGACCGCGGAAACAAGAAACGCTCTAGCATATCAGCAATACTGGCACTAGAACCATCAGCTTGTTTGACTTCCTCAGCTACCTCTTGTAAATATTGAATCATTCGTTTATTCGGATCCATATCTTCATTTTCTTGCGTATAATAAGCTAAATTGACAGTTTCACCAATTTCGTATAAGCCATTATCCAATGGTGTACGACCTGCTAAGATATTTAATAATGTTGATTTCCCAGCACCATTTTTTCCGGTAATGCCAATTCGATCGCTACCTTGCACAAGTAAATCGAAATCTTTAATAATCACTTTTTCATCAGCAATGGTATAATCACCATTTTTTATTTCTAAAACTTTTTTACCTAGTCGTTGACTGCCTAACGACATGTCAACAGAGCCGTCTTCTTTGACTTGTTTTAGGTTATCTTTCAAGTCGTGGAATCGCTCTTTACGCGCTTCTTGCTTTGTCCCACGCGCTTTAACTCCTGCCCGCATCCATGCTAGTTCTTGTCTATACAGCTGATGACGTTTGTGTTCTTGAGCACGTGCCACTTCTTCTCTTTCAGCTTTGGCTTCTAAATAAGACTGATAATTACCTTTGTATTCATGTAAATTACCAAATGATAATTCAAAAATCCGGTTAGTCACACGGTCTAAGAAATAACGATCGTGAGTTACCAAGACTAAAGAACCGTGGTAGTGTGCTAAATAAGACTCTAACCATTCAATTGCTTGATAGTCTAAATGGTTAGTTGGTTCATCTAGTAGTAATAAGTCAGGCTCTTGAATCAAAATCTGAGCTAATCCCACACGTTTTTTCTGTCCACCAGATAATGAACCGATTGTTTGATGCAAGTCACTGATTCCTAATTGCATTAAAATTGTTTTAGCGTTGGTGTCAGCTGTCCAAGCATCTTCTTTGTTCATCCACTCTTCTGCTTTAGCATAAGCCGCTTGGAACTCAGTTGAGCTGCCATCTGTCGCTAAATTGAATAAAGCCATTTCATAATTTCTAACAGCTCTTAATAAAGGAGAATCGCCTTGGAAAACAGCTTCCGCAACTGTTAATTCTGCCGAGAATTCCGTAGCCTGTGATAAATAACCAACGTGATAATCTTGAGGACGTTTAAATACGCCTTCGTCACCACCGTCTTGATCAGCCAAAATATTTAATAAACTTGTTTTACCCGTTCCGTTAACACCGATCAAACCAATTTTATCACCTGTTCTAACAGTAAAAGAAAGTTGATTAAACAAGGTTTTCTCACCATATGTTTTTGTTAAATCCGTCACTCTAAGTTCCTTCATTTTCCAATCAACCTTTCTAATTTAGTTAATTAATTTTAACAGAAATAGACACCTCTAGCAAATTTAGAAATTACTCTGACTATTTTAAAACAAACAAAAAAAGCCTGAATTATCAGGCTTTTTTATTAGAATTTATCTGAATAAATATCTGTTACCGTCTTAGTCGGATCAATCACGATATATAATTTACCTTCAGCAGAAATCTTCGTGCTTTGGTATAAGTTATCTAGTCCTTCTTGTCCTGGTGTTGCTTTATCTTTGTATGGGAAATAAATTAAATCTTCTTCACCGTTATCAAAGATGATGACCATTTTTTCAATATCTTGATATTTAAGCGCACGTTCGAACATGCCTAGTTCTAAACCACCTAAGTTAATGTCGTCCGTTTGCACATGGTCCGCTTCTTCATGGATTTCAATCTTGAACGCTTCGCAAGGGTTAATTTTTTCAAACTCGCCACCATTGATACGGCCAAAACTTGTTGTGATTTGTTTAATCCATAAATCACCAATATTTTCTTTTTTGATTGTCCATGTTTCTTTATTTCTAAAATAAAATCTGAATCCAGTCATTTCTTTTGCCATCGTGAATCACTCCTTTATTTTGTTTACAAGTTCAGTATATCACAAAGTCAAAAGAAGTAAATAGAAATTTGATAATTTTTTCACAAAGATTTTATTTTAAATTGATTTTCGATAAAAAACGCTCTACATCAACAATTGCACGCTTGTGTGTCCCAGTTGCAATGACGTTTTCTGAAACAACAGCTTCAAATGAAAACTCGACTATACTTTTAGTTTGTTCAATTGATAAAACATTGACCACTACGGTTTCATTGATAGTTGAAGCTTTCAAATGGGCTAATTGAATATCTACGCCAACTGTTGCTTGACCTTCTTCTAATCTACCTGCCACAGAATCTTGACAGGCATTTTCAACAAAGGCGATGACTGCTGGTGTTGCAAGGACAGCCAGTGTACCTGATCCCATATTTTCTGCAGTGTGTTTTTCTTCAGGTTTGTATTTTTTTTGGAACGTCATAAAATGCCTCCTATTGATTATGATTTATAATAAACTCAACAATACTATCTTTATCATTTTTTAATTGACCAATTAAAACTTCACGTTGAATAGCAGATAGATTTTTCCCAACCCAAGGACCAGCCGGCTTTTTCAGTGCTTGAATCAAATACTGCCCATCTACATCTAAGTCTTGAATTGATTTAATTGGTAGGTTCTTGTACAGTTCAACAACGGAATTTACATCGTACTCTTGATTCAAATACATTAAACTTTCCTCTATTAACAAGGCGTCATCTAAACCAATTTGATACAACATTTCATTTGACCAAGAAGCAGCCTCTCTGTATAACAAACCAACAAGTAAATTTTGAACTGATTTTATTAGATTATTCGACAGCTTCCACTGTTTTAACCAAGGTTTAACTTCTGATTTTGATAACCCTAACGAATAAACTAAGAATAACCAAGCTTGTTTTTCTTGTTGAAAAGCAACTTCTGGTAATTGGATTAATTTTTCAAGGTCAGCTGACCTTTCTTTTAAACCTGGACAATACTGATATGCTTCACTCTTTACAAATGATTCAATTCCAGATTTCCTTCCTTTTGATAGAAGTAATTTACTAAATTCAATTTGTATTCGTTCAATCGAGATTTTTTCTAATAAAGGCGCAGCTTCTTTAATTGCTTTAAATGTTTGCTCTTCTATTGAAAATCCTAATTGACCGGCGAATCGCAACCCGCGCATCACTCTTAAGGCGTCTTCGTTAAACCTTTCAATTGGCACTCCGACCGCTCGAATAACTCGGTTTTCTAGGTCAGTCATACCATCAAATAAATCCACAACTTCACCGGTTTGATTCATTGCGAAAGCATTAATGGTGAAATCTCGCCGTTTTAAATCCTCATCAAGACTCCTAACGAAAGTTACTTGGTCTGGTCGCCTAAAATCCTGATAAGTTGACTCAGTTCTGAATGTCGTGATCTCATATTGACCATCATTAACAAGAGCTAAAACTGTGCCGTGTTCTATTCCCACATCAATCGTTTTAGGAAATATTTTCTTAACCTCTTCTGGATAAGCGCTTGTGGCAATATCAACATCATGAATAGGTTTATTTAACAAGACATCACGAACGCTACCACCGACAAAATAAGCCTCGAAACCTTCTGCTTCTAAAGCTTGTAAGACGGGTAAAGCATTTAAAAATTCGACTGGTAGATTATTGATTATCATCTATTTGACTCTTTTCCTTTATTTTTTGCTTTTGTAGTTGTTGAGTTAGTGCTCTAAACGTTTTCTGATCACCCGCATCTAAGGCTCGGTCAATCTGCTCTAGTAATTGTTTCTCATTCGCAAAATCAGTTATTTCTTTGACTGATGTTTCAATTAGTTGTTCTAACTGCTGGCTTAACTGCTTGTTCCAAGCATCAAATGGATTATCTTCTAAAACACTTAGGTACAAATCATTTTCCCAACTTTTATCAAAAATAACTTCTACATAAAGAGTTTCTTTCCAATTTAAGCGAATCTCATGAAAGATTTTTTCATGATCAGTTATTGTTTTTTTATTCAAAACTAATGAAAAACAATTATCGGGCTGACTACTTTGAATGATTGTCATGCCACGTGGTGTTTTATCAGCCTTTTCAACAAATTTAACATTTTCCAGAATAGTTGGATGGTCTTTCAAATAGGTTAATAGCCAGTAAGCTTCACGTCTGGTAAAAATACTATGGGTAATAACCCAATCGAGAAAAGCCACTTTTTCGTTTGTTTTAACCATCCAATCCCTCCTACCTTAATCTTCTAATAAATCTAAAACTTCTAAATCATTAGGCTCCATTGTCAAGTATTCTTTAAATAAGACATTCGCTTTTTCCGACTGTCCTTCTTCACGAAGGAATAAGCCATAGTCCTTCAAGAAATCTGGGTCATCTTTTAGTGTTGGGTATGCTTCTTCATAATACTTCCCTGCTTCTGCATATTTTTCCAAACCATTATGTGCTTGTGCTAACGTCCAATAAACTTGCCCTTGGCTACTATTAGCTAATTCGGATAATGTTTCAATTGATTCCTCAAAACGTTCATCAACAAGCAACAAGTTCGCTAGCTTAATCAATGAAATTTCTTTATCTTCTTCTAAAGTAATCGCTTTTCTTAAATACTCTTCCGCATCAGGAATTTTACCTAGCCTAAAAGCATTATCCGATGCCAGGTGATACAAGTCTAGCGAGTATGGGTTTTGCGTTAGGCCTTCTGCAATCACCGCCTCTGCTTCTGGGTTGCGATCTTCATCTAATAGACAACTTGCTAATGGCAAGTAGACTCCTTCATAACTTGGATTTAAAGTTTTTAATTGTTCTAATAGTTGAATCGCTTTTTCGTTTTCTTTTAATTGAATATAAGTAATCGCTAATTGGAATAAACGATGATCTGTTTGTTCTTCAGTATTCGCTTTCTCCAAATACGGTAACGCCTCTTCAAACTCACCTAACATACTTAATGCTGAACCAATACGGTCATCAACACTAACGCCTTCCGGTAATTCAGATTGGTTTAATTTTAAATATAGATCGGCAGCTTCTTGGAAACGATCCATCGTGAAATAAAGTTCTGCTAAGGCTAAATCTAAAACAGGTTCTTCCGGCAAGATTTGTTTTGCTTCTTTAATTTTTTTCTCACTAACTTCTGGAACACCAAGAACCTGATACAAGTCAGCTAACACTAACAAACTTTCAACGTAATAATTATCATCTTTTGGAATAGCTTGTAAATAACCAAATGCTTCATCTGTTTGATCATTTTCGATTGCGATTTCTGCTAATGAAATAAGCAGGCTACCTTCATTTGGGAATGATTCTAATAATTTTTCAAAAATAGTTTGTGCTTCTTCTAAAAATCCCGCTCCCATTAATTGGCCACCTAAGGCCATTAACATATCTGGTTGATCCTCTTTTAAAGCGGCTTCAAATTCTAATTGCGCTTCAACTAAATCGCCGGCTGATAACGCTTCTAACATCAATTCACTGTGTGTCATGTTTTCTATCCCCTTTTCTAAAACTACTCTTCTCAAAATTTCGTTACCGTTCTTTTCAGAACAAAAGTTTTATCATAATTCTTATTCTAGTATACGTGAAATAGCAGCTAAAAGCACTAAAAAAAGACTATCGAGAAACTCTCGATAGTCTTTTCACTGTCAATTATTTAACAGCATCTTTCAAGGCTTTACCTGGTTTGAATGCAGGTACTTTGCTTGCAGGAATGCTAATTTCTTTACCAGTTTGTGGGTTACGTCCTTTGCGGGCCGCGCGATCGCGAACTTCAAAGTTACCAAAACCGATTAATTGAACTTTCTCACCATCAGCAAGTAAATCTTGGATTGTTGAGAATACTGCATCAACTGCAGTAGTAGCATCTTTTTTAGTTAAGTCAGCTTTAGCTGCAACTTTTTCGATTAATTCTGCTTTGTTTGCCATTGTATAATTTCACCTCCTGTTTAACAGGTGTTTTTTAAACACCTCAGATAATCGTTTTTAAAAACGATTTCGAACTATTGAGGACATCAATATTTCATAACAAAATATATCATAGGAAACCTTTTATATCAAGGATAAACCTATTTTCTATAGTTTTTTTATCATTTTTTTAGATTTGATTAAAAAACATTGCAGAATAATATTTGATGTGATAGAATGCCTAACCTTACGCTATTTACGACGTCTAGCGATGATGTGAATTGGCGTTCCTTCAAAAGTAAAGGCTTTTCTGATTTGATTTTCTAAGAAACGGGCGTATGAAAAATGCATTAGTTCTTCTTCATTTACAAAAACAACAAATGCTGGCGGTTTAACCGCCACTTGTGTTGCATAAAAGATTTTTAGACGTTTCCCTTTATCCGTTGGTGTCGGATTAATCGCTACAGCATCCATAATAACATCATTTAACAATGATGACGGAATACGTAAGTTTTGGTTCATACTTACTTTTTCGATCATTTCAGGTAACTGGTTTAAACGTTGTTTTGTTTTAGCTGACACAAAAATAATTGGTGCGTAGTCTAAATACTTGAACTCTTTACGAATCTCTTCTTCAAATTCTTTCATTGTATTTGTTTCTTTTTCGATGGCATCCCATTTATTAACAACAATAACCATCCCTTTACCTGCTTCATGAGCAAAGCCGGCAATACGTTTATCATATTCACGGATGCCTTCTTCAGCGTTGATAACCATTAGGACAACATCCGAACGATCAATCGCACGCATCGCACGCATCACACTATATTTTTCAGTTGTTTCATAAACTTTACCACGTTTACGCATACCAGCAGTATCAATCATAATAAATGGCTGACCAGTATCTGATGTAAACTCAGTATCGATAGCATCACGTGTTGTACCAGCAACATTAGAAACGATAACACGGTCTTCGCCAAGCATCGCATTGATGATTGATGACTTACCAACATTTGGGCGTCCGATTAAACTGAAACGGATAATACCATCGTCTTCTTCTTCAACTTCTGTTTTAAAATGCTTGACTGCTTCATCTAAAACATCACCTAAACCAATACCATGGCTTCCTGATACTGGGTATGGATCGCCTAAACCTAATGAATAAAACTCAAAAATATCATTACGCATTTCTGGATTATCCACTTTATTGACTGCTAAAAGAACAGGTTTACCAGATTTATAAAGCATTCTTGCAACCATTTCATCGGCATCTGTGACACCTTCGCGTCCGCTAGTTAAAAGAATAATAACATCGGCTTCAGAGATAGCTATTTCCGCTTGATATTTTATTTGATCCATAAATGGCTCGTCACTTAAATCGATTCCACCTGTATCAATAATACTAAATTCACGCCCTAACCATTCACCTGTTGCATATAAACGGTCACGAGTAACACCAGGAGTATCTTCTACGATCGAAATACGTTCTCCTGCAATTCTATTAAATATTGTCGATTTACCGACATTCGGTCGGCCGACAATTGCTATTGTTGGATTTGCCATGTGACAATCCCTCCTTCTTAATTCAAAAGCTCTTTAGTAGTTTACCTTATACGGCTCTCTCTTACAAGTTAATCGGCGATAAATCGCTAGCCAAACAAATAAAAACAAGCCTAGCTTATTGCTAGACTTGTTAGATAGGTCTTATTCTTCTGTTGATTCAACTGAATCTACTACGATATCACCTAAAGTGAAACCAGAAACTGCTTCTGGCATTTCGAAATCTTCTTCCACTTCTTCCACTTGACCTTCTTCAACAGGTTTTTCTTCCAAAGCTTTAATACTTAGAGCAATACGACGATCTGCCGGACTGACTTCAAGTATTTTCACTTGGATTTCTTCCCCTTCTTTCAACACTTCATGAGGTGTTACAACATGTTGATGAGAAATTTGAGAAATATGAACTAACCCTTCAACTCCTGGTGCAATCTCAACAAAGGCACCAAAACTTGTTAAGCGTTTGATTTTCCCAGTTACAACATCACCTTCAGAAAACGTTTCTGAAACCTTTTCCCAAGGTCCTGCAACTGTTTCTTTAATTGATAATGAAATACGTTCTTTCGCTGTATCAATAGACAAAATTTTAGCTTCGACTTCTTGTCCGACTTCTAAAACATCTTCCGCTTTAGAGACGTGAGCATGAGAAATTTCAGAAATATGAACTAACCCATCAACTCCGCCTAAATCAATAAACGCACCAAAGTTCGTCAAACGTGCTACTTTTCCTTTAACGATATCACCGGCAACAAGTTTTTCCATTAACTCAGCTTTTTTAGCTGCTTGGTCTTTCGCCAGAATATCTTTACGAGATAAGATTAAACGATTTTCAGATGGTTCGATTTCTTTTACAACAAACTCTAAGGTTTGTCCTTTATAAATAGAAAAATCAGAAACAAAATTCACATCAATCATTGAGGCTGGTACAAAACCGCGAACACCAAGGTCAACAACTAATCCGCCTTTAACAGCATCAGTTACTGTTCCTTCAACTGTTTTACCAGCTTCGAAGTCAGCTTCAACCTGTTCCCAAATTTTCTTAGCTTCTAATCTACGTTTTGATAACAAATAGCTGCCGTTTTCTTTATCTTTGCCAATTGAAGTAATGACAACTAGATCAAGAATTTCACCAACTTTTACTAATGACGAAATATCATCAGTTGGGAAAGCAGATAATTCTTTAACGGGAATCACACCTTCAACACCCGTACCTAAGATACTTACAATTGCTTGTTTATCCTCAAGGACTAAAACTTCACCTTGAACTAAATCACCAACATTTACCTCTTGAACGCTTTCAAGTGCATTTAACATTTCAGCATTTTCTTGTGCTGTCAAATCTAAATTGTTTTCTGTCATGACCAATGGCCTCCTTAACAAATAAATTATTTCAATTTTCATTGTATATTAAAAATCGGAGGATTTCTAGTAAATCACTCCGATTTTTTCATTCAATAACTAAGCATTAACAACATTTTCAATGGCATTGACAACATCTTCAATACTCATTCCGGTCGTATCAATTTTAACCGCATCATCAGCTTGAACTAATGGTGAAATTTCACGTGTCGTGTCCTTAAAATCTCTTTCTTCAATTTCTTTTTTTAATGTTTCAAAATCAGTCATGATTCCTTTACTGATATTTTCTTGGTAACGACGTTCTGCACGTTCTTCAACGCTAGCAACTAAAAATATTTTAACTTCGGCATTTGGCAAGACTGCTGTGCCGATATCGCGCCCATCCATTACGATGCCACCATGTTTACCGTACTCTTGTTGACGCTTAACTAAATCAACCCGCACTGCTTCTTGCGCGGCAATTTGAGAGACGTTATTTGTTACCTCAGGTTGTCTAACCGCTTCTGTAACATCAGCCCCATTCAGGAAGACCAATTGACCATTTTTACCTTGTTCAAACCCAATTTCGATTGACGGTAATAACGCTGCTACTTCATCAGCCTTCTCAGGTGAAATACCGTTGTTCAAAACAGCTAAAGTAACGGCTCTGTACATGGCTCCTGTATCAAGGTAAATATAACACATTTTTTTTGCTAAAATTTTTGCAACAGTACTTTTACCAGCTGAAGCTGGTCCATCAATTGCAATGCTTATTTTATTCATAATTAACTCCCTTTATCATTCATTTCTTTTATTAATTATACGCTAAGCTAAAAAAAAAAGAAAGTTACCTACTGGCAACTTCCTTTTAAAGCATGACTATTTAACTCGGATAACTTGTCCGATTTGTAAACCTGTTGGGTCCACATCTGGATTTAACGCAAGTAATTCATCAGCTGTTAAACCGAATGCTGGTCCTACGGTATCGAATTGATCACCAGGCTGGATTGTATATGTTTCTTCAGCTGGTTTTTCATCTTCTTTTTTATCTTCAGTAGGTTTTTCTGTCTCAGGTTTTGTTTCAGCTTCTGTTTTTTCAGTTTCAGCTTTTTCTTTTTCGGCTTTTTCTTTCTCAGCCTTTTCTTTAGCAGCTTTATCTTCATCTTCTTTTTTCGCAGTTGTTTCTGTGATTTCGATTGGTGAAGTTTTTTCTTCTAAAGGTTTTTTGCCTTGATTAAACATGAAAATCAACAGTGCTGCAATCGCTAATAATAATAATACTAGAATTGTGATAAAGGCACTATCACCTTTCTTTTTACTACGTTGTTCTGAACGGGAAGCAGGTACTGCTGTCTCGTTATTTTCATCATAAATCGGTTGTTCCCAAGGTTCTTTTTTATCTGTCACGTGAAGCCCTCCTATTATTATATAGCCAATATAGACCTACTATTCATATTAAGCATATCCGAATCGATTGCAAAAGTATAGTAATCACTTTATATTAAATAAATTCTTTAACTTTTGCTCCCACTGTAAACTTTGATCGTCTTCGTCAAAGTTTTTATCGGAACTCTTATCTAACATTTTATCACAAAACCCACAATTGTCGCAACAATTCTCTTGTTTCAACTGTTTTTTTTCTTGGAAGTGTCTAAGTAAAAAAGATCGTCGACATTCTTTTGTATGCAAATACGTTAAAATGTTCATTAGCGCCAATTTCTTCTCTTCCAATTTTCGTTCTAATTGCGACGTTAATTCTGCTTGACTGAATAATTTTGCAACAATACTCTCCTGCCATTTTAAATATAATTCTAACTCTTCATCATATGATAACTTTGTAATATCCGGGTATATTTTTAAATGTTCAATAGCTTCAGATAATTCTTGTGTTTGAAAGGCATATAATCGTTCATCACCTGGTTGGTAAAGGATAACTGAAAAGCTTTGCTTACCATCACGACCTGCTCGACCAGACTCTTGGGCATACGCTTCTAAACTGCTTGGTAAATGATAGTGAACAACATAGCGAATATTTTTTTTGTTCACTCCCATGCCAAAGGCTGACGTTGCGCATAAAACATCTAACTCATCCTTGAGAAACTGTTGTTGAATCAAACTCCGTTCTTGAGCAGTTTGACCACCGTGATAATAGCTTACTCGCATCCCTGTCTTTTCTGACAATTCTTGGGCGACTCTTTCTGCTTCTTTTTTACTTGAAAAATAAATAATCCCAGGTCCGATATGGTAATCGATTAACTCAACAAGATAGTTAATTTTATTAACTGGCTCTTCAACTAAATAAGCGATATTTTTTCTGTTGACGGATTCACGGATAATCGCTATTTCACCATTGTCAAACAACTTATTTTCAATATCTTTTGTAATCTCATCATTGGCTGTCGCAGTCAATGCTAAAATCTTTACTGGTTTTATTTTTCGAACCGCCACATTTAATTGCTCATATTCTGGTCTAAAATCAATTCCCCATTGTGAGATACAGTGCGCTTCGTCCACAACTAATAAAGAGAGATTAATCGCCTGTAACTTTTTAATAACGTCATCCTTGTTCAAGGCTTCTGGACTAATGAAAATAAATTTATATGACGCTAGATTGTTTAATACCCATTTCTTTTCCACGATTGATAACTGACTGTTATATGCTACCACACGTTTTTCACCTTGTTGACGTAATTGCATCACCTGATCTTCCATCAAAGAAATTAGCGGAGACACTATTAATGTGAGACCTGAGAATAAATAACTTGGAAGTTGATACGTTAAACTTTTCCCGCTAGCTGTTGGTAAAATTGCTAAAGTATTTTTCGATTCAAGAACACTTAGAATAGTTTCTTCTTGGCCTGGTCGGAAGGTTTGATGACCAAAGCGCTCATTCAGCATTTTTTTATGCATACTATTTTTCCTCCCGTAACAGTTCAATTTGATAGATTCTAAATGATAAAAACGAAACGATCGGCTCTGTTTCTATGACATCACCATAACGCCATACTTTGAAATCGCTGTTTAAAGAGCGATATGCGTCTAGTTTTTCTCTTTCTTGTTTAGGGATTAGTTCAAAACTAGGAAGCGTATCAGACAAGATTAACCCTTCAATTATATGATCAACAACTGTACTTCTTTTCAATTGCCGACGTAACATAATCTCTGTCACTGATAGCCCTTTCTCATACATGCGATAACTTTCTGAGGCACTGTGATTGCCCGAAGAATCATGAGTTAATTTGAACAAACTAACAAACAACGGAAATGATTGTTTAGCCATCAAGATGGTCGTTATCATTTGATGCATCAAATTAGTTTTGGCTAAATACTGTTTTAACGGTCTGTTAGAAAGATCTTTACGAACTTGGTTATATGTCTTACCAATTTGGTTATGGCCTGTTAACAACGCTATTGTCCCCTCAGGTAAACCAGGTAACAACTCAACCCACTCTTGATAAAGTTGTCGATTAATTTCCGGGTAATTGACTATTTTAGTTTGTAACCAAAGTTTAGTGCGATGCTGTTTGAAACTATTTAATTCCACCGGTAAATACTCTTTTTCATGGTAACTAAGTTCAGAAATCACCTGAGTCGTAAATAGCAGTTGATCAAAAAACTCTTGAGCGGTATTGCAAAAAGTAACACCATTTAAAGCTGTCACTTCAAATTCTTTCTCTGTTTTCAAGCGTGAACCTGCAGCAGTGATAACCGCGACATTATCAGTAATCAGCATTAAATAATCCTTTGAAACTAATGCGTTCACCGCTGCCTGATACTGCTTAGTTGTTAGTTTAGGAAATAACCCAAAATGCTTTAATAAGCCGTTTAAATAACCAAACATCAATACTGAACTAGTTCGCTTACCTTTTAATAACTGAAATAAACTGGTGACTCTTAACTTGTCACCAGCAGTAAATAAGGATAGTATATAAGTATTCAATTCGTTCAATGCAAACACCTCATTTAGGAGTGATATTTTGAAAACAACTATTATCCCAGAAAAATGTATCGCCTGTGGCTTATGCCAAGTCTTAGCACCTTCTGTATTTGATTATACCGCTGAAGGGATTGTTATCTTTAAACAAGATTCTAACTCTTTAGACTTAGATGTCTCAGATTCCCTTCAACAAGAATTAATGGCAGCATATAAAGAATGCCCTACACGTGCTATTATCGTTGAAAAATAAAAATAAAACAAGAAAACACCTCACTTTAAAAGTAAGGTGTTTTTTGTTATTTACATTTTTTTTGTTTACTAATCAGAGGGATAACCTTCTGATGGATTAGCATAAACACCATACTCACTAATGTTCCTTTTACCAAATTGAAAGGTACAACCCCATACAAGACATATTTGCTGACACTCATGCCAATATCAAACCCTGCAATCTTGCTATACAGCGGAATAATTGCCACGGCATTTAGAACCGACATAACCACTGTCATAATAACTGTACCTGTCACAAATGATGTGATTAGATTCTTAGTCGTTTGTTTCGTCTTACTCAAATAATAAATCGGTAAAACAAAGCTTAAAGCTGCAATAAAACTCGCTGCATCTCCAATGAAAGCTGCTGGTTCACCACTTGTTAACATGTGTAGTAACGATCGGACTAAAGCTGTTAAAATGCCTGCTACTGGACCGAACACATAGGTGCTAATCAAGATAGCAATTTCGCTAAAGTCAACTTTCATAAATGGAAAAGCGGGAATAACTGGAAAGGCAATTAATAACAGGATATAAGCAATTGCTGCTAACATCGCTGTCCCTACCATTTCCTTCGTTTGATTCTTTTTCATGATATCCTCCTAGAAGGATCCATCTCAGGTGAAGCATTTGATCATTTTTCATGTGACTAACTGTTTTCCTAGAAAATAAAAAAACTACTTTCTACAGGAAAGCAGAAAATAGCATAGTCTTATCTGAAATATCATCAAATAAGCTCTATCTTCTCTTATCCAGACTTTACTGTCGGTATTGGAATTTCACCAATTCAGCCATTGCCGAAGCAACAGGTCGTGGACTTTACCACCGGTCGGGAATTACACCCTGCCCTGAAGACGAACCTTAATTATTTAATTGTTCGTTATTATTATAGCAATTACAAATCTAAAATCAATAGTTTTGCCTGAGAAAGTTAAATACATCACAATCTTTTTTGAACAAAAAAAACCACTTCTATCCCATTAGATAAAAGTAGTTAATTTTATTATAAAACATTGATACCGACAACACCATTCCCCGCGATTGAAGGAGGTAACATCATTGTAACTGCCGCATGTTCTGCAGTGATAAGTTCAACTTTATCCCCTTCGACGATTTCTTTAACATCCGTTTTGATACCACCGACTTTTAATTCGTCAGTGTAAATATTCACGCCATCATTAAACATAGCTGCTTCTTCACCTTTAACATCTGTTAAGAATAATGAATGTAATTGACCATCTTCTGTTTTATTAATTGATTTTACTACTGCTCTATAAGTGTGATCTGTTTTACCAGCTTTAATTTTAACAACCTCTTCAGTCTTAGCTTGATTACTTTGATCGGCTTTTTTATTTGTCATATACATATTAAATAATAAACTTCCACCAACACCAATTAATAAAGCAGCAAATAACAGCTTATTAATACTTGATTTGTTCATTATTTATCCTCCTCTACTATTTAGTTAATTCCATTAATGAGCTAATTTCTTTACGACTTAACGCACGGTATTGACCTGGTTTTAAACCAACTAAGTCAAGATTTCCATACAACTCACGTTTTAATTTTGTCACTGGGAAGCCCACCGCTTCTAACATTTTTTTAACTTGATGGTTACGTCCTTCATGAATGATTAACTCAACAATTGCTGTTTTCTTTTCGTTATCCGTTGAAATAATTCGATATTGAGCTGGAGCTGTTTTCCAGCCATCGATTTTAACCCCTTTAGTCAGTGGTTTTAAATCATGAGGGAATGGGACACCTTTAACTTTTGCAATATAGGTTTTATCAACTTCATGCTTTGGATGTGTCAGGGCATTGGCAAAATCGCCATCATTTGTTAATAATAACAAACCTGTTGTGTCGTAATCTAAACGACCAACTGGGTAAATGCGTTCTGAAACACCTGGTAAAAAGTCAGTTACCACTTTGCGCCCTTTGTCATCAGACACCGCAGAGATAACACCTCTAGGCTTGTACAACATAAAGTACACATTCTCTTCTTGAGTAATTGGAACACCGCTAACCGCAATTTTATCGCCCTTAGCAACCTTCACACCCATTTCAGTGACAATTTTGTCATTAACTTCAACTTGACCTTGGCGAATTAATTCCTCGGCTTTTCTTCTTGATGCAACACCGCTTTGAGCAATAACTTTTTGCAATCTTTCCATTAGTTTGTCTCCTCTACTGAACTATCAGACTCATCTGCATTTTCAGTTTTATTTTCAAGTCCGTCTAAATCTTCTTTAAAATTATCGAAGAACAAGTCGCTTGGAATTTCTTTTTCAATCTCATCTTCCATCTCTTCAATAGACGGTAAGTCTGTCATATTTTCCAAACCGAAATAATTCATAAAGTATTCTGTTGTGCCATAAAGAATAGCACGACCTGGACCGTCAACACGTGATTTTTCTTCAATCAATTGACGCGCCACTAATTTTTGAACAGCCGACGATGACTGAACCCCACGAATCTCATCAACTTGCATTCGTGTGATAGGTTGTTTATACGCAATAATCGACAAGACTTCTAAAGCTGACTGAGACAAGCTATTAGATAGTGGTGATTGAGCGTAATCTTTGATTAACTCAGCGTAATCTTTTTTAGTCGTTAAGATAAAGTGATTGCCGACTTCTAAAATATGTAATGCTGATGCATCATTATCTAAATGACTTGCTTTTAATTCTTCAATTCCTTTGAAAATCGTTGCTGTTGGCTCATCAATCAAAGAAGCAAGCTCATCTAATGAAACTCCCTCATCTCCTGCAACAAATAACAACGCCTCAATTTGACCCGTAATTTTCATCTGTGTCTCCTACTCTATATCATTCGCTTCATCAGCTGACTCATTAATAATTTGTTGATTGTACATCATAATTGGTTCGTAATTATCATCCTGTTTGGCAATAATTTTACGTGACTTGATTAACTCAAGCAATGCCATAAAGGTCGTCACAATTTCACTCTTAGTATACGTTACAAATAACGAACCAAAAGGAATACCGGTTTTAGCTGGTAATTCCTTCATCATATTCGCAATAAATGTCATCTTATCATCAACAGACTCTTGGTCGTTTGTGATAGTTGTTTCTTGTGGTCCCAAATGCTTACGACGCTCTAAGATATCATGAAAGGCTAAGAATAAATCAATGGTACTGACTTCACCTGGTTCTAACGGCTCCATCTCTTCTTTGTATTCACTTAAGTCAGAAGGTTCTTTCGTGTAATATTGACCACGCTCTTCTTCTTTAACTTGTAAGACAGTCGCTGCATATTTAAACTTACGATACTCCAGCAATTGAGCAACTAACGCCGCACGTGGATCATCTCCGTCTTCTACAAGTTCACCATCTTCATCTAAGATTAGTTCTTGCTTAGGCAGTAACATTTTACTCTTAATCGACATTAACGTCGCTGCCATGACAATGTAATCACCGGCAACTTCTAACTGTAAGATTTCCATGCTTTTTATATAATTCATATATTGAGTTGTGATATCCGCGATTGGAATATCATAAATATCAACTTCTAGTGTTTTAATCAAATGTAATAATAAATCGAGTGGTCCCTCAAAGACATCTAATTTAACATTTAATTTCTCCATGATTCCACTCCTTTGGTAAAAATTTATTATAACATAAAAAATAATGAATCCGCTATGTTTCTAAGCTCTCGGGAAGTGATCTTTATAGACATCTGACATTCGTTGTTTCGTAATGTGTGTGTAAATTTGAGTAGTGGAAATATCAGCATGCCCTAACAATTCTTGAACAACTCGCAAGTCAGCTCCGTTCTCAAGTAAATGGGTGGCAAAACTATGGCGTAACGTATGGGGTGTGACTTCTTTTTCAATTCCTGCTTTTTTAACATGTGCAACAAGATTCTTCCAAATACCTTGACGACTAAAGCCCCGACCGTGATGGTTTAAAAATAAGTAGGGTTCGTTCTGTCCTAGTCTAACCAGTAATGGACGACTCTTTTCCAGGTAGATATTAATCCAGTTAATGGCAATGTCACCTAACGGAATAATTCGTTCTTTATCCCCTTTACCGATTGTTTGAATTAAACCAAGGGATAAATGGAGATCAGATAATTTTAGGTTGATTAATTCGGTTACACGCAACCCTGTAGCATACATGACTTCCAAAATCGCTCGGTCACGAATCCCAAATTTATCCGTCGTGTCTGGCGCTTCTAAAATTTCTTCGATTTCCTTTAAAGACAAGCTCTTAGGCAACTTCTTAGCTTTCTTAGGCGTTTCAATATGTTGCATAGGATCATTATCCGTATAACGCTCTTGTCTTAAAAACTGATGGAACTTCCGTAGGCTAGTGATCATTCTTGTAATAGTGGCTGATGATTTATTTTCATCATTCATCGTCTTTAAAAAGCCTAACACAAAATAACGATCTACTTGTTCCCAACTCGTTATATTTTCTTGTTTTAAATAATCAAGATACTGCATCAAGTCACGTTGATAGCTAACGATAGTATTCTCTGATAAGCCGCGTTCAATTTTCAAATAATGCATATAATCATTTAAATTATTTTCCACAGACTCACCCCTAACTTTCTTCCTATCATTATAACGTAGTTGAATACTGGCAATCAACTTTGAAAACAAAAAAACAAGACCTAAGCCTTGTTTTGACATTCCTTACAAACACCGTGGAACGTTAGACGGTGATCGCTTACTTTAAATTTAAATTGTGATTCAACCGTTTTTTCTACTTCTAATAGTAAGTCTTCTTCGACTTCTTGAATACTACCGCATTCTAAACAAAGCAAATGATGATGGAAATGCTTGGCACCTTCTTTACGTAAGTCATAGCGTGCCACACCATCATTAAAACTAATTTTATCGACAACTTTCAATTCTGTCAGCATTTCAACTGTCCGATAGACCGTCGCCAAGCCGATTTCCGGACTCTTTTGTTTAACTAACATATAGATTTCTTCTGCTGATAAATGATCTTTATCATTTTCTAACAACACTAAGACTGTCGATTCGCGTTGCGGAGTTAGCTTATAGCCACCATCATGGAGCTGTTTTCTGATTTTTGCTAATTTTGCTGATGTGTCCATGACTTCCTCCTTAATTAGAACCATTCTAAAATAACATCTTAATTCGTCAAGCTCATTTGTAACCATTATAATCTATGGTCCACTCCAATGCAATCATTCTCAATTAGAAATTAAAACAAAAAAAGCAGAGACAAAGTCTCTGCTTTAAAATCATTAGTTAGCGTTTTTAACGTCTTGGAATGATTTAGAATCAACGTAAACTTCTTCTTTAAGAACGTTACGTTTTTTAGTTTTAATTGTGTAGATGTGGTAAACAAATACTGCAATGTTGATTACTAATGCAGCGAAGCTTAGTACGAATAATGCTGTTGTACTGTGTGAGCTCTGAACTGCAAATTGTGACTCACCTACGAACGCTGGGAATGTCATTGTAAACATCATCCAGAATGCTAATGTGTGAGCACGGTGTTGTAACCAAGCACCTTTTTTGATGAAAAATGCAGGAATAGTACATGATAATAATAACGCTAAACCAGCATAGAATGAGTGATCTGATACACAGTTATAAACATAAGCGAAGTTCCAAACATCATAAGCAATGATCCAGAACCACATTTGGTCAGCCCAAACCATGTCTTTTTGTTTGTTTTTACTTACTTGGATACCCATCCAACCACAGATAGTAACGATGTTTAAGATACCAGCGATACCATTCATAATGTTCCAGCTACCTGAAATCATACGAACGCCATCTACCATACCATCAACGTGCATGTTATAAACTTGGAAGTCACGGATAACTGCTTCCATAATGTTGAAAGCTAAAATAAACGGTGGGAACATTAACAAGTATTTGCTTGCTGTTGATCCTTTAACGTAACGGATATACCAGAAACCTAGACATCCTGCTAAAGCTGAATAAACTTTAACCCAGTGGAACCAAGTTCCTGTACTACTACCAGGACCAGCAGTTGTTGGCCAAACAAAAATCGTTAAGACGATTGGCACAACAGTGAACATAACTAATGCAACCCATTTGTTAAGGCGGCTGATTTCATTCAGTCCGATTAACGCACCTAATACGACAAACCACATAAGAGCTGATTGCCAAGGCATACTTTCAAAGAAAAACATATAAATCTCCTCCTACAAATAAAATAATGTATGTAATAATTTCTACACCCTTAGAATACGCCCTTTAAAAATAAAGAATATAGACAAAAACACGATAATGCACAGTTTTTGTGCACTATCGTGTTTTTGTACTAAAAATAGTTGATTATAAATAATGTTCTGCTACTTTTTCGATCGTCCCCACAGTCATCCGCTCAATTCGGTCGACTAAATCACGTTTCTCTTCACGTAAGTTAATAACTAGCCAATGAATAACTTGCGCGACAATCGCTCGCCCGTAAAAATCGGCAATCTCTTTGCGTGTTTGGTCTTTAACATCACACATCGCTGGATTATCAACCATGATAGATAACAGCATACTATTTGTAATTTCATACAAAAAATTCTCTAATCGATCACGACTTAAAGAGTGAAAAGTATTTAAACAAAACGCTTTATTTGCTTCAGTGTAATCCAATACTTGCATTAAACCTTCTTGCCATGTATTGATCCCTTGAAAACGACCCAAACCATTCACGACTTCATTGTCATAGGTCCAGGCTAATAGCTCATTAATATCAGAAAAATGATAATAAAAGGTATTACGAGATACTTTGGCATATTCAGTTACATGATTCACTCTGATTTTATCTAGCGGTTGTGATTTCATTAAATCTTTTAACGCTAACGACAGTGCTTGTTTCGTCACATATCCTTGTCCCATAACTACCTCCTACTACTCTTTACTCTTGTTCTTCTGTTTGTTCTAGCAAGATGGTAAAGCCATCTTCTTGTTTCACTTTACGCGCTTTTAACAATGAACCTAAAGCACGTTTAAATTGACCTTTTGAAATAGCAAACGTTGCTGTAATTTCTTCTGGTGCTGATTTATCTGTAAAAGGAATCTTGCCCTCTTTTGATTTCTCTAAGAAAGTTAAGATCATCATGGCGTCATCTGAAATAACTTCATGAGCTCTTGGTTTGAATGACACATTTAGGATACCACTTGGTGCTACACCGATCACACGTGCTTTAGCTACTTCACCAATACGCGGTTCAATATAACGCTCTGACGGGTGTAAGAAACCTAAGTAGTTATCTTCTGTAATAACATAAGTTCCAGCTACTTTTAAGCGGTACGCTGTTACCATCACATCTTTATTTTTAAACTCATCTTTGCTTGTCATTGGCACATGACGGCCAATTTCATTAAAGTAACTATCTTCAGCAAGTGTTGCCCATAAACGGTCTTTGTTATCGACGGTTAGTGACACCATTAAACGGTCTCCTTTTTTAGGCCACAACTCTTTCATCGTTGGTAATTCATCCAAAGACACAACCACTTCTTTATCCGGTAAACCAATATCAACGAATGCTCCTAAATCTTTACGCGTCGCGATGACTTCAGCAAAGCCAAAAACACCTTGTTGAATCGTCGGAATGTTTGTCGTAAATTTATTATCTTGTTTCGGTCCGTTATAACCAAAACCTTCAACGGCGTCACCTAGTTGTTGCTCGCCTTCTGTTTTATCTAATTTAAACGTCACACCGTCTTTTTGGACGAAGTATGATTTCTCATTTTCATCTGTTACTAACCCGGTGAAAACTGTTCCTAGTAAGTTTTGCATGTTAATCTCCTTTAATTCTCGATGATTTATTATAACACAGGCTAATCAGCATTTGGTAGTTACCCCAAATAAAAAAACAGCCTACAAGCAGCTGTTTTAATTTAATCCAAAGCTATCTAAATATCTAACTTCGCCAGACACATCTTTCAAACCATTGGGGACTAATTCTTTAATCAAGTAATAGTCATCAGGTACATCAAGTGTTGTTGTGACATGATATTTTTCAGCCGGCACATAGCCAAAGCGATTGTAGTACGCTGGGTCACCCAAGATACTAATGGCACGATAGCCGTTTTCTATGGCGCGCTCTTCTAAGGTTTTAATTAAGTCAGCTCCATAACCTTGATTACGTTCTGATTTTTTGACAGCTAATGGCGCTAAGGCTAGAAAACCTGTTTCATCACCAATCACAATGTCACTTAGCATGCCATGACCAACAACCGCTTTGTTCTGTTCATAGACCACTTCAAAATCTTCTTCGTAAGTAATTTCATCTCTTAATCTAGCAATTAATTGATCTTCATCAGCTTGAGGATTTTCTTCTAAAAAAGCTTCTTTCACAAGTATTCCCACTTTTTCAAATTCATTAGGTTTAATTGTTCTAATGCTCATAATACTCTCCTTTATCAAAAAACACAGACTCACAAAAGTCTGTGTTTGATTGTTTTATCTAATACCTAACGCAATACGGGCGTAACGTGACATTCTATCTGTTGTCCAAGCTGGATACCAAACAAGCTTCACTTCAGTACCAGTGATTTCCGGTACATCTTTCAATGCGTCGTAGATGTTTTGTGTTAGAACATCTGCTAAAGGACAGCCCATTGTTGTTAACGTCATTTTAACGGTACAAAAACCATCTTTCGCTAAGTCTACTTCATATATTAAACCAAGGTTCACTACATCGATTCCTAACTCTGGATCGATAACGGTTTCCAAGGCTGTTAAAATACGCTCTTGTATTTCTGCTACTTCTTCTTCTGACCAGTTGTTTTCTTCAGCCATAAAAAGCCCTCCCTTATTTCTATTCTTACTTATCATAACGGTTCTAGCACCGTTTGTAAATTCTCTTGTCTGCATTAACAAAATAAAAACTGGCAACCGAAGTTACCAGTTTAAATCTTATGAATGTAATTCTTTTAAATAAGCTCTTTGTTGATCTTCGTTCCAATATTGCCCTAAAACACGTTGTGTTGGGACGATATTAACGAACGCTTTTTCATCAATTTCATAAACATATTTTTCTAAGTCGTATAATTCATAACGGCTGACAACTGTCATGATAACTGTGCTACTACTATTAGAAAAAGCGCCTTTAGCATCTAACAACGTCATACCACGAGGGATATTCACTTTTAATTTATCAACCACTTCTTGCGATTTACTTGAAATAATGAACGCAGTGACTTTCTGACTACTAGTGTGTAATTTATCAACCACAACTGATAAACAGTAGATTGACAAGATTGTATAAATTGCTGTTTGCCAATCATACATCAACCCAGCCACGGCAATAATCACTAAGTTTTGTAAGAACATCAAGCTTGCGACTGAACGTCCTGTTGTTTTAGCAATCACTAGCGCAACAATATCCAGTCCACCTGTTGTAAAACCAAACTTTAAACACAATGCCGCACTAATCCCGACGATAACCCCACCTACAAGTGAGTTTAATAACGTGTCTTGTGTTACTGTGACAACCGGAATAATCATTGTTGACAATGACATTGCTACAACTGCTAAGAAACTATACACCGTTGCAGATTTCCCAAGCTTTAACCAACTTAATAAGAAAATTGGAATGTTTAAGACAAAGATTAAAATCCCTGTTTCAAATTGCATTCCCAAAAACTTATCAAATGCTCCAGAGACTAACTGGGCAATACCAGGTAAACCTGAAGAAAAGACGTTAGCTGGGATTAAGAACATATTTAAAGCTACACCCGCTAATATACCAGATATAACAATAACAACTAATTTAACGAATACTTCATTTTTAAAAATCCATGCAGCAGAATTTTTCATTTCTGTTTCCTCCTTTTATTTTCTCTCTCATAGCATAGAATATCAGTTTACTTATAGGAAAGAAAGGCTTTTGCAAAATAATTTGTCCTGCTTTAATCAAACGTTAATTCATGCTATATTGAAACCGTAGACAAATTAAAAATAACTCATTGGAGGCTTAATATTATGGCTAAAGATCCTAGCTTTGACATTATCTCAGAAATCAATTTAGAAGATGTAAAAAATGCTTTACAGGTTGCAAATAAAGAAATCAAAAACCGCTTTGACTTTAAAGACTCACTTGCAGAGATGTCTCTTGAAGGTGGTAAGTTACTACTTGTTTCAGAAGACGACTACAAGGTCGAGCAACTGAAAGATGTGCTTTTCAGCAAACTAGTAAAACATGGTGTTCCTATTAAAAATATTCAATTCTCTAAAAGCGAGCACGCTCTTGGTGGTAATGCCCGCCAATATGGTGAGCTTGTCAGTGGGATTGAACAAGTTAATTCGAAAAAAATTATCAAAGCAATCAAAGATTCTAAACTTAAAGTTAAAGCGACTATCCAAGATGAACAAGTTCGTGTCTCAGGTAAAAGTCGTGATGACTTACAAGCGACAATCGCGTTACTCCGTGATCTAGAGTTGCCCATCGAATTACAGTTTACTAATTTCAGATAACATTTACCTGCCAATTAGGCAGGTTTTGTTTTATAAAAGATAAGGAGTTTAGATATGCCTGTTTTAGTTTCCATATTAATCGTGCTACTCATCATTATTCTCATCGCATTATTTAGCATCAGCGGATTTTTGTTTCATCACCTAACCTATAAGAATAGTCATTGGTTTTCAAAAACAGCTCACGGTATTATTAATCCAAATGACGCCACTACTTCAAATGATACTCAGTTAATTTATAATAAAGAACTGATTCACTTTTGGGACAACTTTGATGAATCCGTCGAAATAACCTCTTTCGATCACTTAAAGCTATTCGGAAGAATCTTTTATGCTATACCTAAATCAAATAACTGGGTCATCCTTGCTCACGGCTACCGTAGTAACGGCTATTTTGATAGTGCTCCGATCGCTCAGGAATTAGTTAAGAACGGTTTTAACTGTCTAGTCATTGATCAACGCGCTCATGGTCAAAGTCAAGGAACTAGAATCACATTAGGTAAAAATGAAAGCCATGACTTGGTAGCTTGGACTACTTTTCTAAAAGATAACCAAACTGTTGAACAGTTATTCTGGTTTGGCGATTCCATGGGTGCCGGGACTGTTTTAATGGCCAGTCCTCAAGCACATACGTTAGGCATGACAGGGATTATTGCTGATTGTGGCTATTCAGATGTTCCGACTTTATTCCGAGATATTTTAACAAATCGTTTTAAAGTGCCTGATTCTCTGCCGCTGCTGACGATTATTAATCTTATCAGTCGTTTACGCTTAGGTTTTAATTTTAAAGCTATTTCACCAAAAACTAATTTAGAAAAAAATACGGTCCCTTTGCTTTTGATACATGGCCAAAAAGACCTCTTCGTTCCTGCTTATATGAGTTTGGAAAACCAAAGCGCTACTAATGGCCCTGTTGAAACACTATTTATTGAAGATGCTGGTCATTTTCAATCACACATTATTGCACGCGACGAGTACTTTAAAACTCTTATAAATTTTATAACTAAATCATCTTAAAAAGAACTCATATAACTGAGTTCTTTTTCTTTACTAAAAGTAAGCAAGATGATATATTTTATTAGTTATTTTATAACAAATGATTTAATCTAATGGAGGTTTACTATGGTAAAAAATAATAACTTCAACGAGATCGTAAGAGGTCGTCGTTCTATCCGCAAATATGATACAAGCGTTAAAATCGATCGTTCAGAGATGGCGGAAATTTTAGAACTAGCTACTACTGCTCCTTCTTCTATTAACATGCAGCCTTGGCGTTTTGTCGTTGTAGACTCTGAAGAAGGAAAAGCAAAACTAGCTCCTTTAATGAGTTTCAATTCCCAACAGCATGACACATCTGCTGCCATGATTTTAATTTTTGGTGATTTACAAAACTTTGATAATGCCGATAAAATTTTATCGCAAGCTGTTGACGCTGGCTTAATGCCTGAAGAAGTCAAAGCGAAACAACTGGCAACATTCACACCTATGTATGAAAAAATGTCACGTCAAAGAGCGACAGAAACTGTTCTAATAGATGGTGGATTGGTTTCAATGCAACTAATGTTAGCGGCGCGCGCTTTCGGATATGACACAAACGCGATTGGTGGTTTTGACCGCGATAACCTAACAGCAACATTTGACTTAGATCCTGAACGCTACGTTCCAGTAATGGTTGTGAGTATCGGGAAAGCTGATGACACTGGCTATCAATCATTAAGATTACCACTTGATGACATTACAACATGGGCATAAAAAAAGAGTTAGCAATTAATTGCTAACTCTTTTTTTGACGTTATATTTATTAATGGCAATTGTCACAATAAATGATAATGCTACAACAACTGCAAAAGCACTTGCTGGAATTTCAATACCAATACTTGGGATACTCAAGAACAATTTAATTCCAATAAAGAAAATCAGGAAGTACGCCATTCCTTCTAACTCTGGAATTTTATCCATCCAACGAGCAATAATATTTGCAATACCACGCATAGCAAGAATTCCTACGAAACCACCTATCAAGATAACAACTGGATTGTCTGCAACTGCCAACGACGCTAATACAGCATCTACCGAAAAAGCAATATCCATTAATTCAATCGACAGGACTGTTTTCCAAAAGCTTCTTTCTGCATCGCCCTCTTTAATTTCAACTTCCTTATTAGGTTTAAAAAAATGTGCATACGCTAAGTAAACTAAATACAAAGCACCTAACACTTTGATTTGCCACAGGTTAATTAAGTACGTTCCTAAGCCAATAGCGATAAATCTAAAGATGTAGGCTCCCCACAAGCCATAAGTTAAGGCTTTACGGCGATCTTTTTCATCATCTAAGGTTTTAGTCTGCGCTGCTAAAACAACGGCGTTATCTACCGATAGTAAACATTCCATAATAATTAATGTCGCTAACAACATCCACGAACTTGATGAGCTAAAAAATTCTACCCAATTAGCCTTGTCGAAGAACGGTGCATATAATTCTGTTATAATATTCAAACTCTTTCCCACTTCCTAAGTTTCTAATAAAGACGAGACTTAGTATCTCATATTTCAAGGGAAATTTCATTAAATCTGTTTATTATTTTTGATATTTATTACCTTTAATTTTATTATCAACATCAGGATACACATTAGAATTTTGCTGAACAACATATGTTGCATCCGTATTTTCCATAAATTGTAAATAGCCATTCAAGCGTAAGAATGTTTCTTTCGGGAAGCTGTAGTTCGCTACTAGTTGCTTTAATGCTTTAATTGCTTCGGCTAGTTCAAGCACTTCTTCATCAAAAAAGTTTTTCACTTTCACATCTTCTGGTTTCATAATATTAGTTAAACTTTCCAAGTATTCATAGCTTGTTTCCTCAAATAAATTGCGTTGTAAATAGGTCATTGAATATCCTGCAAAAATCGGTGTCACTAAATACTCTGTTCCTTCAAAATTTTTACGTTCGACCACTGTGTAATCATTGTCTAATAAATAAATGGTACTAAATGCTGTCATTGTCCTTCTCCTTTTTATTTCATCATAAATCTATTGTAGCGGATAATTACCTCCGACAAAAGGAAAAGAACGTCCGATTAACATCAGACGTTCTTTTATTTTATTTAGCTGTTAATGTATTGTATGTTTGTTTTCTTGAAACTGGAGCACGTAAGACTTTATCACCTTCAAATAAATCTGGTGTCATATCAAGACGTTGAATTTGTCCATCTTCAAATGTTCTGACAGTTAATGCAATATTTTTAGGGTCTAAACTATAAGCTGATGTGTATTCAGTGTAATGAACCGCATCTTCTCCTTCAATCATTTCACCTGGTGTACGAACAATTCCGTAAGGTAAATCAAATTGATTTAACAAGTTATACACGCGGTGCAACCCTTCTTCTGAATCTTTAGGTTGAACCATTAAGTTTCTTAAAACACCCGCACGAGCGAAACGTGATTGCGGTGTAAAGTCGCCTGGCAAACCAAAAACTCCACTACCTTTACCTGCTGATAAAGCCATAGTTGTTCCAATTTCACGTGGCTCATTTTTGTAATAATCTAAGCCAACATAATTTTGTAGATTTTTTAAATGCCAATCCATATGTGGTGTATTAGTAAAAACCATTGCTGTATTTTCAGTAATAGTAAAGCCGTCATAGTTATCTGGTTCCACTGCAATTGAAGCACCTGTATTATCGTAGAAAACATAATGTTGAGGTTGTGCCACACCTAAAACGTTTTTTACGTTTGCTGCTTGGACATCATTGTTGATGTTAGCTTTAACTTCTTCAACTGAACCGTAGTTAGCTAAGATGTAAGTAACAACTTCTTCACCACGCATGGGTGTTTTACCAGCTGCTTTAATATCTTCTAATTCAGCGTACTTATTATAGTCATTTCCGAAATAGAACGAACCGCCTGCTAAGCCTTTTTCGTTTACACCATCCATGATCATCTCTGTTTCTTCAGATTGATCAACTAACGACGCCATCTCTGGATTAAGAGCTTTTAATTGCTCACCTAAATTCATATCCTTCATTTTACCATCCATTACGATAGCCGCAGTTGCATATTTAAACGTCACTGGACTTAGTAATTGATTTGTTGAAACATACCCTCTAGGAATGATTGCTGCCTGAACGGGTAATGGCATAGCGTATTCTTGCGTTCTTCCGAATACTGTATTACCATCTTTTGTTAAAAATCCTACACCTGTACACATATTTTTTTCCTCCTTCTAACTACCAGACCAAAATCTGATGTTGCTTTAAGCTATTACCATTTTAACACCAGATGACTTATTTAAACTAATAATATGCGTTAAATAAACAAGAATTTCACAAAAAAATCATATTTACTCCCATTCTACGTCGACTAATTCGACTTCTTCAACAAATCCTTTTCCTTGTTCCAGCTCTTCTTTATGTTCTGTTAGAATAAATCCCTGCCATTTTATCATACCACGATCATGATAATCTTCTTCAACTTTCAATATCACGTTGATGCCCTCCTAATAATCGACTTCTTTTTAAATAAGTTCCAGATTCCTTTAAGCTGTTAGCTGTAAACAAGGCTGTTTTACCAAACTGTTCTTTCACTTGGTCCATGACTTGATCTAACTTTTCATTTTTTTCTTGTTCCTCAGACGTTTCAAATAAATTAAGTTGCGGAAATACAGGATCACCTAAGTGGCTGAAACTTATACTGATATTACGAAGCGGTCGTCTCTGCTCGTTCACTCGATATAGATGTAACAAGTGATTTGTTAAAACAGCTGTTGTATCTGTCGGTTCAATTTTTAATTGTCTTGTTAAAGCGCGTTCTCCTGACTGACGAGGGAAACCTAATTGTAAACTAACGCAACTTGTAAACTGTTTGTGCTCTCGTAAGCGTTGAGATAGGTTGGCAGTCATCTCTCTAATAATTAGCTCAATATCCTCTTTTTTATGATAATCTCTTTCTAGAACCTGACTATTTCCAATTGACTGACTCTTAGTTACCAGACCTTCCTTTTCAGAAATCACACTGCGGTCAATACCATGAGAATGATAATAGAGTTGCCGCCCAATTGCTCCCATCTTGTTACGGATTAAATCACGGTCAACTTGTGATAAATCATAAACTGAATAAATCCCTAAACTTTGTAATCTTTTAGCCGTCCGGTTACCAATACCCCACATATCTGTAATAGTTGGGATACCCCAAACTTTTTCTTGAACATCCTCATAATGCCATTCAGCGATTTGACTTGGTGTCTCTTTCGCTTCGTTATCTAACGCTAGCTTGGCTAGTAACGGATTATCTCCTATGCCAACCGCCACAGCTAAATTTAATTCACGCCAAATATGATCCTGAATCTGACGAGCAACTTGCCACGTTGTCTGCCCAAAAAGGTGTTTACTATTGGTAATATCAATAAATGCTTCATCAATGGAATACGGATGAACATCTTCCGGTGCAGCGTATTGTTGAAATATTTGATTAATCAACTGGTTCACCTTAACATATAAACCCATACGTGGTGGCACAATCATAATTTTGTGATACTTCGGAAAGTCGAACTTTCTTGATCCTGTTTTTAGTCCATACTTTTCCTTAACTAAAGGGCTAGCAGCTAATACTAAGCCACCTTTCTTATCTCCTCTACTCATGACAACTAACTCACTCTTTAAAGGGTGTAAACCATGCTTAACAGATTCTACTGAAGCAAAAAATGACTTAACATCGATACATAAGACATCCCGACGTTGTTCTTCAGAATAATCAAGCCGCTTCATCCCCTTCACCCCTTTCAATACTATAACAACAGTTTACAAACGTATGTTCGTTATGTAAAGGGGAACACGAGAAAAAATACATCACTTGCTATAATCTCAATTACCGTTATAATTTACATAAGAGATTAGTCCCGAATGAAAGGAAGTTTACAATGAGTATTACAGAAACGATTAAAGATATCCGCTCTACAAAAGGTTGGGATATTCAAACTTTTAGCCGCGAGATTTTAGTATCTCAAAAAACAATTACTGACTGGGAAAACAACATTGGCTACCCCACTCATGGCCAATTATTGCGTATTGCTAAAGCCACTGGAATTCCTGCTGATGAATTATTAGCTAGTGATCATGAGTATTCCGAACAATTAATGGCTGATAAAAAGAAACTTCAATGGCAAGGTATTATCTTTACTTTAATGTTAATGTCTGGTGTCATCTTACTAGGATCTGCCATTTTCGGATTCTTAGCCACTGGTGAAATCTTTTGGATCCCTGCAGCTATTGGCGCCTTCTTATTAGCAGATGGTAGCTTACTTGCTAAAAAATACTTTGAACGAAAATAAAAAAGAACCTCTATAATAGAGGTTCTTTTTTATTTGATTAAACGATCTCTTCCTGCTTGTAAACCTATGACTAAAAGCGCCACTGTTACAAAGAATAAGAAAATTAACGAGCTCATCCACGTATTTGTCATATCATGTAAGAAACCAAAGACAAATGGACCACAAGCTGCTAGTAAATAACCAATTGCTTGTGCCATACCAGAAATGCGTCCTGCATCATGCGAACTTGTTGTCCGAACACTGAAGAACATCATTGCTAAACTGAATGAGAAGCCTCCGCCCGCTCCAATAGCGGCAACAGACAAGCCAATAATCCAAACATTACTTGAGAACATAATTCCAAATAATCCTAGGAATAATAAGGCACTCCCAATCACTACTAAACTACGTTGATCACGACGACGTCCCGCAATAATTGCCACGATAAAGTTTAACGGCACAATAAACAATTGCATTAACGCTAATAACCAGCCTGATGTTTCTCCGCTAATAGCTTTTTCAGAAAAAATTTCTGGCATCCAAGCCAACAAGCTGTAGAAATACAATGACTGTAACCCCATAAACCAACTTACTTGCCAAGCCAAACGAGATTTTAATAAATTCACATCACTTGAACGTGTTTCCTCAACTTTGGCTAAAGTTTGATTTTTTAATTGCGGGAACCAGAATAATAATGCTATTACTGTAAAGATCACCCAAACTCTTAAAGAACCTTGCCACGTTAAACCAAAAGATTCAACTAAAGGTAAACTTAAACCTGAGGCAATGGCACCTGCAACATTCATAGCAACCGAGTAGATCCCTGTCATCAAACCAAGATTATCAGGAAAATCACGTTTGATTAAACTAGGAACCAAGACATTTCCGTGAGCAATTCCAATACCAATCATTACTGTTCCAAAAAATAAACTAAAGATACCTGGTAATGAACGAACAATAATACCGGCACCTAGGACAATTAAAAAGAAAAATAAGGTTCTTTCAATTCCAAAACGAGCCGCACTTCTAGGGGCTAAAATCGACGCTCCTGCAAAAGCTAACAGTGGTGTTGTGGCGATCATCCCTGCCACACTACTGGATAACTGATACGTATCACTGATATGACTAATCAATGGCCCAACCGCCGTGATTGGCGCTCTTAAATTGGTTGCTATAAAAATAATTCCTAAGACTAATAGAAATTGTTGTTTTGAAATCTTTTCTGACATTCCTTGACACCTCAATCTTTTAATATAAACACAGACTTGAGGATAACGCTATTTTCACAAAGAGTCAACCAAACAATCTGAGATAAAATAGTTATACTAAATAGATTTTGTGAAACAAATCAATCGATTCGCTTCGACAAAGCCTAATTTTAAATGCATAGCTAAACTTTCTGTATTATCTAACTCACAATCACTGGCAAACTCCTTACATCCTTTAACAACTGACCACTCTTCACATTTCTTACATAGTTCTCGAGCTACACCTTTTAGCCGATATGGTTCTTTGACAAAGATCCCCTCTAAATAACCTACTGGATTACTCTCAGTCCCCTCCACATAGTCATGGCGTAACTGACATTGTGCAAAAGCAACTAATTCATCATCAATCTCTTCCCCATATATAATTGCTTCCTTATTCGTAAGTAATTCGCTAAACTCTTCTCTTAATTCATTTTGATCGTTATCAGGCCACAATAACAAAGCTAAAGTCACAACTTCGTCGACTCGTTCTTGATTGATTTTAATAATCATCTCTATCTACCTCCTAGGTCCTTAATTTATTATCGCGTATAACAAACGATTTCTGCAACTAATAGCCTTCTTGACAGTCTATCTAATCTAGTCTAGACTAAGGGTAATTCAATATTATCTTGATTGAGTGCAGTAGTTTTCTTGTCCCTATCTCAGAGAGTCGACGGTTGCTGAAAGTCGATATATACAAGCTAAACGAATTACGCTTCTATTAATAATCAAGGGTTTCATCAACCATACTGATGTGAAGAGGTATAATCAGTGATTATACAATTTGGGTGGTACCACGGAATAAACATTTCGTCCCTACAGGCTTTCTTAGCTTGTAGGGACTTTTTTATTACCAAAAATAAAGGAGAGAAAAATAATGACAATTATCGATGAACTACTATGGCGCGATGCCATCAACCAACAAACAGATGCTGAAGGTTTACAAGAGTTAGTAAAAGAGAAAAAAATTAGCTTGTACTGTGGTGTTGACCCGACTGGCGACAGCATGCATATTGGACACTTGATTCCCTTCATGATGCTGAAACGATTCCAACTAGAAGGTCATCACCCATACATCGTTATCGGTGGTGCTACTGGAACAATTGGCGATCCCAGTGGTCGTACCTCAGAACGCCAACTACAAACAATGGAACAAGTGCAACATAACGTTGATGCCCTATCTGCACAAATGGAAAAGTTATTTGATGTTAAAAACGATAATGGTTTAACAATGGTCAACAACTACGATTGGACTCATAACTTAAGTTTATTAGACTTCTTACGTGATTACGGTAAAAACTTCAATATCAATACAATGTTAGCAAAAGACATTGTATCTAGTCGTTTAGATACTGGGATTTCATTTACTGAATTCACTTACCAAATCTTACAATCAATGGATTTCTTACATTTATACCAAAACCACGATGTCCAATTACAAATTGGTGGTGCTGATCAATGGGGAAACATTACTGCTGGTTTAGATTTAATTCGTAAAAAAGAAGGTGCTGAAGCTAAAGCCTTTGGGTTAACTATTCCCCTAATGCTAAAAGCAGACGGAACTAAATTTGGTAAAACAGCTGGTGGTGCTGTTTGGTTAAACCCTGAAAAAACATCACCATTCGAGTTCTACCAATTCTGGTTAAACCAAGATGACCGTGATGTGGTTAAATACTTAAAATTCTTTACCTTCTTAACACAAGATGAGATTGCTGAACTAGCTGAAAAAGTTGAAACAGAACCTCATAAACGTGAAGCTCAAAAAACTTTAGCAGCGGAAATGACACGTTTCGTACACAGTCAAGAAGCTTTGGATGATGCTTTGTTAATCACCCAAGCCCTATTCTCTGGTGAAGTGAAACAATTAACAGCTGATCAGATTGCCGAAGGATTTAAAAACATGCCATCAGCTGAAATCAACTTAACTGATATGAACTTAGTTGATTTCTTGATTGAAGTTGGCATTGAGCCTTCTAAGCGTCAGGCACGTGAAGACATTACCAATGGCGCTATCACAGTTAGCGGAGATAAAATTCAAGACCTAGACTACATTGTCACTGAAGACAATTCATTTGATGGTCGCTTTATCTTAATTAGAAAAGGTAAAAAGAAATACACTTTAATCCACTTAACAAAATAATAAAAAGACCACCCTCTCAGGTGGTCTTTTTTTATGCTCTGGGATGAAAATTACGATAGCTATGTTGCAGTTTCTCTTTGGTCACATGAGCATAAATTTGGGTTGATGATAAGCTGGCATGACCTAATAGCTCTTGAACTGTTCTCATATCTGCTCCGTTATTTAAGAGATGTGTCGCAAAGGTGTGGCGTAACATATGGGGATGAATATCACTAGTTAAGCTACTCTTTTTAATTAATTCTTTTAAGACATAAGTAATACCAGCTGGTGTAATTTGATCCCCACGATGATTCACAAAGACATAATCATGTTGTTTTTTATTCTTAGTTAATAGTTCTTGACGACACTCTTTTAGATATTGCTGAAGCGCTGCTTCGCTATAAGAACCGAAAGGAACGTAACGTTCCTTATTCCCTTTACCATGTATCAATAAGACGTTTAAACCAAAGTCTACATCTTTTAGCGTTAAGTTAGCACACTCACTAACACGAATACCTGTCCCGTATAAGATTTCAAGTAGCGCTTGATCTCTTAACGCTAATGGTGAGTCGCTTTCTGCTGCTTCGAATAAAGCGTCCATCTCTTTTTCATAAAAGAACCGTGGTAAACGCAACTGATGTTTACGCATTTGCACATAACTAAAAGGATTTTCTTCAATTACTTCTTGCCTTAACAAAAACTGATAGAAGGAACGCAGACTAGAAATTTTACGCCCAGTTGTATTACGACTATATTGTTTATCGTGTAAGTAAGCAAGATACACACGAATGTCCTGATAACTCACTTTTAAATAGTCGCTATCGCCTGACTCTTCTAAGAATTCAAAAAAGTCACGAATGTCATCGCCGTATGCTTTTTCTGTTTTATCTGAATACTGTCTTTCTACCACGATGTAGTCCATAAATTCCTGTAACCAATCTTTTTCAGCCATCTTGTTCCCTCCTCTCAACTTTCTCTAGTATAGCAAAGATTTCCTTAGAAAAACAAAAAGACTACCTCAGTCGGCAGTCTTTTTTTATTATTTTGTTAATTTAGCAGTTGCTTCTAACGCACGATCAGCAATTGCTGTGTAACGTTCTTTTTTGTCTTTAATACGTTCTGGTAATTCTGGGAAAATACCAAAGTTGGCATTCATTGGTTGGAAATGTTTTCCTTCCGTATGAGTGATGTAATAAGCCATACTTCCCACTGCTGTTTCACGAGGGAATGTCATTAACTCTTCACCTTTTGCCATACGAGCCGCATTCATCCCTGCTACCATTCCACTTGCTGCACTTTCAACATATCCTTCAACACCTGTCATTTGACCAGCAAAGAATAAATCTGAACGCTTGCGTGATTGGTAAGTTGGTTCTAACAACTCTGGAGAATTCATAAACGTATTACGGTGCATCACACCATAACGAACGATTTCAGCATTTTCTAAGCCTGGAATCATTTGGATGATACGTTTTTGTTCGCCCCATTTTAAATGAGTTTGGAAACCAACAATATTGAATAATGATGCAGCTGCATTATCTTGACGTAATTGAATAACCGCATATGGTCGTTTATCTGTTTTCGGATCTTCTAAGCCAACAGGTTTTAAGGGACCGAATAACATTGTTTTTTCCCCACGGTTAGCCATTACTTCAATCGGCATACAACCTTCAAAGTATTTCTCTTTTTCAAACTCTTTTAGAGGTGCTACTTCAGCGTTGATTAGCTCTTCACGGAAGGCATTGAACTCTTCTTTATTCATTGGACAGTTTAAGTAAGCAGCTTCACCTTTATCATAACGAGATTTCAAGTAAACTTTATCCATATCAATCGTTGCACGATCAATAATTGGTGCCGCAGCATCATAGAAGTATAGCCCTTCTGATTCAGTAAACTCTTTAATTTCCGCTGCTAAGGCTTCAGACGTTAACGGTCCTGTAGCAATCACTGTAATCCCTTCTGGAATTGATGTAACCTCTTCATCCATAACAGTAACATTAGGATGGTTACGCAATTTATCTGTGACCATTTCTGAGAATGTATCTCTATCAACAGCTAAAGCGCCACCTGCTGGTACAGCAGTTGTATCAGCTGCATCCATAATCAATGAATTAAACTGACGCATTTCCTCTTTTAATAGTCCCACAGCATTAGTTACGCTATTTCCACGTAATGAATTTGAACACACTAACTCCGCAAAGTTTTCTGTGTGGTGAGCTGGTGATTTTTTGATTTTACGCATTTCGAATAAATTAACTTTTACTCCTGCTTCAGCAGCTTGCCAAGCAGCTTCACTTCCGGCAAGACCGGCTCCAATTACGTTTACTGTTTTTGTCATACTGATACCCCTTTATGATAAAAGCTAAAGGCCTGAGGAGTCTCAGGCGTTTGCTTGTTTATTTTTGAATTGCTTCTTTGTAATCACAATCACTACATTGAACTTGTTTGCCGCCTTTGGCTTTTTTCTCAATTAAGTAATGTTGACACTTCGGACAGTCACGTCCTACTGGTTTATCCCATGATGTGAATTCACATTCAGGATAACGAGCACAACCGTAGAATAAACGGTTCTTTTTAGATTTACGCTCAATCACTTCGCCTTCTTTACATGTTGGACATTTCACACCGATTTCTTTAACGATGGCTTTTGTCACACGACAATCAGGGAAATTACTACAGGCATAAAACTTACCGAAACGACCCAATTTGATGACCATTGGATGACCACATTCTTCACAGTCAAAACCAGCTGGTTCATCTTTAATTTGAATTTTTTCAATTTCAGTTTCAGCTTTTTCAAGTTCTTTAGAGAATGGTTTGTAGAAACGATCGACAACATCTACCCAATTTTCTTGAGCTTCAGCAATTTTATCTAAATCTTTTTCCATCTCGGCCGTAAAGTTAATATCTACGATACCTGGGAAAAATTCAACAATCATTTTATTAACGATTTCACCTAATTCAGATGGTTCAAAACGTTTACTTACTAACTTAACATAGTAACGACGTTGAATGGTTTCAAGTGTTGGTGCATAAGTTGACGGACGACCAACCCCATTTTCTTCTAAGGTTTTAATTAATGTTGCTTCGCTATAACGTGCTGGCGGTTGTGTGAAGTGCTGTTTATTTTCTAAATCAGCAGCTACAACAGTTTCACCTTCAGCTAAATCAGGTAAGATATTTTCCTTCTCTTCTGTTCCTTCATCATTACCTTCCACATAAACTTTCATAAATCCGTGGAACTTAATTTTAGAACCATTAGCAACAAACGTGACATTATTTTGAGTTAAGGTTACTTTCATGGTATCTAAAACTGCTGGCGTCATTTGACTAGCTACGACACGTGACCAAATTAAACTGTATAACTTAAATTGGTCCTTGTTTAAATACTCTTTAACCGATTCAGGTGTTCTCATAATGCTTGATGGACGGATTGCTTCATGGGCGTCCTGAGCACCTTTTTCTTTAGCGCCAGTAGGTTTGAATCCTAAGGCATACTCTTTACCATATTTATCGGTAATGTAGCTGACAGCTTCATTTTTAACCGTATCAGACAAACGTGTAGAATCAGTACGCATATACGTAATCAAACCAACTGTCCCTTGTTTTCCTAAATGAATTCCTTCATAAAGTTGTTGCGCCACCATCATTGTTTTACGTGTTCTGAAGTTCAATTTACGCGCAGCCTCTTGTTGTAAGCTACTCGTTGTAAATGGTTTAGCTGGATTTCTTTTACGTTCTTTTTTCGTAATTTTTTCAACAGTGTAATCTTTACTTGTTAAACGATCACTCACCGCTTTAACATCATCAGCATTAGTTAACTTAGTTTTCTTGCCATCAACACCATAAAAATTAGCTTTAAATTTCTTACGCCCTTTAACAAAGTTTCCGGCAATTGACCAGTACTCTTCTGGTTGGAATTGGCGAATTTCTTCTTCACGATCAATAATGATTTTTAAAGCAATCGATTGAACGCGACCTGCACTCAAGCCTTTTTTGATTTTTTTCCAAAGAATCGGACTGATTGAATAGCCAACTAAACGGTCTAAAATACGACGAGCTTGTTGTGCATCAACTAAGTCTAAGTTGATTGAGCGTGGTTCTTTAAAGGCAGCTTTAACTGCTTCTTTTGTGATTTCGTTAAATACCACACGATTTTTATCATTTAGGTCTAGCTCAAGGAGATGTGCTAGATGCCAGGCAATGGCTTCCCCTTCTCTATCCGGGTCACTCGCAAGATAGACTTTGTCAGCTTTTTTAGCTAACTTTTTAAGTTCTTTAATAACAGGCCCTTTACCACGAATCGAGATATAACCAGGTTCATAGTTATTCTCAACATCGACACCCATTTTACTCTTAGGTAAATCACGGATGTGTCCCACACTTGCTACCACTTTATAATTTCTTCCCAAATATTTTTCAATTGTTTTCGCTTTTGCTGGAGACTCCACGATCACTAAATATTTATACGCCATTGAATTAACGACCCCTTTAATTTTTTCTTATTGCTTGGTTATTTAATGTTTCTATCTCTTAATCTTTTCAATCTTATGCCATGACCTTGGGGTTTGTCAACAATCAGCGCATTATATAGTAGAAAAATTAATAAATATAGGTTAATTCATCAAAAATATCCTTTGCACAAGTAATTGCTTTAGCACCATCATTGATTAAATCATGACACCCTTTTGATTGTTCTGTCATCATCTGCCCTGGCACAGCAAAGACTTCTCTGCCCATGTCTAAAGCTAATTGAGCTGTTATTAATGAGCCACTTCTTTCTTTCGCTTCAACCACACAAAGTCCTGCTGATAATCCCGCGATGATGCGATTACGTTGGGGAAAATGTTCTTTTCTTGGTTTGCTGCCTCGTGGATACTCACTGATAATTAATTGTTTGTCGCTAATTTCTTGTTGAAGTAACTCATTTTCTTTGGGATACACAATATCTAAACCATTTCCAATCACCGCAATGGTTGCGCCGTTTGCTACTATAGTCGCTCGATGAACGCAACTATCAATCCCTTTTGCTAAACCACTTACTAATGTGTAACCTTCCGCAACAATAGCTGGAACTAAATAATTCACCACACGCTTTCCGTAAAAGGTCGCTTCACGAGACCCAACCATACTGATACAAGGTGTTTGTAATAAGTTTAGTTGTCCTTTATAAAAAAGAAGTGCCGGTGGATGATAAATCTCACGTAAAACTTGAGGATAACTGTCATCAAAATAAGTAATGAAGTTTTCTTTCAAATAATTTCGGTAGACTCGTTCGCTTCGCGATAACAAACTATCATAACTTCTTCGAAATCGTTTTAAATTCTGTGGTGCAACTTCAGCAATAGTCGCAATGTCATGAATGGTATAAGATTTTTCAGGATGATTCATAATCTCTGACATGACCTTAATTCGTCCTTGATGATTTAAGCCTTTTAACTGGTTTAATCGATAAAATAAATATCTTGTTGTATTCAAAAAAAGCCCTCCTTCACTATCTAATTAAAAGATATGTGAACCAGAACTTATTCCATTAAATCATGTCTTTAATTGGCGCAAATGTCTTGCGGTGGATTGGTGTAATCCCAAGTTTTTCTAAACCATCTAAGTGTTTTTTTGTTCCGTAACCAGCGTTACTAGCAAAATCATATCCTGGATATTGCTGATCGTAATCTTTCATCATCTGATCACGAATTTCTTTAGCAATGATACTTGCCGCCCCAATCGATGTACTTTTAGCATCTCCTTTAATGATACTTTCAAAAGGAATCCCAGCTTCAGGTAGAGGCATCGCATCAATTAATAAAAAATCTGGTTGGATTTTTAAATTTTGAACCGCTTGAACCATAGCCAGTTTTGTCGCTTGATAAATATTAACCTCATCAATCACTGCCTCATCCATCACACCAACACCAATCGCTAAAGCGTGTTCTTCAATTAAAGACACTAGCTCACCACGACGTTTTTCGGATAGTTTTTTAGAGTCATCTACCCCTGGTAACTCAAGTCCCGGTGGTAAGATTACCGCAGCAGAAACGACTGGGCCTGCCAAAGGGCCACGACCGACTTCATCAATCCCAGCAATTAATTGATATCCTTGGGCTAAAAATTGACGTTCATAAGCTAATAACTCATAAGCACGTTCTTTAAGTTTGAGCGCTTTTTCTTGTTTTTTTTCCCAACTGCTTAGCGCTTGTTGAACAGCTTTTCGTTCATCTTTTTTTAATTCTAAAATGAAGCTATCTTGAGCATCTTCAATTAAAGTTAAACGCTCTTTGATTGCTTTAATCGTTAGTGGTTTCTCCATTTAATTCCTCTTTCATTTCTGAGTAGCGATCCAAAGTAAAAGTGCCTAACATACCGCTACGAATTTCAAAAATAATTTTTTCGCTGGCACGTTCATAATCATCTCTAAAGCCACGTTTTTTCGTAATTAACAGTAATAATTCAACCCCTTCAAGAGCTAAATCTTCATCCGTTAAATCATAACGTTTTTTCAATGCTTCTGGATAATGTTTCGAGAAGAACTCTAAAGCATACAATGCTAAATCATCTAAGTGTAATAAATTATCTTTAATAGCACCAGTCAGAGCTAATTTCTTACCAATTGTTTGATCTTCAAATTTTGGCCATAAAATACCGGGTGTATCTAACAACTCTAAATCATTCCCCGCTTTTAGCCACTGTTGCCCTTTTGTAACTCCTGGCTTATTACCTGTTTTAGCAATATTTTTCTTTACTAATCGGTTCATCAATGTTGATTTTCCAACGTTTGGAATACCAATCACCATTGCACGAATAGCTTGGGGCTTCATACCGCGAGCTTGTTGGCGGTCACGTTTTTCTTTTAGAATTTCTTTACATGTGGGAACAATATTCTTAATTCCTTTTCCTTCATGCGAGTTAATAATTAGTGCTGTGTAACCTTTGTTTTCAAAATATTGACGCCACTTTTGCGTCTCATGCGGATCCGCTAGATCGCCTTTATTTAATAAGACTAAGCGTGGTTTTTGCTGAACAATTTCATCCATCATTGGATTACGACTTGATAATGGTAATCTTGCATCAACAAGTTCAAATACAATGTCAACATATTTTAATTTTTCAGTGACCTCACGGCGAGCTTTCGCCATATGTCCTGGGAACCATTGAATTGTCATAAATTTAACTCCATTCTATTTTCTATTTAATTGTGCCAACATGTTTTAATGGGTAATAAACAAATCTGGCCTTACCAATAATATTTTTTTCATTAATTGTCCCGATTGAACGGCTGTCTTGACTTAACAAGCGATTATCTCCCATCACAAAATAGGCATCTTTGGGAACCTTACCACCATCAAGCGTCTCAGCAGTATCAAAATTAGCCGTATGACGTTTGGAATCATCACTTAGCTCTTGATTCGGCCAAAAGGTTTCAACCATTAGCTCGTTATTAATATACAGCTGATTATCTCTAAAAGCTAATCTTTCACCCGGCATACCAATCACTCGCTTGATGTAGATTTGTTGGTCATCGCCTTTAAAGATAACCGTATCAAAACGATTAATTTTAGATATTTTTTCATACACAATTTGATCATCAGGATGTAAACTATTTTCCATAGAATTCCCTTTAACAGTCATCGGAATGAAGATGAAGCCTCTAATAATAAAGACAATCAATGCCGCTAAAACAACCATTTTGCCATAATAAAATAAAGGACTAACAATTTTATCTTTCAATGCTTTAACTCCCATCTATTGAGCTAATTTACTAGAAATTAATTCAATGCCTTTATCCACAACACGGTTATCACTGATTATTTTTTCAGCAATCAGCTGCTGAATCTTGAGTGCTGTTTCTTTATCAATAATCCCTGTTACAGGTAACCCTTGAGTTGTTTGTAATTCACGAACAGCAGCGGCAGTTGCTTCAGTAAATTGCTCATCATCAGCTGTGACATTATAGCCTAAAAGTGCTAATAAATGATTAATATTTTGCAAACTAGAACCACTCATCCCTAATTGATAGGTTTGTTCGGTACTGATTATTTTTAAATCATCATATTCTTTGAAATCAATTTCTGCTGTTGGTTTAATTCCTTTTTCATGAATCCATTCATCTTTAGGCGTTAACCATTTACTTGTTGTTAATTTTAAATCACTTTCTTTTGAAATTGGCGCGACCGTTTGAACTGTTCCTTTACCAAAAGTCGTTTCACCGACTAGTGGAATATCTGCTGACTGATTCAAGGCTGCCGCAAAAATTTCTGAGGCACTAGCACTTTTGCTATCCATTAGAACAACAGCTGGTTCAAATATTTTAAAGCCATCATCTAAGTCTTTTCCAGCAATTATTTGATTTTTCTTTTTAGTCTTATCTTCAAACTTAACGATTGTTTCGCCATCCTCTAAAAACATGCTAGACATAATAGCAACTTGGTCCAATAGACCTCCCGGATTTTGACGAACATCAAACATAAAGCCTTTTGCTCCATCTTTTCTTAAATCTTCGACTACTTTTTTGAATTCATCAGCAGTGTGACTTGAGAAAGAATTGATTGTAACATGTCCAATTTTTTTATCGCTAGGAACCAATTCACCTTTGACTGTATCTATTTCAATAGCTGAACGCGTTAACGTAACATCAAACGTTTCATTATCGCGGTTAATCGTCAGTGTTACTTCAGTATTCTCCTCACCGCGAATGGATTGAACAACCTCTGTTAACTCTTTATCTGTAACCTCTTCCCCATCTACGGCAGTAATGACATCCCCCGCTTTTAATCCCGCTTTTTGGGCAGCTGAATCTTTCATTGGTTCCTCAGCAATAGTCACTTGCTTATCCTTGATTGTCATAACAGCCCCAATCCCTTGGAAACTACCTGAGATAGAATCATCTAAATCATCCGCATTTTGACCTGTAAAGTAACCTGAAAACGGATCGTCTAAAGCTTGCGTTAGCCCTGATACAGCCCCATCAATAAGGTTGTCTTGATCTATCTCACCAACGTAATTATCTTTAATTTCTTGATAGGTTTTAGTCACTTTTTCTAAATCAGCAAAATCAGGATAACTTGCTAAATATTCTACTATTGGTTGTTGTCTATCTCGATTGATTGCATAGACACCGCCGCCTGCAATTAATGCCATCGCCAATAAAGATAAGACGTACTCCTTATATGAAACTGCTGGTCTTTTTTTATTATGATGTTTATTTTTATTCATCTAGTCACATACTTTCTTTAGCCAGTATTATATTAACCTAGTTTAACATATTTAGGCCTTGAACGCTTTTAGAATAACTATAAAATAAAAAAGCTAGAGGAACATCCTCTAGCTTTTTTATGATTATGCTTTCGCAGTTACACCACTTGTGATCACACCTAAACGAGGATCAACAGTGACTAAAATATTATTTTCAATTGTTGTTGTCGCGTTTGTTGCAGCAACGACTACTGGCGTACTTGTTGCAATCCCCACAACAGCAGCGTGTGAAGTTAAGCCACCTTCTTCAACGATTAAAGCTCCTGCTTTTTCAATCGCTGGCATGTAGTCTTTATCAGTTGTTTTCACAACTAAAACACAACCTTCAACAGCTTTTTCATTAGCTTCTTCTGCTGAAGTAGCCACGACAGTTGTACCCACATAAGCTTCACGACCAACACCTTGGCCTTCTAATAATTTAGAACCAATTAATTGGATCTTCATTAAGTTAGTTGTGCCGCGTTCACCAACTGGAACACCAGCAGTGATAAGGATTAAGTCACCCTCTGTTGCAAAGCCAGACTCTAATGACACTTCTGTTGCTAATGTAAACATATCATCTGTTGAAGCTGGTTTTTCAGTAACGGTTGGGAATACTCCCCAAGCTAATGCTAAACCACGTGCTTTACGTTCATCAAATGTAATCGCAACAATGTGTGATTTTGGACGGTATTTAGAAATCATACGAGCTGTGTGACCTGATTCAGTCGCAGCCACAATTGTTTTAATTCCTAAGTTACGTGCTGTATGACCAACTGATTGACCAATCGCTTCAGTCATATCGCCATTCACGTGTGCTTTAAGAGCAAAGGCATCTTGGTCTACCAAAGCTTCTTCAGTTCTAACAGCAATATTATGCATTGTTTGAACAGCTTCTAATGGGTAATCTCCGGCAGCTGTTTCACCAGATAACATAATCGCATCTGTACCATCGTAGATGGCATTAGCCACGTCACTTGCTTCCGCACGTGTTGGACGAGGATTTTTTTGCATAGAATCTAACATTTGTGTTGCTGTGATAACCACTTTACCTAATTGGTTACATTTTTTAATCATTAATTTTTGAGCAACTGGGACTTCTTCAGTTGGGATTTCTACCCCTAAGTCACCACGGGCAACCATTAAACCGTGTGAAACTTTTAGGATATCATCTAAATTATCGATACCTTCTTGGTTTTCGATTTTAGAAATAATTTGGATGTGAGTCGCATCGTGTTCATCTAAGATACGCGTAATTTCCAATACGTCAGATGGACGACGAACGAAACTTGCAGCGATAAAGTCAACATCATTTTTGATACCGAATTCAATATCTGCCGCATCTTTTTCTGTAATACCAGGTAAGTTGATTGAAGCACCAGGTACGTTAACACCTTTTTTGCTTCCTAGTAAACCTTCATTAAGGGCTTTTGTAACAATTTCATTAGCAGCTGTATCGATTTCAACAACTTCTAAGTCAATTAAACCATCATCTAATAAGATGTGAGTGCCAATTTCAACGTCTTTGATTAAGTCTTCATAAGAAACTGAGAATTTCTCAGGTGTTCCTTCAACTTGACTCATTGCAATACGGACTGTTGAATCTTTAACGATGGTAATTTTTTGACCACCTGCCATATCGTGAGTTCTGATTTCAGGACCTTTTGTATCTAAAAGAATTGCGACACGTTTACCTGAAATTTTTGACGCTTCACGAATGTTTTTAATGCGAGCACCGTGTTCTTCAAAGTCTCCGTGTGAGAAGTTTAAACGACAAACGTTCATTCCTGCATTCATTAATGCAACTAGAGTTTCAACTGTTTCACTTGCTGGTCCAATCGTACAAACGATTTTTGTTTTTTTCATAAATAAAACGCTCCCTTAATTTAATGGTTTTTATCTAATTCACTTAATTAAAAAGTAATTTCATTGTTCATTGTATAAAGAGTTAAATCTGGATGATGTTTTTGATTTTCTAACGTATCAATAATGTCAGAGGCAATAATTTCTTCGTTGCGGATTCCAACACATAGTCCGCCTTTTCCTTCTTTCAGTAATTCGACAGCTTTCCAACCGAACTTACTTGCCAGAACACGATCGCGAACTGATGGTGCACCACCACGAACAACGTGACCTAATACTGATACACGTTCATGGAAATCACCTTCTTGAGATAACAAGTCTTTAAACTCTTGTCCACTCATAACACCTTCAGCAACCATAATTAAACAGTGACGTTTGCCACGTTCACGGCTTTTAGAAATTTTAGCTGCAATTTCTTTGATGTCGAATTCACGTTCAGGAATCACGATATAATCAGCACCTGCTGCAACACCTGCCCAAAGAGCGATATCGCCTGCATCACGACCCATTACTTCAATAATGAAGGTACGAACGTGAGACGTTGCTGTATCTCTTAATTTATCCACCGCTTCTAATACAGTGTTTGACGCTGTATCAAATCCAATTGTATAGTCAGTTCCAGGAATATCATTATCAATAGTTCCAGGAATACCTACTGTTGGATAGCCGTGTTTTGTCAGTGCCAGTGCACCGTGGTATGAACCATCTCCACCGATGACAACTAAACCTTCGATACCGAATTTTTTAAGTTGCTCAATCCCTTTTAATTGACCTTCTTCTGTCGCGAATTCAGGATAACGAGCAGAATATAAAACTGTCCCACCACGTTGGATAATATCCCCAACATCTGAAACATCTAACTTACGGATATCGCCAGCAACTAAACCAGCATAACCGTAGTTGATTCCATAAACTTCCATACCTTCATAGATCGCTTTACGAGTCACTGCACGAACTGCAGCGTTCATACCTGGTGCATCCCCACCACTTGTTAAAATCGCAATACGTTTCATATCATCCACCTCAATATAATTTGATTAATGTATTAATTACTTAAATTCCACCATTAGTTTACCATCTTTTATGATAAAAGTCTTTTGTTAAACGAAAATTCGCTGAAAAAAAACTGAAAAGTTTTTAATAATCGAATTTAACGCACAACAACGTTAGTCTCACCTACCAGCGTTTTCAACTCTGTTTTCAATTCTAGGCTATTTTTAACCCAATGAGATTCAGGCAAAATGATTTTTTTATGAGTGACATCATCGATCACCATAACTGGAACTATCCCATGATGATTTTCACAGGTCGTTTTGACCGTATCAATCAGCTCACTTGATGTTAGTTTGATATAGCAAACCTCATCAGCAATCTTATCTTGATAATCTGCAGTATCCTCAACAGACTGGGCTAGCATTTGCAACTCTTGATTATAGCGACTTTTCTCAGATTTCCCGGTAATGATTAAAATCTTATCAATCGCTAACTTTTCTGATACATGGCGATACAATTGCGGAAAAATGGTAATTGATAATTCTCCACTAGCATCATGTCCATCTACAAAGGCCATTTGCTCCCCTTTTTTCGTACGGATGACATTCACTTTACGCACAAATAACATAATTGTGGCGTTCTGATCAGCGGTTAACAAATCAATCGAGCGAACTCCTTTAATCACTTTTAGTGCCGGATAGGCATCGACAGGATGACCTGACAAGTATGTCCCTAGATACTCTGCTTCTTGTTCAAGTTTTTCTGGAACAGAATAATCGTTAATCTCTTCTTTTTTCAAGCTTAAGATTGAAAGCAAATCCATACTCCCACCACTAATGGCAATATTTTTAATGAGACCGCTCAAATCATCCACTAATTGATGACGATTCGGATGTAACTCATCAAAACAACCACTGTAAATTAACGGTAAAATCGTTTCTTCTTTTAACCAACGTTGATCAACCCTTAATAAGAAATTATCCAAGGACTTGAATGGTCCATCGGCTTGTCTAACAGCAACGATATTTTTGATGAAATCAGCACGTAAGCCTTTTATGGCGCTTAGACCAAAAATGATCTTTTCTTTCGTTAAATAAAAACTGAATTGACTTTGATTGATATCTGGTCCAGCAATTTTTAAGCCCATCCGTTTGGCATCATTAATATATTCTTTTATCTTTTCTTGATTATGACGAACAGAATGTAACAGTGACACAAAGAATGCAGCTGGATAATGAACTTTCAAGTAGGCTAACCAATAGGCAATAAATGAATAAGCCATCGCATGCGAACGGTTGAAACCATAGTTGGCAAAACGTTCAATATAGTCATAGACTTCATTCGCCACTTCTTCAGTATAGCCTTGTTGTAAGGAACCTTTTACAAAGTGTTGACGTTCCTGATCGAGAATCTCTTTTTTCTTTTTACTAATAGCACGGCGGAGAATATCCGCTTCCCCATAACTAAAACCAGCCATCTTAGACACGACTTGCATAATCTGCTCTTGGTAGACAATAATCCCATATGTCACATCTAAAATATCTCGCAAGCTATCATGAGGATAAGTGATTGGTACTAAGCCTTTTTTACGCTCAACGAACAAGTCAATATTTTCCATTGGTCCTGGACGATACAAAGCATTCACGGCAGCGATATCTTCAATTGAAGTTGGGCCTAATTTTCTAAGAACATTTTTAATGCCCGCAGATTCAAATTGGAAAACGCCAACTGTTTTCGCTTGTCTAAATAATTTCAGAGTCTCTTCATCATCCATTGGAATTTCTTCTAAAACAATTTCTTCTTTATAGACACGACGAATTTTATCTAAGGTATTATCTAAAATGGAAAGATTTCTCAAGCCCAAGAAATCCATCTTAAGCAAACCAATCCCCTCAACATCACCCATCGTAAATTGCGTTAATGGTATATCGTTGGAACCTTCTTGTAGGGGCACTAACTCTGATAAGTTTTGGTCACAAATAACCACACCTGCTGCATGTGTTGAAATGTGACGTGGCAAACCTTCTAATTTAGAGGCCACCTCAAAGATAAGTTGATTCCGTTCTGATGACTCCACTAATTCGCGAAGCTTTTTGGATTCAGAGAACGACTGCTCTAGAGTGATTTTTAACGTATTTGGAATAGCACTTGACCACGCATTTGATTCATTTTGACTTAATCCAAATACACGACAAACATCACGCAATGCCATTTTAGCAGCCAATGTTCCAAAAGTAGCAATTTGAGCTACATGATGATGCCCGTATTTTTGATTAACATAAGCTAACACTTCTTCACGACGGTTATCAGGAATGTCTAAATCAATATCAGGCATGGTGTAGCGTTCTTTATTTAAGAAACGTTCAAACAATAAGTTATATTGAATCGGATCCACATCTGTAATATTGGTTAAGTAAGAGACCAATGACCCAGCTGCCGAACCACGACCAGGTCCTATCACAATCTTATTGTCAGCGGCAAAATTCATAACATCCCAGATGATTAGGAAATAATCAACAAAGCCCATTTCTTCGATGACAGATAATTCATAGTCTAATCTTTCTTGATAACGGCTATCTGGATTCGTCACTCTTTTAAGTAAGTTAGTAGAGCAAATCTCGCGTAAATAGCTCGCAGGGCTTACTCCTTCAGGTAACTCATAATGTGGCAATAAGGTTTGATTAAACTTCATCTCAAATTGACACTGAGAAACTATTTTCTCAATATTAGCCAACGCGACTTCCAAACCAGCCTGTTCATAAGCCTGTTTCATTTGCAAACTAGTTGGCAAATAACGTGTGCCAGTCTTTTGAACCGTATCACCCGCTAATTGCGAACCTTCCTCTAAATGGTTTAAAACGGTTAATGAAAAAGCATCACTTGGGTTCATGTAACGAACTTGATGCAACGCTACAGGTTGCATACCTGCTTCATACAAACGTTTCGCCCAACTACTTGCTAAATCAGGATTATCACCAAGCAAACTAATCCCGCCGTATACTGAATTTTCATCGGCATGTTGAGTTAGCTGTGCTAAATGGGTTCTAAATTCATTATCACGTTGCTCTTTGAAAAATTTAAACAACTGTGATGAGTGATCATCTATAATAACAATTAGGTTATTTAAATAAGGTAAAATGCGTTCGAAAAATAAACTTTCATTAGCATATTCTTCCATTTTCATTGTTGAAAGAACCATTAAATTTTCGTAGCCTTTTTGGTTTTTAGCAATCAAAATTAACAGCGTATCTACTTCGTCTTCAAGTGAATAACGTGTTTCAAGAGTTAAACCAATCAATGGTTTAATTCCCGCTTCTTTTGCAGTCCGATAAAACTCTACGACACCATGCATAACATTCAAATCTGTAATAGCCATTGCTTGATAGGCATCTGCTTTAGCACGGGCAATTAATTCTGGAATACGAACAGTACTTTTTAATAATGAATATGACGTGATAACTTGTAATTGTGCCTTAGCCAAAGTGAGCCCACCTTCCCAGTTTATTAGTGTTTTTAGTATACCATGAACCAACAAAAAATTCTTTTTTCAACCTAGTTTTTTTCATTAAATACTTTGTTTAAAGACTATAAGTATGCTAAAATTAATTTTGAAAAGAGGTGTCGTGCAATGCGTTATGCAGTCGTATTATTTTGGTCATTGATCTTAGGTCAAATTATTGCCTATCTTGGTGCTCAACTAAATCATGGAATGTATAATTTCCCACAAGCTGTTATTGGATCAATCTTCCTAGCAGTCATCGTTGTCTTAGTTGGCGAGATTTCTCAACCTAAAAAAAAGAAACTTACTAAATAAAACAAAAAAAGAAGCCTGCGGGCTTCTTTTTTATTTGTATTGAATTTTCTTTCCGAAAGTTCCTTTGAAATTGACAAACGATAAAATAATATTAATCACAATAAAACCGGCAGTCCCAATAAAAACGCTTGAATAGCCAAATCCTGCTGCAATTGTTGAACCAACTAAAGGTCCAAGCACTTGTCCAAAATTTTGAAACATTTGATTGTAACTAAAAATCCGACTAACTCCTTCTTTCGGAGAAATTTTACTAATAATCGCATTAATTGATGGCATCAACGCCCCAGTAGAGAAGCCCATTAAAAATCGTAAGACACCTAATTGAAACGGCGTTTCTACAAATGCCATAGGTAAAATACAGACGAGGAATAAAACTAGTCCACCCATCAAGACATTTTGGTTACCATAACGGTCCCCAATTTTCCCTAAGAATGGTGAAGAAATAAAGGCTGACACTCCAGCTACCGACACGATCATCCCTGAGACAAATAAAATATTATCTGCATCTCCTCCTAATTCTCGAATATAAAGGGTCAAGATTGGAGTAATACTCGTTACACCTAATTGTAAAATTAAGGTTGTTGCAAATAAACCGTATAAAATAGATGGCTTTTTAATCATTTTCATTAAGTCTTTTGCTGGAATAGCATCTTTTTTCTGAATCGGTGTAAAATCTTCCTTAACAAAAATAATCGTAAGAATTGTCGTAATTAATAAGACGGTTCCCGTGATGATGAAAACATTTTCCATCCCGACATGCTCTGCTAAATAACCACCAATCATTGGTGCAATTAAACTACCTGCAACTGTCCCTGTTGCTAAAGTACCAATAGCCCAACCATTTTTTTCTGGCGGTGCTTGCGAAGCAATCATAGCTGTAGCGTTTGGGACATACCCAGATAAGACACCTGTCATGAAGCGCATCACTAATAACCAAAAAACGTTTGGGACAAAAGCAAGCGCCCCCATCGTAAAAGTCATACCAGCAGCAGCGCGAACCATCATTAATTTTCGGCCTTTTCGATCTGCTAAACTACCCCAAATCGGTGCAACCAAGGCAGATGCTAATGCTGTGACACTTATCGCTAACCCTGCATAAAATTCAACTTGATCAGTTGGTGCTCCCAGTTGTTCGATATAGACTGGTATAAACGGCATCACTAAACTGAAGCTCGCTCCTGTAAAGAAACACCCTGACCAAGCAATATATAAATTTCGTTTCCAATCAATCTGCAACTAGTTCACCTCCTATTTTATTTGAATTCCTTAGAGCCCACAATTTTCTTAAACCGCTTAAAACTTACATTGATATCACGTAGCTCTTTTTGATAGTCTAACCCTGATAGAACACTTTGACAATCAGCAAATAATTTTTCACTGGCACCTGTTTTACCAGTATTATAAAGGTAGAAGACTTCACACACTTGAACGACTAGCTGTAAATATATTTGTGATTTAGGAATTGCTATTGATTGTAACTTTACAAACCATTGGTTCCCAATCTGTAAAGCTCCCTCTTCATAGGATAACATGATGTAATTACTTATCAAGTCAACAAGCAGCTGGGTATAACCAGCCATTTTCTCATAATGATGCAACTGTTGGAACGCTTTATTGATTAATTGATCGATTTGTTCCCCGTTAAAGAGGTGCGTCGTCAAAGACAATATCTCAATATGAAATAATAACCAAGTTGGTCGATTAATTAAATAATCAAAAACAAGTTGACGTTCTGAATCATCAATCGCTCTTTGTTTTTGGATATGACTTGGATTATAGGCTAACCATGCTTTTGCTAATAGAACAAGCATCTTATCATCCTTATTTAATTTATCTTTACCTAAGTTAGCTACTCGCTCCACAAGACGTTCATTATTTGTTCTAACTCCACGTATAAATAATTCTGATAACGCCTCTTTTGTATTAGACTTTTTCTCAATCAGGTTCAAAAACTCAGTGACCGTTAAATTCAAGCGTTCTAAGACTTTTATAAAGGTATCAAACTGCAGCATGACTTCGCCTTTTTCAAAACGAATCGCAAAACTCTTCACTATTAAACCATCATAAAAATCCTTTTGTAAGCTGCCTTGGGCAATTCTTAACTCACGAATGAACGGACCATAATTTTCCATTTTCACGCCTCCTTAAGTTAATAAAAAAACAAGTGACTAGGTCACTTGTCCTTTTTAAACTTAACTTGTTATTTCCCACAGCAAGCAAAAACAATTGCATTTTCACCAATATGAGTACCAATAACTGGACCAATCTGACCGATTTCAATATCAATCCCTGGAATCATTTCTTCCATTTCTTTTTTCTCTAATTCAGCAATGGCAAGACTATTCGCATGGATAATAAAGAATTTCAGTTCATTTTTACTTTTCTTTTGACGTTTAACCATAATATCTTCAGCACGAGATAAGGCTTTTTTTGTCGAACGAATTTTTTCTGACAGAACAATGCTGCCATCTTCAAATTTTAAGATTGGTTTGATTTTTAATAAGCTACCGATTAAGGCAGCGCCATTTTTAAGGCGACCACCACGTACTAAGATATTCAAGTCATCCACGACAAGATAAGCTTCGACATCTTCACGCATCTTATCTAACTTGGCTAAAATAGCTTCAGCAGATTCATCCGCTTCTGCCATTTTTAAGGCTGTTTCAACCATGTAACCCATTGGCATACTTGTGATTTTAGAATCGAAAGGATACACTTTTAACTCTTCAATTCCTGGTGCCATAGCAGTTAAATTGTTAATGAATCCTGAAATTCCTGAAGATAAATGAATGCAGATTGCTTGTTCATAACCTTGTTTTGCAATATCTGAAAACATCTCTAAGACCTCACCGATTGAGGGTTGTGAAGTTGTAGGAAACTCTTTACTATTATTCAATAACTCATAATAAGCTCCTAGCTCAATATCAATACCTTCATTATAAATTTTACCATCTACAATCACTGGGATTGGAACGATAAATAAGTTTGGATTATTTTTTAACTCTTCACTTAGAAAAGCTGTACTATCTGTTATAATTGCCGTTTTCATAATTATTTCCCCTTTTTTTCAAGCTCAGATAACATTATACTACAAATTATTAATTTTCGGTAAGAATTTGTATCTGCTAATTCGATAAGAAATCTGCTATTGCAAATGTATTGGATGCTTCATCAATTTCTAATACACTTCCTGCATGTTCATAAGAACCATAGCTCCATGACCCTTCAACGGGTACAGCTAATTTTTCTAAAGGCTTAGCGACTCCAAATATGAAATCTTTTCCGATAGTAGCATATAGTCTGTTAGGAACATCGGTACTAGTATAACCTTGAACTTTTCCCATTGCTTTAGGCAATCTGAACGCATTGAAAACTGATAGACCTTGATCAAAAACAGCATTCATTACTTGTTGCTGACGTCTAACACGTCCAAAGTCACCTTCTTCATCTTTTCTAAAACGCGCATATTGAAGTGCTTTATGACCGTCCATAATTTGAGGACCTTTCGCAATATCCTCGCCATCAACATCTAAGTCTTTTTCAGCGTCAATTTTAATACCATTTGGTAATAACGTATCCACAATTCGAGAGAATGAAGCAAAGTTTACAATCGCATAATATTGTACATCTACGTTAAAATTTTCTTTAAGCGTTTGACGAACTAATTCAGGTCCACCATAAGCGTAAGCAGCATTTAACTTATTATAGCCATACCCAGGAATATTAACGTAAGTATCACGCATAAATGAGACTAACTTTGGTGTTCGTGATTTTTTACTATAGTGGGCTACCATAATTGAATCTGAACGACCTCGATCTGTCCCTCTTGAATCACTTCCAAGTAACAAAACATTAGTAGAACCGTCATGATTATTTTGCCCATTAAAATCTGTCACTTCAATTTGGCCAAACTCACCATCAGATTTCGCTTCACTATTCCCTTTAATAAATTGGAAAGTGGAAAAACCAATCACTAATAGCAAGATAACTCCAATCGTTTTAATAAAACGTTTAAAGGAACTTTGTTTCTTTCTTTTTTTCGGTTGTTGCTCTTCCTCATAAAATTCTTCATTATTATTATCTTCAGCATCTTTGCCATGGTATTTTTCCATTCTTGACATCAATGACACCTCTTTTATTTTATTTGATGTTACTATCATAGGTCATTTCCGTTATAAAACAAAGAAAAAGACAGAATGTTTAAGATAACTTTAACATTCCTGTCCTTGTAATTTTTCTCTAATTTCAGCCGTGATTTTTTTTAATGGTTTATGGTTGGTATTTTGTCTAAAGGTTGCGACTTTTTCATAACTAACTTTTCGATCGAAGAATAATTTTTTCAATTCGCCTACATCACCTTCGGCTAAAGGTCTTGCACGACGTTTGTTCTTATTAATACGATAGTTAACGACACTAAAGCTTGCATGTAAAAAGACTACTGTTTCAAATTGCAGTAATAGTTCGACATTTTCCGGACGGGTCGCAATGCCACCACCCGTACTGATGACCCCTTCATAACTTCTTAACTCAGCTAGTAGTTTGGTTTCTTCCAGCCTAAAGGCTTCTTCTCCCGATTGTTCAAACAAATCCTTGATAGGCATGCCAATACGATTGACCAATTCTCGGTCCATATCCATAAATGGCAAACCAAGTTCTTTCGCTAAAATTCGTCCTATCGTCGTTTTCCCTACTCCCATAAATCCTACAAGAACCACTTGCATGTTATAAACCACCAATCATGATATTTTCTAAATCTTTAAAAAAGTTTGGATATGAAACTGCTACGGCATCAGCTTGTTCTAATTCAACCTCACCTACTTGAACTAATAAAGCTGCGATAGCTAAGGTCATGCCAATCCGGTGATCTCCATGACTTGAAACTTTCCTTGCTGTTAACTCTGTTTTACCTTTAATAATCAAGCCGTCTGATGTTGTTTGGATATCTGCCCCTAGCTTTCTAAGTTCAGACGCTGTCACATCAATCCGATTTGTCTCTTTATGTTTTAATTCTTCTGCATCAGCAATAACCGTTTGACCTGTCGCTTGTGTCGCAAGTAGCGCAATAATTGGCAATTCATCAATCAAACGAGGGATAATCTCACCTGAAATAGTAATCCCATGTAAGTCGCTACTTGAAACGGTCACTGTGCCAATTTGGCCAATCGAATCAGTTACTTCAACAGTTATTTTTGCACCCATTGCTTTCAAAACATCAATAATGCCTGTCCGCGTTTCATTTAATCCGACATTCGTTATTTTAACACAACTATTTGGGATAATGACAGCTGCCACCATAAAAAATGCAGCCGATGAAATATCACCAGGTATATTTAGTCCGCCAGGCGTTTTTAACGGTTGTTGCCCCTTAATCGTGATAGAAGTTCCAGCATTTTTAACGTCGACACCAAATTGTTTAAGCATTTCTTCCGTATGATTTCTTGATTTAACTTGTTCTCTAACCACGGTTTCACCTTGCGCGAAGAGACCTGCTAACAAAATCGCTGACTTCACTTGTGCACTAGCGACCGGCATCGTGTAGTCAATCCCTTTTAAGTCACTAGTACCAACTGTATTGATTGGTGCATATTCCGTTCCATTTGCCCCCGAAACTGTTGCACCCATTTCTCTTAGTGGTCCCATTACACGTTCCATCGGTCTTTTGACTAAAGACGAATCACCGGTGATAGTTGTTTCGTAAGGTAAACTAGCGAGGATACCTAACCCTAAACGCATAGTTGTTCCAGAATTTCCAACATCAATCGGTTGAGCTGGTCTAGAAAATTTGCGATGACCATCACTGATGACTTTCACCTTTTGGTCAACTATTTCAATGACCACACCTAATTCACGAAACATCTCAATTGTTGCCAAACAATCTTCCCCGGCCAGGAAACCTTCAATCTGGGTTTCTCCTGTTGCTAAAGAGGCCAACATCACACTTCTGTGAGAAATAGATTTATCCCCTGGCACACTAAATTCGCCTTTTAACCCTTTACTCGCTATCTTTAGTTGCAACAGAATCCCTCCTTAAAAGTTTTGGCACGCTTGTCGATAGTCCTTGATTTGAGCTTTTAACTGATCAAACTGATCAGCATCAAACTTATCTAAGATGGCTTCTGCAAAAACCGTTGCTGTCACATTTTCAGCAATGACACTAGCTGCCGGAACCGCACAAGCATCTGAACGCTCAATGCTGGCCTGATAAGCTTCTTTTGTTTCGATATCTACGCTTTGAAGTGGTTTATATAAAGTCGGGATTGGTTTCATCACGGCATTCACAATCACTGGTTGCCCCGTTGTCATTCCGCCTTCAAAACCACCTAAATGATTAGTTGTTCTTGAATAACCATTGTTCCATTCAATTGGATCCATTCCTTCTGAACCTGGGTGCGCAGCTAACTCAAAGCCATCACCAAATTCAACACCTTTAATCGCATTAATACTTTGGATGGCGAAAGCTAATTTAGCATCTAATTTTTGATCCCATTGAACATAGCTACCTAGCCCAACGGGTAAATTATTAACTTGAACAGAAATCACACCACCTAGTGTGTCGCCGTCTTGTTTGGCTTGATCGATTGCCGTTCTCATTTTGACAGCTTGTGATTCATCTGGGCAACGTAAGTCTGAGGATTCAATCGTTGAGACACTTTCTTCATTCATTTCATAGGAGTCAATCGAGATCCCACCAATTGATTTAACAAAGCCCATAGTAGTGATATCTAATTCACTAAGTAACTTTTTAGCAACGGCACCAATTGCCACACGCATAGCTGTTTCACGAGCTGACGAACGTTCTAAGACATTTCTTAAATCACGGTGTCCATACTTCATTCCGCCAACTAAATCAGCATGACCCGGTCTTGGTTTCGTCACTTGGCGTTTTAATTTTTCTTTTTCAGTCACAGGAGCTGTACCCATAACGGATTGCCAATTCTCCCAATCTTTATTTTGGATGATTAACGTTAAGGGTGACCCTAATGTTTTACCATGACGAAGTCCTGACGTGATTTGAACTTTATCTGATTCAATCTTCATACGACCGCCACGACCATAACCAACTTGACGTTTTGCTAACTCGTTATTAATATCTGACTCGTTTAAGGGTAAACCTGCGGGCAAGCCATCTATTATAGCTGTCAATTGTGGACCATGTGATTCACCAGCTGTTAAATATCTCATGCGTTCAGTTCCTTTCTGATATAATCTTTGACCGTTTCAAAAGAAACATCTAGTGTTTTGGCATTCCCTATTTCAGAAACATAAACTAGACGTAGTGCGTTCCCTTTATTCTTTTTATCACCTGACATAGCGGTTATGATTGCTTCAGCATCTAAACCGCTCATAGTTATTGGTAATTCAAACTTAGTAAGCAAGTCCGTTAGTTCTGTCATAAACTCTTTTGGTGTATAACCATAACTAATCATAGCTTCGGAAATTCGAACCATACCTATCGCGACCGCTTCACCGTGACTAATTCCTCTTGACTGTAATGTCGCTTCAACTGCGTGACCAAAAGTATGCCCAAAGTTTAAAATAACTCGTTGCCCAGCTTCTTTTTCATCAGCTTCGACAACACTTGCTTTCAGTTCACAACATCTTGCAATAATCGATTCTGATTGATTTAAAAAGTCTTCAATTGAGTTTAATTTCTGTAAGTCAGTCCACAAATTAACATCCAGAATAGCCGCTGTTTTAACAACTTCTGCTAGTCCTTCACTAATTCTTTCTCTAGGTAAAGTTGTTAATGTTTGCGGATCAATTAAAACGCCCGCTGGTTGATTAAAGACACCCACTAAATTTTTAATACCCACCGTATTAACAGCTGTCTTACCACCAACGCTACTATCGACTTGAGCTAGTAAACTAGTTGGCATTTGAACGTAACTAATCCCACGCATGTAAATACCCGCCACAAAACCAACCAAGTCACCAACAACGCCACCACCAAGAGCTACTACACCATCAGTTCTTGTCATGTTTTCTTCCGCTAACCACTGACATAATTCTTCAGCTCTAGTAAAAGATTTTGACGCTTCACCAGCTGAAATTGTTTTGGTTACTACCCTATAACCCGCCTCTTCAACTGACTGACAGACTTTATCTAAATAAAAAGATGCTACTTCTTCATCAGAAATAATTGCAACTTTTTTATCCGTTGACCAAATTTTAGAAAGCCATGAGCCACATTTAGATAACAAGCCTTTTTCAATACTGATTTGATATGATTCATTTGGTAAGTTAACAGATACATTCATGACTTTCCTCCTTTATTTTGACTGTCTCAATTTTTTGATTTTCTTCATCGTTGGTTCTAAAATAGCAACTTCTTTCATCATTTCTAAATAATCAGCTTCATTTAAAGATTGTGGACCATCTGACCAAGCTTTATTTGGATCAGGGTGAATCTCAACAATCATTCCCGAAGCTCCTGCTGCTAAACCAGCTAAAGCCATTGGTTTAATGCATTCACGAACTCCAACACCGTGACTTGGGTCAACAATAATTGGTAAGTGACTTAACCCTTGGATAATTGGCACAGCACTTAGATCAAAGGTATTACGCGTCATTTGTTCATACGTACGAATACCACGCTCAATAAAGATAATATTTAAGTTGCCTTGAGCCGCAATGTATTCTGCAGCATGTAACCACTCGTTAATCGTTCCAGAGATACCACGTTTCAACGCGACCGGTTTCCCAGTGCGACCAACGGCTTCTAGCAAACGGAAGTTTTGCATATTACGCGCGCCAATTTGAATAATATCTGTATATTGGCAAACTAAATCTAAATTCCCTTCGTCCATGACTTCAGTAATCATTTTTAAGTCATAGCGATCAGCTGCTTCACGCATGAGTTGCAGACCTTCTTCACCAAGTCCTTGGAAATCATAAGGCGATGTTCTTGGTTTAAAGGCGCCACCACGAAGGACTTTGGCACCTCCTGCTGCTGCCATACGAGCCGTTTCAAATATTTGTTCACGACCTTCCACTGAACAAGGTCCTGCCATCGTGACATACTCATCGCCACCAATTAATAAACCATCAACATTGATGATTGAATTTTCAGGGTGAAAGTCACGACTGACTAATTTATAGCTACTGTTTAATTTTTCTAATTTATAATCTAGTGGAAGAGTTTCTAAAAAGTCTAAATCTGATTCCTCTTTAGTTCCTAAGACACCAACAACTACTTTTTGGCCCTCACTTAAAACAGACTTAAATCCTTTATCTTTCAAAGTATCTTGTAGAAGTTTTAGGTCAGCTTCTTTGATAGTTTTATTTAAATGAATAATCATTTGTCATTATTCTCCAATCGATTTTTTACCGCTTCTTTTACAGGAGTAATCGGCATGTCTTTAGCCGTCCATAATTTAAAGGCTTCTGAGGCTTGGTAAATTAGCATATCTAAGCCGTTTAACGTGCGACAACCTTGCTCTTCTGCCCATTTCAATAGTTCAGTTTGCTTCGGCACGTAGATGATATCAACGACGACTGAATGGCTGGACAGCTTAAACCTAGGGTCTAACGGAGTTTCATCCTCTAACTCCGCCATACCAACATTTGTACAATTCACAATAATATCAGCACTCTCGATGATAGCTTGTAATTCATCTGAGAAAGCAATAACTGTTATGGGGCAATTTGTCAGAGTTGATAATTGTTCCATCTTAGCTACAGTCTGATCAAAGGTGTCATTTTGACGTTTTAAAACAACTAATTGACTAACGCCTTGCTTTGCTAATTCATAAATAATACTTAGCGCTGCACCACCTGCACCTAAAATAAGGACCGTTTTATCTTGAAATACAATGTCATTCACTTCTAACCCTTTAACAAACCCTCTACCATCTGTATTATCTCCAAATAATTTACCGTCGTTTACGATAACTGTATTGATGGCGCCAACAACTTTAGCTGTATCAGATAAATCATCTACTAAAGGAATAGCTAATTGTTTATTCGGCATGGATAAATTACAACCTAAGAGTGTTGACTGACGCAATTCGGCAAAGCAAGATTCTAAAGAATCACTACCAGTATCAACAAGGGTATATTGCCCGTTGATATTTAATTCAGCAAAAGCTGTATTATGAATCACAGGTGATAAACTATGACCAATTGGCGAAGCTAATAAACTGGCTAACACTGGTTTTTTAATTGCTTTATCCATCGTACGACTCCTCTTCAAAATAAAAACGTTTGCCAAAGAAAAGCTTAGCAAACGTTCTAATTACTATCATTTGAATTACCAAATTAACATGTCACATGTTTCGTCCTAGTCAATTCAATTTTGCACATCCAAAGAGTTTAACTATTAGGCATAACGTCCTGTAAAATTAACTTTGTACAACAAGTATATAACGCTAAAAAATGATTGTCAATTCAGCGTTTGATAGCTTATACCCGCTTTGTAAAAAAACAAAAAACACTATCAATTAAGATAGTGTTTTAATTAAATATGCCACCTAAAAGCTGTTCTAAAGTAAAGTAAATTGCCACAACTACAAGCGCGAACCCCAAAAGAATTCCTACTGTTGTTATTAGATTTCCACCGCGAGCGTTTTTTCGACGACGAAGGTTAATCACTAACCTAGATAACATTATCATTACTATGCCGACCAACCCCATTAACAACGGAATTAATTTATTGGTTTTAAACTGTTCAGTGATTGTTTTATCTGAATCGAATCCTAAATTACTCGCTAAAGTTTTCTCTTTAAATTTAACCGTTGGTGCAGAAATTTTATCAGACACACCTTCTAAACCGGTATCAATTTTGATTCCATTTTCACTAAAATCAACTGAAAATTCTTGTTCAGGTTTAACTAATGCATAGACATCGTCATCCAAAATAACGTCACGTCCACTGATTGTATTTTCACCTTTTGACAGGACTTTGCGATAATCGTAATCTTTAAACATCTTATCTAGCAAAGCATTCCCAATTGGGAAACGAATATCTTCGCCGTTCTGTTCTTCCCACGTTCCAACACCTAATAAAACTTCGATAAAACGTTTATCATCTCGAACAGCTGTTGCTCCATAACCAAACGCCGCTGATGGACTAGAACCTGTTTTTAAACCATCCATGCCTGGGAAACTATACTTATTCCCTTCCACAGAAAGAACATATGATTCAAAAGTTTCTTCATAGGGTGTCCCAGATTTGACTGTTACTTTCGGATTTTTAGTAAATTCTAACACTTCGGGATGATGTTTCATAAAGTTATAAATTAAAATTGAAATATCACGAGCGGTTGAAACATTGTCACCATTCGGATCATAACCTTCAGGATTATATAAGCCCTCAAAAGAGGCTGCCGTTGCTCCTGAAGAATTATAGTATTTCGTTTTCGTCATTCCTAATTTTTCAGCCATATTATTCATTTTATCAATGAATTCACCACGTTTACCTGGCGACACAACATCCGATAACATAACTGTCGCAGCATTTGATGATGGGATTAACATAATGGTTAATAATTCTCGTAAGGTATACTCAACCCCTGTTACCATTTTATTATTACTTAATGAATAAATTTGCGAAATGGCTTGAATATCATCTGTCACTTTAAATTTACTATCTAAAGTTAAATCACCCTCGCTAATTTCATCTAAGACAATATAAGCAGTCATCAACTTGCTTAAACTAGCGATTGGCCAGACTTTATCTGGATTTTCAGACCAAAGCACGTCACCACTTAAACTATCAATAACGATACCACCTTTAGGTCGATAAAATTCTGGATAAACACTGCCCGCTTTTGCTGCAATCTTCATAATATCATCTTCTGGTTGAATGGTTGGCTTCTCTGCTCCGTTCAATTTACCCGATAATGTCTTATCAATTACTGGCAGCTCTTCTTCCGCCGCGTAACCTGACATTGAAGAAGAAAATAACCCCACTATAACTAGAAGGACTAGCAAAACTTTAACTTTTAAATCTGTCATTTTTTGTTACCCTCCTAGTCAAAATAAAAGGCTTCGAAAGTTTCTTCAAAGCCGGTTAATTAAATAATAACGTCCTTTAGTTCATCAATGACTTCACCAGTTTTTTTAGGTTCTCCATCTGGAGTTAACCCTTTAGCTTCCTGATCTTCTTTTAGCTTTTCATTCGCTAATTCATCAGCGGTCATTGCTGGTTTCCCCATACTCATTGATTTGAAATAATCAAAGGTATTTTTTTCAATATCTTTTTTCTTAGATAGAACTTTACGAGCTGTTTCTTTTTGATCTTCAAAATGAATCAGCGTGATACCATCTTTGATTTTAAAGAATGAACGAACTCGGTCTTTTTCATTTACTAATGGATATAAGTAAACTGTCCCATCAAACTTAACCGCTTTTTCTTCATCGTTTAGAACTGATTCTAACACATCGTAATTTTCATCATGTTGATCAATAATTGCAACGGTAATGCTGTCATTATTTACAATCGCTTTTTCAATTTTATTATACGGAATCAATTCCACATGGTTGCTTTCTTGGTAATTACGACCAACTAAAGAATTTGTTTCTTTCGTAATAATTGAAGCTTTTGTTCTTGGAATAGCAACAATCATAATCAACGCTAAAAGAACAATTGACAACAATGTAATCGCAACAATTTCTTTTCGTTCTTTAAGAGATTGCCAAAAATGGTGACGGCTTTCTTTCATACGCGGAGAAAAATTTGCTTTTTTATCGCTGATTCCACCAGTAATATTATTATATATAGTTTGAAGTTCGTTTTTTATCTTAGTTAATTTATCCATGCACTTCACCTTTACTCTGTTATAATACATAGTATACTAATTGCTGATAGAAAAGAAAAGCATTTTCCTATTTTATAGGCAAAAACACTTTCAATTAATCAGTATTTTATATTACTTTATCGATAATCAAGAAATGAGGTTATTTTATGTCATTTGATGGTGTTTTTACCCACTCAATCATTCATGAATTAAAAGCAAAAATTCAAAACGGCCGTTTATCAAAAGTCCACCAACCTTACGATAATGAGCTTGTTTTAATTATTCGTCAACAAGGACAAAATCATAAGCTCCTATTATCTGCTCACTCGCAGTACGCTCGTATTCAATTGACTTCAATGGAATACCACAATCCAACTACTCCTCCTAACTTTTGTTTAATGCTCCGAAAACATCTTGAAGGTGCTATCATTCAAGATATTAAACAAATCGAAAACGATCGGATTGTAGAAATTCATTTCTCGAAACGGAATGATTTAGGTGACTTAGAAGATATCGCCTTAGTTGTTGAATTGATGGGTCGTCATAGTAATATCGTCTTAGTCAATCAAGAAAATAATAAAATATTAGATTGTATTAAACATGTGGGGCCTAGTCAAAATACCTTTAGAATCTTATTACCTGGCGCTGATTACGTGCAACCTCCGATTAATACTAAACAAGAAAATCCTTATACAATCGATCAAACTAAACTATTTGAATTGCTTTCTACAGCAGATGAGCTTTCAGCAACTTTTTTCCAGGAGAACTTTCAAGGCTTAGGAAAAGATACAGCCAACGAACTTGCTCACCGCATGCTGGAAACCCCTACTGAACCTCTTGGTGTCTGGAAACAATTTTGGCATGAGCTAGAATCTGAAATCACGCCTACTTTAAGTATTTATGAAAACAAAGAATACTTCACACCAATTAGTTTTGATTCATTAGGACCAGAACGTTATACTTTTCCAACACTTCATGATCTATTGGATCAATTCTATGATGGAAAAGCGGAAAAAGAACGTGTTAAACAGCAAGCTGGTGAACTTATTCGTAAAATTGAAAATGAACGAAAAAAAATGGTTACTAAAAAAGAAAAACTGACGAAGGATTTGGCCCAAACAACTAACGCCGAGTTGGTTCGTCAAAAAGGTGAATTGTTAACAACTTACCTTCATGAAGTCCCTCGTGGCGCTAACAAAATCACCCTTGAAAACTACTACGAAGATAACCAACCTATCGAAATTCAATTAAGGGAAGATTTATCACCTTCACAAAATGCTCAAAAATATTTCCATAAATATGGCAAGTTGAAAAACAGCGTCAAAATCATTGGGGAACAATTGGAATTAGTTGAAAAAGAAGCGGCCTATTTGGACTCCGTCCTATCACAACTTGATTTAGCCACTCCTAAGGAAATTGAATACATTCGTGAAGAACTTATTTCTGAACGTTATATCCGAGCTAAAAAAATACCTGGCAAACGAAATAGCCAAGCTAAGAGTAAACCCGAAACGTATCTCTCTTCAGACGGCGTTACGATTCTCGTCGGAAAAAATAATATTCAAAATGACCAATTGACAATGAAAACGGCTGATAAAAATCATATCTGGTTACATGCTAAAGACATACCGGGTTCTCATGTCATTATTCAAGATAGCACCCCAAGCTATGAAACGATTGAAGAAGCAGCTATACTAGCGGCTTATTATTCAAAATATCGGCTCTCTGCTTCAGTCCCTGTTGACTATGTTAAAGTTAAACATGTTAAAAAGCCAAATGGTTCTAAGCCTGGATACGTGATATACGAAAATCAAAAAACAGTTTTTGTAACACCAAATAAATTAGTTGTCGATTCATTACGCAAATAAAAAAAGACTATCAAACGATAGTCTTTTTTATTTCGTCAAATTATGGTTTACAACAACACTATTTACCAGTGTCATAATAACAGCCACTAAGATTGACGCACCGAAACTTGAAAACATAAAGTTTTGTTCACCTAATACTGCTGATGTTAGCTGTAAGATGACAGCATTAATCACGAAGCTAAACAACCCTAGTGTTAAAAAAGTAATTGGTAGCGATAATAAATGTAAAATTGGTTTTACTAAGACATTTAGTAATGATAAGACAAAACTAGCAATTAACGCTACTAGAATACTACTAACATAAAGCATATTATCCGGTAAAATGACCGATAACGAGATAAAGGTTAAGGTGCTAACAATTAAACTTTGGAAGTATCCCATTAAAAATCGCTCCATTCATCCTCAACTTTTTCCGCCTCTTTACGAGGACGTTTACCTTGTTTAGTTGTTTTTTCAAATTCAGAAAACTCACCTTCGAAACTAGCTGATTGTCTTGATTGACCACTTTCTGTTGGGATCACAATAGCTAACAAGATGTAAATAATAATTGTTGCCCAAAAACTAAAGAAAATTGTTAATGCGAACAATACTCTAATAATCGTTGGATCAATATTTAAATATTCCCCAATTCCTGCTAAGACACCTGAAACAACTCTATCTTTATTTGATTTAACTAATTTTTTCTTCATAACCATACCCCTTATTGATCAAATTTAAATTGATTTATCTTTAATATAAATACTACCTGTTGTTGAACTTAGACGCAAATGAACCGCTTCGCTTTCCAATGTTCGACGCAATTGAATTTGCGAGCTAGTTTTATCTTTTTTCTCACGAATGATTTCACTTTCCCCAACACGGTGATTAATGCTGCCAAAATCCGTCTTTAAGTAAGCTTCTACACTTTGTTTTTCAGGAATTGCTACTTTAATTGTACCGTTTTTTACACGAACATCAACATTTTTCAGCTCTGACGTTGTTGGCATTAGGCGTAAATCTCCATTAGTTGCTTTGGCAGTAACCGTTTGGAAAGTTCCTGCTAAATTAGCATTACCATTGACCGTTTCCACCATAATGTCATTTATCGAAGCATCTGCTAATAGAACATTCCCATTAACGCCTTCAATTTCTAACATTGTTGCTGAAATTGCATTAAATGTTTTATCTCCATTTGTGCTCTTAATGAAACAATCATTTGTTTTAAGATCACTTAAGTCCATATCACCATTCAATAAATTAATTGAAACATGATCGTATATACGACTTGGAATAAAAATATTTAAGTCAGCCTTCACGCGTTTGTTAGGTAATTGGAAACTAATCGTGTCATCGTTCACTTCGATTCGGCTTCTTTGTAAGAATGCTTCTAAGTCTGTTTCAGCTTCCATTTTTCCATAAAGCTTAATAGTTGCTTCAACTTTCACATCCTCTTTATCCCACGTGTTAAACATAATATTACCATTAGCAACTTTAAAGTCTATATTAGTTGCTTTGATTTCTGGGTAATAAAACTCGTGTTTAAAACTACTGTTAGCCTTTGGTGATAATGAGCGTTTCAAATCATGTGCCGAAACACTTTCTGTCATCGCTTTAAAGAAACCACCAATTCGTTGTGATAATGGTTCTTCATCTTCAAGCGACTTTTCAGCGTCCTCGCTAAAAAATGATTTATTTCCCTTGATACCACTCATGATTTTTTCTTCTGCTGACTCGTTTAACTCTTCTTCTAACTCGGTTAACGTTAATTGCAGTTCAGTTAACTCTTCTTCTTTTTCAGCCTTCAATTCTGCTTGTTCCGGCAAGTGATACATCTCCTGAACTAATTCCGTTTCTAATTCAGAAATTTGTAGTTTAATAGCCTCTATTTCCAACTTAATATCTGAGAAAGATTGGTCTTCCGTTTCATTAACTGCTGTTTTTTTAGTTGCAAATGAATCTGCTTTTTTTTCATCAGCAATTTTTTCTAATAGACTTAAGCCTTCTTCCGCAGAAATGACACCCATATTTATTAATTCAACAATTCTTTCTTGTTCTTTCATAAAAAAACCTCCTTATGATTTCCATTTGTTAATAGAAATCAACCTGATAACACTATTATGCATTATATCGCATAATTCGTCATAGGTCTTAAGGAGGATTTGTTTCTCTATTTAAAGTCTGACTTAATCTTCATCACAAAAACTACGGGCTGCGGCAACTGCTTTTTGCCATTTACGATAGTACTTATTGCGAGATTCTTCATCCATATCTGGATAATAACTAGCATCGACTTGCCAAATATGTTTAATTTCTTCTGTATCTTTCCAGAAACCACTTGCTAAACCAGCTAGGTAAGCTGCACCTAAAGCTGTTGTTTCATTAACCATTGGTCTAAAAATTGGTAAGTTTAAAATATCAGCTTGGAAACTTAGTAAGAAATTATTTTTAGAAGCGCCACCGTCGACTTTCATCTGTGTCATTGGTAAGCCTGTTTCTTTAATCATTGTTTCCACTACATCTTTTGTTTGGTAAGCAATACTTTCCAAAGTCGCTCGTGCAAAGGTGTTTCTTGTCGTTCCACGTGTCACGCCAAAAATTGCGCCACGCACATTTGAATCCCAATAAGGTGCACCTAACCCCACAAATGCTGGCACAATATAGACTCCCTCGTTACTTGCTAAATTTTGAGACATTTTCTCCGTTTCAGCAGAATCCTTAATGATTTCTAAGCCATCACGTAGCCACTGAATCGCAGAACCAGAAACAAAGACACTTCCTTCTAATGCGTAGCAGACCTCACCCTGTCCATCACAAGCTAAGGTTGTTAATAGTCCATAATCTGATTGGATTGCTTTGTCTCCAGTGTTCATTAGGATAAATGATCCTGTACCATAAGTATTTTTGACATTCCCCGCTTCAAAACAGTTTTGACCAAATAAGGCAGCTTGTTGATCACCAGCCACACCCATGATTTTTACGCCAGTTTCAAACAAGTGGTAATAGTCTGTTGTACCGTAGTCTGCAGATGATTTTTTCACCTCTGGTAATAAACTTGCGGGAATATTATACAAGTCTAACAGCTCTTGATCCCATTCTAAATCATGAATGTTGTACATCATAGTTCTTGAGGCGTTAGTATAATCGGTCGCATGAACTTTCCCATCGGTTAATTTCCAAATTAACCATGTATCAATCGTTCCAAAAAGTAATTCTCCACGCTCAGCACGTTGTCTTGCTTGTGGAATTTCATCTAATAACCACATAACTTTCGTAGCCGAAAAATATGAGTTAACTTTTAGCCCGGTCTTTTCACGAATCAATTCTTCGTGACCTGACTCGATCAACTCCTCTGTTAATTCATTGCTTTGACGGGATTGCCAAACTAAGGCATGGTGTATCGGCATACCAGTTTCTTTATCCCAAATAACCGTTGTCTCTCGCTGATTTGTAATCCCTATACTATCAAGATCTTTTGATGTAATATCAGCTTCTTTCATGACTTTAGAAATGACACTTAAAACACTTTGCCAAATCTCATTAGCATCATGTTCAACCCAACTCGGTTGAGGAAAATACTGAGGAAATTCTTCTTGAGCCTTGGCAACATCCACCCCCTCTTTATTAAATAAAATCGCACGGGTACTGGTTGTCCCTTGATCTATCACTAATATATATTTAGACATAATAATTCCTTTCAATACATTCTCGTAACTCATATTTTAACTGATATTACGATGACAAACAATATAAAAAGGCTAGTCAGCAGACTAGCCTTTTTAACTTATTCTTCGATTGTTTCATTAAATGTGTTGTAGGCTTCCTTATCAAAGTTACCTTCCCATTTATCGACCATAATAGCTGACACCATCGAACCAGCAACATTTAACATTGTCCGTCCCATATCAACAATTGGATCAATCCCAAAGATTGCCCCAATGCTTGAAATTGTTTGACCGTATCCTAAACCATTTAGTGTAACTGTCGCAGCAACTGTTGCAGTGCCAGGTACACCAGCAATTCCGATTGAACCAACTGTTACAACTAAGACAACTAACATGTAGAACGAGAACGTCATTGGTGTTCCCACCGCTGAAGCAATCAAGACACCTAACATAGCTGGAAAGACACCAGCACAGCCGTTCATTCCCACAGTTGTCCCTAATGTTCCGACAAAGTTGGCTGTTTCTTTAGACACACCCATATCATCTTCAAGTGTTTTCAAAGTATAGGGCAATGTCCCTACGCTTGAACGTGAAGAGAATGCGAATAACAATGTATTAAAAGCTTTTTTAAAGAATGTTACAGGGCTAACACCCATTACTAATAACATCACAACATAAACTAATAACATAATTAATACAGCTGTATAAAGCGCTGCAATAAAGCCTAACATCCCTACAATTGATTCGATACCATTAGCAATGATGGTGTTACTAACTAATGCTAAAACACCATAAGGCATTAATTTAATAACATTTGTTAAGACTGAATTGACTGTTACTTTTAATGAATCTAACAACGTAACAAATGGCGCAACCTCTTTCGGTTTCTTCACTTGTAAGAAACGAATAGCTCCCGCAAACATGGCCGCAACAATCACAACTGAAACAATGCTCCCGTTATCACTCATCACTTTAAAAATATTATCTGGAATTAAGTTTAAAAAGAAATCTGGAAAACTTTGAGCTGAAATGTCAGCCATTCGTTCAATTTTAGCTTCGGTTAAATCGCCTGCAAAACTTGAACCATTTAAGTTGAATAATTTCACAACAAAAATCCCGACTCCAGCTGATATAGCCGTTGTTCCTAACAATGTTGTAAAAGTTTTAGCCGTCAGTGATTTAATCCGATCTCCTTGGACATCAATCACCACTTTAATAATTGATAAGAAGACAACTGGAATCGCTAGCAGTTGAACAAGTTTTAAGAAGCCTGTCCCAACCAGACCGAACCATGTGGCAATTTCAATTTGTGCAAAGTTTTGATAAACATCAAATTGTTGCCCAATTAAATCAATCCCTATACCAATGATTAAACCTAATGCTAAAGAAATTAACATGCGTTTGGTAAAATTAACTTTTTTATTTTTTAATTGCTTTAGAAATAATATCCCTGCAATTAAAACAATGATTGAGATAACTGTAAAAGCGTTACTTATTTTCAAAAAATCGGTAAAGAATGGTAAATTAATCATCTTTATTCATCCCCTTTTATTTTGCAGTGTTAGCCGCAACATTAATTGCTTCCCAAGTTGAAGCAAATGGTGGTGCATATGCGAAGTCAACAAAGCCTAATTCTTTAGTCGTCATACCTGCATGAATAGCTGTTGTTAAACCAGTTGCTCGTAAAACTGTTTCGTTTTTCCCAAATAATTGTGCACCATATAAGACAAATGTTTCAGCATCGTAAACCAGTTTAATCATAATTTTTTCTTGAACTGTGTAGTAATTTGAATGATTATTTGTTTCAATACAAGTCGTTTTAATATTAAGACCTTTGCTAATCGCTTGTTTTTCAGTTAAACCCGTACTAGCAGCTTCATATTGCCCTGCTTTAATAGCGCTACTTCCTAACGAGCCTACAAATGACTCCCATTCAGATTCTGGCAACCCAATATTTGTTCCAACAATCCGTCCCATTTTATTGGCACTTGTTGCAAGAGCCGTATAAGTATCACCCAACAATCTGTTAGGAATACTTGCACAGTCCCCTGCGGCAAAAACATCCTTAATTGATGTTTGACCATGCTGATCAATAATGATAGCCCCGTTAGATAGTGTTTTGAAATTATCTGCATAAAATTTTGTGTTTGGACGGAAACCAATCGCAATAATGACAGCGTCTACTTCATACTGACCTTTAGCAGTTTTAACGGCGGTGATCTGCCCGTCTGTTTGGACAAATTCTTCAGCAGCTTCATTCGTACAGACGCAAATATCATCTTCTTCTAATGCACCTTTTAACTTCTGAGAAAATTCAGAATCAAAAGGACCACTCATAATTTCTGGGCCAGCTTCAAGTAAAGTGACGTCTTTACCTAATTTTACTAACTGATCGGCAACTTCCACACCAATAAAACCGCCACCAACAACCATAATTTTTTTATAGCTAGTCAAGGCTTTTTTTAAGCGATTAACTGAATCTAATTTAGTAATCGTATAAGCATTATCTGCATCAATCCCTGGAATAGGTGGAACAATCGGTTGTGCACCGGTAGCTAGCATCAGGCGATCATAAGCTTTTTCAAATGACTCTCCTGTTTGTAAATCAGTGACCGTAATGATTTTTTTATTAAAATCAATGTTTGTAGCTTCATGTTCTAACAGTAAATTAATCCCTGTCTTCTCCATTTGCTCAGGTGTTCTAGCAAACATTTCATTTTCATCTGCAAATTCCTCGCCTAAATAATAAGGTAATCCACATGCCCCAAACGAAATATATTTTTCTTTTTCGATAACAGTAATATTAGCGTCTTTATTTGTTCTAGATGCTTTTGCTGCCGCACTCATCCCTGCGGCAATCCCTCCGATTATAACAATTTCCATCTGACAAAACCTCCTAAAGTGTGATCACTATAAATATAGCATCTAACAAAAAAAAATGCTCGTACTTTAACTTACTTTTTAATAGTATTTTTTGTCTAATATTAAATTTTATTGAGATTTTGTTTAGAATTTATAGAAATTGTTATTTTATTGAACTAATGTGATATAATTACACTGAAATCTTTTGACCATAATTAATGCCACTATTAGTGTGTAGTAACTTCCCCAAGCTCTGCATGCTAATAGCTTTAAACTTCTGTTTAACATTTTTCTGGTTCATATGATTTCCTGTTGAATCTAGTTTCCCCAAATACTCTAGTTCAACAGCATATCCCTTTAACACATTAGAGCATCTGCTTTAATGTGTTTTTTTGTATAAAAAAAAGACCACTTAAAGTGATCTTTAAAATTTATACTTTTAAGAATTTACGCATTGACATAATTGATCCTAATGAACCAATCGCAACACCTAAAACTAACATTCCTAAACAAACTTTTGGTAGTAACTCAGCAGTTGGATATAAGCTAAAGTTTGAACTTACGAATAATTGTTTAGATAAATTAAACATTTTACGGTAACCAAAGTACATAGCAATCACCGGAATAATCGCGCCTAAAAGACCAATCCAAGCGCCTTCAATAAAGAATGGCCAGCGGATGAAGCCGTTTTTAGCACCAACTAAACGCATAATTTGAATCTCACGTTTACGTGAAATGATAGTAATACGAATCGTATTTGAAATTAAGAAGATTGCAATAAATAATAAAACAATTGTCGCAATCAATCCCCACTTACGAACGAAACTAGAAATTTTAAAGATATTATCTGAAGACACTCCACCATAATCGGCTTTTTTAACATTTGGTAATTCTGCCGCTGCTCTTTGAATATCTTTTGTTTGTTCAGGCGTTTCTGCTTTTACAACAAAAACATCATATAAGGGATTGTTATCTTTATCAAATAACTTCCATGTAGGACCTAAATCCTCAATTAATTTTTTCAATTGTTCATCTTTACCAGATAAACGAATACCTTCTTTTTCTTTTGATACTACACCGGGAATTTTGTATAGCTCTGTTTCTAATACATCACGATCTTTATCTGACGTACCAATATTAACGAAAACAGAAACATCTACAGCATTCTCAATGTCTTTTGATAATTTATTGACGTTTAACATAGCGGCTAAGAAAGCACCTACTAAAATCAACGTCACTGTTACGGCACTGACAGAAGCTAAAGTCATCCAGCCGTTACGTTTTAAGCTTTTTAAGCTCTCGCCAATATGACGGAAAAATCCTCTAATCATCGTAACCGTACTCCCCTTCGTGTTGATCTCGAATAATACATCCATTTTCAACCGCGATAACGCGGTGACGAATCGTATTTACGATTGTACTATTGTGTGTTGCCATCACAACAGTTGTTCCTTGTAAGTTGATTTTTTCTAAAAGTTTCATGATTTCCCATGAGTTTTCAGGGTCTAAGTTACCTGTTGGTTCATCGGCAATTAAAACTTTCGGTGTGTTAACAATCGCACGTGCAATAGCCACACGTTGTTGTTCCCCACCTGACAATTCATCTGGGAAAGCATTTGCTTTATGGCGCAAGCCAACTAAGTCTAAAACTTCCATCACACGTTTTTTAGTTTCACGTGGTTTTTTACCGATAACTTGCATCGCGTATGCCACATTCTCATAAACTTTTTTCTTTGGTAATAATTTATAATCTTGGAAGACAATCCCAATTTCACGACGCAATAATGGGACTTGTTTATTTTTAATTTTCATTAAATTAAATCCACAAACTGAAATAGATCCTTTTGTTGCTTTTTCTTCGCGGTACATTAACTTAATAAAAGTTGATTTACCAGCACCACTTGGTCCTACTACATATACGAATTCACCTTGGTCAATATTTACCGAGATGTCACGGATAGCAGTTGTTCCGTTAGGATACTTTTTCATGACATTTTTCATTTCAATCATTTTCATTCTCCTATCTAACTAGCGATTTGGTCGCCTAGTTGTCAGCTATGTTACACATTATAGCACTCAAACATTGTAAATCATCTTACATTTAATTACAAATGTGTATCATTTATAACAATCTTATCAAAGACTTAATCTTAAGAATGCATCCATAAACCCATCAAGACCACCGTCCATGACAGACTGCGTATTGCCTACTTCATGATTTGTTCGATGATCCTTCACCATTGAATATGGATGAAAGACATACGATCTGATTTGTGAACCCCAACCATTTTCTAGTTGTTCGCCACGTAACTCTGCTTCTTCTTGTTCTTTTTTCTCAACTTCTAACTGATATAACTTCGACTTCAACATTCCCATAGCCTGTTCTCTATTTTTTAATTGAGAACGTTGCGCTTGGCTAGAGACGACAATCCCTGTTGGTGTATGGGTTAAGCGCACTGCTGAATCGGTTTTGTTGACATGCTGTCCACCTGCTCCGCTTGCTCTAAATGTATCCATTTTAATGTCATCAGGATTGATCTCAATTTCAATCTTATCATCTAACTCTGGCATGACATCAACCGAGCAAAATGAGGTGTGACGACGATTGGCTGAATCAAATGGTGAGATACGTACTAAGCGGTGAACCCCTTTTTCAGATTTTAAATAGCCAAAAGCGTTGTGTCCTTTAATCAACAGAGTGACGCTTTTAATACCGGCTTCATCACCTGCTATATAATCTAGGTATTCAACGGTAAAGTTGTGAGCATTGGCCCAACGTGTGTACATCCGAAGTAACATATCGCCCCAGTCTTGCGACTCAGTTCCCCCTGCACCTGGATGTAACTCGACAATTGCATTACTACTATCGTATGGATCATTTAATAGTTGCTCTAACTCATAGGCATCTAATTTTGTTTGCAATTCGGTTAAACCACTAACTAGTTCCATTTCCATTTCTGCATCAGGTTCTTCACTTACCATTTCAAGCATCATTAGCAATTCTTCAGATGCTTCAGTTAAATTATGAAAAGCTTGGAATTTCGCCTTTAATAGGTTGCTTTCATTAATAACGACTTGAGCTTTCTCGTTATCGTCCCAAAAACCAGGAAAGGCCATTTCATTTTCAAGATTGGCAATTTGCTCTTCAAGATCCTCTAAGTCAAAGTGACCCCCTAAATTCAATTAGTTTGCCATCAATTGTCTCTAAATGATTTTTTATTTCAAATAATTCCATCGTGTTTCCTCCTATAATAAAAAGCAATGGCATTTGGTTAGACCAAATACCATTGACGATTATAAATCTTTACCGTGACAGTTTTTAAATTTCTTTCCACTACCACAAGGGCACATTTCATTACGACCAACTTTTTCAACTTGGCGGGGTTGTTTCGTTTGATCTGCACTGACTTTGCCTTCGTCATCAGAAGGTTGTACTGCCTCCCCTTGCGCAACTTGTTCACGTTGCACATTTTGACGAATTTCTGATTTCATGAATAAACGAGTCACATCATATTCAATCGATCCGACCATCGCTTCAAACATGCGGTAACCTTCTTGTTGATATTCAACTAAAGGATTATTTTGGCCGTAGGCACGTAAGCCAATTGACTCACGTAATTGATCCATGGCATCAATATGATCTGTCCACTTCATGTCAACAACACGTAAAATCACCACTTTTTGGAATTCAAGTAATTGTTCACTACCATTTAAAATTTCAACTTTTTCATCAAAAATAGCTTGCGCTTTTTCATTTAAGAAAGTCATCATTTCAGCTGGTGTCTTCTCTTCAATATCAGCTAATGAAATATCATCTTCATGAACAAGACAGTTTCCTGCAAAATCAACAATGCCTTGTAAGTTCCAATCTTTTTTATCTGGAGCTGAGGTGTGATCTGTTACCACTTGTTCAATCGCGCGGTTGATCATCCCCATAACAACTGGTGTTAGGGTATCATCTTCCATGATGACTTCATGACGTTGACTGTAGATGATCTCACGTTGTTCACGCATCACATCATCGTATTGTAAGACATTTTTACGCGTATCGTAGTTATTACCCTCAACACGTTTCTGTGCTGACTCAACTTGTTTAGATAACATTTTACTTTGAATAACCGCTTCATCATCAGCAATTTTAAAGCGGTCTAACATTGCTTTAACTTTTTCAGATCCAAAACGTTTCATTAAATCATCTTCAAGAGATAAGTAGAATTGAGACACACCTGGGTCACCTTGACGACCTGCACGTCCACGTAATTGATTATCGATACGACGAGATTCGTGACGTTCCGTACCAATAACCGCTAAACCGCCATTTTCTTTCACGCCTAAACCAAGTTTAATATCGGTACCACGACCAGCCATATTAGTAGCGATTGTGACCGCACCTTTTTGACCAGCGTTTAAAATGATTTCCGCTTCTTTAAAGTGATTTTTAGCATTCAATACTTCATGCGGAATATTCGCTTGGTCTAATAAGTGAGAAATTAATTCTGATGTTTCAACAGCAACTGTTCCGACTAAGACTGGTTGACCAGCTTCATGACGTTCTTGAATGTCTTCAACGACTGCTTTAAATTTACTCTCTAATGTTGGGTAAAGTAAATCAGCACGGTCATCACGGATTAATGGACGATTTGTCGGAATTTGAATAACTTGAATATTGTAAATTTCACGGAACTCTTCTTCTTCCGTTTTAGCTGTACCTGTCATACCAGACAATTTTTTATACATTCTAAAGAAGTTTTGGTAAGTCACGTTGGCCATTGTTTTTGTTTCGTCTTCAATTTCAACGCCTTCTTTAGATTCAATCGCTTGGTGTAAGCCATCAGAATAACGACGTCCATCCATAATACGACCAGTAAATTGGTCAACGATCATCACTTTACCATCTTGAACAACGTAATCAATGTCTAATAACATAATGAAGTTTGCTCTTAAAGCGTTATCTAAGTGATGAGTTAACGCCGTATTTTCAATATCATAAAGGTTTTCTAAACCAAATGTTTCTTCGGCTTTAGTAATTCCTTCTTCTGTTAAAGCAATTGTTTTAGATTGCACATCAATTTTATAATCTTCATCTGCTACTAGGCGTTTAACAAAGTTATCCGCACGAGAATACAACGCTGTAGATTTCTCAGCTTGACCTGAAATAATCAATGGTGTTCTAGCTTCATCAATTAAGATTGAGTCAACTTCATCGACAATGGCATAATTTAATGGACGTTGTACCATTTGTTCACGGTAAACCACCATGTTATCACGCAGATAGTCAAAACCAAGTTCGCTATTTGTGCTGTACGTAATATCGCAAGCATAGGCCATACGTTTTTCTTCAGAAGATTTTTCGTTTAAGTTAAGACCTACTGATAAACCTAAGAAATTGTATAATTCACCCATTTCGCTAGCATCACGAGTTGATAAGTATTCATTGACTGTTACAACATGAACCCCTTCGCCAGTCAAAGCATTTAAGTAAACAGGCATTGTCGCTGTTAACGTTTTACCTTCACCTGTTTTCATCTCTGGGATGTTACCATCATGAAGCACAACACCACCCATGATTTGAACACGGTAAGGATATAAACCTAAAACACGTTTGGCACCCTCACGGACAACAGCAAACGCTTCTGGTAATAAGCTATCTAAACTTTCACCATCTGCAACACGTTGTTTGAACTCAGCTGTTTTAGCAGTTAAAGCTTCATCAGATAAAGCTTCCATGCCTTCTGCAAGAGCGTCTACTTGATCTGCAATTTTTTCTAAACGTTTTAATTCTTTTTTGTCACTCTCTACCATTTTTTTAAGAAAATTAGCCATCTTTTAAATTCCTTTCAGAAAACCTTTATTGTTCAGTGATTAAATCACCCTTAATTGAAGTCTAGAGATTAATCCATCTCTAGTATTTTAGCATTATTGGGAGGAAAATGAAACAGTTTTGTCATTGCTATCCCTTCGCTTTATTGATCTTAACTAAAATATAAAAAGACAACTTCGAAAAGTTGTCTTTATTTCTAATTATTTAATTTGTTTCAATCAAACCGTATTTACCATTTTTACGACGATAGATAATGCTTGTACCATTCGTTTCCGCATCTTCAAAGATAAAGAAATTATGTCCTAGCATTTCCATTTGTAAGATTGCTTCCTCGCTATCCATTGGTTTTAATGATAAACGTTTAGTTCTCACAATGTCTAGTTCTTCGACAGCAATTTCATCTTCGGCAGGCAAGTTATTTAAAAAGACTGCGGCTTCTCGCGTATCAATGTTTCCTTCACGTTGTTTACGATTCATTCTAGTTTTAAATTTTCTAATTTGTCGTTCTAGCTTATCAACTACCATGTCGATACTTGCATATAGATCATGTGATGTTTCCTCAGCTCTTAAAACAATATATGGTAATGGGATTGTAACTTCTACTTTAGCATTTTTGTCTGAATAGACTTTTAAGTTTACATGAGCAGTTGCTTCCGGTGCCTTTTCTTTGTCAAAATAACGTTCCAATTTAGAAATACGTTTTTCAACATAGTCTCGTATTGCTTCAGTAACCTCGATGTTTTCACCACGGACATTGAACTTTAGCATAATATTGACCCCTCTCATTTACCTGTTCTAGAAGAAATCGGTTAGGAAAAGCTAACCTCCTTCTCCTTACCTTTAGTATATCTGAGACTAATAAAAAGCGCAAACAATAACACCTTGAAAACCTTATTATAATAACATTGGAAGCGCTACCCGCTATCTTGCTAAACAAAACCCTTTAATTGTTTTAGGGCTACATTGTTCAATCAACTCCACTGCCCAATACATCGTTCTGCCAGTCGTATAAATATCATCTACTAAAATGATATCGCGTCCCCTTATACAAGCTATTGCCCCAAGATTCAATTGGAATGGTTGACTCGTTTGCAAACGTTCTACTTTAGATTTTTTATTTTGTTCCATCGTCTGGGCGGGTTTATTCAATAACTTTTTATACGTTACACTCCCTGCTTTTAATAACTCCTCAACTTGATTAAATCCTCTTTTTTGATAACGACTACTTGCTAAAGGAATAGGAATAACCACTGCACCATGTTGATTAGAAAAATAATTTGCGATTTCTTCTGCAAAACAATAACACAATGCGCGATGGCCTTTAAACTTGTAAAGTGCTATCCACTCTTTCATCTCTTCTGAATATTTAAAAATGGGCTCTAGCTTAAAGGTACTGTTCGGGTATTTAGCTTGCCATGCGAGACAGTCAGCACAACAATCTTTAGTCGTTTCTTTGCTACAAATCAAACAGCCCCCATTAGAAATTTCTTCAAATTGACTGCGACAAAGCTGACATTGTTGACTGACAATAAGCGGTCGGAAAGAAAAAATACTTTTTAACGTAACATGTGGGCAAAACTTCTGGTGGCATTGTAAGCACTCCATTTATTATCCTCCTTTAGCATTCATTTCCTGTATAACTTTAATTGATTCTACCAATGGTTTAGTCAAACCATCATGAATGAAATAAACATGACCTGATGGCTGTTCAGAACTTCTGCCAACCCTTCCAGCAATTTGAATCAAACTAGCTGTTTTATAAACACGATGATTAGCTCCTACAACGATGACATTAACCCCTTTAAATGTAACGCCACGTTCTAAAATGGTGGTGGTTAGCAACCAGTCAATTTTCCCTCCTCTAAATGACTGTATTTTTTCTTCACGTGACGGATCTTTAGCATAAACTTTCTCAATGACGACAGAAGGAAATTGTAAAACTAGTTGCTTGTGAAATTTTAATAACCACTCCACACTTGGACAAAAAATTAAGTAACTCTCTTGCTTTTCTCTGCTTTCTTCCAAAATTTCCTTTACAATTGATGGGAAGCGTTTAGCTAACAGCTTTTCACGCCAACGCCAGCACCAAACTAATTCAGGCACGGGTAAAGGTTTTTGATGATAGCGCACTGGCACAATCATTGTTTTGTATCCCTCATTAGCTAGTTCCAAAGATAGTTCTTTGGTAACTGTTGCTGTTAAGACAATTTGGCTGCTGATCTTTTTTCGTGATTGTTTAATTGCGAATGCAAGAACGTTATTACCTGCTAAGGGGAATGCGTCTATTTCATCGACAATCATGACGTCAAACGCCTGATAAAATCTTAATAGTTGATGAGTGGTGCAAATAACCAATTGGCTTGTTTGGTAGACTTCTTTTCGCTTACCGTACAGTAAGCTAATTGAAATATCCGGAAAAACCTTTAGCAACCTTGGGTATAACTCTAAACAAACATCTACTCGCGGCGCGGCCAGCGCAACTCTCAGCTCTTGCTTGAAAGCGTATTCTAATCCTTTAAAAAGCATTTCTGTTTTACCCGCCCCTGTTACACCATGAATTAATAACTGGCCATTGACTTTAATCATTTCTACTATTTGATTAGAGGCAGCTTCTTGATAGCTATTCAGCACTCCCTTCCAATTTAGTGCGTCTGGTTGAAACCAATTAGTCGGTTTGCTTATTTTCTTTTGATATAAAAAATTATCTGTCTGACACCTTCCCATTTGAATACAAAATGGACAGTAACTCGTATCGTTTAACAAAGTAAATTGGCATTTAGTAAACTGTGACCCACAACGTTGGCAAACCAGTTTTTCTCCATTTTGGAGGATTGTTTTTTCTGAAAAAAACTCTTTATAATTGTTTGACTCCGAGTCTAATTCACTCTTAAGTAAACGACGACCTAAATAAGGCATTCTCTGCAACCTCCTTACTAATAAATTCTACGAAATTTATTAGTATTTCCATCAAAATCTGATGGCACTTTCCAATGGCATGGCTTATACTAAAAAAGAAGCTTACTAATTAATTAAGAGGGATGACATTATGAAGAAAAACCAAACATTTTTATCATCAAATCAAGCAGAACAAATCAATGAAGTTTTATGGATACCTGAATCTACGAGCCAACCAAAAGCAATCTTGCAAATCGTTCACGGCATGGCTGAGTACATCGAACGTTACCAAGAATTTGCTGAGCATTTAAATCAATATAATATTTTAGTTGTGGGCCACGACCATCTTGGTCACGGTCAATCTGTTGACCCAACTAATCCCAAATATGGTTACTTTAATCAAACAAATAGCGTGTCACATCTTATTGAAGACGTCTATCAAGTAACAAAGCGTACGAAAGCTGCCTACCCTAACACACCTTATTTCATCATGGGTCATAGTATGGGGTCATTCATTACACGTAACTACTTGAAAAAATATTCTAAACAAGTAGACGGTGCTATTATTATGGGGACTGGTGGAAAAGAAATCGGCGCTACTTTAATCCGTCCATTAACAACTGTTTTAAATAAATTTGCACCTGAAAAAATTAATAATGCCATCGACAAGATGGCATTTGGTCCCTTTGGTCAAAAATTCCCAGAACATCCAAAACCAATGTGTTGGTTATCTTTAAATCAAACAAATGTGGACAACTATTTAGCTGACCCATTACTAGGAAAAGTTTTTACAAACAACGGATTCCATACACTGTTTCAACTATCTAGCCAAGCGAATAAAAAGAATTGGTTCAAAACAATCCGCAAGGACTTACCCATTCTCATCATCAGTGGTGAAGACGATCCTGTAGGTCAATATGGAAAAGGTCCAACCACCATCGCTGCAGATTTAACTAACAATAAATTTAAATCAGTTAATTTGCTGTTATATCCGACTCTTCGTCACGAAATTTTAAACGAAGAAAATAGTCATATGATTATGCGTGATATCACAAACTGGTTAACAGACAAACTATAATAAAAAGCCACTGTTAACCAGTGGCTTTTTTGATTGATTCTAGCTATCAATTTCCGTTATACTTACTATATTATTAATTCGGAGGTGCTACATGATAACAGACTATTTAACTCTTAAAGAAAATGGCCAACATGAAATAGAAATTAAAAAGTCTCGCTTTATTTGTCACCTTTTTAGAATTGACTCTGATGAACAAGCAAAAGAACTGATTCAGAAAATTAAAAAAGAACACTGGAAAGCCACTCATAACTGTCACGCCTACCTTGTTGGAGATAACAATGATATCCAACGCAGTAGCGATGACGGCGAACCTAGCGGAACTGCCGGTCTACCTATGTTGGAAGTTTTAAAAAAACGTGAGCTGATCAATACACTAGCCGTTGTCACTCGTTACTTCGGTGGAACTGAACTGGGTAAAGGAGGCTTAATCCGCGCTTATGGTGGATCTGTTAGCGAAGCATTAGATGAGATCGGGATTGTACAAGGAACGCTACAGCAAGAGATGCAAGTTACTGTAGACTACCCTAATCACCCTAAACTTGAAAATTTTTTAGAAAATTCAGTTTATAATCTAAAAGAGACAATATACACAGACAAAGTCCAACTTTTAATCATGGTGGATGAACAAACAACCGATACCTTCGAACAAGAACTCATTGAGCTGTTAAGCGGACAAGTGACTATAACGGCTGGTAAGACGAGTTACTTTGAAAAAGAAATATAAAAAGCGTGGCTATGCCACGCTTTTTTCTTTTACTTTATTTTTATGTAACCTCACAAAATAATAAACTTCCCAAACGATACCAATCACAAGCAGATAGATCAAGCTCAGAGTCACACCTGAGTTCAACATATAATGGATTACCATCCCTGGGAAAATACTATTAACTTGAAACCTTAAAACAAATAAAATCAAGCCTACTACTGCTGAAAACACCACGCCTTGCAAACTACTTTGAATGTGTAGGCTAGCAAATAATACCGTTGAAATCACTGCATTCATAAAAATTGAGTGTGAACTTAATTGTCGAGGAATCACTCCTCTAAAAAGTAATTCCTCAACTACAGGTGGTTGTGTGAACACCAACCAATTTAGTCCTGCTAAACCTGTCAACGTAATGCTAGGCAACAATTGCTGTGTTTGGTAAATACTTAGTATAAATCCCGCCAATAGCACAAATGATAATACCATTGCGGGTTGAGTCATTTGAAACCCTATTTCATTTAGATATCTTTGTGAGTTTATGTTCCTGGAATAGATAGGAATTGCTAAGTAACTGATATACGTCACCACAAGCACTAATCCGTAAAAGGCTAACATGTAATACTCAGCATTAAACAATAATTTAGCAATCACTGAGCTACCGAAAAGAATCAACCACCAACTGATATAAACCAGTATCACTTTAAATAATTGTTTCATTTCTATTGCCTCATTTCTATGTGCGCCTACTTAACTTCTAAATTGCGACTGAATAACTTAGCAAGAATTGCCGTAAATAGAACATCACAGACTAAATAAGTGAAATGTGGGATTGGCTGTTTATATAACTCAACCACTTTGTTAATAATTGGAGTTAATATTGTTTCTGGAATCGCAACAGCGCTAATTCCTAAAATGATTGGTAAAATAATGAATAACAAAATTCCTAAAATCACGATATAGCGAGTCTGGAATCGTTTGAATAAGGTTGCAACAATCCAAGCCCCTAATCCTGTTGAAATCAACGTCAGAATAGTGCGCAAGTGATGTAATACAATGTTGATGCCTTCATTATCATAAAAGTGCATGACTTTCATTGTCGTTAGGTTTTCAAAAGCTACAGACAAAATTAATGGATAGATTACTTGAAAAGCAATAACCGTAACAACTGCACTAATCACAATTGTTAGGAAGTTCCCCCAATATTGATCTTTACGAGCCACATTAAATTGGGCAAATCTAGCAATATTTCTAAAGAACACAAAGGCTAACATAATGAAGAACATCATTTCTAACATACCAAATGCCAAAGAACTTTCTAATGTTTTTTCACTTGGCCATCCTTGTCCGAAGAAATATCCAATAACTGGCATTAAAAAATCTACTATCAACAAAGCAATAATAAACCCATAAAACCCTGGTAGTAATTCTTTAAAGTTCATTTTTAACATAGCTTTTAATCTCATTACGCCACCTCCGTTGCTGTCAATTGAATAAAGATTTTTTGTAAGGTTGTTTTCCCTACTGTTAGCGAATCAGAAACGACTGGTTGCTCACCATAAATATATAATGTCACTTGGTTTCCTAATCGTTCCCAACCAACAACATTTAAATCATTCTTCACAGCAATAATTTCTTCTTCAGAACCTGTCACTGTCCAAGCTTTATTAATAATATCTTCAACTGAATCCTCAATCTCAATTGTGCCATTGTTTAAAACAATCACCGAATCAATAATGTGTGACACTTCTTCAATTAAATGGGTCGAAATAATAAATGATGTATTCCCTTTAGAAAAGACATCTAACATTTCTTTGTAGAATAAATCACGGTGATTAGCATCTAATCCGAGAATTGGTTCATCTAAAAAGATATAAGGAATATTCATAGATAACGCTAAGACGATATTAAAAATCGAACGATATCCGGTTGATAATTTTCTTAACTTTTGCTTTCCTTTCAAACCGAACGCTGACATTAAATGCTCAGCTTGCTCGCGGTCGAAATCAGGATAAAATGTTTCAGCCGTTTCTAGGTAATACTTAATCTTCTGATTTTCATCTTTGGCACTTAAACAACTATCATTAACTAAAAATAGCTGACGTAATAATTGATCATTCTCAAAGACAGATTCACCACCAAGTAACACATCTCCCGATTTTGCAATCACGCGATTATTAATAATTGATAGCAACGTACTTTTACCTGCTCCATTTCTACCAAGAAGACCATAAATATGACCTGGCTCTAATGTAAATGATACATCTTTTAGAACTTCTTTTTTACCAAACTTTTTTTGAATTTGTTTCACTTCTAAATTACTCATTTGAATACCCTCTTTCTATTAAGTCTACTAATTCTTCTTTGCTAATCCCTAGTTGTTTTGCTTCAGTAATAAATTCGGCTAAGCGTTCCTCTGCAAATTGCGTCGCACGTTTTTTAAAGATTTTATCGACACCCGTATCTGTGACAAACATTCCGATACCACGACGTTTTTCAATCACACCATCTGCTACTAATTGATTCATCCCTTTTAAAACTGTTGCAGGATTAATATTGTAACTTTTTGAAATTTCAGTTGTTGAAGGGACTTGTTCTCCTTCTTTAAAGCTCCCTTGCAGGATACCTTGTTCTATTTGCGTGGCCACTTGAAGATAAAGCGGTACGCCATTTTCGAAATCAAATATCATAATGACTCCTTTCACCTTTTGCGCATTAGGTTAGTTACTTATATAACTAACTATATATCTAGGTTGTTATTTTGTAAAGAAAAAAATTCAAAAAAATAAACTCTCTTTTAATTAAGAGAGTTTACGTCAGTATAATAGGCTTTTTGCCATCTTTGCGTTTGTGTTGCTGTCTTATTTAAATCTTGTTCTGTGGGCAAATAAACTCTGAACCCCATCTTACCTTTTTGTTCCTCTGTTTTTATAATACCTTTTTTGATAAGAATTTCTTTTGGGAAAAGAAACTGACCTCTCAAATCATTATCAATAATATTAATGACTAAATAATCTTTTGCGCTTTCAAAGTTATAAGCTTGATTGACATTCTCCCTATCTTTTTCCCAGGCAACCACAAAGTAACCAGCTTTAGTCGGCGTCTTCTTTGCCAAGCGACTCCGATAGGTTTTCCCATTTAAATCAAACCAACAACCTTCGTATTCACTATTTTGAGATTCAATCTGTAACCGTTCTTTACCTATAAGACCTTTTGAACCAAAACTACTATCTAATAATTCAACTGACTTCATCTGTTCACCTCATTGTTTATTGTAACCTGAACTACTTTAGAAACCAATGTTGAAGTTTGCTATCAGACTTCAAAGAATGATAAAATATAAACGAATGATTTAGGAGGAGAAACTATATGACTAAGATTAATATTGCCCGTGCTAATGGTGAAGATTTAGGGATTCCCTTACAGTACCTAAACCGTCACGGATTTATCACTGGTGCCACTGGTACTGGTAAAACAGTAACTTTAAAAGTAATTTCAGAGCAACTAAGCAAACAAGGTATTCCGGTGTTCTTAGCTGACATCAAAGGTGACTTAGCTAGTTTAGCTCAACCCGCTACTGCTGGAAGTCAAACCGAACGCTGTGCCAACTTAGGGATTACTGATTATACGGAACGTTCATTCCCAGTTCGTCTGTGGGATGTCTTCGGCGTGAATGGTCACCCTGTTCGTGCCACAATTGCTGAGATGGGACCATTATTATTAGCTCGTTTATTTGAATTAACGGATACCCAAACCGATGTCTTGCAAGTTTTATTCAAAATCGCTGATGATAAAGGTTACTTGTTAATTGACTTAAAAGATCTACAAGCCTTAATCTCTGAAGTTACCAACCACATGGATGACTATGTTGGTCCTTATGGTCACATGACAAAACAAACATTAGGTGCAATTCAACGTCACCTTTTAACAATCCAAGAACAAGGTGGCGATTTATTCTTCGGTGAGCCTGCTATCAAATTAACAGATTTCATTCGTCAAGATGAAAAAGGCCAAGGTGTTTTAAACGTTCTAATGGCTCAAAAATTATTTGAGAATCCCCTATTATATGCCACAATGTTAATCTGGTTACTTGCTCAATTATTTGAAGAACTACCAGAAGTTGGCGACCAAGACAAACCTAAGATGCTCTTCTTCTTCGATGAAGCTCACCTGCTTTTCAATGACATGCCAAAAGGTTTAGTCAATCAAGTTGAAAAAGTCGTGCGTTTAATTCGTTCAAAAGGTGTGGGTGTTTTCTTCGTGACACAAAATCCTATTGATTTACCGGAGAACATCTTAGCTCAATTAGGTAACAGAATCCAACACGCTCTACGTGCTTATACGCCAAAAGAACAAAAAGCAATTAAAGCGGCGGCTGAAAGTTACCGTGAAAATGAAAACTTTAAAGTTGCTGAAGTGATCACTGAATTAAAAGTTGGTGAAGCCTTAATTTCTTTCTTAGATGAAGAAGGAATTCCTAGCGTGGTTGAACGTGCTATGGTTCGTCCGCCAGAAAGCTTTATGGGAACTGTTGACCCAGCTTACATTCAACAACTCATCTCGACATCTCCATTCGATGCGCAATACCGCGAACCAGTCGACCGTGAATCAGCTTATGAACTGTTATCGGCTAAACTTGATGCTGAAAATGAAGAAAAAGCCAAAGCTGAACTTCAAAAACAATTAGAAAAAGAAGCGAAAGAAAAAGAAAAAGCGAAAAAACGTCAACCAAAAGGAACCGTTGAAAAAATTGCCGATTCCTTTACAAGTAACTTAATTAGAAGTATCGGCCGCGAAATGTCACGTAGTGTACTTGGCATTTTCAAACGTCGTTAAACAAAAGCCTACCCAACTGGTAGGCTTTTTCTTATTGGGAACCATTCTCAAAGAAAGCCTTTTCAATAGCGTTATTACAACCTCGATTGTACACTAAAGGTGCAATAAAGATAACTAAGGAGGAAGATATCATGGAATTAAAAGATTATGGTAAAGACCCAATTGTCTTTAATATTGAGGAAGCTACTTTAGAAAATCAACGTTACCGTACAACAATGTGGACTGGTGACCACTTTCAAGTAACGTTAATGTCTATCCCTGCTGGTGGCGGTGACATTGGTATGGAAAAACATGATCATGTCGATCAATTCTTACGTATGGAGGGCGGTTTCGGTCGTGTGGAAATGGGTAAAGAACTGAATAACATCACTGTTAAACAAGATGTTAAAGATGGTGACTGTATTATTATTCCAGCCGGAACATGGCATAATGTCACAAATATTGGTGATGAACCGATGAAAGTCTACTCAATCTATGGTCCCAAAAATCACCCATTCAATGCGCAAGCTGATACAAAAGAAGAAGCTGAAGAACAAGAACATCACGATCACTAATATAAAAGCAAAACACAAACTTACTATTTGTAAGTTTGTGTTTTTTGTTTTATACTAAGTTTATAAATCTAAAGGACGTGATGTTATGACTCATACACTAACAATTCAAACCGTGACATTAAATGTAAAAAACTTAGATAAAATGGCTAATTTTTATCAGCATGTTGTGGGGCTAGAGTTATTAGAACAAACTGAAACAACTGCTGCACTTGGCCTATCAAACTCAGCAACTCCACTATTGCTATTAAATACCGTTACCACCCCATTCACCTTTACAACCGGTCTTTATCATACTGCCTTTCTGTTGCCCGAACGACAAAATTTAGCACAAGTTATTCGACGCCTTGAACAACAAAGTTATCCACTTGATGGCGCAAGTGATCATGGTTACAGTGAAGCACTTTATCTACAAGATCCTGAAGGAAATGGTATTGAAATTTATTGGGATAAACCTAAAGAACTTTGGGATGTTCGTGAGAACGGTGAAATTATTGGGATAACCGAACCGATTGATTTCACAAGTATTATGGCCTTAAATGAGCAGGCAATAGATAAACTGCCTGAAGGAACAATTATTGGTCATGTCCACTTAGCTGTTGATGACCGTCAAAAAGAAAATGTCTTTTTCAAAAACATTTTAGGGTTCACCATTACATCAGAAATGTTTGACTCGGCTTCATTCTATGGTATTGATGGGTATCACCACCAGTTTGCGGGAAACATTTGGTACCGTTCAAGACAAGTTGAATACAACCCGACATTACCAGGACTGGCTAATATCCAATTAAAAGTTAATGATGATTACTTTAAACAATTGATTACACGACTAGATAATGCAACCTACCCTTACGAAAAAACAGATAATGATATCTTATTAAAAAATCCAACTGGGATTTCATTTAGCATCCATAAATAAAAAAGACTCTTCTATTGAAGAGTCTTTTTTATTATTTAGTTAAGTCTAAAACCATACGACCTTGAATATTTCCAGCTTCCATTTCGTCAAAAATTTCATTGATTTCTTCTAATTGACGCATTTGCACACGAGGAATAACTTTGCCCTCTTTAGCAAATTCGAATGCTTCTTTTAAATCTTCACGTGTTCCAACTAATGAACCAACAACGTGAATCCCATCTAACACAAGACGGGGAATACTTAAGTCCATTGATTCTGGTGGTAAACCAACCGCCACAACAGTTCCAGCTGCACGAACGGCATTGACTGCTGAATTGAAAGCTGACTTAGCAACCGCTGTTACAACAGCACCGTGAGCGCCACCATCAGTTAATTTAATAATTTCTTCTTCAACGTTAACTTCCATTGGGTTTAAGACAACATCCGCACCCATTTCTTTGGCAAATGCCAATTGTTTTTCATTGACATCGACTGCAATAACTTTCATGTTGAAAACATTTTTAGCATATTGTAAGGCTAAGTTTCCTAAACCACCCAAACCTGAAATCATTAACCATTGGCCTGGTTTTACATTTGAAACTTTAACTGCTTTATATGTTGTTACACCCGCACAAGTCACGCTACTTGCAGCTGCTGGGTCTAATCCTTCTGGAACTTTAACAGCGTAATCCGCTGTAACGATGCATTCTTCAGCCATTCCACCATCAACGGTATAACCAGCATTTTTTACTGAACGACATAATGTTTCGTTCCCATTAACACAGTACTCACAGTGTCCACACCCTTCAAAGAACCAGGCAACACTGACGCGATCGCCAACTTTTAAACTTGTCACTCCTTCTGCGATTTCTTTAACAACACCAATCCCTTCATGGCCTAAAACCACCCCAGTAACATCCCCAAAATCAGCATTTTTAACATGTAAGTCTGTATGACAAACGCCACAATATTCCATCGCTACTAATGCTTCACCATGCTCTATCGGACGTAGCTCTTTATCTTCAATTGATACTCTATGATCTTTCGTTACAACTGCTGCTTTCATTTTAATTCCCCCTTAAATTGAAAGGTTGTGAAATCATTCACTTCCTTATAAGTGAATTATATCACAAAGATTATTGTGCGCAATAATATAATGCAAATTATTCTTCTTTTTTTTAAATTCACGGTATAATACTTTTTTAACTAACTTTAAGGAGATTTTTTATGCGCTTTAAACACTTTTACGAATTAGCTGAAGTTTATACTCTACCCATTAACTTTTTAGTTTATTTGATGGGTTATGCCTTTGCTAAGTATCAATTTAACGGTCACCTGTCGATCGCTGTTGTCATTGGTTTAGTTGCCATCAGCCTATTCCATAGCTTAGTCAATACTCATAATAACTATATGGATTACCAAAATGCTTTAGGTGATCACTATAAAAATCAAACCAATGTTATTGGACGGGAAAATCTAAGTTTATCTCTGATTAAAAAAATCATGTGGGGATTAGCAATTGCTTACCTTGTCTTAGGAATTTATTTATTTTCTATTGGCTCATGGCCAATAGCTGTGATTGGATTCTTCGGAACAGTTATCGGATTGGCCTACTCGTCAGGTCCCAAACCAATTAACAGTACCTTCCTAGCAGAAAGTTTGACTGCTACATCTATGGGATTCTTAACCCCTCTAACAGCTATCTACTTAGCATCAATTGGAACAGCAGACTTCACCACTGGCCTATTTTTTAAAAGCTTAGCTGCCTGTTTACCTTTAATCTTAATTTCCTTCACACTACTTTTAGCTAATAATACCTGTGACCTTGAAGAAGATTTAGAAAATAATCGTTATACCTTAGTTTCTTATATTGGTAAAGAAAACGCAGTGACATTATTTAACCTAGTCACAGTTGCCTTACCAATCATCATCTTTATTCTTGCCATAACTAAAATCACACCGTATTTATCGTTAGTGACATTGTTAGTATTCCCACTAGTCTATAAAATGACTAAACCTTATAAAGCAGAACAAATAAAAAACAAGACCTTTCCAATTGCATTAAAGGCCTTGTCATTAGTTATTATGGTGTACAGCTTAAGTTTCTATATTGGAACATTTATTTAAAAAGAAAAACCACTCAAATGAGTGGTTTTTTATTATGCTTTTTTACGACGGTTAATAACTAAGTAAGCTGTTGTTGCAATAAGAATAACTAACGCTCCAGCTGCTTTCATTAAGTTATTACGAGCTTCCCCAGTTTGTGGTAATGCTCCAGCTTTTTCTTTTGATTCTTTTTTTGTTTCAGATTGCGTTGACACTTTTGATGATTCTGGTGTCTTTTCACCTTCGGGTTCCACTTCTGAATCTTTTGGTGTTTCACCAGGTTTTTCTGGGGTTGTCGGTTTTTCTGGATCTGTCGGTTTTTCTGGGGTTGTCGGTTTTTCTGGATCTGTCGGTTTTTCTTTTACAGTAACTTTTAGTTCTGCCATTTTCATTGAATCTTGGTTTGTTTCAGGTAACTTATATATAACTGTGTATGACCCAGGACAAGTCGTAGTAACATTATCTCCGCTAACTTCCACTTTCAATTTGACGTCTTCACCAAAATCATTTGTTGCTTGTTTTATATAATTTCCTGGGCTCCACTCTGAGCCAAATTCTAAATCAACAGAGTCTGCGGTCAATTCTAAACTTGATTTGTCTTCAATTTCAGGAATTGGTTCATATTCAAAATCAACATCTTCAACCTTATCTGTAAATGTGATTTCTCTAATTGACTCACCTTTCAGTCTATAACCTGCTGGTGCTTCGATTGATTTAACTGTAATTGTATTTCCAACTTGATCATAGTGAACTTTGGAGGCAACTTCATTTGGCAGCCCACGATAATTCACTTGAACTGCTGAATACGCAGGGATTTTAAATGATGCTTGATAACTAGTTTCACCCTCTGCGTCTGGACTATTAGTTCCTGCACCAAAAGTTCCAATTACATAGGATAAATTTTCGAATACAACTGCCAAGTCTAAACTACCTTGTACCGCAACTCTTTTTTCCAAATTAATTTGAAGGTTTTCTTTATCTGCTGTCCATGAAAAAATAACATCTTGATCATTTTCACTCTCAAGTTTATTCTCTCCTACAGGAAGCTCTATACGGCCACCTTCTTTAATATCATTATGAGGCGCGTCCTCAGATGAATAAGGTCTTGTTTTTTGATCTGCACTAATATCGTGAGTAACGAAATCTCCATCAAGAAATCTCCCCACTTTGAACCCGTTTTGTTTACTGCTAATCGGCTTATTAAATTCAGATGTAAAATCTTGTGTCACAACTTCAAAGGGTTTGGATTTCACCAGCTTATTAACAAGCGAATCCCAAGCACCAGTAAAGGCATCACTTTTAAAATATTCATCTAACTTAGTTTGTAAAACACTTGGATCTGCGGACATTCTTATCGTTGGACGACTAAAATCTCTTAGTTCTTCACTGTTTTGCAAATTATCTATATTATTAAGTGTTTCAGCCTTCATTTCAGAATTATTGAAATTACTTAAGTTTAATTCACTTGATTCAACTGCAATGGATTTACTGGATTGAATAGTAAATGCAATAGTTATTAATACTAGTAATTTATTAAATTGAATAGTCTTTTTCATCCTAATTACTCCCTATCCTTTTTTGATTTCCACATTTTAATCTCACCAGATTATTTTACTACTTATCATCTATCGTTCATTAACATCTTTTGCTTGTTTTTTATCCAATATTTAAAATATTGTACATTTAACCTCCCCTATATATTTTAATTAAACATATATCCGACTTAATAAGGTTAGTATGCGTTTACATTTGTATGATTATATGATTATAATATTTGTACTATCTTTGGGAGGAAAAAAATGTTTAGTTTATTTTTGAAAAAGAATGAAGTAAAAGAATTAACAGTTCTTGGTCAAATAATTAATACCAAATTAAGTGACAAAAAAGAACTATGCGATGAGCTTGATATCTCACGTAGCTCACTTGAACGTTATGTCGAAAATATAAACTCTATCTTCGACCAAGAAGAAAGCTTTCCAACATTTGACACGAAGGGATCATCTATAAAATACATTCCTGATTGCAACAATACTCCAATAAATATTCTCGCGGTTACATTACTTGCAGAATATTTATCAAATTCTTTAAACTATCAATTACTCATGACAGTTATATTAAAGAGAAGAGCTTCTTTAACTAGCCTATTAGATGAGTTGTCAGTTTCAGAAAGTTATTTGCTACAGCACATTTCAACTATCAATAAAATTTTCAAAAAAAATCATATTCAGTTACGTGTTGTTAATAAGCAGGTCTATTTAGATGGACGTTTACCTGATGTGATACTTTTTTCATATTTAGCAATTGATTCTCATAATAAAATTTTTCACTCAAAAACTTTTTCATCATCAAAGCATTCAGTAACTAATATAAAAAATATTAATCCTAATTTTTTAAATGGACTAAGCTTAATTCAATTACTACGGGCTGAATCATTACAAAAACAAGCTGTCCTTTTTCAAAATGACATTCAAGATTTCACATATAATGATTCGGATGTTATGGAGATACTCAAAGCATATACCGATCATAAAGAACTATTTTCAAAAGAGTTCTTTAAACATAAGAATAACGATATGGTCGCTTTAATGATCACACAATTAACAACGATTGTTTTCACCCCGTCTGATGTTGAACTAGCTCAACTAAGAATCTTTATGCAGAAAGTAGTTCCTAATAACCAACTTGTTAAGGAAGCTGCGGCGTTTACGGAAGAGCTGGTAGATAAAATTGATTTTATTCACAGTAAAGATTTAGATGTTTTCAAAGGTGGCATTCTCTTCCACATTATTTATCAACGCTGTTTCTCAACTGATTATCGTAAACTTTTCAAAAATGAAATTATTCTTGAGGATATGTATCCCTCTAACAGAAATAAGGCTTTTGATTTAGAAAAATTAATTCATACAAAAACCATTGATTTGAATCAATTTCCATTAATCAAAAATGATATTTTAAAAGATATTCCTTTTTTCCATGACTACTTAATGTATACTTTTAGCTACCATTCAAACGTTCCGTTAAAAATATTAGTCGATTTCGAAAGTGATATTCCTTTTGAATACGCTCTGAAACACCATATGAAGACAATTTTTTCAGATGACTATCTGCAACATGCTAAAGCATCAGAAAAAGCTGATATTATTGTTTCAGATAAACTCTATTACACTCATTCTGACGCTTATTTTATGCACTACCCTAAGCTAGATAATGAAGAATTGTTAGCCAGACTTTTTTCAAAAATTGGCGAACTTTATATCAGAAAAAATTATCAATAAAAAAACCACTTCTCTTGAAGTGGTTTTTATTTTGTAATAATATCAGCAATTATTTCTGGTAACTCATGGTAATCAGTTGCCATGTAAAATTCTTTGTTGTGGCGACTATGTTCTAATTCCTTATCATATTTATTGATCCAGACTGGTGTGATATCGGCATTCCATGAGCCAATCAAATCATTACCATAAGAATCCCCTATATAATATGTTTCTTCGCGACTAAGGTCGTGACTATCAATATAATAATCAAATAACTCCCGTTCTGGTTTTGCCCATTGCGTATCTTGGGAAATTAGCATTTTTTCTTCATCTAAATAATTTGTTAAATTAAGTTGTTTTATTTTATCGCGTTGCTGTTTTGAGTAACCGTTAGAAATAACCCCCACAAAATGACCATCTGCTTGTAACTTTTCTATCAATTCAATCATTGTAGGTTCTGGACATAGCTTAGTTTGCTCTTCTTTATATAAACAATCCATCCGGTTTGTTTCTTCCACTGTAAACTCGAATCCGTGATCTAAGAATGCCAAACGTAATCTTAAACTATCATAGTAAAAACGTTTTGTCGGATCAGCAATTATCTTTTCAAAATTTTGTTCTGCATAATGACGACTTTTTATAAATATAGCTTTGAGGGTTTGACTATTGATTGTTGGAACTTCCTCTGACAATCTCTTCTCATCAGAAAACCGTTCGTACATTTTTTTAAAAACCTGACACTGATCATACAATGTATCATCTAAATCAAAAATAAATGCGGATTTCAACACACGACACTCCTCTAATCAATTTGATAATTCTATTCTACTACTTCAAACTGTTATTTTCATTGAAATGAAAATATTTTCAGAATGTTTTTTAGGTATAAACGACTGATATATTAAGGTTTTAATTACTTAATCACCTTAGCTCATTTCAGTTTTTTTTACTTATTTTCAAATGATGGTCAGACTAACCATTTACGAATTATGGTTCTTTTTACTTATAATTTATTTTTTAATTGGTTAAATTGATATTATTTTTTTAAAGATTAGAAAATTATGAGAAGGTCTTTCAGATACGTTTGTTATACTGTTTTTAATATCAAACAGAAAGAAGGAATTTTTATGCATCATTTTTTTAAAAACCTCCCCATCCCAATGGGAGGATTAGCACTTGCATTGTTGTCGATTGGGAATCTTTTTAGACAGTACGACTTAATGCTCTTATCACATCTTGCCGGAACCTTTGGATTTATTTTACTTGTATTATTACTTCTAAAAGTTCTATTAACACCGAAAGAAACACTCGAGCAATTAAAACAGCCGATGCTTGCGGCCGTTGCACCGACTATTACAATGGCAACAATGGTTGGTACAACCTATTTGAATCGCTTCGAATCTCTACACGTACTAGCTCTGATTATTTGGTATCTTTCACTGACCCTTCAAGTTTTGCTAATGCTTTACTTTACCTATGTTTTTCTTGTTAAGCGTAAATGGTCGTGGCATAATTTTTATCCAAGTTGGTTTATTTTATATATTGGAATTGGTATTATTCCAATTACTGGTCAAGCATTCAGTCATTTAATTGGTGAAATCAGTTTGCTAATATCACTCATTTTATATATCATTTTCTTACCAATGGTTTTATACCGCGTCCTTGTATTTAAACAGTTCGATAAAAGTGCAACTCCTTTAATTGCTATTACTTGTGCACCTAGTTCGCTTATCTTAACTGGTTATCTAGCTGCCCACGATTCACCCAACAAGCTATTATTAGTTTTATGGTTAATTTTAGCCCAAGGCCTATATTTCTTAGTCCTTTACTTATTACCTAAGATTATACCAACAGATTTTTATCCAAGTTGGTCAGGGTTAACCTTCCCATTTGTGATTTGTGCTACTGGCTTAAAAGCCTCTGCACCCCATTTCAATGGCTTAACAAAAACACTACTGTCAGCATTAGCTTATGCTGAATTAATTATTGCAGCAGTTATGGTTGCTTTGGTTCTTATTAAGTACCTCAACTTTTTAGCTAATTTAATCCAAACAAAAAAACATGCCTAAGGCATGTTTTTTATATTAACTTTTTTAAAAATTCTGCACGACCGTAAAAATCTTGATCTAAAAGTTCTGGGAAAATATATTCAAAGAAATAGACTACGCTTGGTCGATGACTGTACTCTTTAATGGTTGCCACTGATTCAAAGAACATTTCTTGATAAACAGGTTCTGGATTACTTTTAACAATCTCTTCAAATGATTCATAAAGTAAATCAACTTTATCAGCAATTGCCAGGACTTCCCCTTCAACGGTGTCATCTTTTCCTTCAAATAAACGACGACGATAGATTTCTTGAAATTCAGCCGGAATCTCTTGCGCAATAAACTTCTCAGTCATCCCCTCTTCAACTGTTTGTAACATGCCCCGTAATTCTTTACTGGCATATTTTACAGGCGTTTTAATGTCTCCAATAAATCGTTCCGTATAATCGTGGTTCAATGATTTTTCATATAGTGATTTCCAATCAATCTCAACACCGGCTAATTCTTCAATATCTCCTAAGACTTGAGAAATTGACGCTACTCGATAAGAGTGTGCAGCCACCGTATGTTCCGTGTATTTGAAGAACCCTGGTGCTCTCGTAATTGTCTCCAAATTGTTCAACCCTAAAATAAACTCGTTTAATCCCATTAACATCGCCTCCTAGGTATTTTTACTATCATATCTATTTCCTAAGGTGATGTCAAAGAATATACTAAGAGTATTGATTTTTGACTTACCAACCAGAATATAGTTTACTTATCATTAATGAAACTTAGAAAAGAGAGACTATTATGACCGTTGAACTACGTCCTATGACAGAAAAAGATTTCCCTAAAATTGAATCAATTATCAAAAGCTCTTGGCGTTACGAAGATTTTTGTAGCCCAAAAGTAGCTAATAAATTGGCTAAATCATTTTTAGCTGGCTGTTTAACTGACTACACTGATTCACAGGTTGCCATTGTCAATAACAAGCTTGTAGCTGTTATTTTTTTGAAAAATAACGCTATTCACCGTACACCTTTTAAGTACCGCTTAAAACAGCTTAAAACGATGATTTCAATGATGTTAAACAAAGAAGCTCGTAATGTTGCTAGCGTCTTTAGCTACGTTGAGGTTATTGATAAAAAGTTATTAAAAGAAGCTGGTCATGACTATGCTGGTGAACTTTCTTTATTTGCTGTTGATGAAACTTGTCAAGGACAAGGCGTTGGTAAAAAACTATTTCAATATGCTATGACAACCTTTCAAGAACAACAAGTTGATAACTTTTACTTGTATACCGATACGACTTGTAACTATGGTTTTTATGATTACCACGGCATGACTAAACGTGCTGAGATGGTTCACCACTTTACACAACTTGCCGGTGTAGAACCAACTACCTTCTTCTTATATGATTATGACTTTAAACAAAAAGACGCTGACTAATCAGCGTCTTTTTTATTTAGGAATCTCGCACCCATTTTCATCACACATCATGCCCTCTTTAACGGCTACTTCTTGAAAGGGACTTTTGGGTGTTAGTTCACCCCATGCCGTTTCAATAGCACCTTTAAATGTTTCGACAGGTTGGGCGCCTTTAATAGCGTATTTATCATTCACAACAATGTATGGCACACTAGTAATTCCGTATTGATGGGCAGTCGTTTCATCAGCTCTAACCTCAGATAAAAATCTTGATTCATCTGCTAACACATCACGAACATCCGCCTCTAACAAGCCCACTTCAGTTGCTAAGTTGACTAAAGTTTCAGTATCACTCACCAAAGCTCCTTCTTCAAAATAAGCTTTAAATAAACGATTAGACATTGCTAGTTCTTTACCTTGGCTCTTAGCAAACTTTATTAAACGATGTGCTGCTAAAGTGTTAGTTGGTTTTAATTCAGCAAAATTAAAGTCTAAACCAACTTCTTTCGCCTGCTCAATAATATTCTGATTCATGCCACGTGCTTGCTCAATACTCACACCATACTTTTCTGATAATGCTTCTTCAATACTTTTTCCTGTATAAAAACTAGCGTTGGGATCTAGTTCAAAACTTTTAAACGATAATTCTAATTCATCTTTATATGGTAATTCATCCATTGCTGCAAACAAACGACGTTCACCAATATAACAAAACGGACACACCACATCTGACCAAATTTCAATCTTCATAGTAACACACTCCTCTTAAATTCTTCTTGATTACATTCTAACTTAAAGTAAGTAAATCACCTATTAAAGTGCTTGCTTTAAATTTATATTTAAATATATCTATCAACTAGTCTAAAAAAGAACCTTTCTACAGCAAGGTTCTTTTTAGACACTTTTATATTTTTTTAATATGAGAGCGCCCTATAACTTTGTGTTCTCCATAAATTTAAAAATTGACTATTAGCCATTTTTTTATTCTTTTCATTTGTCCAAGGATCATTAAAAAATACATTGTTTGCATCATACCCAGTTAAAGTTACTGCGTGAAATGGAAACCCATGCATCGTTAGCCAAACAACAACTGGTTTTTCATTATTAATATAGACTTTCAAAGTGTTAAACGATGATCTCGATAAATCAATATATGAACCGACATAATTATTAACTAGTCTTCGAAATGCTGGTGGAAAAGCATACCCTGTATCTAAAAATGGGTTGCCTACATATCCAACATTTGGGTTACCCGAGTTAAAACTTAATTGTTTTGTTAGCATTACCTTATTATAGTTTTTTCCTGTTGCGTAATTGATTAGCATTGTTACTGCTGTAGCTTCACAACCTGATGGCATTTCTGGCAATTGCCAAATAACTGGTAAATCGAGAATTTTTTCTGTCATTTCAAATGCATTCTTATGAACCCAAACACCTTTTTGGGCCTCGTAATAGACACCATTACTTGTTGTTGCTTGTCGTTTGATTGCATATGTATTGCCAACCTTTAAATTGTTCTTTGATAGACCCAACGATCTATAACCATAGTAATTATATGGCAAGCTAAAGGCTGACATGTTGCCATTCTTCAATTTGGCTTTGAAATTGACTTGTTTATAGCTCTCTTTATCCATTGATTTGAAGGCATTTTTGTGGATCCATAACCCTTCTTTTACTTCGTAATAGATGCCATTACTTGTTGTGGCTTGACGCTTGATAATACGTTGCGACCCGACCGCCATATTATCTTTCGCTACTCCTAAGTTTCTATAACCATAATAATTATATGGCAAACTAAAAGCTGACATGTTGCCATTTTTTAGTGTTGTCTTGATGTTAACGGTTTGATAGCTCTCTTTATCCATTGATTTGAAAGCATTTTTGTGGATCCATAACCCTTCTTTTACTTCGTAATAGATGCCATTACTTGTTGTGGCTTGACGCTTGATAATACGTTGTGACCCGACCGCCATATTATCTTTCGCTACTCCTAAGTTTCTATAACCATAATAATTATATGGCAAACTAAAAGCTGACATGTTGCCATTTTTTAGTGTTGTCTTGATGTTAACGGTTTGATAGCTCTCTTTATCCATTGATTTGAAAGCATTTTTGTGGATCCATAACCCTTCTTTTACTTCGTAATAGATGCCATTACTTGTTGTGGCTTGACGCTTGATAATACGTTGTGACCCGACCGCCATATTATCTTTCGCTACTCCTAAGTTTCTATAACCATAATAATTATATGGCAAACTAAAAGCTGACATGTTGCCATTTTTTAATGTGGCTTTTATATTAATATCTTGATACATTTCTTCGTCCATTGATTTGAAGGCATTTTTATGAATCCATAACCCTTCTTTTACTTCGTAATAGATGCCATTACTTGTTGTGGCTTGACGCTTGATAATACGTTGTGACCCGACCGCCATATTATCTTTCGCTACTCCTAAGTTTCTATAACCATAATAATTATATGGCAAACTAAAAGCTGACATGTTGCCATTTTTTAATGTGGCTTTTATATTAATATCTTGATACATTTCTTCGTCCATTGATTTGAAGGCATTTTTATGAATCCATAACCCTTCTTTTACTTCGTAATAGATGCCATTACTTGTTGTGGCTTGACGCTTGATAATACGTTGTGAACCAACTACCATATTATCTTTTGCTAATCCTAAGTTTATATACCCTTCATAGCCATATGGAAGCGACCAGGCTGACACACTCCCATTTTTTAATACGGCTCTTAAATCTATCTCTTGATAATCTTCTACCATATCAAGTTGCTCTGAAATTTGTTCATCCTTAACAGGTAATGACTCTGTTGGAATTTCTTCAATTAATGAATCTTCAGTAATACTTTCTGAACTAGCAAGCTGTTCAGAATCATTCGCAAAACTAGTCAAACCAATCTCGTTTGAGTTATCATCTTTTGTTTCTAACATCGATTCACTGGATTCATTATCAAAACTTTGAGTTACGCCTACCTTTTCAACTGTTTCATCAATAGTATCCGCAATGACGATAGAGGCCATTAATGGATTAATAAACATCATAACAACACAAATTTTTATCATATTTTTCATAACATATCCTCCATTATATTTATCCGAAAAAAAAACTCTTGCATAAGCAAGAGCTTTCTACCTTGTTAATCTTTAGATTAACGACGGATTTCTTTGATACGAGCTGCTTTACCGTGTAATTCGCGGATGTAATAAAGTTTAGCACGACGCACTTTACCATGACGAACAACTTCGATTTCTGCAACACGTGGAGTATGTACTGGGAATGTACGCTCAACACCAACACCACCAGAAATTTTACGAACTGTATAAGTTTCGCTAATTCCAGCACCTTGACGTTTGATAACAATTCCTTCGAACAATTGGATACGTTCACGAGTACCCTCTACAACTTTCGCGTGAACACGTACAGTGTCACCAGGGCGGAAGTCAGGGATATCACTACGTAATTGATCTTGTGTGATTGCTTCGATTAATGGATTCATATTTCTTTCTCCTTTGACAAACATTCTTGCGATCTATGTCACAGCGGAATATCGTAATATGAATGCTTTTGCACTCAAAAGATAGTTTAACATAGTCAAATGTTGATGTAAAGGCTTTTTACATTATTAAAAGGAGCGAGCTACTTAGCTCCCTCCTCATTTTTGACTTCATCTAATAATTTAATCATTTCAGGGGTCATCTCAAGTGCTTCAAGCATTTCAGGACGACGTTGATATGTTCTTCTTAGGGACTCTTTTAATTGCCACTCAGCAATTAATTTATGATTACCATTACGAACAACTTCTGGTACTTCCATCCCTTTATATTTCGCAGGACGGGTATATTGTGGGTGTTCTAGTAAACCAGTAGAATGAGAGTCAGTGATGGCTGATTCATCATTGCCTAAAACATCAGGTAACAACCGGACTGTCGCATCGATCATCACCATGGCTCCTAGTTCACCACCTGTTAAGACATAATCTCCTAGAGAAACTTCATCTGTCACATAGGTTCTAATCCGTTCATCATAGCCTTCATAGTGACCACAGATAAAGACTAAATGTTCTTCTTCAGAAAACTCTTCCGCCATTTTTTGATCAAACTTTTTCCCAGCTGGATCAAGTAGAATCACTCGTTTTTTAGTATCCGGTGTTTCTTTTTCAATCGCTTGAAGACTCTCATCAATGGGTTGAACTTTTAGCAGCATACCTGCTCCACCACCGTATGGATAATCATCAACATTTTTATGTTTACTATCAGAGAAATCACGGAAGTTAGTGACTTTTACTTCTAGCAGTTTTTTCTCAATAGCTTTCCCTAAGATTGATTCCGTTAATGGGCCATCAAACATTCTTGGGAATAATGTTAAAACATCAATTCTCATGTTAGTCTAGCAACCCTTCTGGAATTTCTACTGTTACTTTACCTGCTTCTAAATCAATTGTTTTGACAACTGATTCAATATAAGGAATCAAAGCATCTTTAGCTCCCTGACGTTGAACAACCCATACGTCATTAGCTCCTGGTGATAAAATTTCTTTAATTTTACCAACTAAAGTCCCATCTTCTTCCACTACTTCTAAACCAATGATTTCGTGATAGTAAAATTCATTATCATCTAAGTCATGTAATTCTGTAGCGGGAATTTTTAAAATCCCATCACGATATTTTTCGATATCATTGATACTTGGGTGATCTTCAAAGGCTACAATATCAAAGTTTTTATGTTTACGATGACTACGAATCTTTAATTTCACTGGATTCTTGCTTTCTTGGAACAAGAATAAAACATTCCCTACTTTGTAACGTTCTTCCGCAAAGTCGGTTTTTGAAATCACGCGTACTTCACCACGTAATCCTTGGGTATTAACAATTTTTCCTACATTATAAAAATCAGCCATAACGGTCTCCTCTTCAAGTGAATTCTTGTCCTATTGTATCATTCTACGACTAATTTTTCCATGACAACAAAAAAACTCTCAAGTACCGAAGTACTTAAGAGTTTATTTACCATCTAATATGTTTAAACGAACCTTTTTAGGTCCATCAATTCGCACACTGTAAACAATTGTACGAATAGCTTTCGCTACACGACCTTGTTTTCCAATAATACGACCAATATCTTCCGGATCAACAGTTAAATTATACTCGATAAAATCCGCAGATTCCGTCAGGTCTAACTTAACACTGTCTGGGTGAGTGACTAATGGACGTACAATAGCATAAACTAATTCTTTCACATCTGTCATATTTTATCCCACCTTATTTTTTAGAAAATTTAGCTTCATGATGTTTTTGCATGATGCCTTCAGTTGATAATAAGTTACGAACTGTATCAGAAGGTTGAGCACCTTTAGATAACCATTCTAAAACTAAATCTTCTTTAATTGTTACTTGTGCTGGATCTAATAAAGGATTGTAAGTTCCAACTGTTTCGATGAAACGACCATCACGTGGAGAACGTGAATCTGCAACTACGATACGGTAGAAAGGACTTTTTTTAGAACCCATACGTTTTAAACGGATTTTAACTGACATTGAATACACCTCCAACTATTTTTTACAAGACTTAGTTTACCATGGAATAAAAACCATGTAAAGTGTTTTTTCTTTACATGACTTTTTTATTTCATAATATTATATATTTCTAATGACAATTGAGATATTTGCTCATACGTTACATAGTCTTGGGTCATTACTGATAAAATATATGGTTCATTAGCATAGACCACCGCAATATCGTGTCTGTAATCATCCACATCACCTATTTTATGAGCTACCTTTACGGGTAAATATTTAGGGATTCGTTGATTATCATAAACTGTATTTTGCATATATTTAATACTTTGTCCACCCTCTTGATAAATTGCTTTTATTAGAGCAGCATTTTCTCTAGGTGAGACTCTGAATGGGGAGTTCCAACTTCTGCCAATTATTCTTGAAATTTCATTTCTCATTGCCGTATTATATTTATTTGCTGCATAATAACCCAAAAAGTTAGCACCTTGATTATCGGAATATTTTATCGTCCAATTTAATATTGTATCAATCTGAAACGATTTACCAAATGGTTGATTCTGTAAGATACCAGCTCCTCCTCTACCATAAGAAAGGGCCATTTGATTTATCGAATCAGTATAAACAAAATACTTAGTTGGTAACAATTTTTTCTGATTTATCATTTTTTGAGTGTAATAGATTGCTGGCAACTTCCCTGTACTCGCTGCTACCATTTGTTTATTACCATTTATTTGTGCAGTTCCACCGTCATTTAAAGACTCAACGTATATTCCAAATTTATATGAATTGTATTTTTTATCCAAAAGTTTTTGAACTTTTTTCAACTTTTCTTCACTTGTAGTAAATGCATTCTTATGAACCCAAACACCTTTTTGGGCCTCGTAATAGACACCATTACTTGTTGTTGCTTGTCGTTTGATTGCATATGTATTGCCAACCTTTAAATTGTTCTTTGATAGACCCAACGATCTATAACCATAGTAATTATATGGCAAGCTAAAGGCTGACATGTTGCCATTCTTCAATTTGGCTTTGAAATTGACTTGTTTATAGCTCTCTTTATCCATTGATTTGAAGGCATTTTTGTGGATCCATAACCCTTCTTTTACTTCGTAATAGATGCCATTACTTGTTGTGGCTTGACGCTTGATAATACGTTGCGACCCGACCGCCATATTATCTTTCGCTACTCCTAAGTTTCTATAACCATAATAATTATATGGCAAACTAAAAGCTGACATGTTGCCATTTTTTAGTGTTGTCTTGATGTTAACGGTTTGATAGCTCTCTTTATCCATTGATTTGAAAGCATTTTTGTGGATCCATAACCCTTCTTTTACTTCGTAATAGATGCCATTACTTGTTGTGGCTTGACGCTTGATAATACGTTGTGACCCGACCGCCATATTATCTTTCGCTACTCCTAAGTTTCTATAACCATAATAATTATATGGCAAACTAAAAGCTGACATGTTGCCATTTTTTAGTGTTGTCTTGATGTTAACGGTTTGATAGCTCTCTTTATCCATTGATTTGAAAGCATTTTTGTGGATCCATAACCCTTCTTTTACTTCGTAATAGATGCCATTACTTGTTGTGGCTTGACGCTTGATAATACGTTGTGACCCGACCGCCATATTATCTTTCGCTACTCCTAAGTTTCTATAACCATAATAATTATATGGCAAACTAAAAGCTGACATGTTGCCATTTTTTAATGTGGCTTTTATATTAATATCTTGATACATTTCTTCGTCCATTGATTTGAAGGCATTTTTATGAATCCATAACCCTTCTTTTACTTCGTAATAGATGCCATTACTTGTTGTGGCTTGACGCTTGATAATACGTTGTGACCCGACCGCCATATTATCTTTCGCTACTCCTAAGTTTCTATAACCATAATAATTATATGGCAAACTAAAAGCTGACATGTTGCCATTTTTTAATGTGGCTTTTATATTAATATCTTGATACATTTCTTCGTCCATTGATTTGAAGGCATTTTTATGAATCCATAACCCTTCTTTTACTTCGTAATAGATGCCATTACTTGTTGTGGCTTGACGCTTGATAATACGTTGTGAACCAACTACCATATTATCTTTTGCTAATCCTAAGTTTATATACCCTTCATAGCCATATGGAAGCGACCAGGCTGACACACTCCCATTTTTTAATACGGCTCTTAAATCTATCTCTTGATAATCTTCTACCATATCAAGATCAAGTTGCTCTGAAATTTGTTCATCCTTAACAGGTAATGACTCTGTTGGAATTTCTTCAATTAATGAATCTTCAGTAATACTTTCTGAACTAGCAAGCTGTTCAGAATCATTCGCAAAACTAGTCAAACCAATCTCGTTTGAGTTATCATCTTTTGTTTCTAACATCGATTCACTGGATTCATTATCAAAACTTTGAGTTACGCCTACCTTTTCAACTGTTTCATCAATAGTATCCGCAATGACGATAGAGGCCATTAATGGATTAATAAACATCATAACAACACAAATTTTTATCATATTTTTCATGACATATCCTCCTTAAGATAAAAAGCTAGTTATTAACTAGCTTTTTATAGTTTATATTATATTATCTTTTCTTTTTCTTTTTCTTCTTGCCTTTGTTCATCTTCTTCGTCATTTGGTTCATGGCCATTTTACCCATCTTACCTTTAATTCCTGAACCAAACATTTGGTCCATTCCGGCAGGCATTTTACCATTAGACATTTGTTGCATCATCTTACGTGATTCGTTGAATTGTTTAATCATGCGGTTAACTTCAACCACTTGATTACCCGAACCAGCAGCAATACGACGGCGACGGCTTGGATTTAACAAGCCTGGATTTTCACGTTCTTCAGGCGTCATTGAGAAGACGATGGCTTTTTTACGTGCGACATCTTTTGGATCGACTTTAATCTGATCTAAGCCTGGCATATTGCTCATACCAGGAATCATTTTAAGCAAATCTTCAATTGGTCCCATTCCCATCACTTGATCCAGTTGCTCGATAAAGTCATTGAAATCAAAGGTGTTTTCTTTCATCTTAGTGGCAAGTTCAGTTGCTTTCTTTTCATCGAATTCAGCTTCTGCTTTTTCGATTAACGTCAACATGTCACCCATACCTAAGATACGACTAGACATCCGATCTGGATGGAAGACTTCTAAATCAGTAAGCTTTTCACCAGTACCGACGAATTTAATCGGTTTACCAGTAACCGCACGGATTGAAAGGGCCGCACCACCACGAGTGTCCCCGTCTAATTTAGTCACGATAACACCAGAAATATCTAATTGTTCATTGAAACTTTCAGCAACGGTAACCGCATCTTGACCAGTCATACCATCTACTACTAAAAGTGTTTCATCAGGATTCGCTAATTCTTTAATTTGTTTTAATTCATCCATTAAGGCTTCATCAATATGTAAACGACCTGCCGTATCAATGAAGACATAGTCATTTTTATTTTCAGCCGCTTGAGCTAAACCTTGACGAACGATTTCAACTGGACTAACATCTGTCCCCATATCAAAGACAGGTGCATCAATTTGTTGTCCTAAAACTTTTAATTGCTCAATCGCCGCTGGACGGTACACGTCACCTGCAATTAATAATGGACGAGCATTTTCAGTTTTCATTAAATGCTTAGCTAACTTACCAACAATGGTTGTTTTACCAGCACCTTGTAACCCAGACATCATAATGATGGTTGGGATTTTCGGTGATTTATTTAATGGAACTGTTTCTGTCCCTAAAGTTGCGGTTAATTCTTCGTCAACAATCTTAACGATTTGTTGAGCGGGGCTTAAACTTTCTAAGACTTCCACACCAACTGCTCGATCACTAACTCGTTTTGTAAAGTCTTTAACGACTTTAAAGTTAACATCGGCTTCTAATAACGCCAGACGAATCTCACGCATCATTTCTTTTACGTCTGCTTCGGATACCTTCCCTTTACGACGTAATTTTGACATCGCTCCTTGTAAGCGATCCGTTAAACTTTCAAATGCCATCTCTTACACTCCTATCTAATCTTCAATCTCTTGAATCGCAGCAAGCATTTGTTGCAACTCTTGATCTTCCGGGTATTTGTCATTCACATGTTCTTGCATCTCTTTAATCAAATCTTTTCGCACAATGAAGTCAGAATACATATGCAACTTACGCTCATAGTTTTCTAAAATCTTTTCAGTCCGCTTAATGTTATCGTAGACTGCTTGACGACTCACATTATACTCTTCAGAAATTTCTGTTAAAGAAAAGTCATCCGCATAGTAAAGCTCAATATAATTCATTTGTTTTTCAGTTAAAAGTGTTGAATAAAATTCAAATAACGCATTCATACGGTTCGTTTTTTCAATATTCACGTGCTTCCTCCTTCAACTGGAACTTTACTAGCTCTCAAGTTATATATTATACCACAAGCCTTACCCCTTTTTAAGTCTTTTTAACTAGGGACTAGGCAATGACTTTTCAATATGCTATACTAAGGTATGCGATGAGGCGACACGGAACTCGCAGTGGGAGTTCCCCCCAACCGTTAAGACTTTGTGGAAGGTCTGGTTGGGGCTTTTTTTATACCAAAAAATAAAAAGCAGTTAGTAGGAAACCCTACTGACTGCTTTTTTGTTTATAATTTTTGTCTGTTTAAACTTAATGAATTTAGTAGCACACTCACTGAACTAAAGGCCATCGCACCACCTGCTACCATTGGATTTAATAACCCTAATGCAGCAAATGGAATGCCGATTGTGTTGTAGATGAAGGCCCAGAATAAATTCTGTTTGATTTTTCGCATCGTTAATTTTGATAATTTAATCATTTTAGGCAATTGTTTTAAATCACCTGTCATCAATGTGACATCAGCTGTTTCCATGGCAATATCGGTACCCGTTCCCATGGCGATTCCCACATCGGCAACGGCTAAAGCTGGAGCATCGTTAATCCCATCACCAACCATCGCAACAAACTTCCCTTTATCTTCTAACAATTTAACATAGTTCGCCTTATCTTCTGGTAAAACTTCGGCATAAATATGACGACTATCTAGTCCCACTTGCTCGCCAATATACTCAGCTGTTCGTTGGTTGTCTCCTGTTAGCATAAAGACATCCACACCTTGTTCTTTTAATTTCGCTACAGCTTCGGCAGAGCTTTCTTTCAATTGATCAGCTACGGCAATAATGGCGCATATTTCTTTTTCATTAGCCAAGTACATCGCTGTCTTACCTTCAATTTCTAAGTTTCCTACTCGTTCTAGCTGACCCAGCGTCAGTGGGATATCATGACTCTCCATTAAACGTCTTGTACCAACGTAATACTTTGTACCATCAATTTTACCTGTTAGACCTGAACCAACAATTGCTTCAAACTCTGATACTGGGTAGTCTGTTCCTAACCCTAGATTATCTGCATAGGTCACAATCGCTTGCGCTAAAGGATGCTCTGAGCGACTTTCTAGACTAGCTAAAATACCTAACCACTCATCAGCAGAAAACTGAGAACTTGTTGATTCAAATTCTGTCACTTCTGGTTGACCTTTAGTCAGGGTGCCTGTTTTATCAATGACAATCGCATTAATCCTTGCAGCACGTTCTAAAGCTTCGCCACCTTTAATTAAAATACCATTCTTAGCTCCTAGACCTGTTCCCACCATAATTGCTGTTGGTGTTGCTAAGCCTAAAGCACAAGGACAGGCAATTACTAACACAGAAACGCTATGAATTAGAGCTGTTTCCCAATTCTTAGTGAGCAAACCAGTGATGATTAATGTTAATAAAGCAATCACTAATACGATTGGCACAAAGACTGAAGCGATTTTATCTGCTACCGCTTGAATCGGTGCTTTACTGCCTTGCGCTTCCTCTACCATCCGAATAATGCGAGATAAGGCCGTTTCCGAACCAATTTGTTTGGCTTCAAAAACCAGAGAACCAGTTGTGTTAATTGTTCCCCCATATACTTTATCGCCAACATTTTTTTCGATTGGTAAACTCTCACCAGTTAACATGCTTTCATCAATCGTTGTTTGTCCTTCAAGAATGACACCATCAACTGGTACTTGAGAACCTGGTTTAACTTGAACATGATCACCAACAACCACTTCATCAGCTGATATCGTCAAAGTTTTACCATCACGAATTACAGTCGCTTCATTCGCTTGTAATGCCATTAACTGTTTAATAGCCCCACTGGTTTTATTCTTAGCATTTTGTTCTAGGTACTTCCCTAATAAAATTAACGTGATAATAACTGCACTACTTTCAAAATATAGTTCATGGCTATTTTGACTAAAGAATCCATTATATATACTTAATAAGTAAGCCGCAGTTGTTCCCATAGCAACTAGTACATCCATATTAGGCGCTTTTGTTTTAATCGCATGATAAGCACCTTTGTAGAAACGCCAACCAATCCAAAACTGAACAGGTGTTGCCAAGGCCAACTGTACCCATGGCTTATGAATAAAATCAATGACTGGATTTTGAACACCTACCATCATCAAAATCATCCCAATAACCATTGGTAAACTTAAACAAGCACTGATGATTAAATCACGTTTCATCTTAGCTGCTTCTTCTGCTTTGCCAGCTGCAATTTCTTCTTTGTGTTGGTCATCATAAACTAGTGCACCATAGCCAATTGCTTCCACACTAGTAATTAATTTATCAACCGATGTTGTGTCATCGTATTCCACAGTGGCACGCTCCGTTGCTAAGTTAACTGATGCTTGTTTCACACCTGGTTGATTGTTTAATTCTTTTTCCACACGACCTGAACAGTTTGCACAAGTCATACCTGAAATAGCCAATGTTTCTGTTTTATTAGACATCTTAGATGACCTCCGCTCCGTAGCCAGCATTTTTAATGGCACTGACTAGATCAATAATTCCAACTTCTTTTTCATCATACTTAACTTTAGCTGTTTCTTTTTTTAGATTAACTTTAACTTTTTTGACACCATCTAATTCTTCTAGCTGTTTTTCAACATTCGCAACACAATGTTCACAGGACATACCTGATACTTTAAATGTTAATTTCATGACTAATTCCTTCTTTCTTTATCCTAGTTAGTTTGATGTTCTTGACACTCACACTGACCGGGGATGCAATTACACGTAACCTCTGATACAGTTTTTTTATTTCCTAATGCCTGTTGAATCTTTTGAACATCTTCTTGCGTCAATTCTGCCTCATTAATAATATCAATAATACTATTACCCATTTTTTTAGCACATACCCGTGAGAATAAATCTGCTGTAGCAGATTTTAGCGTTGCTTCTTCTGTGACTAATGGACGATAGATATATTTGTTACCATCCGCTTTCGTTCCCAGCATATCTTTTTTTACTAAACGGCCAATTAGCGTTTTAATCGTTGCTGGTTTCCAATTCATTGTTTCAGAAAGACTAGCAATTATTTCTGGACTTGTCGTTTCACCCTTAGCCCACACAACACGCATGACTTGCCATTCCGCTTCGCTAATTTTATTTAAACTCATTAACACCCCTCCTGAACTACAACTGTAATCTCTTTACATTTCAAATTTACCACCAACGATTACAAGTGTCAACCCAAAAGATTCTAATAAAAAAAGACCTACATGGTAGGTCTTACAACTAAACTATTTAAATTTGACTGCTGTCCCATAAGCCGCAACAGATTGCATATCTGTCCCGATTGAGCCCGAGTCAAAACGCATCATCACAACTGCATCCGCTCCCATTTTGGCTGCATTTTCACGCAAACGGTCAATTGAAATATCACGCGATTCTTCTAGCATTTCACTGTAGGCTTTGATTTCTCCACCAACAATATTTTTTAAACTGGCACCAATATTTTTAAAGACGTTTTTCGATTGTGTTGTTAAACCAAAAACTTCTCCAATCACTTCATATTCACGACCGGGAATATTTTCTGTTGTTACCACTAACATTTTTTCATTCATTATAAATTCCTCCTCAATTTGTTATTCATCGTATTATACCCCGATTACTAAATAATCACCACTTGTCTGTTCAATCTCATTGCTTAGCGTTATACTTTAACTAATCTATCGAAAGTTGGTGTCTAAATGAACGAAACAATTAAACTATTGCAGAGTCATGGATCCGTTAGAAATTTTTCACCCTACACACTCACTAAGGATGAATTACTAGCCATCATCGACTCCGCAAAACAAGCTCCATCTTGGATGAACTTCCAATCTTACAACCTGTTCGTCCTCCAGGGAACGGATAAAGAAGCCTTTGCTGATGTCCTTTTAACCAACCCTAACAATAAAAACAATGCTCGTTTTATTAAAGAAGCATCGGCTTTTATCCTGTTCACAACAGACTTTTCAAAGGTAAATAGTTTACTTGAACAAGAATTAGATTTTACTGATGAGTCTGAGCCACTTTTAATTTCATCAATGGATGCGGCCTTAGCTGTTCAAAATACTGTTGTCGCTGCTGAAAGTCTGGGATTTAGCACTGTTGTCGTTGGCGCTATTCGTAACGTTGCTGACAAAGTTATCCAGCACTTAAATTTACCAAATTATGCTATGCCACTTGCCGGTGTGGCAATTGGGAAAGGGAGCGTTGAAAAAAATATAAAACCAAGAATGCCACACAACTTAAATGTTTTCCATGGTAAGTATGATAATGCTCAATTTACAAAAGAAGACATTTTAAAATACGGACAAGAAACAGCAGACTTTGGCAAATCAATTGGTTATGACGCTATCCCTTGGGATCAAAAGATTGCTAAATTTTATCAAGATAAAAACTACGCTTCTACAACAAACGACATTTTAAAACAACAAAAACTAAAATAAAAAGCACCTCTCCAGGTGCTTTTTTATTTTAAATTTTCTTTGAAAAAGTCGGCAATCGTTTCCATCAACTCAATGGTTACAAGATGGCCTTCCCCTTTACCCGTTAAAAACTTAACCTTTTCGGCATACTCTTCACGCTTAATACTCTGATAAAAATCGAATGGTTGCTTATACGGAATTTTTTTATCTTCCGTCCCATGCCAAAATAAAACTGGTCTATCAGCAATTTTATTAGGTTGTAATGATAAATCTACTTGTGGAAGCCATGAGTGAATTAAGGATAATTCAGGAGGTACCTTCATGCCAAATCCCTTTGCATGTTTGCGGATATTTTTAGCATATAAAGTCGGGGTTGGCGTTCCCATAATGCTAGCTGCTACTTTAATTTCTGGTCGGCTTGTTAACAAGGCAGCGGTTGTCATGCCGCCCATTGAATAACCACCTACGCCAATCAAATCATCCTTGATTAACTTGCGCTCATTAAAATAATCCACTAACAATTGAAACTCCACAATATTGTATTGAATTGTCGAAAAGAATGTCACAGACGGAATTGGAGAAATCTCTTCTGATTTCCGCTCGCCATGATGCATCCCATCTGGTAAGATAACGCGAAATCCTTGATCAGCTAGTCGTCTAGCTTGAGTTAACAATAATTCCTTATTCGTTTTCCAGCCATGATAAAAAATGACTAGTGGTAATGCTTCGTTCAACTTAGCTTCCTGAACGACCTCTAAAATTGGAATTTGATAAACGTGGCGTGCTCTAATTTTTAATACCATTTGCCTAACTCCTTTAAAAAAGTCCCTCCATTAAATGAAGGGACTTTCAAGTTTTCTAAGGTTCAATTCTATTTAATAAACGTGGGAATGGAATTGCTTCACGGATGTGTTCTGTACCCGCAACGAATGTTACCATACGTTCAAGACCTAACCCAAATCCTGCATGTGGCACTGAGCCAAACTTACGAAGATCTAAATACCATTCATAGTCTTTTGGATCTAATCCAAAATCAATGATTTTTTGACGTAAAACATCATAATCAGTTTCACGTTCAGAACCACCAACGATTTCACCATAACCCTCTGGTGCTAATAAATCAGCACATAACACACGCTCTGGATTACCAGGAACTGGTTTCATATAGAAAGCTTTGAAACTTGCTGGATAGTTAATAATAAATGTTGGCACACCATAAAAGTTTGAAATCCAAGTTTCATGTGGCGAACCAAAATCATCCCCATGCTCTAAGTGTTCATAATCAGTATCTTCATCAGCTTCATGTTCTTGTAATAAAGTAATGGCATCATCATATGAAACGCGTTTAAACGGTGTATCAATGTATTTTTGCAATAAGTCTGTATCACGCTCTAAAGCATCTAAAGCAAAAGCTGCATTGTCTAAGACACCTTGAATCAAAGCTTTAATGTAAGCTTCTTGCAAATCAAGTGATTCATCGTGAGTGACAAATGGATACTCAGCATCCATCATCCAGAACTCTGTTAAATGACGACGTGTTTTTGATTTTTCAGCACGGAAAACTGGTCCAAAGTCAAAGACACGACCTAAAGCCATTGCCCCTGCTTCTAGGTATAATTGACCTGATTGTGACAAGAACGCTGGTTGACCAAAATAATCTGTTTCGAAAAGTTCTGTCGTATTTTCAGCCGCATTTCCTGATAAAATCGGACTGTCAAACTTGATAAAGCCATTTTCAGCAAAGAAATCATAACTTGCATAAATAATAGCGTTACGAATTTGCATCACTGCATGTTGTTTTGATGAACGCAACCATAAGTGGCGGTTATCCATCAAGAACTCTGTTCCGTGTTCTTTTGGCGTGATCGGGAAGTCTTTACTTTCCCCTACGATTTCAATGTCTGTGACACCAATTTCAAAGCCAAATTTAGAACGGCTATCTTCACGAATTTCACCAGTGATCATAACAGCTGTTTCTTGGTTTAATGATTTAGCCGTTTCAAAGACTTCTTCTGATACTTCAGCTTTAACTACGATACCTTGGAAAAAGGCAGTACCGTCACGTAATTGTAAGAAAGCGATTTTCCCACTTGAGCGTTTATTGGCAATCCACGCTCCGATTTGGACTGTTTCGCCCACATGTTTTTTTGAGTCAATAATACGAATTTTTTCCATGTTGTTCGCTCCTTCATAAGTTTAGTTTATGGGTAAGTTTACCCTTAATTCTCATTACACATTTTTAATCGTTTTGACGATGCTACCTGTTTTGAAATCGACTGAGTAATAACTTAACTCCCCTTTTTCATTAGCAGCAACTATCTCCCAAATAGGTTGATTGTCTAGAATACCAAAATTAATCCTAGTCATCTTGTGTGGTTTCATCTCTTTTGCCACAACTTGAACAGCATCAAACTCCGACAAGCCATCCTTTTGTTTTACAACTGTTACCGGATCACCTGTTTTAGGAATAACCACAAGCAACTGTTCTCCATCTTTATCGCGTCCTAATATTGTGAAGTAGGTTTCATCACGATTGTACCAATAAAACTTATCAGTCTTTTCAACACCTGCTTGTTTTTTCGCAATGGCTTCGGCTTCGCTTTGAGCTTGCTCCATTGGACGATTTGAGCGGATTAGAAAGATTAATGATAGACAAATAAAAAATAGCAAAAACAAACTTGTACCAGCTAAAATTTTATTTTTCATAGCATCCTCCTTGAATAAACTGAATATTGTTTCATTATATCAGAAAATTAACTTTTTGTGACCCGGTGTCCCTTATTTTATAAAAAATCTTGGATATCTTTTAATGACTCTTTTAAGCTCAACTCTTTTATAACCAGGTCGGCTGGTAATGCTTTTTGCAGCATTTCACCATAACTCGCTTGGGTCAAACGACGATCCAAGACAATCATTGCCCCTTTATCTTCATCAGAACGAATCAGACGCCCTATACCTTGGCGTAACCTTAAGGCTGCTTTTGGTAAAGCATATTTATAAAAAGAGTCTACTCCCTTACTTTGTAAGTATTGGTATTTTTCTTTAATAAATGGTCGTTCTGGCGAATCGAACGGTAATCGTGTCACGACTAGCAGTTCTAAACGGTCGCCAGGCAAGTCCAACCCTTCCCAAAAACTATCCGTACCTAATAAAATACTTTGGTCATTATGCTCAAACCGTTTAACTATTTTCTCGCGAGATCCCGATAGACCTTGCGCCAAGACCTCAACTCCTTCATTTATCATCGGTTGGTTTATTTGATGATAAACAGTTTGAAGCATTTGATGGGAGGTAAATAAAACTAATACTGACCTTTTTTCTACCTTCATTAATTCACTTATCGTGTCTCCAACAAAACGACTATAAGCTTGTGACGATAATTCTTGAAATTCAGCTGTTTCAGTTGGCACATACAAGCGGGCTTGTTGACTGTAATCATAACTGCTTGGTACTGATTTGAATGGTAAATACTCAATCCCTAATTCACGCGCTAAAAACTGGGTATCTTTGCCAACGCGAATCGTTCCGCCTGTATATAAAATCTTATTGAATTTACGATACCACTTACTATCAATCACCGTCGCTGAGTTAAAATCACTAAAGTAAGCCGTTAATTGGTGATTATGTTCATTCAATTGTAGCCAACGAACACAGTCTATCGCATTCGGGTTAATAAAAGCTGATAATAACTGCTGAAATTCACTCAATTGATTAATCACTTCAAAATAGCTGCTTAACAATTCATGATCACGTTTGCTCCAGCGTTCAATTTGTTGAACATAACTTTCTTCTATCTGATTAGACAGATTAATAGCTTCATCCAGTGCTTGCAACAATTGTTGCCCGTGACGCTGTGTATAGATTGGCATTTTTAATAACAACTCATTTGTTACAATCAAATCGGAACCAGACTGATAACCATGATCAATTAGTAAATTCTCAAAAATATCTTCTTTATAATCACCAAAAGCTACACTTAATTCTGTTGCTAGTTGGTGTAATAGTTGATACTCTTTCGACCAATTTCCCGTTTCAGCCAACTCGCGTAAACCATCACTATCATCTAACTCAGCAATCATTTTATTTAACGTCCGACTCACATCGTAACTATTTAATTGTTTTGATGCAGCATGTTGAGCCGTTTCAGGTAAATGATGTGCCTCATCGACAACGAGAATATCTGTATCGGGTAATAAACTAGCCTGTCGATTGTTTTCCTGACAAAGGAAACTATGGTTTACAATAATAATATTAGAAGTCGCAACTTTTTCTTGTAAGTGCAACCAAAAATCAACTGGGTAAAACGGTGACCTCTTAGATAAATAAGTCAGCCCTCGATGAGAAATTTCTTTAAAGAAAGGATGATTCATCGTTGTTAATTGAAGCTCATCTAAGTCACCTGTTATTGTTTCTGTTAACCAGACTAAAATCTTCATTTGATACAGCACATACTGTTTCGGCTCAGAGCGTTTTTTTAACGTATTCGAAAACCGACTTAAATCTATGAATCGCTGTTGACTCTTAAGCAATGTCGCACGAACACTTCCTGGTCGTAATTCATTAATCTTTGGAATATCTTTTTCAAGGATTTGATTTTCAAGAAAAACTGAAACTGTACTGATGACTGCAGGTTTGTCTGGTGTCGCGATATAACTTAGAGGGAACAAATACCCTAAAGTTTTCCCACTACCAGTCGACGATTCAATCGCTAGATTTTTCCCAGCAAAACGGTCATTAATTTCGGTCTCTTCAGTTACTCGACTAGTAAAGAAACGATCAGCAAAGTTCATCATCTTGCTTTGACCTGGTCGGTAATCTAAAGTTTTCCCATAAATTTTTTGTTTTTGTTTTTTATCTTTCGGGAAAGCATCTTGATTTGGTTGATACCAATTTAAGGTCGGCTTTCCCTTTTTTTGAAGAGCAATCCCATCAACCACTTGGATTGTTGGGTTTAATGGCGGTAGTTCACGAACCATTTCAACTGTTAGCATATCGAGATACTCACCAGTATTCATCTCACAGCAGCTCGCTAAGGAAACAATCGTATCCATAGTTGTTAATGGCAATGTCATAATTTTCTTTTCAATCATCATCAGTAAATTCGCCGTGGCTTCGGCATCACTATCAGCTTGATGAGGGTTATCATGTGAGAAACCAAACTCATCAGCTAAATCGCTTAATCTAAAACTTGCTGATGTTGGTAAGAAGATTTGAGCTAACTCTACTGTATCAATTCCTAAAAGATTCAAAGCAGGCTGCTCACAGCGAATTAACTCTGTACTTAAAAATTGATAATCGAAGGCAATGTTATGTGCAACAAAGACTGTCCCTTGTAACATATCATAAATTTCTTTTGCCACTTCTTTAAAAGTTGGCGCAGTCGAAACGCGTTCATTACTTAATCCTGTGAGTGTTTCAATTTGTTTAGAAAAGTCCCGCTCAGGATTAATATCAGATGCATAACGTGAAATAATTTGATTGTTTTGAATAAAGACGCAACCAAACTGGATAATTCGGTCATCTTTAGGATTAGTACCTGTTGTTTCTAAATCAACAACAGCATACACTTGATCTTTCTTCATGACCTCATCCTTCCTTTCACTAATACTCTAAATTATACCTATTTTCTGAAATAATGACACCTTTTACACCAAATTAAAAAGACTAGGCAGTTGACCTAGTCTTTTTTCGTTTCATTTCTATAAAAATAACTAATAAAATAACCAAATAGATAGCCGACAACCATAAAGAATGACTAAAGGCTCTCTGGTAATCACTTAAACTGGCTTTAGCTAAACTTTTGCCTAATGAATTCTGGAAAAAGAAGCCAATGGCACAAACACCTAAGCTACTTGCTAAGTACATGACAGTATTTAGCAACGCGCCACCTATCCCCATAAATCTCATATCAAGTCCCTGGAGAATGATTCCCACTAAAGGAGTTGTTGTCGCACCTAATCCTAAACCATACATAAACAACAATAAGCTATTTGACCAACTTAGCAACTCTGGCTGTAACATGACTGACTGACTTAAATATAATAAGGCTATTCCCATAACAGCTGTACCAAAAAGTAATAACTTATCTCCCACAACTGATAATAACTTACTTGATGATACAGAAGTTAAAATAAACCCAACACCTAATGATAAAAAAGCTAAGCTCGTCTCTGCCACACTGTTACCAAGACCTGATTGAACATAATAAGTTATTAAAAAGAATACCGAAAACATATTCAAATAAACAAATAACACACTAGCTAAACCTAAACTATAAAAGGAATTATCAAACAATTCTAAATCAACTAGAACCACTTTACCTTTTTCTTTTCGTTGCTTTTCAATCAGATAAAATGCAACCAGTAACCCAACGGCTACAAAAATCATAACTACTTGAAATGACATAGCCTGTTTATTTTGAAGCTGATATAGGCTATTAATGACTAACAACAAACCGGAAGATAACAAACCTGCCCCTAACCAATCAATTTTATCAGCTGAGATAGCTGGTTGTGTTTCCAATAATCTCATACCAAGCAAAATTAATAAGCAAAAAGGAATGTTGATAATAAATATATTACGCCAGCCTAGATCGAAGGCGTTGATATTTATGATCAGTCCACCAAGCATTAGACCAAAGGTAAACCCTAAGCCGATGACAACACCATAAATCGAAAAGACTAAGGGTTGAACGGCTTTATCAAACTGGTTGCGCATAAGAACTAAAACTTGTGGCTGAATACAGGCTCCAAAAATCCCCTGCAAAATTCTGACAACAATCAAAATAGTTCCTGATATTGCAGTCGCTCCAACGATTGAGACTAACATAAAGCCAAGAATTCCGACTATTAACAGCCGTTTATAACCAAAAACATCGCCTAGCTTGCCACTCAGTATTAACGTTGCTGCTAACCCTAAGGCATAGCCACTTAGGATATATTGTGCTTGACCGTAACTAGCACCAACTTGAGTTTGAATTTCCGGCAGTGCAACTTGAAGCATATATGTATTTAAACTAATTAATAAGTTAGGTAACAAAATAACACTCAATGTCACCCACTCTTTAACTGATAACTTTTTCACAAAAAAACTTCCTTCTAACCACTAAATTTTAACCGTAGATTTTTTTAGCTAACTGCTCAACACCTTCCAATGATTGGTAGCCATAACCAAACATCGCATTGTAGTCTAAGCCATAAACTTTTTTATTTTTAATCGCTTGCATCTCTTGTAGACGAGGGTCTTTCATCAGGCTATCAATTAAATCTTGGTCAGAAACGCCATCAGAACCCCCTGCTGACCAATCAGGTACGATTAAATATTCTGGATCTGCTTTGATTAATGATTCTAAGCTAACCTCACCCTCTACATCTTTAAAAATGTTGTTTAAGTTTAACATTTCAAAAACACTTTGGAAGAAGGTTTCTTTACTGGCAGAATAGACCATAATTTCATCAGGTGTACTCATGTGTAAATAAGCAAAGTCGGCTTTATCATGTGTCCCGATCGTCTTTTTAATAGCTGCTTCTTTCTCTTTTAATTCTGTTGAGAATTCCTTTGCTTTATTTTCAACCCCAAATAATGTCCCAGTACGTTCAATGTCATCGTAAATCGACTCGAATGTTCCACCTTGAATAGATGACCCTAAGATAAAACTTGGAACTGACATTTCTTTCAAACTTTCAACTGACCCATTGCCCCATTCTTCTTCACTAAACAATGTTCCACGTCCGTAAATTAAATCTGGATTGACACTTAAGGCTAATTCTTTCCCTACATAGTCAGTGGACACTTTAGGTAGTTTGGCATATTCTTTCGCAACGGTTTCATCACCTTGCCCAAAGTTAGCACCCACACCGACAATCCGATCTTGTAAGCCTAAGTGTAATAAAATCTCCGCCGCTGGTTTTGTATTAACAAAAATTTTCTCTGGTATTTTTTCAAAGGTCGTTTCAACTTTTGAAAACTCCGTTGAGCCTTTTTTATTTTCATAATTACTAATTGTGACACTCTTATCTGAACCTGCTTTATCTTGCGTTGTATTTGAACAGCCTACTAATACAAAAGCTAATGCTATTGTCATAATAACTGATAATTTTTTCATGTTAATTCTCCTCTTCTTTAAAATAGAAATTTAATCCTTGGTCAAAAGGATTACGGTATACTTCGCATTTTACATCGTACAACCGTGTTAACAGTTCTGAGGTCATCACCTCTTCTGGACGTCCTTCTGCTATAATCACCCCCTCTTTCATGGCATAAATATAATCACAGTACCTTGCAGCTGTTTCTAAATCATGCAGGACTGTTAAAATGCCAATATTTAACGATTTAAGTTCTTTCATCAATCGTAATTGATGTTTTATATCTAAGTGGTTTGTTGGCTCGTCTAAAACCATATAAGGGGTTTCTTGACATAATGCCCGAGCAACAATCACACGTTGTTTCTCACCGCCAGATAATGATAAAAAATTACGATGACGATAAGCTAATAGCTCCATTTTTTCTAACGCCTTAGTGACTAACTGATAGTCACTAGCTTTGTCACCTTCTAGTAATTTTTTATAGGGCGTTCTGCCTAGTAAAACCATTTCTTCGACAGTTAAGTCAAAGTTGACCTCATTAAACTGACCGACAACTGACATATTTCTTGCCACTTCTTTAGCATCTGCTGTTCTGGTATCTAAACCATCTAACTCAATTTGACCTGACGCAATAGCTAAGACACCCGTAATGCCCTTCACTAAAGTTGATTTACCACATCCATTAGGACCAATAATCCCCACACATTGCTGATCAGAAACTTTTAGTGAGGCTTCTTTAACAAGCTTAGTCTGTTTAATTTGAACAGATAAATTATCAACATATAAACCCATTTAAGCACCCCCAAAGTTGTATTCTTTTTTGACAATCATATAAATGAAAATTGGTGCACCAATTAAGGCTGTAATAATACCAATTGGTAATTCAGCATTCGTTACGATAACACGGGATAATAGGTCACAAAGCACCATGAATAAGCCACCTGATAAAATTGAAATTGGTAATAACTGTTTATGGCTTGAACCACAAAAACCACGAACAATATGTGGAATAATCAAACCAACAAAACCAATCATTCCAGAAAACGATACAATTACTCCAGTTAAAACAGCCGTCAGCCCCATATATAGCATACGATAGCGGCGCAGATTTACACCGAGTGATAATGCCGCATCTTCCCCGAGTAACATCACATCTAAAATACGATACTGACTCAAAAAGAAGAGAATCATTAACGTTAGTACGACTAGCAAAATTTGTAGTTTTTGCCAATCAGCTGACGCTAAACTTCCCATTGACCAAAACGCAACGGACTTCATCCCTTCTGCATTATTAGAAAGGAACACAATCAAACTTGTCACCGCACCAAATAAGGAGCTAATAATTGTTCCCGATAAAATTAATTTAATTGAGGTCATTTTTCCCCCGACTGATGAAAAAACAAACACTAAAACCGAGGCTAATAACGCTCCCCAGAATGCCCCAAAAGAGATCCCCGCATTTTGAAGCATTGGCAGCGAACTAAAGCCAATTAAAATCGCAAATGTTGCCCCTAATGAAGCTCCTGATGAAATTCCCAAAATATAAGGATCCGCTAGTGGGTTTTGGACCATCGCTTGCATGACAACACCAACCAATGCTAACCCCATCCCAACTAATAACGCTAAAAAGACACGCGGACTTCTTACGAACCAGATAATTGATTCTGTTGCTGGATTTACATCTGACACCCCAGATAAATGAAATATTTTATTAGCATAAACCGATACAATATCAACGAAGGATATATCAGCTTGACCATTGGCTACTGAAAACGCAACTGCCAATATAATCAATCCAACCAAACAAATTATTATAAAGGGAAATCCCCATTTTTTCTTACTCATTACACACTCTTCTTTCTAATTGAGAATAATTATCATTATCAACCACTTCATCATAACATCACTAATTTAAAATATCAATGTGAAATACCTAACAAAAAAAGACCCTTTAAAGGTCTTTTTTTTGACTAATTAATTTGCAAAAATTAACTTTATTTAGTTGATTGCCCTGTGCGATATAAATCCCCTTTGAACTAGCAAAGAAACAACTGACATAACTTGCCAAAAGTAACCAAGGTGCTAGTTCCAACCCAAACAACTCCACCCCCATAACAGCACATGCTAAGGGTGCATTGGTAGCACCAGCAAATACCCCAATAAATCCTAAGCTTGCTAAAAATGGAACGGTTACTTGTAGCATCGTCGCTAAGCTCGCACCTAAAGTCGCTCCAATTTCAAATAACGGGGTCACTTCTCCCCCTTGGAAACCCGCTCCCAGTGAAAAGACGGTAAAGAGTAATTTATTAATAAAATCAAAAAGTTGATGGGTGCCTGCAAATGCATCTGATAATAAGGGAAGACTTAATCCCAAATAACGTGTTGTCCCAAATAGTCCAACCAAACCTAAAACAACTAGCCCACCAAATCCAGCACGTAACACTGGATTAACAATCAGATGAGAATAGATGGTTTTAATTTGACGAATTGACCAACTAAATAAAGTCGCAACACACCCAAAAGCAATACTGGCTAGTAATACTTTTAATAATAGAGAGATTGAAAAGTCAGGTATGATTCCAGCTGCGTAATGACTATGCTGGATCCCTACTAAAACCGTGACTTGATTAGCAATTAACGCTGTTAATAGACTGGGCAGTAGCCCACGGATTTTAAAGCGTCCAATCATAATCACTTCAACGGCGAAAATTGCACCTGCAAACGGCGTTCCAAAGACACTGGCAAAACCACCACTTATTCCACAAATAATCGCTGTTTGGCGTTCTGAATCTGATAAGTTAAACCACTTGGCAACTTGCTCCGACCAAGAACCACCCATTTGAACAGCCGTTCCTTCACGACCAACTGAAGCCCCAAACAAATGACTAGTAATTGTCCCAAATAACGTTAGTGGAATCAATACTAAGGGAATTAAATTGTCACTACCATTAGCCCGACGAATCACTAAGTTATTTCCTTGATGACTTAACCCACCATATTTTTGATACAACCAGGTAAAAACCATCACAATCAGCGGCATGCCAAAAATTAACCACTGATTAGCTTCTCTAGTGGTTGTCGCCCAACTTAAACTGGTCAAAAAGAAACTCGATAACAATCCCGTCGCAACACCAATTACTAGACAAACGCTTAACCATTTAATCATCGTTATTCCTATTTTTTTTATGCTATCCATCTCTTGCGCTCCTATATCAAATAAAACACCGACTAAAAGTAGTCGATGTTTTTATCTCACTAACTTTTCTACTACTTAGAATAACATAGCAAAAGTAAGCAAACAATTCTCTTTAATTATGATACACCAATCGATCTCTTACTGGAAAGACTACGCGATTATTATTTGTTGGCACAAATTTTTTCACACGTCTAACCACTTCTAAGTTAGCGTACTGCATCTCATCAATGACAAACCATAAAACCGGTCCTGAATAAGGAGGCGTTGTTAGCGATCCAACAAAGTGATAATACTTCAACGGACGAGATAAATAATCTGCAGGGTTAAAAATCATATTAGTCCCTTCGTAAAAAATTTCTTCCATCATTTTACGACGCTTAGGATTTTCTTCAATATAGTCATCAGAATCCCCTTCATACATCACCGCAATCACTAAGTTTTCACCTTCTGGACCACTGTGGACTAAATGAAATTCAAACTTACTGGCTTGATTGTTTAACGTGTGCTCACTTGGAAAGTGAACGTGAATATCATCTAAATTGAAGCGTTGGCCCTCAAAAGTTAACCAACTCTTCCCTTCATTTGGCACTAGGTGATACGAACCACCAAAAACTTTTTGCTGATATTCTTCTTCCTGATAATGAAGTTTTAAATCCATCTCTGGCTCTGAAATAATACTCTCCACTTCGCCAAAGTCAATGGGAGATTGATACTGAAAGGCTTCCATTCCATCGGCTAAGCTCTTTAAGGGTAAGGCGTTTAAATCAGCTAATTTTTGATTCGCTTTTGTATATAAGTGTTGAATTGGCATGGGGCTATTCCCTCCTCTTTCTACACTTATATTTTAACTGACAAAAATAAATATCGTCAATTCTAAACCCTTATGCTTGTTCACTTCTTGCTTCTTTAGGTAGTACTTGGTTTAAGAAAATTCCGAATAACGTTGCAAGGGCCATGCCAGATAATTCAAATGGTCCTACCTTAAACATTAAGCCACCAATTCCAACAACTAAAATGACTGAGGCAATAATCAAATTGCGTTTTTTATCAAAATCAATTTTATTATCAATCAAAATTTTTAAGCCACTCGCTGCAATGACACCGAATAGAATGAAACTAATACCTGAGATAACTGGTCCAGGGATACTAAGAATAACCGCGCTGACTTTCCCAACAAATCCTAGGATAATCGCTAAAACAGCTGCCCCACCAAGAACAAAAACACTGTGAACTTTAGTAATGGCTAGTACACCAATATTTTCACCATAACTTGTGACAGGAGGACCTCCAATAAAACCAGCCGTAATTTGGGCTAAACCATCACCAAGTAACGTTCTTGATAAGCCTGGATCTTCAAAGAAGTTACGACGTGTTAATTTATTTAAAACTGTTAAATGACCGATATGCTCTGTCATTGTCACAAAGGCAATTGGTGCCATGGTCATAATCGCACCAATGTGTAATTTAGGTTGATACTGAACAAACGGAATTTCAAAATTAGGCATGGCAAACCAACTAGCTTCTGCAATGGGAGCTGTGTCGACAATTCCCATTAATAAGGCGAAAACGTAGCCTGAAATAATCCCTAGCAAAATTGGCAGCAAGCCGATAAAACCTTTCAAAAACATGTTAAAGATAATCGTCAATGCTAAGGTTACGAGCGCTACTAAAATTAATTTGGGATCATAATTCCCCGCACCATCATACATCGCATTAGTTGCTGCATTTCCAGCAAGTCCTAATCCAATCACCATCACAACTGGTCCCACGACAATCGGTGGTAAGACTTGATTAATCCACTCTGAGCCAATCTTTTTTATGATATAAGCAACAATGACATAAACTAAACCAGTTGTGATTGCACCCTGAGCAACTGCTGGGTAACCATCACTTTTCATCAACATTTGCATAGCAGGAATAAAAGCAAAACTACTTCCTAAGTAAGCTGGTATTTTAGCCCCAGTTGTCAACATATAAACAATCGTTCCTAATCCAGAACTCAACAAAGCTATTCCCGGATCAATCCCTACTAAGATTGGGACTAAAACAGTTGCTCCAAACATCGTGAAGAGATGCTGCAAACTCAAACCAAACCATTGCAATGCTTTTGGCTTATCCTTAATATCTAACACGACTTGATCATTTCTAAATTCACTCATTTTCATTCTCCTTTTTGTTTAGTTGCAAATTAAAAACCTTGATCAGCTCGACCAAGGTTCTCACAAAAAGACTCCAGACTTAGTAAGGAGAATTTTTGCTTTTCCTAGCCTCACGGGACTACTTTAAAAAGCGACTATTATTTAATTAAACAGATGCGGTCTTCCCCATCTGACTCAACCATTTTAACTTCAACTTCTTCTGTTACAGCTGTGGGTAAGTTCTTACCTACAAAATCCGCACGAATTGGTAACTCACGATGCCCGCGATCTACTAAGACAGCTAAAGCAATGCTTGCCGGTCTACCGTGGTCCATCACTGCATCAAGGGCTGCCCTTATTGTCCGTCCCGTATAAAGGACATCATCAACAAGTATGACTTTTTTACCCGCTAAGCTTTCTGGTATTTTTGACATTGTTGGATCCGGCGTCATGTCTAATTTTTGATCATCACGATACGTGGTTATATCCAACTCTCCAGTAAACACTCTTACATTCGAAAGTTCTGACAAACGATTAGCTAATCTTTCAGCAATAAAAATTCCACGTGTTTTAATACCCACTAACACTAAATCATCTAATGACTCATATCGTTCGATAATTTCATAACTAATCCGTGAAATCGTACGAGCCATTGTTTGAGCATCAAATACTTCTACTTCACTCATTGTTTTCCTCCTTTGTCAGTGAATTTGCCACAAAAAAACTCCTACCTAAAAAGGGCAGGAGTAAAAGTTCTACACAAAGTACAGTTTCCCTCAAGAAACTGTCTGCCTTATCAGTCTCACGGGACTGTTTTAAAGGTATTGTTTAATTGTCTTAAATTCTTATCTATTAGCATACTATTTTTGTTATCTAATAACAAGTTATTTATTTAAGGTTTTTAAAATCTCTTGGAAATTCTCTGGTAAGTCTGCTTCAAAGTATAACTCTTCACCCGTTTTTGGATGCACAAATCCTAACGATTTGGCATGCAAGTATTGACCTGTTCCAGGCAATGTTTTGCGTGGGCCATACAAAGGATCACCAGCAATTGGGTATTTAATATATTGCATGTGGACACGAATTTGGTGCGTACGTCCTGTTTCAAGTTGGCATTCAATCAATGTGAAATCTTCAAATTTTTCTAAAACTTTAAAGTGTGTCACAGCAGGCTTGCCACCCTCGATAACCGCTTGTGATTGACGATTGATTTTAGAACGACCAATTGGCGCATCAACCGTCCCTTTTTCATGAGGGATTTCACCATGAACTAAGGCAACATAGCGACGGACAACCGTTTTATCTTTTAACTGCTTACTTAATGATTCATGAGCTTCATCATTTTTAGCAACCATTAACAGTCCAGATGTATCTTTATCGATTCGGTGAACAATTCCTGGTCTCACTACATCGTTGATACTTGATAAGTTTTTGATATGGAATAATAAAGCATTAACCATTGTGCCACTAGCATGACCGGCTGAAGGATGAACGACCATTCCTTGCGGTTTATTAACCACAACCACATCATCATCTTCATAGACAATTTCTAAAGGAATATCTTCTGCTTCGATTTTTAATTCCACTGGAGCTTGACGAATAATTTCAATTTCATCACCAGCTTTGACTTTATAATTTGATTTCACTACTTCACCATTTACGGTTACGAAACCATCTTTTAACCATTGTTGGATTTGTGATCTTGAAAAATCAGCAAACTCTTCAACAATCGCTTTATCGATTCTTCCTGTTTGTTCTTCAATTGTCATATTTAATTTATCTAACATTATTAGCCACCTATTCTTTTTTTTCATCAAGCAAGATGTAAATTAAAACACATGCTACACCGATACTTAATGCTGTATCTGCTACGTTGAAAATCGGGAAATTAAAAAACTCTACTTGGAACATATCTACCACATATCCTAAACGAATACGGTCAATAAAATTACCAATAGCCCCACCTAAAATCAGTGCTAGACCAACTGTTAACCATTTACTTTCTTTAATATTATGAACTAGTAAATAGCCAATTACTAAACAGCACACAACTGTCACAATATAAAAGAACCACATTTTACCTTCTAACATACTCCAAGCTGCCCCTTCATTATGAAGATGGGTCAAACTTAACACTGGATTGTGGAGGACTGTTTCACCAATGACGATTTGATTGACTGTCCAAATCTTAACTAACTGATCCACAATAATGACTGTTAGGGCGATTAATAAATAGGGAATCATTGCATCTCACTCCACTCTTCATAATAATCTTGGAACACTTCTTTCGGTCTAACTAGACCGATTAACTTACTATTCGCTTGTCCATCAGTTGTTATCAAGATAGCCTCAATGGTTGGGTCAGCTAAAAACTTTTCCATAACTTGAAAGACATAGGCATTTTGAGCCACAAACAAATAGTTATTGCGTTTTGCATCACTTTTTAAAACCGATTCGACTGTTTTCCCTTTGATCGATATTTGCTCATTTTGATTGTGAGCTGCCAACCAAATCCCAATACCATTGGCAGTGATTAATCCCAAAAACTGCTTACCATCATAGATTGGAAACTGTGAGTATTCTTTCTCTGTTAAACTTTTTAAAATGACATCTAAAGACGTCCCTTTTTCAAAAGTCACAACCTCTTTTTTAAACCGCGGACTAACAAGCTCTGGCGCAATTAACTCTTGTTCAATTTTTTCGATTTTTTTGACAATCCAATCATTCGGTTCCGCAATAACAAAATCCGGAGCAATCCGATCATGAACAATTGCATTTCGCAATTGGGCAATTTCAAGTAAGTCATCATGGTATTTACGAACTTGTAAATCTTTACGTTTGGATAATCTACGAACTAGTTCAGCAAAACCTGGAAATGGTTTACGTTTGTATTCATCTTGTAACCACTTTTCAATCCGATTAAACGATGCTAAAAATTGATTGGCTTGTTTTCCCATAATAGACCCTCGCTTTTAAACTTAGTTCATTCTGCACTGATATAAATCCTTTCTAATGATAACAGTTTATAGCGGAAAAAGCCACGGCTACTTACTGTCACCGACATTCTGATAAAAAGCACTTAAAATTGACCTTAGACACTTTATTCCCTATAATGAAAGGGTATTCAATTATGACTAACTGGGGGAAATGAAGATGACGAATGGAACAGTTAAATGGTTTGATGCACAAAAAGGCTATGGCTTTATTACGTATAATGAAACTGAAGAAATATTCGTTCACTTTACCGGAATCGTTTCCGATGGTTTTAAAACCCTAAAAGAAAATCAAGTTGTTTCATTTGAAATTAAAGATGCTCTGCGAGGTCCTCAAGCAACAAATGTAACTGTTATCGATTAAAAAAAAGCGCTGGCAAATGCCAACGCTTTTTAAATTCCTTTAACTATACCTTTAAACTGTTCATGAGCTTTGACATCCCTTATAAACATGTCTAATGTTTTAGGTGTCATCAACAGTGATTCATTTAATAACTCTTGTTCTATCGTTAGACCGTAGGTGCCAACTGACAATTCTTTAATCGATTGCACTGGAATCTTGCGTTCATTTTTTTTCAAAATAGTTTTAATAATTAAATCATTATCTTCTATGACAATGATTCGTCTTAAACCAAGCCAAACAAAAAAAATAAATACTAAACCAATTAAAATAGAATATATATTCAGTTTAATTAATTCTAATTGCACAATTAAGGCAATAAAAAACAAAGTAAATGTCAACGACCAATAGATTAAACTAGTTGCAATCTCAGGCTGCCAACGGTATGCTTTCTTTATTAGTTTTTCTTTCATAGAAACCCCTCTAGTAATGTAACATTGTTTCTATAATACCATAATTTCAAAAAAGTCTCACTGATAGATAAGGAGTTCGTTTCATGCTTAAGATTTACGTTGATGCATCAACTAAAGGAAACCCAGGACCAAGTGGCATTGGCATTCAATTAATTGATGGTAACCATTACTTGCAACTCAATTACCCCCTCTCTGACATGTCCAACCACCAAGCAGAATTTGTAGCAATGGAAGCCGGTTTGACGGAAGCAATTGAGCGTGGACTGAATGACCAAACAACCTTTGTCTACAGTGATAGTAAAGTTGTCTGCGAAACCATCGATAAAAACTTCACTCAAAATGAGACGTTTAAGCCTTATTTAAAACGGATTCAACAACTTATCCCAAAATTTGATTTGATTATTATTCAGTGGATCCCTGAAAGACAAAATAAAGGCGCTGACAACCTTGCCCGTCAAGGTTTACAAAAAGCGCTACATAAAATAGAAAAAGAAGCCTAAGCGGCTTCTTTTTAATTTGTTGCTAATTCTTTTAGTAATTCAAAAAATTCTGGTGAGTCATTAAAAGGGTGAATATAGTTAAACTCCACTCCACCATTTTCCATAAAGTATTCTTTATTCTCACTTTCAATTTCTTCAATTGTTTCAATACAATCTGATACAAAACCTGGGGTAATGACCAATACTTTTTTGACCCCTTCTTTAGGCAATGCCATTAAAGTTTTATCCAATGCGGGTGTCAACCATTCAGCTGGACCAAATTTAGATTGATAGCACATTCTCCAAGGTGTTTCTAACTGAAGTTCTGCCATCAAAGCATCTGTCGTTGCTTGACACTGCGCTTGGTACGGGTCACCTTTTTCAACATAACTCACTGGAATTCCATGGTAAGACAAAATTAACTCATCAGGTTGATGCTCCGAAATTCCTTGGCGAATTTGATCTGCTAACAATTTAATGTAACCAGGATGGTCAGTAAATTCTCTAACAAAATGTAAATGTGGCATGTCTTCTGATTGTAAATAATGCTTGAAGACAGCATCGTTAATCGAAGCAGTTGTCGTAGTTGAATACTGTGGGTACAACGGAATAATTGTCACATCATCTACGCCCATTTCTGCCATTTCTGTTAAGCTTTGGCTGATTGTTGGCTCACTATATGCCATACCATAACGTACTACACTATCTGATAGTAATCCTTGTAACCCTTCTGCCTGTGCCTTTGTATAGATTTCTAATGGCGACCCTTCAGCTGTCCAAATTTCTTTATATAAAGCGGCTGACTTTTTAGGTCGTGTATTTAAAATAATGCCATGTAAGATTGGTAACCATTTCCAACGAGGTGTATCAATCACACGATGATCACCTAAAAACTTTGCTAAATAGCGTTTAACTTCTTTTTTTTCAGGTTTTTCTGGCGTCCCAATATTAGCAATTAAAATTCCTTTTTTCATCATCATCTTCCTTTCTATCACATCATAAACCTATTGATAATAATTCTCAATACCAAACAAAAAAGAACTGACTCAGTCAGTTCTTTTTATTCTTGCACTTCCCTTGGTTCTCTCGGTGGACGAGTTCCCCAGTATTGGAATAAATCTGTTCTTAACGCACCATTGTATAGTTTACGTTTTTTTGTTGCTTTCGCTTTATAATGCGTTTCAAAAGTTAAATCACTAGTTAGGATATACTTACTCCATGTTTTTAATGGACGATATGTCTCTCCCATTTCACGGTATAAGCGTTGAACTGATTCTTCTTCACCTAAACGTTCACCATATGGCGGATTGGCAACAATCACACCATATTCTTTTTCAGTGGTAAAATCTTTTAATTGCATTTGTTTAAATTGAATGGAATCACCTAAGCCGATTTCAGCAGCATTATCTTGTGCAATCTGAATCATCTTACCATCAATATCAGATCCCATAATATCTAATTCAATATCATAGTCTGCCTTCTCATCGGCTTCTGTTCTGACCTTATCAAAGATATCACCATCAACCCAGTCCCAATCTTCACATAGGAAATCTCGGTTGAAGCCTGGTGCAATATTGTGGCCAATTAAAGCAGCTTCAATACAAATTGTCCCTGATCCGCAAACGGGGTCATAAAAAGGACGGTCTTTACGCCAATTAGTTAACATCACTAAGGCCGCAGCCATATTTTCTTTTAATGGCGCTCCCCCTTTTTCAACACGGTAACCACGTTTAAACAAACTTGGTCCTGTCGTGTCTAAAGTAATCGTCACTTGATCTTTTAACAAAGCTACTTCTAACGGGAATTTAGCTCCTGTTTCTGGTAGACGGCCATAACGGTGATAAACCTCACTTAAGCGACTAACAATCGCTTTTTTAGTAATGGCTTGGCAATCAGAAATACTAAATAACGTTGATTTGATTGATTTTCCTGCTACTGGAAACTCAGCATCCATTGGTAAAATATCTTCCCATGGTAAGGCCTTAGTTTGTTCAAACAGCTCTTCAAAGGTCACCGCTTTAAATTCACCAACCACGATTTTGATACGGTCAGCGGTTCTTAACCATAAGTTTGCTGTCGCAATTGTTTCAAGATCGCCATGAAAAATCGCTTTCCCATTTTCAACCTGGCATTCAATCCCTAAATCTCTTAATTCTTGACCAACCAGCGCTTCCATACCACTGGCAGCTGTGGCAATTAGTTTAAATTGTTTCATATTATTAACTCCCTTTCAGGGTATTATTCGAAAAAAAAGCCTTCCAGTTACGGAAGGAAATCCTGATTAATTGTAGTTTTCTATAAGCCATGTTCTGTATTGAAACCTCTCAGGAAAGAAAGTTCCAACGATAATCATCTGTCTACAGTAAAACTGTTCCTTTTCTTGTTCAATTCCTCAAAAAGAATGCCCCTACCAAAGTTTGGGTTGCTCGCTCGAGGGGTTTACCGCGTTCCACTAACACCATTTCTAATGTTACTTCGTCACTGTGGCACTTTCAAGACTACTCCCCCATAGCCGAAACCTTAGGAGTTTTATCTGCCGTTACCTGACAAGCAGGTACCTTAGCTTATTTTTTCGCTAAGCACGAACACTACAAGCATCGCAGCTTGTGCGAGCATGGACTTTCCTCAAACGAGTAAACTCGCCTGCGATTACCCAAAAACTACAAATACAATCAATTAATTAAAATGTTCTTGTTTGTTCTAAATCTTCATGAATCGCTTTAACAGTCATTGTATCTGAAAATTTATCTTCTGCTTGAGTCGCTTCAACAACTTCTTCAGTTGCTTCTTCAAAGACAGGGATTTCAGTTACTTCTTCAACAACTTCTTCAGCTGTTAATTTTTTACCAAACACTTCTTTTTCTAAACTTGATAAACGTTTTAAAATATCAAAGTTAGTTGCTGAAGCTGTTGGGGTTACAGGTTCTTGTTTAATACGTGATAACGTTTCTTGGCTTTTCGTCATTTGTTCAACTTTAGCTTTTAAACGTTGGTTTTCTTCACGTAAAGATAATAACTCACGTGTGAATGTTTCGTAGTCTTTAATAACGCCATCTAAAAACTCGTCAACTTCAACTGGGTTATAGCCACGCATTTTTGATGTGAATTCTTTTTGTAAAATCTCTCTTGCATCGTAATTAATCGCCATTTTAAGCACCTCATCTATAATTTTTCAATAAATTTTCATAGTATAAATCTATTCTTTATTCATTGTACCGAAAACCTAGGTTAAAATCAATTAAATATCATTCAAAGTCTTGGGAATGTTGTAGGTCATCCATGGTAATTTGGAAGATAGTAAATTCCTTATCCTTATCTGATTTTTCAACAAATTTATTGGCATCATTTAGAAAATATTGACTCTTTCCTTCGTACTCTTCATCATAAATCAATAAGCAACCATCAGAATGTGTTAAAAGAAACTGTGTATGGTTTCGCAGCTGTTGGGGATTGTCGTACGGTTTATGCGAAACCGAGTCAACATAGTCCGCTTTGCTTTTCATCGCTATCAACTTACCTTGGTTCTTTTCATTCCATTGTTCACCAAACCCTTCAAAAGGAAAGATTAAACCAATAGAAAAATCGGGATACTCTATCTTTAATTCCTGCGCTACATCAAAGGCCCATTCTTCTATTCCAAGGTTTCCTGACAACAACAACCACTCTAATCCCTCTTCTAAACGCTGTTCCAATTGCATTTTTAAAACTTTCTTAATAATTCTAATTTTAGGGTCATTCTCTTGAAAGACACCGAGTTCAAAACTACGGTAGCCTGTCAGATAGATTGTTTTCATTTTTAACCCTCCTAAACTTTCCATTATCTAGGCTTTTTTGTTATAATATTCCCTAGGAGCGTGAACACCATGACAATCAAATACCCAAATGGAAGAACTCCTTCTAATCATGGCGGGAATTCTCTAAAAAAGCAAGTAAAACCAACACTAAGTCATAGCCACCGGAATCGTGGTATGAGCTTTGAAGAAATGATTAATTCATCTAATTTATATTATCGTGAAAAAGGGTTAGCTGTTATTCACAAAAAGCCTACTCCAGTTCAGATTGTAAAAGTGAATTATCCAAACCGAAGTGCTGCAGTTATTACTGAAGCCTATTTCAAAGAAGCGTCTACAACTGACTATAATGGTATTTATCAAGGTCATTATCTTGATTTCGAAGCGAAAGAGACTAAAAATAAGACCTCTTTCCCTTTAAATAACTTTCATCATCACCAAATGGAACATATGCGTCACTGTTTAAAACAACAAGGCGTCATTTTTGTATTAATTTGGTTTTCTAGTTTAAAACGATGTTTTATGCTTCCAGCAGACATACTTTTAGACTATTGGGATTCACAGTCAGATCAGCGAAAATCTATTCCTTTAACTGATTTTGAACAAAAAGCAGAAGAATTAAAAATTGGGATTGCACCAACTATTCCCTACTTAGAAAGTTTGACAACTATGATAAAAGGAGATTCGATCAATGAGTAAAACCAAACAACCAACCACTAAAAAAGTGGTCCCAAAGAAATCGCCAAACAAAAAAAAGAAAAAAGGTGGTTTTCTTTCTAAACTGAAAAAAATAGTCTTAACTTTGATTGGATTATTCCTGGTATTAGGCATCACTGTCGTTGTCTTTGCATTTGGTGTCATTAAAAACGGACCTGACCTAAATATGAAAGAACTAAATGCGCCTCGTTCCTCACAACTCTTTGACACTGGAAAAAACGTCATTTATGAAGTTGGTGAAGAAAAGCGGGAAAGTTTATCTGTCGAAGAGACACCTGACTCTATTAAAGAAGCAATTATGTCAATTGAAGATAAACGTTTTAAAAAACATATGGGTGTTGACCCTATTCGAATTATGGGTGCAGCTGTCTCAAACTTAAAATCCGGGGGCATGCAAGGTGGTAGTACACTGACTCAGCAGTTAATTAAACTATCGTTCTTCTCGACTACATCAAAAGACCAAAACTACAAACGTAAAATCCAAGAAGCTTGGATGTCTTTACAATTAGAGCGTAAACTATCAAAAGATGAAATCATTACCCTATACATTAATAAAGTCTTTATGGGTAATAGCTTATATGGCATGGAAACTGCTGCTCAAGGTTACTTCGGTAAACCTCTTAAAGAGTTAACAATTGCTCAAACGGCTTTACTTGCAGGTATTCCTCAAGCTCCTAACGCATACGATCCAATTCATCAACCGGAACAAGCAAAAACTCGTCGTGATTTAGTTTTATCAGAAATGCACAAAGATAAAAAAATTACTAAAGAACAATATGATGAAGCTGTCGCTGAACCAATTGATCATGAATTAAACACAGAACTTGAAAATAAAGAACAAAACAAAGTGATTGATAACTACATTAAACAAGTCATCGAAGAAGTGGAAAAAGAGTCTGACTATAACATTTATACTGATGGATTAGACATTTACACTAATATCAATATGGATGCACAAAAATATTTATATGATTTAGTTAATAGTGATGAACAAATCGCCTTCCCAAGTGATGATTTCCAAACAGCTGTATCAATTACTGATCCAGATACTGGTAAAGTTATTGCTCAACTAGGTGGACGTAAAGTGCCAGAAGATACTCAAATGAATAACAACTTAGCTGTTACTGCTGAGCGTGACTTCGGTTCAACTGTCAAACCAATCACTGACTACGCCCCAGCAATCGAATACTTGAATTATAGTACTGCTAAAATCACACCGGATACTCCTTATACTTACCCAGGTACAACAACTGCAGTAAACAACTACGATAAACGCTTCCGCGGAAACATTTCAATGCGTGAAGCCTTAGTTGATTCTCGTAACGTCCCTGCCATCCGTACCTTAGATGCTGTTGGCTTAGACAAATCAGCTGAATTCTTAAAAGGCTTAGGAATTGAATACGACGAAGGCCCCTTCTTATCAAACGCTATTACGGGTGCCCCTTCTTCATTACAAATGGCAGCTGCCTATGGCGCCTTTGCAAATGGCGGCACTTATTATAAACCATCTTACGTTGATAAAATCATCACTCCTGATGGTAAAGAAACAGAATTTGGTGATAAAGGTAAACGAGCAATGAAAGAATCAACTGCTTATATGATTACCGATATGCTTAAAGATGTTCTTATTCGTGGAACTGGTACACGCGCTAACATTCCTGGTTTCGCCCATGCTGGTAAAACAGGAACTTCTAACTATCCAGATGATTTCTTAGATAAAGTTGTTGGCGACGCCTATAAAGGTGTGCCTGATATTAGTTTTGTTGGCTACAGTCGTAACTTTGTTATTTCTGTTTGGACTGGTTACCAACAATATAACCACGCTATCGGTGTGCAAGACCAATGGTTAGCCGCTGAAATCTATCGCAACTTAATGTTATACCTATCTAACGGCATTGACACTCCAGACTGGAGCATGCCAGACGATGTTGTTAGAATTGGGAATGAGTTATATGTTAAAAACCATACCAATGACCAAGGAAATATAGCACAAAACGAAACAAAAGAAGATAAAGATAAAGATGACGAAGATAAAGATAAAGATAAAGATAAAGATAAAGACAAAGATAAGGACAAAGACAAAGACAAAGATAGGGACAAAGAAACAAAACCAAAACCTACAGAACCGAAACCAACACCTCCTACTACTGAGAGACCTACACCTCCGACAGAAGGAACTACGTCTCCTCCGACAGAGGGAACTACAACTCCCCCTATTACAGAAGAAACAAGTAGTACTCCACCAGAAACCACCGGCCCTTCCAATGGTGGCGGGGAAAACAGTAGCACCTGACCTTAAATGTCGAATCTAAAAATAAAAAAGCACTCGCAATTGCGAGTGCTTTTTATTTTTGTTTTAATAATCTACTTTTACCTTCTTGGCAGTAATCAAATACAGGGCAAGTTTCACATTTTGGCTGACGCGCTATACAGTGATAGCGACCAAAGAAAATCATCCGATGATGGGTTTTGACCCACATATCTTTCGGTATTTTTTTCATCAATGCTTCTTCTACTTCTAAAACGGTTGCTTTTTGTTTTACAATTCTCAATCGTTTAGACACTCGTTCCACATGTGTATCAACAGCAATCGCTGGGACATTGAAGGCATCACCCAATACGACGTTAGCTGTTTTACGACCAACTCCTGGTAATTTGACTAATTCTTCTCTCGTTTGTGGCACTTCACCGCCAAAGTCCTCGATGAGCATTTGGCAGCAAGCTTTAATATTCTTTGCTTTATTTCGATACAAGCCAATAGTTTTAATCATATTCATAATATCTTCTAAAGGAGCTTGGACAAACGCTTCTGGGGTCGGATATTTTTCAAATAAGGCAGGAGTTACTTTATTAACCGAGACGTCGGTTGCTTGAGCACTCAAAGCGACTGCGATGACTAACTCAAAAGGATTACGATGAGTTAATTCACATTCCGCTTCGGGAAACATTTCCGCCATGATATTAACAACTTCTAACGTTTTTTCTTTCGATAACATCAGATCACTCTTTTCTTTTATGCTTTGGGATCTAACCAGTTATACAATGGTACTTTAGGCAAGTCTTGCCCTGGTTGATTTGTTTGTTGACGTTCGTCATCAGCTAGACTTTTTTTGCGTTTTTGTTGATCCGCAATAATTTGTTCTTTTGATTTTAAATTTTTACGTTCCCAGCTTAATAAAATACGATCAATGTATTTTAAACTGTAGGCTTGGTTTAAAACCGCTTCACGCAATGCCAAACGGATGATTTCTGGCTCATATTGATCTTCCTTTAACCATAGCCCGATTGTTTCTAACTCTATTGGAGATAAAGGACGTCCAAATTCTTGTTCGAAAACTTGGTATAATTCACGACTTTGAAATTCAACTGATAATTGTGTTTCTTTCTTATGTGTTGCCTGCTGTAACTTATCAATCTTGCTGAACAGCCCTGTTAAATCATAGGCGTCGGTTGTTTGCCCTTGATCATTTTTAGTTGTTATTAATTTGATTATTTCTTTATCAATTAACCCTTGAAGCATTTGGAAAATATCTTCAGGTTGGTATCCCATTTGCTGTGAAATCACCATTAAATCTGGAAATAATACACCTTGTTGTTGGTATTGAACTAATTTTAAATATAAGATTAACTCTTGATCTGACATACCTAACGAACGGTAATGAGTTAATACTAAATTTGAGACACTAGTCTCACCGGCTTTTAAATAAGTTGTTAAATCTAACATTTGTCTCAACTCGCTTTCTCTCATCTAGTATAGCAATTTTTAAAAATAAATACAGTTATTTGAAAAAGAAAAAGACTACAAAATGTAGTCTTTATTTTTTAACCTGTTGTTTTTTTAAACTAGCTGTAATAATTAAACGAAGGATAATCGTGATAATCATTAAGGCAATAAAAATAGGCAAAGTCTTAGCCGTTAATAAGCCAATAAATAAAATCTTATGGAATAACATCGCTGCTACATAAATACCAACAACGGTTGTTACAATTAAGAAAACTCGTAGTGGATTTAATGGTAAACAAGCTTTAATGACTGCTAATAAGCTGACGCCAATTAATAGATAATACATTAATGTCGTTGATTCTAACTGACTAAAATTCATCACTTTTGCTAAGCCATAAACCGCCACAATATTCATAATAACTAGTAAAGCGTTAGGAAGAGCGTTTTTCAAAACTGTAGGTAAAAACTTACCATGTACTTGTCGTTTATCCGATTCAAATGATAGGAAGAACGCTGGATAGCCCTCGATAGCTAAATCAAGTAAGGTGATTTGAATCGGTACGAATGGAAATGCTAATGCCGATATCATACAAATGATTGATAAAATGAACGAGTAGATGGTCTTAATAAAGAAGACACTGGCTACTTTGGTTACATTATTAACTACTCGGCGTCCTTCAAATAAGACATCAGGTAAGGTTGTAAAGTCAGAGTCTAATAAGACTAAGTTAGCGATTTGGCGTGTGGCACTATCACCTTCAGCCATAGCGATACTACAATCCGCTTCACGTAAAGCAAGAACATCATTTACCCCATCCCCCGTCATAGCAACGGTATGTCCTAGTGATTGCAACTCATTCACTAAAATTTGTTTTTGTTTTGGCGATACTCGGCCAAAAACGGTGTAGTTAGCCACTGCTGCCCGAACTTCTGATTCAGTTTCTAAACCAGACATATCTAGATAGTTTTCATACCCTTCAAGTCCTGCACGTCTTGCGATATTGGAAACGGTCACTGGATTATCACCAGAGATAACTTTAATAGCCACCCCTTCGGATTTTAAGTAAGCTAATGTTTCATCTGCATTTTGACGGATCGGATCATCGATTTCAAAGACCATCAAAGGAACTACCTCTGACAGAGTTTCAGATTCCATGACTTCTGCTTGTGTTAGAGCTAACATCAAAACACGGAATCCTTCTTCTTGTCCGCGTTTCACTTGTTCTGGTAACTTATCTTCTGAAACTAAACGTTCCGGTGCCCCTAAAATAACTGTTCCTAAACCTTCAAACTTAATCGCTCCCCATTTACGTTCAGATGAAAAGGCTAAATCATCAATAGCTTGATAGTTCGTACTTTCTTCATAGGCTTCGCGAATCGCTTGCATGGTGATGTTGTTATCTGTTGATTCGTGTAAGTAACTTCCTAGAATCGCTTCGACTTCTACCTCATGCTCTGGCGATAAAATAGTAGCTTCAGCCACTTTCATTTTACCTTCTGTGATTGTTCCTGTTTTATCTAAACAAATCATATCAACATGAGCTAAGGTTTCAACAGCATACATATCTTGTACTAAAATACGTTTCTTAGCTAATTTTGTCACAGCTGTTGCTAAAGCGATACTAATTAAAAGAACTAAACCCTTTGGTAACATACCAAGTAGCGCCGCAGCTGATGCTACAACAGCTACTTTAGGAGAATCACCACGAATAAACAATCCTTCTGCTAATAAAATTAATCCCAACGGAATAATAATATAACTTGTAAATTTAGAAACTTTACGAATTGAGTTAACTAATTCGGAATTGATTGGTTTATGAACTTTCGCTTCTTCCGCAATTTTAGTGGCATAGTTATCTTTACCAACATGAATGACTTCAGCATAGACTTGTCCACTTGATAGGAAGCTACCTGACAATAGGTCAGCCCCCTCTTCTTTTTCAATTAAATCGGATTCACCTGTTAATAGTGATTCATTTGCCTCAGCACGTCCGAAAAGAACACGCATGTCAGATTGTATTTGTTCGCCTGCATTTAATTTAACAAGATCACCTAATACCAACTCGGTCGCATCAATCACTTGCTCTTGCCCATCACGGATAACCGTCGCCTGTTCACGAGATACAATTGATAACTTCGCCACCATATTTCGCGCATGAATCTCTTGATAAATCCCAATAACAACATTAATTAAAATAATCAGTATAAAAGCTAAGTTACTAAATGCTCCAACAAAGATTAAACAGACAGCAATCATCACATTTAAGAAGTTAAATAAGGTTAGCAAATTATCCTTAAAAATATCCTTCGTAGACTTTGCCACGTTATCATCATAATTATTTTGTAATCCTTGTACTTGTTTTTGGTGAACATCTGTTGTTGAAAGACCTTTATTATTCTCTAAGAAATTCTCCATTAACTAACTTCCTCTTTTCACTTATTAAAATGGTAAATCTTGGAAAATCTTCATCATTCGTAAGTTCCACTCAACGGTTTCAGCATAGAAAAAGTTCCCGCCATCTTTATAGAGATATCCTCCGTTATGAGCAATCGCTCGTGGTTTCAAATAGCGATACGTTTGACCAAAATTATTTCCTAATAGTGGAGCTAAAACATCTCTAGAATATTTTTCAGCTAATTCAACCGAATGAATGCCACCATTTTTACGAACATACTCGATATAATTACTACCGAAATTATAGGCTTGGACACCCGTCCAAATATCTGTTCCTTTATCTTGAGCTTCTTTTAACACTTCTGACAAGTGTTTGACACCAATCTCAATACTCTCACGAGAACTTGTTACTAGGTCAGTTGTTCCGTATTGACTTTCACTACTTTGCATGACGTCAAGGTGCTCACCTTTGGATTCAGTTAAGATAATCGCCATCACAATATCGTTATAAGCAGACAAGTTATACTCCGCTGTTACTTCTTTTACTGTTGACTCCCAATGTTCTACATCATGAACTCGTTGGTTCGTTTTATAAGCTTGATAACCACCAAACCCAATCGCTGCTATCAGAATCAACATTAGACCATAAAAAAGAATATGCCCAATTGCTTTAAAAAATTTCATATCTACCTTACCTTTCAACTACAAATAGCTGACCTATCTGCAGGACTATTCAATCTATAATTCTACTATAGTTTAGTAAAAATTAACAGTTAACCTCCCACCCTTAAATAAATATTAAGCAAACTATGAGATACTCCTCATCCGTAATTGACAATGCTCTAGTCTGATGCTATTTTTAATAAGTTATTATTTTTTATTTTTAAGGAGACTTTTATGGAAAAGAAAGAAATTATCGTATCACAAAAACTAATTGACCCATCAGCAATCGGTTTATTCGGTCTTGCAATGGTAACGTTAGTCGCTTCATCACAAAAATTAGAGTGGACAAATGGTGTCGGTGGCGTTATCCCTTGGGCTATTTTCCTAGGTGGTTTACTGCAAATCGTAGCTGCTGTTTACGACGCTAAAGAGCAAAACTTATTTGGCGCTACAGCTTTCTTTGGTTATGGATTCTTTTGGTTAGCAACTGCGACTGCTTGGATGACCCAAAACGGCGTCTTCGGTGAAGCATTGCAAGCTAGTTATGATCCAAAACAACTAGGCTTTGCTTTTATCGGTTACCTAATCTTCACAATCTTCATGACAATTGGTGCCATGGAAACACATAAAGTTTTATTCACTATTTTTGTTTTGATTGATTTCCTATTCTTAGGATTAGCTTTATCAACATTAGACATCGCACCTGATTTCTTCCACAGCTTAGCTGCTTGGTCAGAATTAGGAATCGCTATTATGTCATTTTACGGAAGTGCTGCTGCAGTGTTAAACAAACACTTCGGTAAAATCTTCTTACCAGTTGGAAAACCGTTCGGCATTTTCAAATAAACATGAATTAAAAGCACTCGCAAAATTGCGAGTGCTTTTTTTAATCTCGTTCTTTTTTGATTAACTCAGCTGTTTCAGCATTGAAGAAATAATTAAATTCTTGACGGCCTTCTTTCGTTTGAACTTCCCATATATTTTGACCAAGTTCTTTGCCTAACTCCATACTTTCAATCGTCTCTATATCAACTGCTTCTTTTTTCAACGCTGACTCTAATTCTGTTAATGTCGCTAACTCTTTTAAATTCGTTAGAACTTCTGGCGCTTCTTGTTTATCTTCACGATCTAATTTTTCTGAACGTTCTTTCAAAATTTTTGCCCCATCATAAGTCATGCTTGTTTCATAATCACGTTCTGCATCTTGTCCTTTAACAGCGACTTTTATTGCTTTCCCGTCAAAGTCAATCTCAATATCTGAAACCTTTACTTCAGGATTAGCTTGATGAAAAGTTGTTTCATACGTTGCTAAATCTTGAGTGAACAACCTCGTCACATCTTCTTTTGATACTTTTTGACAGGCTGCTAATAAACCTACCATCCCAAAGGTTGCTACAATTAATGATAATTTTTTCATCGATCATCTCTCCCTTTTACTCTAACTGGTTGTTGGACACGTACACGTTTAAAGCGATTGATTGCCACAGTGACAATGATTGCTCCAAAAACGACCATTGCAAAAAGACTTGCTGGAATATGGATGTTTATCATTGGGATTGACAAGAATAATTTAATCCCAATAAAGAAGATTAAGAAATAAGCCATTGCTTCCAACTCAGGAATTTTATCCATTAATTTAGCAATAAATGAAGCAATGCCACGCATACATAAAATCCCAACTAATCCCCCTAATAAAATAACAACTGGATTTTCTGATACAGCTAACGATGCTAACACAGCATCTACTGAGAATGCTAAATCCATCAATTCAATTGAAATCACCGTATACCAAAAGCCTTTTGCTGCTTTAGCAACATGACCTTCTACAACATGTGAGTCTTCTTTTTTAGTAAAGTATTTTACTGCTAGATACATCAAATATGCCGCACCTAAGACTTTGATTTGCCACATGTGAATTAAGTACGTTCCTAGCCCAATCGCGATGAATCTAAAGATGTAAGCTCCCCATAACCCATAAGTTAAAGCACGACGGCGATCAGCAGGATCATCTAATGTTTTCGTTTGCGCCGCCAATACAACAGCATTATCAACAGATAGTAAACACTCCATTAAAACTAATGTACCTAATAACAACCATGCTTCCGGGTTACTAAAAAACTCTACCCAGTTAGCTTTGTCAAAAAACGGTTGATACAAATTAATAATAAAATCCATCATATTCCTCCAGTATTAAATCTTTTTATTTTTTATATTACTATTTTAAGTCCACCATTTCGCCTGTTTCCCGGTAAACACTCCACTCACAAACGTTGGTAATATAATCGCCAATTCTTTCTAAATAACGGCCAACTTTCAAGTATTCAGTCATTGTCAGAACACTATCAGAATCTTTGATCATCATAGCTACAGCGGCGTCATAAAACTCACTATATTTTTCTGAAACAACTTGATTGTGACTGGCAATTTCTTGGGCAAAATGGGCATCTTCTTTAATAAAAGCTTCAACTGCTTGATTCCCCATGTTGTAAATCATTTGACCTACTTCATACAGCTGCTTTTCAATGACTGGATAAGATTCTTTCCCTTCCAATTGAATGGTTGCTTTGGCTATACTCGCTGCATGATCTCCGATTCTCTCTAAATCAGAACTGGCTTTCATCACTGAAATAACGCCCCGTAAAACACTACTAACAGGGTGCTGTAACGCGATGACTTCGACACATTTACGGTCAATATCTAGCTCTTTATCATTAATTAAAAAATCATCCTCAATAACCTCTTCTGCTAAAGCAAAGTCTTTCTTTTCAAATGCTTCTAGCGCATTACGAATACCACGATTAACTAAGGTTGTCATCTCAACCATCGACATATTGACACGTTTAATTTTACGATCTAATCTTTCACTCATAATACCCTCCTATAATTTCCCTGCAATGTAATTTTCCGTTGCTTTTTCTTGTGGTGTTAAAAAGATGTCTTTCGTAGGACCAAACTCAATTAAATGCCCCTTTGAGAAGAAAGCTGTTTTATCTGATATTCGGCTGGCTTGTTGCAAGTTGTGCGTCACCATAATAATGGTGTGCTCACGTTTAATCGTATCTAACATCTCTTCAATTTCTTTCGTTGAGATGGGATCTAAAGCACTAGTTGGTTCATCCATTAAAATTACTTTTGGATTCATCGCTAACACTCTTGCAATACAAACTCGCTGTTGTTGTCCACCAGATAAACTATCAGCACGACTGTTTAGTTTATCTTTGACTTCATCCCAAATAGCTGCTTTGCGTAAGCTTGTTTCCACGGCCTCATCCAAGATTGCCTTATCTTTTATCCCATTGGCTTTCAAACCATACACCACATTCTCATAAATAGAAAATGGAAATGGATTGGGCTGTTGAAAGACTAAGCCGATGTCTTGGCGTAACTGCGTAACATCAACTGCTTCATCATAAATATCTTTCCCTTGGTACTCAATCGCCCCCGTAACTCGCGCACCAGGAACTAAATCATTCATTCGATTTAGCGATTTTAAAAAGGTCGACTTGCCACAGCCAGATGGACCAATTAAGGCAGTGATGCCTTTCTCTTCAAAAGACATAGAAACTTGTTTGACGGCTTCAAAATCATCATAAAAAACACTCATTTTATCGACTGTTAACATCTCTTTTCCCCCTTACCCAAACTCACCTGTTATATAACTGTGAGTTAATTCCACAGCAGGATCTGTAAAGATTTTGGCTGTGTTATCATACTCAATCAACTCACCGTAATTAAAGAAGCCGGTATAGTCACTTAAGCGTGATGCTTGCGCCAAGTTATGAGTGACCATAATGATTGTGTAATCCTTCTTTAACTCATCTAAGGTTTCTTCAATCTTTCCTGTGGAAATGGGATCCAAAGCACTGGTTGGCTCATCCATCAAAATAATGTCTGGTTCCATTGCAAGCACCCGAGCAATACACAAGCGTTGTTGTTGACCACCTGACAAGGCTAAGGCACTTTTGTCTAGCTCATCTTTGACCTCATCCCATAACCCGACTTGCTTTAAACTAGTTTCCACTTTATCAGCCAAAAGTTGTTTATCTTTCAAGCCATGGCGTTCGAGTGCAAAGCTAATATTTCGACGGATACTCATCCGAAAGGGATTTGGTTTCTGGAAGACCATGCCAATTTTTTGGCGTAGTAAGTATTGATCGACTTTATCTGTATTCACATCAATATCTTGATAAATAATTTGGCCTGTCACTTGTCGATTATCACTCACGTCATGCATTCGATTGAGAGCTTTCAAGAATGTCGATTTGCCACAACCTGAAGGACCGATCAAGGCACTAATTTTATTCTTTGGAATGACCATATCAACAGCTTTAACTGCTTGATGTGTTCCATAATAAACTGATAATGCTTTAATATCTAAGGCAACATTTTGTTTTTTTACTGCTTCCATCTCAGATCCTCCTAACTTGATAGTTTTTTCTCTAAGCCACGACCAATTAATTTTGCGGAGATGTTAAAGATTAAAATAATAATCAGTAAGACTGTCCCCGCGCCTGCAGCAACCATTGGGCCATCAGGCATTAAGCCTTCACTATTGATTTTCCAAATATGGACTGCTAACGTTTCTGCAGGTCGAAATGGATTTAGTGGACTCGTCGGATCAAAGGGATTCCAATTGCTGAAGTCCATCGCCGGTGCACTTTGGCCAGAAGAGAAAATCAAAGCGGCTGCTTCTCCAAAGGTCCGTCCCGCTACTAAAACCACTCCTGTTACAATTCCTGGAATAGCTGATGGAATTAATAACTTAGTCACTGTTTCCCAACGACTTAAGCCTAAAGCAATGCCCCCTTCACGTTGAGCACCATCCACACTACGGATGGCATCTTCCACTACTCGTGTTAGAAAGGCAACATTTAAAATGGCTAAACTAATGGCACCTGCAATAACTGAGAAGCCAATATCCAGCTTAATCACAATAAACAAGTAACCAAACAAACCGATAACAATCGAAGGTAACGAACTCATCATTTCTATTAACAAGCGAAACCCTCTTGTCACAGCAGAGTCTTTAGCATATTCAGCTAAATAAATCCCTGCCCCTAATGCTATTGGCAAACAAATAAGTAAGGTTAAGATCATAATATACAACGAGTTAAATAACTGAATCCCAATGCCACCTCCTGCTTCAAAAGCTTTAGATGGCTGTGTCAGAAATTCCCATGAAATGACCGAAAATCCTCTAACTAGCACGTATAAAAGAAAACTCCCTGCCAGTAAAATGACAATCCCAGTCAATAAACTAATCATGACATTGTTTACTTTATTCAACTGTTCTTTTTTCATTTAGACCTGTCCTTTCTGACTAATACGTTTGATAATTAAATTAAAGACTAGTGACATAAATAGCAGAATAAAGGCTAACGTCCATAACGCATCATTCTCAAAGGTTCCCATGATGGTATTTCCCATCCCTTGAGTTAAGACACTTGTCAGTGTTGTGGCTGGCATCACCAAACTGTCTGGAATAACAATCGCATTCCCGATAACCATCTGAACCGCCAGTGCTTCTCCGAAAGCACGAGCTAAACCAAAAACAACTCCTGTTAAAATACCTGGTTTAGCTACTCTTAAAGTCACTCGATACATCGTTTGAAACTCATTAGCTCCTAAGGCTAAGGAAGAATGTTTCAGATGCTTTGGCACTCGGTTTAAAGCATCTACGGTCATACTTGCCACTGTTGGTAAAATCATCATGGCTAAAACAATTCCACCTGCTAAGATCCCAAACCCACTTCCTCCGAAGGTATTACGCATAAACGGCACTACAACTGACAAACCAACAAAACCATAAACAACCGAGGGAATACCGACTAAAAGTTCTAATAAGGGTTGCAAGATATATTTACCAATCTTTGGTGAAAGTTCGGTGATGAATAATCCTGTGGCAATGGCTAAGGGCGTCACCATGACTAACGCTAGTAACGTGACCGCCGTTGATCCGACTAACATTGGTAAGACACCCACTAAACTAAAGCCTTGTTCATTCGTTTTACCAGGTGACCATTGATCGCCAAAGAAAAACTGACTTAACTGGACCTTGTCATTGAAAAATAATGGCAACCCCTTGGCACTAATAAAAACAAAAATCGACACTACTGTGACTGCTAATAATAAAACGGCCAACAAACTAATCGTGTGTCCACGTTTTTCAACACTGGCTTTTTTAGATGTTCCCAGTAACGACTGATTCAAGCTACTCACTAGTTTCCCCTCCTTTTACTTCTGTTACTTCCCCCAAGCTATCTCGTTCAACCTTCATATTAGCGATGGGAATGTAACCCAATTTCTTAAAGACTTTCTCTTGAATGTCATGCGACATCATGTGATCAATAAATTCTTGGGTTAACTCATCTACTTCTAACTGGGTATACATATGTTCATAAGACCAAATTGACCATTGGTTCGTCGCAATCGTTTCAACACTGGCTTCCACACCCTCTATTGCCAAGGCGCGAACTGATTGATCGATATAAGGTAATGCCATGTAACTAACAGCACCCGGTGTTTGACTAACAATTTCTCGTGTCATTCCATTAGCTTCTTGTTCTTGGCTCGGTTTAACGGCAATATTATCTAACCCATACTTTTCAAAGTTCAGACGGGTTCCCGAACCCTCACTACGATTAATCACTATCACAGGTAAATCTTTACCACCAAGATCTTTCCAATTGGTAATCTCACCTGAAAATAAGCCTTTCAAATCGCTTTTAGAAATATCTGTCACACCAACATTCGGATTAACCACAGGTGCAATCCCGATGACTGCAACTTTATAATCAACCAGTTGCTCAGCTTTAATGCCTTTTTTCTCGTCAGCAAAGACATCGGAGTTCCCAATTTCCACCGCACCTGCTTGTACCTGACTTAAACCGGTTCCACTTCCCCCACCTTGGACATTCACCACGCGTCCCTTATGCTGTTGCATAAAATCATGTGCCCCAGCTTCTACTAAGGGTTGTAATGCCGTTGAACCAACCGCCGTTGTTGATGCCAGTTTTGCGCCACAGCCTGTTAGTAAAAAAACAGATGCTAACAATAAGCCAAATTTTTTCATCAGATTGCCTCCCAATTCCTTTATTACTATCAGTATACGAAAGCCTTGTAAAATTAATGTTTGCCTATTGTAAAATTTAGGTAAAAAAAAAAGCCGATTTATTGATCGACTCCTTTGGGTAAGGTCACCGTAACGGTAGTCCCTTTATTTTCTTGACTTGTCAGCTTAATTTCACCTTGTAAGGTTTCCACTAGCTCTTTAACTATGGATAACCCTAAACCGGTGCCTTTGATGTCACTTGTACGAGCTTTATCAACTCGGTAAAACCGTTCAAACACTCGACTCAAATCAGCCTCCGGAATCCCACGACCATTATCTGAAATCTGGACTCCGACTTCGTCAGAAGATTCGTTAATCATCACTTTAATTAGGCCACCTTCATCGGTGTACTTAACACTATTACTTAGAATATTATCTAACACTTGATAAACCAATTGCTCTTGACTAAAAATTAACCCTTTACCTACTGATTCAAACTCTAGGGTTAGATCCTTTTTAGCCAACTCCAACTCATATTGTTGCTTCAAGTCATTTAACGTCTTACGCAAATCAACAGGCTGAACAAGTTTATCACCTGTCTCTGATGACACTTTAGATAATTCTAAAATATCAGTGATCAAGTTTTCTAAACGGATACTTTGTTGGTTGATAATTTGAATAAAGTCTTCTGCTACTTCCGGTTGATCCTTGGCCCCATCGAGCAAACTTTCACTAAAGCCTTTAATAGCTGTGACTGGGGTCTTTAACTCATGAGAAACATTTCCGATAAAATCACTTTGATGAACGAGTAAATTTTCTTCATCTGTCACATCGTAAAATAAAATCACCACTTGCTTTTGATGATCATTCAAAATAGTGTTCCCTTTAATTTTATACCAATGTTGCTGCCATTCTTTTTTCGTACTAAAAGATTGATTCGTTTCAAATGTGGCCTCAACTTGTTCATAAAGGTCAACACCTGGTAAATAATGATGATAGTCTTTCCCTAAATCTTGACCCTCTAAACCAAGCACGTGGGAAGCAAACGGATTTGCCATAACAATCTGACGGTCTTGAGAAATCACTACCACACCTAAACTTAAAACATTCAGCAACTCTTCAAAACGCTGCTCACTTAAATTAAAATCTTGGGTTTGTTTTTCTAACTCATCAGCCAGACTTCTGACGGTTAAACCAAGTTGCGACAACTCACCATTGTCTGTCAATAAATACTTATCTGTGTATTCCCCTTTTTTTATTCCTGTTAGGGCTTTGGTCAAAACTAATTCACGTCGTTTTTGAATAGAATTAACATTCCAACCTAGTAGGAAGACAATCACCATAAAAGCAATGAGCAACGCCATAATCAACTTCTTAAATTGATTAATATTATCGACGAACCCACTGGCTTTTTCAGAAAGTCGCAGAATTCCCATTAACTTCCCATCTGACATGACCGGGATAGCAATATAATAATAAGATTCTTTTAAAGTCGCACTCATTCGAATATCTGAGCCAACTTTATCGCCTGATAAGACTTCTTTAATTTCTGGACGGTGACTCATATTATTGCCAATTTCCGAGTCACTCTCACTATCAAAAATCATCGTTCCCTCAGGACTAACAACAGAAATGCGTTGACTATTTTGATTTGATATTTCTTTAATCAGTTGCTTTTGTTCAACTGAAATATCTGTCGACCAATCGGTAATATCTGTCGCATAAAGAATGACATTTGCTTCATCAATCATTTCTTTACGATGTTGACTAAATAACTGTTTTGTCACATAACGATTACTAAAAAAGTAACCGGCAATCACTAAGATAATCGCCATGATGATGACGGTAATCATTTTTTTATTTAGTTTCATGTTCACCATCCTCTAAACGATAACCAAAACCGCGAATCGTTTTTAAATAGCGTGGTTCTTTAGGATTCTCTTCAATTTTTTCACGAAGTTTTCCCATGTGCATATCAATACTACGGGTACCACCCGACAATTCCAGCATACCCAAGCCATCAATCAATTGGTCGCGACTTATAATTAATCCTTTATTCTTCATCATATAAGATAAAATCGTAAACTGGGTTTTTGTTAAATCAAGCAGCTCTCCATCTAAGGTTACTTGATAATTTTTAGTATTTAGTGCTAAAGTGCCACATCTCAGCACCTCTTTTGTTGCTACAGGACTTGCTACTGATTTATCTGACCGTAATTCATCACGACGAATCACTGCTTTTAAGCGCGCTTCTAATTCACGAGGACTAAAAGGCTTCGTGATATAATCATCCGCACCAAGTTCTAACGCCATCACCTTATCCACTTCATTATCTTTTGCTGTTAACATGACAATCGGTGTGTAGTTTTTCAGATGACGTAGTTCTTTGATGATTTCCAAACCAGTCATACTTGGCAACATCAAATCAACGAGCAAACATTGATAGTCTTTTGCTTGTGCTTCTTCAAAGCCTGCCAATCCATCCTGACAAACAGTTGTATTAAATCCTGCTTGTGCCAAGTTATATTCTAAAAGCTTTGCAATTGCTGGTTCATCTTCAATAATTAAAATAGCCATTTCCCTAGCTCCTTATGTATAAGAATATTTTTCTTAACTTGAGTTAATCATATCATGAGATTTACCTAAATAAAAAAATAAGACTTAAAAAAGCATCCATCAATAGATGAATGCTTTTAAATTAATCCGCTTCTGCATATTCCATTAAAGCTTTGATATCATATCCTTCAATCTTAGCACGACCATTTAAATCAATTAATTCAATTAAGAACGCACAACCCACAACGACTCCGCCTAATTGTTCAATTAGTTGAATTGTTGCTTCGATTGTTCCGCCCGTAGCTAATAAGTCATCACAAATCATCACACGCTGACCTGGTTTAATCGCATCTTTATGTAGAGTTAAAATATCAGAGCCATATTCTAAACCATAATCTACTTCAATCGTTTCACGGGGTAGCTTCCCTTTTTTACGCGCAGGTGCAAAGCCAATACCTAATTCGTAAGCAACAGGACACCCAATAATAAAACCACGTGCCTCTGGCCCAACAATCATGTCTGCCTGTTTTTCTTTGGCATATTCAACAATCTGTTGTGTGGCTTCACGATAAGCCTCACCATCTCCCATTAATGGTGAGATATCTCTGAAAGTAACGCCTTCCACTGGGTAATTAGGAATGCTAGCAATATAATTTTTTAAGTTCACTTGATTTCCTCCTAGTTTAGCAACCAATCTCTTAACTCACTGATTTTGCTATATAATAAAAACTCTTCTGTTTTCATTTGTTTTTCACGCTGTTGATAAAGTTTACTTTCCTCCAGCTCACGACTAATAGGATTCTCAACTTTATTCATCAAACCATTTTCTATTGTAACAAATCCTAAGTCAGAAAACACTTGAATCATGAAAATTAATACTTGCGGTTTGATTTTCAAATACTGACTGATGGCAGGTAATTTGTGTCTAACATCAACATTTTTCTGATTGGCAATGAACTTAAAGAGCAGACCAAACTGTTCTCTAGAAGGCATGCCATTTAAATAGGCTTCATCTTTTGACGTTAAATAAACAAATATTTTTTTAGGTTCTAATTGTAATAACATCTCTTTTAATTCAGCTTTTTCAACTGGACAATCGACTAATACAATATCAGTCCATCCTCCTTTAGGAATGGCATTACCTATTAACACATTGTGTTCCGTTTTTTCTGACGCTTTTTCAAAAAGTTTCTCATCACTATAAATAAACAACGTTGTTTCAGAATTATGCTGATCTAACTTTATTTTTTGACCGCGCTTATCTAAAAGCTGTAACCCTGGAATTTTAAAATCATTAATCATGACTTGTGGTTTTTGATTGCCGTTCCATTCATTGATACTCAGCTGTCCCACAACAGAAACTTTTTCTGCTGTCGCCAATTCATCGTATTCTGTGCCTAAATTAAAGGCTAAGCAATCGAGATTACCACCAGTATCAGCCACTTGAAATTTCAAATGATTTTTATCCGCTCCAATTTGTTTCACTTGGACAGGCTGAACATCAGTGATTAAAAAGTTAGGTGCCGGATTATCAGTTCCAAAGGGCGCAAGTTTTCTAAGTTCTTGAATTTGTTTAATTGTGATGTCGGCGATGTCAATTTCACTATCAACACTTAGCGTTGGGCCTTCAGAAAAATCAATCTGCAACTCTTCTACAAATTTATTTAATTGCACTTGTAGTTTTTCTAAATTTTCTGATGGTAAGGACATACCTGCGGCCATTTGATGACCTCCAAAGGCAGTGAACAGTTCAGCTGCACTATTAAGTGCCTCATATAAATTAATTTGTTCAATACTTCGTCCTGATCCTTTTGCAATACCTGTTTCAGGGTCGATTCCTAAAACTAAGGCTGGACGTCCAGTTTCTTGAACTATTTTACTAGCAACAATCCCTAAAACACCAACATGCCAACCTTCTTTAGCTAAGACATAGATATCTTGCGAGGCACTACCATTAATCATCGCTAATGCTTCTGCTGAAATTTCTTTTACAATACTTTGGCGTTCTTGATTCACAGTATTAATCTGATTTGCTAGTCCGTCCGCTTCCTCTTTGTCAAAACTGCTCAACAATACGACTCCCGGTGTAGCATCTCCCAATCGGCCAATTGCATTTAAACGGGGAGCAATTCCAAAGCCGATTGACTCTTCCGTAATATCTTGTGGCTTAATATCGGCTGCTCTCAATAAAGTCGTCAAGCCCATTCTTTGACCTTGTTTCATCACTTCTAAACCATATTGAACGAGGACTCGATTTTCACCTGTCAGAGGGACTAAATCGGCAACCGTACCAATTGCCACAAGATCAAGCATCTCTTCCGGCAACTCTTCTAATAAGGCTGTCGCTAGTTTGAAAGCAACACCCACACCTGCCAACTCGCCAAATGGATAATTACCTTCAGGATGACGTGGGTGAACAATTGCATAAGCATTTGGTAATTCTTGAGGGATTTCATGATGATCTGTGACGACAACATCCACACCAACTGAGTTAGCATAGTCAATCGCATCATGACCTGCTACACCATTATCGACAGTGACAATTAGTTCAATGCCACGTTCTTCAATCAAGCGTTTATAAGTCTCTTTATTCGGCCCGTAACCATCTTTGAAACGATCAGGTAAATAGACAGAAACTTCTCCCCCAACCGTTTCAATTGCTTCTTTTAAGACTGTCGTACTAGTAATGCCATCAGCATCGTAATCACCATAAATCAAGATAGATTGACCCATAGCGATTCCTTCTTGAATTCGCTCAACCGCTTTTTCCATATCAAACATTAAATATGGATCATGAATTAAATCTGGTGTTGGCTCAAAGAAGGCTTGTAACATTTCTTCAGTTTGGATACCACGTTGCCATAACAACGGTGCAAACATTTCAGGTAAATCATGGCTACTTAACCACGGAATTAAGCTGGTACTCGCTTGATTATCTTCCGTTACTTTCCATGAATAATTTGGTTTTCCCATCTTCTTAGCTCCTAAACTATAAATAATCATTAGAAAACGCCTGACAACAGGTCAGACGTTTGTATTAATCAGCAATATGTTCGTCAATATCCGACAGTTGAATGGGTTGAGTATAACCTTCTGCATAGATTTTAACTTGACGTTCTAACTCAACAATTTTTTGATCTTTCGCGGCAATTTGAGCGTAAAGTTCTGCACCCGATGCTAATACTTTACCTTCAACACCTTGCTCTGCTTCTTTAATTTCTTCCTCTAAACGCTTAATTTTTTTGCGTTGTTTCCAGTAACTTGAAAATAGTGACATCCCAACAATCAAGGCTCCGACTACAGCTGAACCTAAGATGACATAAATAAGTGGAAACTCAAATTCAGCAAAGCCGAAATTAACACGTGTTGGTCGAATATTAATGACAGAAAAAACTGCAATAAAACCGACTAAAATAAAACTAAAAATTAATTTACCTTGTTCTCTCATATGCACTACATCTCCTATAATCCTTATTTTCCTGGAAAGGGAATATCAAATAAATCAAAATCTTTCACTATCTGACTATCATTAAAGACCGCTTGGGCTTCTTTTTCTAAATCATTAGCAGCTTTACCCACATACCTAGCACTAATGTGTGTTAAGAATACGCGTTTTACATTGGCTTCAATTGCAACTTCTGCTGCTTGTTTCGTTGTTGAATGGAAATAAGCCTTGGCTAACTTGGCCTCTTCTTGGTTAAAGGTGCTTTCATGAACTAAAACGTCAGCATCTTTAGCTAACTTAATAGCATTGGGGTGCTTTCTAGTATCTCCTAAAATTGTTACGACACGGCCTTTTTGTGGTTCACCCACATAATCTTTGCCGTCCAGAATGCGACCATCTGGCAATTCGACTTTCTTACCGCTTTTCAGCTTACCATAGATTGGTCCGGAAGGAACATTCTCAGCACGTAATTTTTCAACTTGAAGCTCTCCGTCGTAGTCTGCTTCTTCAATTCGGTAACCAAAGCATTTAATACGATGATCTAATGGTTCGCAAACAACCGTAAATTGATGATCCTTAAAAATTTCACCTGTCTCATCAATTTCATTGTAAATGATGGGATATTTCAAATGAGATTCGGATACTCTTAAACTCGTTTCCACAAAATCTTTAATCCCTTTAGGTCCAATAATAGTTAATGGCTCTACGCCGCCTTGGAATGAACGACTACTTAATAAGCCAGGCAAGCCAAAAATATGATCCCCGTGTAGGTGTGTAATAAAAATTTTTTCTATTTTACGAGGTCTAATATTTGTTCTTAAAATTTGTTGTTGTGTCCCTTCGCCACAATCAAATAGCCATACGGCATTTCGCTCATCTAATAACTTCAAAGCGATACTTGTGACATTTCGTTGTTTCGCTGGTACGCCAGCACCTGTTCCTAAGAATTGTATTTCCATTTATACCAAACTCTCTAAAATTATTTTCAAATACACTCAGTCAAATGACTGCCTTTACGTCTCTTCTATTGTAACAAAAAAGACCTTATCTTAAAACAAAAAAAGACCTCTTACCGAAGTAAAAGCTCTTTATAATGGTTAATCAATAAATTCGAAGGCAAATTCTCCGATACGAACTAAGTCGCCATCAATGGCACCTTTAGCACGTAATGCCTCATCAATCCCCATACCACGCAATTGACGAGCGAAACGCATAACACTCTCATCATGATCAAAGTTAGTCATCTTGAATAATTTTTCAAGACTTTCTCCTGACAATACCCAAGTAGAATCATCATCACGAGAAATATCAAATTGACGTTCTTCAGGAGTAAATTCATAGCGAACTGTTTCTTCTTCTAAACTCTCTTGATCGTATAATGGGAATTCTGGTGTTGTTTCAACTAAATCAACTGTCGCACTCATCAATGGTTCTAACCCTTTATGAGCAATACTTGAAATAGCAAACACTGGAATTTTATCTGCAAATTCATCAGTAACATCTGCATATAATTTTTCTTTAAATTCTTTTAAGTTCTCTTCGGCATCTGGCATATCCATTTTATTAGCTACCACAATTTGTGGACGTTCTAACAAACGTAAGTTGTGACTTTCTAACTCTTTGTTAATAGCTAGATAATCTTCATAAGGATCACGGCCTTCTGAGCCACTCATATCAATGACGTGTAAAATAACACGTGTACGTTCAATATGACGTAAGAATTGGGTTCCTAGTCCAATACCTTGTGAGGCGCCTTCAATCAGACCTGGTAAGTCCGCCATAACGAAACTACGACCATCTTCAACAGATACCATTCCTAAGTTAGGAACTAATGTTGTAAAGTGGTAAGCACCAATTTTTGGACGAGCTTTTGAAACGATTGATAAAATTGTTGATTTACCAACTGAAGGGAAACCAACTAAACCAACATCAGCTAGAACTTTTAACTCTAACTCAATTTTCTTCTCGTCTCCCGGTTCACCATTTTCAGCAATCTCTGGTGCTGGATTTCTTGGCGAAGCAAAACGAATATTACCACGGCCACCACGACCGCCTTTGGCAACGCGCAATTCTTGCCCTTGCTCGATTAAATCACCAATTAATGTCCCTGTTTCAGCATTACGAACTGTTGTGCCGGGAGGAACTGCTACATAAGTATCATCCGCTCCACGACCATGCATTCCTTTACTCATCCCATTTTCCCCTGGTGTTGAACGGAAGAAACGATTGAATCGGAAATCCATTAAGGTTCTTAAGCCTTCATCTACTACTAATATAATATCGCCACCACGACCGCCATCTCCCCCTGCAGGGCCACCGTCTGGGACGTATTTCTCTCTTCTAAAAGCAACCATTCCGTCACCGCCTTTACCGGCTTTAACGTCAATTGTTACCTGATCTAAAAACATGGACATCATTTGTCCTCCTAATCTTTTTCATCTTCTATTCATTCTACGTGCTAGAGAGCTATTTGTCTAGGTATTATTCTTATCTCTCGCGATTTATGTGATAAAAAAATGACTAAATAAAAATTTAGTCATTTTCAGTCGTTGAAACTTTGACTGGCATATTAAAATAGCGGGTTAGTAAAAATAAATGTGCAACATATACGGTGATTAAAATAATTTTAATCATCCAACTGTCTATAATAAAAAAAGGAATCGCTAAAATAAATAAAATACCTACAAACATTTTGACTTGCTCTCGCTTCCCCATCTTCTTTTCAATAATCATTTCTTGAATATATTTTTGATAATAAGTCGTCCCCACAAAATAATCATGCAATTTTTCAGAACTATTCAGCCAAAAGAAACCCGTTAATAAATAAAATGGGGTCGTCGGTAATATCGGAAAAAAGATGCCAATGGTTCCTAATACAAACGTCAGACTTCCTAATATGATAAAAAGAAGTTTTTTCATTCTTCATCACTCCTCTATTATGAGTTAAATGGTTCGCGCTCAGCATAGCACACTTCTGCTTAAAAAGCCTACTCTATTACGCTTGAGATATTTCTATACTAAATCCATATTATTTGTTATGCTATTTTTGAAAACAAAGGAAATGGGGAAATGAAATGAAACGTAAAAAAATATTAGTCAGTTTATCAGCTATTGCAATGACAACCCTGATTGCTGGTTGTACGGCTGGGACTGATTCTGCTAAAAGTAATACCACCGATCAAACAACTGAAAAAGTTGATGTTAACACACTAGATTTACCACAATTATCTAATGACATTGCTGAAAATGAAGTGGCTGCTGACATTGTGACATCACTTGGCACTATCTCAGTTAAACTGTTCCCGGAACAAGCACCTAAAGCTGTTGAAAACTTTATGACTCACGCTCGTGACGGCTATTATAATGACGTAAAATTTCACCGTGTTATTAAAGACTTTATGATTCAAACCGGTGACCCTCGTGGTACTGGTATGGGTGGTGAAAGTATTTTTGGTGAAGAATTTGCACCGGAAATTTCGAACCAACTTTATCACATCAATGGAGCACTAGCCATGGCCCGCACTGGTGGACCAGTTACTGATAAGACTCAAGGAAGTCAATTTTATATCGTCCAAAACGATCAAGATGTGTCAGGTCAATTATCAAAAGGAAATGTTAACTACCCTGACAAAATCAAAGAGGCTTATAAAAAAGGAGGCACTCCATTTTTAGATGCAGAATACTCTGTCTTTGGACAAGTCATTTCTGGTTTAGATATTGTTAAACAAATTGGAGAATTAGAAACTGTTGCACAAGATGCCCCAGCCAAAGATTTCCGTATTGAAAAGATTAATATCATTAAAGATTTACCTGAAACTAAATAACCTCTTGGACTTGTTGAACATTCAACAAGTCTTTTTATTTATAAAGATTTGTTAAGACCAACCCTTAGTACTAACTTTTATTTAATATGTTTAGTAAACTAGCATTATAAAATAACATTTATTACTTATATATATGTCAGTTACATTGCAATGTACGCTAACTTATTTTAAAATAGTGAAGTTGAGGCTTTTTTGCCTAATTTTACGTAAGAAAGGATTGGCCTATCAGATGGTATATAATGGAACCGGTACAGCTAACGGGAAGATTATCTTAATTGGCGAACACGCTGTTGTTTATCACCAACCATCAATCGCTCTTCCTTTCCCAGCTATTCAAGTAAAAGTACACGTTACTCCATCTGAAACTGAGACAACGATTGATTGCGCTTTTTATACTGGATTGTTAACGACAATGCCAGAGCTATTAGAAAGTATCAAAAAAACAATTGAATTAACCCTACTCGATTTAAATAAAATATCGGTACCGCTTGCGATTAAAATCGATAGCACGATTCCAGCTGAACGGGGCATGGGTTCAAGCGCTGCGGTTGCAGTTGCCATCACACGAGGACTATACAATTATTTTGATGCTCCATTAACGCAAGAGCAATTATTAAAAACCGTTGCTGAAGCTGAAAAGATAGCTCATGGAAACCCTAGTGGCCTAGATGCTTTAATGACTAGCAGCTCACATCCCTATTACTTTATTAAAGGGCAAGAACCTAAAAAACTACCACTTAATTTAAATGCCGTCCTAGTCGTCGCCGATACTGGTATCACAGGCCAAACAAAAAAAGTGGTCGAAGCGATTGCTAAAAAAGTATCTGGACCAAACCAAGTGCCTTATCAAGATGCCTTGTACCAATTGGGGCAATTAACAAATTCTGCAAGAATTGCCTTAGCAGAAAATCAACCTGTGAAACTTGGAGAAATCTTAACGAAAGCCCAAAAACAATTAGCTTTCTTAGGCGCAAGTAATGAGAACCTTGATACTTTAATTGAAGCAGCTCTTAATGCTGGATCATTAGGTGCTAAATTAACTGGTGGCGGTGCCGGCGGCTGTATGATTGCTCTTGCAAGTGATACAACGTCCGCTAATGATATTGCCCTATCTTTAAAACAAAATGGAGCCAAAGAAACTTGGCTATATGAAATGAGTGACTTATCAAATGAAATCAGCTAAAGCTAAAGCCCATACAAATATCGCTCTAATTAAATACTGGGGTAAAAAAGACCCAAAATTATTTTTACCAATGAACAGCAGTCTTTCACTGACGCTAGACGCTTTTTATACAGAAACCGAAGTCATCTTAGACGGTAATTTGGAAATGGATCAATTTATTTTAAACGATGAGATTCAAGGAGAAGCTGAAACAACAAAAATTTCAAACTTCCTAAATCTCTTTAGACAAGAAACTGGTATCTTAACTCCTGCTAAAGTGACAAGTCAAAACTTTGTCCCCACTGCTGCTGGATTAGCATCATCTGCTTCCGCATTTGCAGCCCTTGGCGCTGCAATGAATGAAGTTAGCGGAATGAAGGCAGATCCCACAACACTATCAACCTTTGTTAGGCGTGGTAGCGGAAGTGCTACTCGTAGTGTCTTTGGCGGTTTTGTTGAATGGCAAATGGGAACTTGTAACGAAGATAGCCATGCTATCCAAATTGATGATGCCAGTTGGGATATTGCGATGGTAACCGTTGCTGTTAATACTGGTAAAAAAACTATTTCTAGTCGTCAAGGCATGCAATTAACCGTAGATACTTCACCTTTTTATGCTAGTTGGGTAGAAACAGCTGCCACAGATTTAGTCGACATCAAACAAGCCATTCGTAATCAAGATTTTCAACAACTTGGTGAAATCACTGAATCAAATGGCATGAAGATGCACGGGACGATGTTAGGTGCTCGTCCACCATTTACCTATATGGAGCCCACAACTATTGATGTTTTAGCTGCCGTTCGTCAGTTACGTCAACAAGGTTTTGAAGCCTACTACACAATGGATGCCGGTCCGAACGTAAAAGTTCTCTGCCATCTATCTGATTCAGAAAAAATTCAAATGAAATTAAAAGAAGCCTTCCCTAATAATCCTGTGATTATTTCAAAAGTTGGCGGTGGAATTGAATTGCTTTCTTAAAAGCACAATTCTTAGAGAGGACGTTTTTTATGATTAAAGCTAGTGCCCCAGGAAAACTCTATATTGCCGGTGAATACGCCGTGTTAGAACCAGGTCACCCAGCTATTTTAGTTGCCTTAGACCAATTCATTACTGTTTATTTAAAAGAAGCTAAAGACCAAGGATCGATCCGTTCAAGCTATTCAAATGGTATGTCGATTCCCTGGACTCGCCGAAACGGTCATTTTTTTATTGATGAACGTGAAAATCCTTTCGCTTATGTTGCACAAGCTGTGACAACAACTGAACACTACATTGAAGAAAAAGGCATTGAGCTAAGTTTCTTTGATATTGAAATTGAAAGTGATTTAGACAATAAAGATGGTCGCAAATACGGATTAGGTTCAAGTGGTGCTGTAACAGTTGCTACAATTAAAGCACTCCTACTCTTTTACAAGGTGCCTTTTAATCAAGATTTAGTATACAAACTAGCTGCCTTAACCCACATGAGTATAAAAAGTAATGGCTCTTTTGGTGATTTAGCTGCCAGTACATTTGGTGGTTGGACAGCTTATTCATGTTTTGATCGCCAGTGGGTTGCCAATGCTCGGGAGCAATTATCATTACATGAATTGGTTTCATTAGACTGGCCTGACTTAATGATTGAACCCTTAACACCGCCAACTAATTTAGAATTATTAATCGGTTGGACTGGTACCCCCGCTTCAACCACGCAACTGGTCGACCTATTAAACGAAGAAGTTCATGATGAAGAACATTTCTATTCTCGTTTCTTACAAGATAGTAAGGAATGTGTTAACAACTTAATCACAGCTTTCAAATCGAACGATTTAGAAACTATTCAAGCGGGTATTCGTCAAAACCGTCAACTATTACAGCAATTAGGTAAAAATAGTGGCATCCACATTGAAACTGCCCCTCTGTTTGATCTTTGCGAAATAGCCGAAGATTATCACGGCGCTGCTAAATCATCTGGGGCTGGTGGTGGTGACTGTGGAATTGTCATTATTGATAACACATTAGATGCACATGGCTTAATGACAGAATGGCAACAAGCGGGAATAGAACCCCTTCCCTTATGTGTCCATTTTGAAAAAGCCTTAACCATTAAGTAAAGGAGCTAAGCAATATGTCACAACAAATGAATCGAAAAGATCAACACGTTGCTTTAGCAAATGAGCAATATCAAGTCCAAGCCATGTCTGATTTTGATCAAGTTCGCTTTGTTCATCAATCTCTACCACAAATTGATTTGGCTGATGTTTCATTAAAAACCCGGTTTGCTGGTTTAGACTTAGACTATCCATTCTATATAAATGGCATGACAGGTGGTAGCGAAAAAACAGCCATCATCAATCAACAGTTAGCTGAAGTTGCAAAAGCAACTGGCATTGCGATGGCAACTGGATCTGTCAGTGCGGCTTTGAAACATCCTGAAACAGCAGCAAGCTATCAAATAGTCCGTGAAGTGAATCCTGATGGTTTAGTTTTTGCAAACCTTGGGGCTGAACATTCTGTTGAAAATGGTAAAAAAGCTGTCGCTTTATTAAAAGCTGACGCTATTCAAATTCATGTCAATGCACCACAAGAAATGATTATGCCAGAAGGCAGTCGAGAATTCAGCACTTGGTTAGATTCAATTAAAGCCATGGTTGAAGGTGTTGGCGTTCCCGTTATTGTTAAAGAAGTCGGCTTTGGAATGAGTCGTGATACTATTTCTCAACTCAGCTCAATTGGTGTTAAAACAATTGATATTAGCGGTCGCGGCGGTACTAACTTTGCGACAATTGAAAATGCCCGTCGTCCCGAACAAGAACTAGATTTATTAGCTAACTGGGGACAATCCACTGCCATCAGTTTAATTGAAGCGTATAATTTCTCAATGACCCACGATATTTTAGCTTCTGGTGGCATCCGTAATCCACTGGACATGGCAAAAGCTCTCGCCCTTGGCGCTAAAGCTTGTGGACTTTCCGGACAAATTCTTGAACTTGTCCAAAAACAAGGTGTTGAAGAAACCATTAAAATCGTTAATAGCTGGAAAGATCAATTACAAACAATCATGACCCTACTCGGTTGTCGTAAAGTATCTGATTTAAAACAAACCGATTTAGTTTTAACTGGTTCTGTCAAAGACTGGTGCGATGTTCGTGATTTGAACTATCGTAAATTTGCTAATAGATAAACAAAAAGAGAGAGCAGCAGCTCTCTCTTTTTTATTTACTTAATAAGTAAGACACACGATTAGCAAAGGTCTTTGTTTCTTCTTCACTATCTCTAAACTTAACACCTCGATCAGGATGGTTCGTAATAATACCATCCATATCCAGACGTAAATATTTTTTCAACAACTCATCTTCGTTAACTGTCCAAACAAACAAATCCTTATTCATCTCAGCAGCTTGTTCTCGAACATTTTCTCTAATTGAAAATTCTTCTAAAACATAAAAATCATGCTGTGTATCAGGTAATTCCCCTAGATTCAAAGGAATGACATAACCCGTCTTAACTTTAGGCTCGATGTCTTTTAATTGATTCAAAACCTTTAAATCTAAAGACTGAACTAGAAAATCATCTAAGACATCCTTTTCAACCATTAAATCAATTAGTTTTTGAGGCATTTCCTTTGATTCATGCCCATGTGGTTTAACTTCAATTAAAAGCTTAATTTTTAATTCTTTAGCCTTATCAATATACTCTGACAGTGTGGGAATATGATCTTCAAAACCGCTTTGTGATAAGGTCAATTTTTGAACCTCTTCTAACGTCATATCATAAACCATCTTATTGGTACCTGTTAGACGTTTTAAATTAACATCATGCATCACAATAAATTGACCATCTTTAGTTTCTTGAATATCCATTTCAACCATATCAGCATCGGCTTCAGCTGAACCAACTAATGAGCCAATACTATTTTCTACCCCTTTTTCAGTAAATCCGCGATGAGCAACAATGGTTGTTTGAGGCTGATAAATAATATTGCTAACAGTCCAGGTATTAAAAGCTAACATTCCTAATAAACCAAGGGCTAGTCCAAATTTCACCCACTTATTCGTTAAGAAACGATGCCATTTACTACCTTGAACTTTTTCAGGTTCTGTTTTATTTAAATAATTTTCATCGTCTGTACTAGCAATAATCCCGTTTACTACTACTGGTTGAATTAATCCACCAAAAAAGAAAGTCAATAGTTGAATAACTGTTAAAACAATTCCCGCAATAATTGGTGAAGCAACCGGCAGGAGCCAATCGCTCAACATAACAGGACTAACAACTAAGAACATCACTAAACCAACAATAATTAAGTAAATAGTCATAATGCAAAATTGTAAGAAGAAGTTACTGATTGTTTTTCCTTTGGCGTAGTTCCAACTTCTTTTTATACTTTCCCAAATCGTCGCATCAGGATCCAATAAAAAGAAATAAAGCATGTAAATAAGTTTCAACGCCAAGTAAACTAAAATAATTGTCAAACCAGTGATTAAAATAAAGCCAACTGTTGTCATCGACAACTCATCTACAATAAAATCAGGAATTTTCAACGAACTAACTAAATCAGGTTTCAATCCCAAGGAAGCAATCGGTAAAACTAGTAGGAAATAACCAGCTAAAATTAATAAATGACCGCTAAAAAAATAACGAATTTTATGATGAAGATGGCCGACCACCTTGCGAATGCTGACAGGCTCTCCAGTACGGTGGTAGCCACTTAAAACAAAGTAGTAACCTAGTTCATAGAATACGGAATAAACAGCTAGCAGTAGCCATAGAACCCCTAATATCAAAGCCCAAGGATTTTTGAATAACAAAAGAATTGTTTCGTTTGTCAAACCGGCAACTTGTGCTTTTTCTAACATCAGATAAAAAATAAAACTTAAGGCAGGTAAGACAATTAAAAAGCGAACTCCCTGTAGAAAGAGTAAACTCTTAAAGTAATCTGGCCAGTGACTTAACACCTGCATGTAACTATTTTTCACATTTTTTACTAACTTACTCATACATTGTCATCCTCAATATAATTATTTTTATAAAAAAAGTCTCTAGGATATGGTTCTTCCTAGGACTCTCTTGCTTCATCAATTTTTTTAAATACTTTTAGGGTTTCTAAAAATCGTTGTTGTTCTACTTTATCCATACGGTTATAGTCGTTAGTAATAATTTTTTCGTATTTATCATAGAGACTAGCTGCAAGACGCTCACCTTTTTTAGTAAATGAAATATCATAAAAACGCTTATCTTCTGATGATTGTTTTTTTTCAATAATATCATCCGCAATCAAGCGCGTTAACAAGCGACTCGTATATCCTTTATCAAGTGCTAATTCCGATTCGATTGACTTGGCTGATACTGTTCCATTTTCCCACAATTCAAAAATAATACGCATTTCATTGAAATTAAAATCATCTTCCGCCATTTCTTTTTCCAAAAATGTAACATAATTAAAAAATGACTTAATAAACCCATTTACATCATGTTTTTGTGATTTCATTTAAAACCCTCCTAAATCCGAGCATCTTACTGATTTACTTCTACCATTCCGACTTAAGAATAGCATAATAATATTCATCCCACCAACCATCAGCTACTGGAATACATTCTTTAAAGTAACCTTCTCTACGCATCCCTAACTTTTCCATTAATTTGTAGGAACTACTATTTTCAGGCTGACACGTTGCAATGACGCGATGAATCCCTTTTTCTTTAAAGCCCCAGTCCATCAGAGCTTGTGCTGCTTCAAAAGCATAGCCATTGCCTTGATATGCCTGATTAAAAACCCAACCAATTTCATACGAATGATCACCAAAAAACGGCTCAAAATATAAGTGACCAATGACTTTTTTTTCTTCCTTTAACACAATCGGATAATAAGCAACTTTACGATTATTTTTAGCAATAAACTCTTTTATCGACTCTATGGTAAAAGATTCTTCTGGTAAATAATGCATCGTCTCTTTATCACCTAAGAATTCTAAAGCCTCTGTACTATCAGAAGCTTTATAATCTCTAATAATTAAACGCGGTGTTTCAATCAACATTATTTAAACATTCCTAAAATATCTGTAATATCAATATTCATTTTATTACCGTTAACTTGGGTTTTTGCTCCTTTTTGAGTTAATTCTTTCCCAAGCTGACCTAAAATATCACCAAAAACATCATTCATACCAGATTTTTGTTCTTGTACTTTAGTTTGATTACCACCAAACATGCCACCTAGAATATCACCTAAGTCGGGCGTTTTAGGCGCTTGTTGAGTGCTAGGTTTCCCTCCTAGAATATCACCTAAAATATCACCTAGGCCACCTGACTGACGGTGTTGTTCTACTTTAGGGGATTGCCCTTGTCCAAAGATAGAGCCAAGAATATCGCCTAAATCCGGAGCTTCATATTCAACCTTCGTTTGACCTTTCTTAGCCGCCTCTTTTATTAAGTCTGTAATATCAATCGCAGCTTTTTGTCCCGCTTCTAGCGGAATACCACGAGCAGCTTTATCTAATGTTTCTAGTTGATTTTGAATTGATTCTTGAGCACTGCCTGCTGGTGCTGGCCCTGCTTCATTCAAATAGATATCTTGTTTATTTTGATCTAATCCTGTTGCACCCAATAAGTCTGTTAAAAGTCCCATAAGTCACCTCGTCGTTTTATTTAACTACTCTTATGAACATTTTATCATAGATTATCTAAAAGCTACATTTTTAACTGTCTTGAGACAAAAAGATTGACCAGTGACATCGTGTCACTTATTATAATAGATAGATACTGAGGAGGTGAACGACATGCCCACTGAAACATTTTTTAATCTAAAACCAGAGAAAAAAAATCTCATTTTAAATGCTGCTTTCAAAGAATTTTCACAACATAATATTCATGATGCACTAGTATCAAATATTGTGGCTGACAGCAATATTTCTCGAGGTGCTTTCTACAAATATTTTACTGATATTGAAGATCTATACTACTTCGTTTATCGACAAATAACTGAAGATGCTCACAGTTTGGTCATTGATGGTATTAAACGTGCTGATGGTGATTTATTCTTAGGAATTGAATATTATCTATCTGCATTGGTTTTAAGCTACTCTACTTCTGATCATCAGAAGTATTTTGAAACGTTAACTTTAAATACCAACTATGAATTAGAACATAAGCTTTCTGGTGAAGACCAGTCTGAATCATCTGCTTCGATGAAACAATTTGCTAGATTAATTAATCCTGATAATTTACTGATTCAATCAAAAGCTGAGATGATCGATTTTCTTAAAGTCTTAACACCTTTAATTCACCAATGTATGATTGATTATTTTGTTAATAAATGGGATGAAGACGAACTTATTACTCAGTATCATAGACGCATTAAATGGTTAAAACATGGCGTACTAAAAAACGAATAGGAGATTTACACACATGATGAACAAACTTTTTAAAACAAGTAGTTTTTACCTTATTTTAGGATTAATCTTAGGAGTGTTTTACCGCGAATTTACTAAATTTAATAACTTTGAAGGTTCAACACAATTAAGCATTACACATACACACACTTTAGTTTTAGGAATGATGATGTTTTTAATTGTCCTTTTACTTGAAAAGAATTTTAACTTGTCGCAATTTAAACAATTCAACACATTCTATTTAACTTATAACATCGGTTTATTACTTTCAATCACAATGATGATTGTTCACGGTGTTTTAACAGTTTTAGGTAAAGATGGTGGCGCTGTAATGCCAGAAGCAGCTATTTCAGGAATGGCTGGTTTAGGTCACATCATTATGACAGCTGGTTTAGCTTTCTTATTCCACACAATTTCAAAAGCTGTTAAATTAGCTAGCAAGTAATTGCATTAACTCAAAGAAGCCCGTTATTAAATAACGAGCTTCTTTTTTTATCTTTTAAAATATTGCTGTGACTGCGTACTAAAGTTTGACCTTTTGCAAAATAAGGCTTAGCATTAAGATGTAAAGATATTTAGAAAGGGATGAAGTCTGATGAAAATTGGTATTGTTGGTGCTACTGGAAAACAAGGTAATTTATTACTTTTAGAAGCTTATCGTCGTGGTCATGAAGTAACTGCTCTTATTCGCGATCAAGCTAAACTACGTCATGAAGTTCCCTATATAGAAAAAGAATTATATGCTTTAACCCCTAAAGAAGTTGAACAGTTCGATGTGATTGTTTCAGCTTATAATGCTCCTGAAAACATGCCTCAACTTCATCAAACCGCACTTCGTCATTTGACTAAAATCCTTAAATATTCAGATACTCGATTATATGTTGTCGGTGGCGCTGGTAGCCTTTGGACTGATTCTGAAAAAGTTGAGCGCTTATTTGAAACTAATGATTTTCCTAAAGACTTTTACCCTGTTGCTTCAAGTATGTATCAGTCCCTATTTGAGCTTGAAAAGAGTAAAGCAACCAACTGGACCTATGTTAGTCCTGCTGCTGATTTCGACTTTGAAGGCGTCCTAACCGATGAGTACCAATTAAGTAATGATATTTTAACTCTTAATGAGGCTGGTAATAGTTACATTAGCTACTTAGACTATGCTAAAGGCATGATCGACCTAATCGAAGGGAAAGAACACAATAAAGAACATGTTTCACTTGTAAGTAAATAAAAAGACTCCCAGTTGGGAGTCTTTTTTTATGCAACTAATTTTAACGCTACTGTTGATAATAAGATTAAAGCAATACATGCTAAACGTTTGCGATCTGTTGAATCTTTGTACAATACAATACCAACGATTGCTGTCCCAACTGTTCCAATACCGGTCCAGATGGCATAACCTGTTCCCATAGGTATCTCTTGTAGCGCAACAGAAAGCAATAGTAAGCTACTTCCCATTGTGAAGAAGGCAAATAAGATTGCTTTGAAGTTTCCTTCAGCGACACGTTTTAAATTCCAAACACCGATAACTTCCATTAAACCGGCACCAATCAATGCTAACCACGCCATCTTACTTCACCTCTTTCTGTTCATTAGACTTAGCAAGTTTACCTGCTGTTCTTTCAGCATCTTCCATTTCTAATTCATTCATTAATTTACTAATTTTTAGTTTTAATGCATCCATCTCATCTAGTTGTGATTCATCAATACTCTCTAAAGTTTCTTTCAATTGTTCAGACGCGTCTTCCTTTGCAACTTCTTCAGAAACAATAGCCAATTTCTCTTCATCACTTACTGAAGGTGTTTGATCTTCATGAGAAATAACTTCTTCTGCTGAAACCTGTTCTGTATCAATTGTATCAAGCTCTGATTCTTCAGAATGATGGTCAACATCATGATCCACTTCCGCTTGTTCTAACATGGCAATGGTTTCATCTTCTACAATTTGCTCAACTTGGTCAATTTGTTCTTGCTCTGCTTTTTCTTTTTCAGAACGAACAACAAAAGGTTTTAAAGCTTCAATATTTTCCAAGTCTTCTTTATTTTCTTGATTTTGTGATTCAATTAATTTCAACCCAATGATTCCTACGAGTAATGTTCCCATGAAGAAAATTTTCACACCACTGATTTTTTCATCAAATAAAAAGACCCCTACTAAAATTGAGCCAATTGACCCTAGTCCTGCAAAGACTGCATAAACTGTACCAATCGGTAATTTTTTTACTGATGCTGTCAGCAAGTAAAAACTTACAACTACACCAATTGCTGTTAATAACCATTCAAAAAAGTTTGTTGCATGTGCTAAACCAGTTACCCAAACTAGCTCAAACAATGAAGCTACAACAACTTTTAACCAATCTTTTGTCATTTAAAACACCTCTTCATCTTTAAATTCTATTTATCTTCTGCTTCAGTTGTCCACTTAATCATACGTGCAAGGACTGCTTCACGTAGCTCTGTTTCTAACGGCTCTGCTTTAAAAAGTTCCGCATAATACAGTCCGTCAATCGCTAAACGAATAATTGTTGCTAGTACCGGATCATATCCATCCATTGTAACATGCTCTTGGATGACATTGAAACTGCGGGAATTATTCCCTTCTTTTTGACTGGCCATTGCACCAGCGACTAAAGCATTATTAAGACCACGCTCACCTTTCAAATCAGCATTCGACACATCGATTAATGCACGTGTCCAAGACCCTGTTGAACTTTCTTTTTGAGCAACTTCATCTTCGATTTTATGTATATAATCTTCATCCAACATATTCGCTAATTCAACTAATAGTTGATCTTTATTTTTATAGTAATGTGTAATGCCACCTTTACTGAAACAGGCCTGTTTGGCTACTTCATCTAAGGTCATATCGTGCAATCCTTTTTTCGCTAGTAATTGATTGGCGCTTTGTAAGATATGTTTTTTACGTTCTTCAATCGACAACATTTCATAAGACTCCTCTAAACAAATTAGGCTAATAAAACAAAATTATCAGTCGGTTTTAATTCTAGGTTAGTCCCGAACAAAATGCAAGGAAATGACTAAAAAAAACTTTGAGTCGGAAAATATAAAAAAGCTCATCCAAGATGAGCTTTTCCATTTAAAACAAGCCAGTAATTTGGCCTTTTTCATTCACGCTTATATTATTTGCTGCAGGTACTTTAGGCAGACCTGGCATTGTCATCACATCACCTGTGTAGACAACAATAAATCCTGCACCAGCAGATACTTTTAATTTTGTAACTTCAATTTCAAAGTCTGTCGGCGCTCCAATTAAACTTGGGTCATCGGAAAATGAATACTGTGTTTTCGCCATGCAAATTGGAAGATTAGCAAAACCTAGTTCCGTTAAGTTGATTAATTGTTGCTTAGCAGCTTTAGAATAATTGACTGCTGAGCCACCATAAATACGCTTAGTTAGTGTTAAGATTTTATCTTCAATTGATAATTCTTCCTCATAAGCAAATCTGAAGTCTTTATTTGCTTGTTCAGTTAACGCCACGACTTTTTCAGCAAGCTCTGTCGCACCTGCTCCACCTTTTGCCCAGACATCAGACAAAATAACTTCTACACCTAACTTAGCACATTCGTCAATCACTAAGTTAACTTCAGCTTCTGTATCTGTAGGGAACTTGTTAAGCGCTACAACTGTTGGTAAATGATAGACATCTGTCATATTACTCACATGTTTCAATAAGTTAGGAAGACCTGCTTTAAGTGCACCTAAATCTTCATTACCTAGTTCCGACTTAGCTAATCCACCATGCATTTTCAAGGCACGAATTGTACCAACAACGACAACCGCATCGGGTTGTAAGTTAGCTTGACGACATTTTATGTCTAAGAATTTCTCGGCCCCTAAGTCTGCTCCGAAACCAGCTTCTGTGACCACATAATCACTTAATTTCAAAGCTGTTTGCGTGGCAATCACCGAGTTACATCCGTGAGCGATATTAGCAAACGGCCCACCATGAATAATCGCTGGATTGTGCTCTAACGTTTGGACAATGTTTGGTTTGATGGCTTCTTTAAGCAAAGCTGTCATAGCTCCTGCAGCCTTTATCTCACCTGCGGTTACGGGTTCATTTTTAATCGTATAGGCAACAATGATATTTTCTAGCCGTGTTTTCAAATCATTTAAATCCGTTGCTAAACATAGAATAGCCATGATTTCTGATGCCACTGTAATCTCAAAGCCATCCTCACGTGGGACGCCATTCACTTTTGGTCCTAAACCATCAACAACTTGACGTAATTGACGATCATTCATATCCATACAACGTTTCCAAGTAATCCGATTCACATCTATTTGAAGCTCATTACCTTGGTGAATATGGTTATCAAGCATAGCAGCTAATAAGTTATTGGCTGCTCCAATCGCATGAAAATCGCCTGTAAAATGTAAGTTAATATCTTCCATTGGAACGACTTGGGCATAACCACCACCGGCAGCTCCGCCTTTCATTCCAAAAACCGGACCTAATGATGGTTCACGCAAGGCAACAATTGCCTTTTTACCAATTTTATTTAGCCCATCACCTAAACCCACAACTGTTGTTGTTTTTCCTTCTCCAGCTGGTGTCGGAGTAATTGCAGTGACTAAAATCAATTTTCCTTTTGCTTCTTTATCTACTAAAGAATCGACATCAATTTTAGCTTTGTAATTCCCAAATAGTTCAATATTATCTCGAGTTAAGCCTATCTTTTTAACAACCTCGTCTATGTAGGCCATCTCTGCTTGTTGCGCAATCTCAATATCACTTAAAAATTCAGTCATCTTAGCCCTCCTCAAATAATCATCTCTTATTTCATGATTTACTTCTATTCAGTTTACCATTTTTAAAGTTAAAAAGCACGCTACCAGAGGGTAACGTGCTTCAAACTTATCTTACTTCCACACCTAATTCACTCACAAGCGCTGCCTGGATCTTATCCATCGCAGAGGTTACTTCTTCGTCAACTAGTGTTGCTTCATTATTTAAAAATGTTAAAGAATAGGCCATTGATTTTTTGTCAGCCCCTAATTTTTCACCTTGGAAAATATCAAACAACTTGATGTCTGCTAGGAATTTTCCAGCATTAGCTTTGATAACATCAACTAATTGTTGGTTGCTAACTTCACTATTAACTAATAACGCCATATCACGTGTCATCGCTGGGAATTTCCCAACTTCTTGATACTTGATGCCCACGCCATCTAGGGCTAGTAAAGCTTCCAAATTAATTTCAGCCACATAGGTTTCATTAACATCATAGGCTTTAGCAATTACTGGATGAACTTGTCCAATGAAACCAATTGTTTGTTCACCAGCTACTAATTTTGCACTACGGCCTGGGTGTAAATCAGTCAATTCTGTTGTCGCTTCAAATCGGATGACATCTGTAAGTCCTAAACGTTTAAAGATATTTTCTAAAATACCTTTTAAAACATAGAAATCAACTAACTCTTTACCATTTTGCCATGTTTGTTGTTGCCATAAACCACTAATAGCAAAACCTAAGTGATTCACTTCTTTAGGTAATATTTCATCAGCAACTTGACTGAAGACTTTACCGATTTCATATAAAGCCACATCATTATTTTTACGAGCGATGTTATAAGCCACATCTTCTAACAACCCGCTAATTAAGCTTTGACGTAAAACCCCGCGATCTGAACTCATTGGCGACTGTAAGGCAACAACCGGTGCATCTTCTAATACGAAAGCAGTTGCTTTATCTTCTGTTGTTAAGGCATAGCTAATCGCTTCAGATAAACCTGATCCTTCAACTGATTCACGGATAGCACGAGTAATGGCTTGATCTGATGTTAAAGCACCTGGTAGAGCTTCCCCGCTTGGTAATGTTGATGGCAAATTATCATATCCATAAATGCGAGCCACTTCTTCAATCATATCTGCTTCAATTGAAATATCCCAACGGCGTCCTGGAATCGATACCGTAAAGACTTCTCCGCTTTCAGTAAATTCAAAGTCTAAGGCTTTTAAAATATCTGACACAGCAGAAACCGTTAAATCTGTTCCTAAACTACGATTAATTTTTGCTAGAGCAATGGTCACACTTGTTTCAGGTGCTTTAGTTTCTGTTCCGACAACTTCTCCAGAAACAACCGTTCCTTCACCTAAGTCAGCCATCATTTGAGCAGCAAATGCCAATGCTTCTTCAACAGTATCTAAGTTAATGCCTTTTTCAAAACGGCTACTTGATTCACTACGTAAACCAAATTGTTTCGCAGATTTACGAGTAATAATTCCGTCGAAGCTTGCTGCTTCAATGGCAACGGTTGTCGTTCCATCAGTAATTTCTGATTCTTTACCACCCATGATTCCTGCTAGGGCTAATGGTTTTTGACCGTTGGTAATCACAACGTTTTCAGCTGTAATGTCGCGTTCTTCTTCATCTAAAGTCACTAATTTTTCACCAGCTTGACCACGACGAACTAAGATTTCTTTGCTACCTAATTGGTTATAGTCAAAGGCATGTAAAGGTTGACCGAATAAAATTAACACATAGTTTGTCACATCCACTAAGTTATTAATCGGGCGAATCCCCGCATTCATTAAGCGATTTTGTAACCAAGCCGGACTTTCTTTTACCGTCACGTCTTTCACAATACGCATACGATAATTTGGAGTATCTTTTTCATCTGTCACAGAAACAGACAGATAATCGGCTGCTTTTTCACTAGCATCTTCTTTTAATTCTAATGTTTCGAAGGTTGGTTTTTGATTGTAAATTGCACCAACTTCATGAGCAGCACCTCTCATACTTAAAGCATCCGCACGGTTTGGTGTAATTGATAGCTCGATGATTTCATCTTCCATACCTAAATACGGATAAACATCTGAACCTGGTACTGCATCTTCTGGCATAAAGAAAATACCATCTGAGTAAGCTTTTGGCACGACGTTTTCAGAATAACCCAATTCATCTAAAGAACAAATCATTCCTAATGACACTTCACCACGCATTTTACCTTTTTTAATTTTTACATTGCCAGCAATACGTGAGTTTGGCATTGCCACAATCACTTTTTTACCAGCTTGAATATTTGGAGCACCACAGACGATTTGATAAAGTTCGTCTTCACCTACATCGACTTGGCAAATTGATAAGTGATCACTATCAGGATGTGGCACACATTCCTTCACATCACCGACAACAATTTTTTTCAACCCTGCTGATGGTTGATTGACTTCTTCTACTTCAATCCCAGTACGAGACATTTTATCTGCTAATTCTTCAGCAGTCACATTTGATAAATCTAGCATTTCACTTAACCATTTATAAGAAACTAACATATTAATTCTCCTTCACTGAAAATTGATTTAAGAAACGTTGATCGTTTTGATAGAAATAACGAATATCATTTACACCATAACGTAACATTGCAATACGGTCTGGTCCCATACCGAAAGCAAATCCGCTATAGACATCTGAATCAATACCTGACATTTTTAGAACGTTTGGATGAACCATACCTGCTCCTAAAATTTCAATCCAACCTGTTTCCTTACAAACGTTACAGCCTTCGCCACCACATTTGAAACAGCTCACATCAACTTCAACTGATGGTTCTGTAAATGGGAAATAACTTGGACGCAGACGGATTTCACGGTCTTCACCAAACATTTTTTTCATGACTACTTCAAGGGTTCCTTTTAAGTCACCCATCGTAATGTTTTTATCAATGACCAAGCCTTCAATTTGATGGAATTGGTGACTGTGAGTTGCATCATCGCTATCACGACGGAATACTTTACCTGGACTAATCATACGTAATGGTCCTTTAGAAAAATCGTGAACTTCCATTGTCCGAGCTTGGACTGGTGATGTGTGTGTTCTTAATAAAAGCTCTTCAGTAATATAGAAGGTATCTTGCATATCACGAGCTGGATGATCTTTGGGTAAGTTCATGCGTTCAAAGTTGTATTCATCTTGTTCCACTTCAAACCCTTCAACGACTTGATAACCCATACCTAAGAAAATATCTTCCATCTCTGACATTGTTTGCGTTAAAATGTGGGCTGCGCCACGAGCTGATTCTTTACCTGGCAATGTCACATCAATTGTTTCACTAGCTAATTTAGCATTTAATTCAGCAGCCTCTAACTCAACTTTTTTAGCTTCTAATTGTTCCGCTAAATGGTCGCGAATTTCATTGGCAAAACTACCTACAACCGGGCGTTCTTCTGCTGATAAATCTTTCATTCCTCGTAGGACTTCTGTGATAGGACCTTTTTTACCTAGCGTTTCCACTCTGATTTGATTTAATTCTGCTAAAGCTTCACTAGCTGAAATTTTAGCTAACGTTTCATGTTTTAACGTTTCTAATTGTTCTTTTAATGACATTATTCATGCTCCTCACTTTTATTTTAATAGCTGTCGCTGTTTCAAGACACAAAAAAAGACCTCATTCCTATCAAGGAACGAAGTCTCGCGGTACCATCCTAATTTACCGTCTACGATAAGACGATACTCTCTTCTTTGTTAACGGTGAATGGCACCGGCTCAGCATGACACTAAGCAACTCAGGAAGTGAACTTCACTTGCAGCCTCTATTCTAGCTCTCAGTCTTGACTAGAATTCCCTGGATATCAGCTCACATGCTACTCTTTTCCTTCAACGTTGTTACTATTATCTTATGCCTTAGTTTACTAGAAAATAGTACCTAGGTCAACTTGCTAACAGCCTACATCCATTTTACAGCCCAGTCTTGAATTTCAGACATGACTTCTTTTAAATCTTGTCCTTGTTCTGTTAAGGCATACTCAACTTTTTTACTATTGTTATCATCTTCATGTCTTTCTACAACTCCAAAAGCTTCTAGTTCTTTTAAACGTTCAACTAAAACACGGTCACTAACCATTGGGATTTTTTCAGCTAACTCATTATAACGCTGGGGACCTGTTTCCAATAAGACATCAATAATCAAACCATTCCATCGTTTTCCTAACATTGAAAATGTTTTTTCAAACTTAGGGCATAATTGGAATTTTTCACCACATTCATTTTCTTTTTCAGACATTTATAACACTCCTTCATAATAATCCATAAAAAAAGCAACCACCAAATGGTTGATTGCTTTTTCATCACTTAACTTGCTAAGTTGAATAATGAGGTCATTCGTTGTTTGGCATTGCGACAAGCTGGTACGATAACTTCATTTATCGCACAGTACTTATCAACCATGGTTACGATGTAACTCTCTTTATATCGTGGTGGCGCAATCGTAGCCAACCACATATGCTTGACTATTATATCACGTTCTCTTTTGTTTAACTCAGTTAATTTTTCAGCATTTTCTAAAGCAACACGGGGATGAACATAAGCATGTGTCCCGCCGGTATACTCTTCAGTACGCCAATCATAATAAAATAAATCATGTAGTAAGCCTGCACGTGCTGTTGAGCGAACATCGCCACCTAGACGTTTGGCTAAAAGATAACTACGATATGAAACAGCTATTGAATGATCAAGTCGAGTTGAATAATGATGCTGAGTAAATTCTGCTAAGCTTTGAACTTCATCCGTTGCTAGCAAATCCTCTACTAAAGCGACATACTCTTGATCTTTTTTCCAATCTTTTTTCAAGCGCGACATTCCTCTACTAAGTTATTTTGAACTCTTAATAACTAGTGTATCACCTTCTATAGCTTATAGCTAAAAAATGGATTGAGGTTAATAAATTCATAATAATTACGCTTTTAAAGCAAACATTAGAACTCCTGCAGCTACCGCAACATTTAACGATTCAGCTTCACCGACAATTGGAATGTAGACATTTTTGGTTGTTTGAGCTAAGATTTCAGCGCCCACTCCTTGTCCTTCATTACCCATCACTAATGCAAACTGTTCCATTGGTTTAATCTCACGATAGCAAACAGCTTGAGGATTTAATTCCGTGCCATAGACTGGGATGTTTTTTTCAGACAATGTAGACATCAGCTCTAGAATAGTCCCTTCAATCACATCGATGTGGAAGTGACTCCCTTGCATTGAGCGCAAAACTTTATCATTATAAATATCTGCTGTGCCTTCTCCTAAAAAGACTGTACCAAAACCTGCAGCATCAGCTGTGCGAATCATCGTACCAACGTTACCAGGATCTTGAACATTGTCTAAGACTAAAATTGGCTGATTTGTTTTTAACTCGACTTTGTTAGTTGGTAACTTAACAACTGCCATAATACCTTGAGGAGCTGGTACAAACGATAACTGTTTCATTATCTCATTTGATAATAAATAAGTCTCAACATTGTCTGAAATAGATAAGTTAGAATGGTTTTCTAAAAACTCTCTACTATATAAGATAGCTTCAATTTCAGTTCCACTTTTAAGTGCCTCTCCTACTAAGTGCTCACCATCTAATAAATAGCGACCTTGTGATGTTCGCTCTTTTTTCTTTGTTAATTTTTTTAAACTTTTAATATAATTATTTTGGCTTGAAGTAATTTCGTTCATTTTATCGCGTCCTTTATCAATCTCTTCCTTGTATTATATCATTCTGACTAAATAATCACTAGATAACTTAAAATAAGTTTAAAGCACAACTTAGATTTTACTCCCACGATTGAAATATACCTCTGAATAGCTTATAGTAAACTGTGTTAATAAATACTGAAAAAGGATGTCACTTATGAAAAAATCAAATAAAAAAATAGTTTTAGCCTCAAGTTTAGTGTTAGTTTTAATCACTTTATCAGGTTGTGTGGACCAAAAAAATGGGGTCCCTACTGGTGAAGGTTGGGTTTACAACTTACTTGTTGAACCAATGACTAATCTTTTAACAACTTTCTTAGGTTTCTTAGATGGTAATTATGGATTAGCGATCATTTTATTTACAATCATCATTCGTTTAATTATTTTACCTCTTGGTTTATACCAAACTAAGAAAGCTGCCTATCAATCTGAAAAAATGGCTTACTTAAAACCTCAGATGTCAGCCATTCAAGAACGTCAAAAAGCAGCGACAACACCTGCTGAACAAATGGCAGCTAACCAGCAATTACAAGCCTTATATAAAGATAACAACATGAGCATGTTCGGTGGTATCGGTTGCCTACCTTTACTAGTCCAAATGCCAATCTTTACTGCTCTTTTCTATACAATTAAATTTATGCCGGGAATTGAAAGTCAATCATTCTTAGGAATTAACTTAGCTGAACGTAGTTTACTCTTAACAGCTTTAGCTGGTTTAACTTATTTACTACAAAGTTACATCAGTTTACATGGCGTACCAGAAGAGCAAAAGAAACAAATGCAAACAATGATGTATATGTCTCCCCTTATGATTATCTTTGTATCATTTAGTTCACCAGCTGGTGTCACTTTATACTGGGTAGTCGGAGGTATCTTCAGTTGTATTCAAACGATTATCTCAACGTTCATTCAAAAACCAAAAGTTCGTAAAGTGGTTGAAGAAGAATTTCGTTTAAATCCACCAAAACCAGTCCGTGATATCCCTGTACAAGACGTGACACCACCTACTCGTCCAACAACAGCCACAACTAAAGCTGTGAATGCATCAAGAAATACACAATCAACAGGTGGCCGTAACGCTGGCAAACAACCAAAAAAATAATGAAATATTTATGACTGATTTCGAATATGAAATCAGTCTTTTATTTTGTTCCAAATTAATGAAAACGCATACATTTTGTGATTATGGAACCATTAATAAAACCTTATACATCAATGGTTTCAACCCTTTCAAAGGCTGTTTCATTTTTTTTCAAATAAAGTGAAGATTTCATTAGTTTATTGGTTTTATTTGTGTTACCATGATGATGTATTTGGTAGTAAATAAAAAACAATGTGAGGGGATTTTTTTAATGTTTGGAAGAAATAAAAAAGATCAATTTGGCGAGATTTTAAATGAAATGACTGCTAATCTAAGTGAAGCGGCATCATACTTTTCATCTTTCTCTCCAGAAAAACTTGAAGATATCACAGTTTTCTCAGAAACAATCAATAACTACGAGTCACAAGGTGACCGTCTTGTTTATAAGATGATTGTAGAATTAAATGATACATTTATTACACCAATCGAACGTGAAGATTTACTTGAATTAACTAACCGTATTGATGACGTATTAGACTCAATGGAGAAAGCGGCTCTTTCATTTGAAATTTGTCACTTATCTAAATTTAATGACGTTATTACAAGCATGGCAGCTGAAATTTCTGGTGCCTGTGAATCAATTTGTGAAGCAGTTGAATTAATGTTCCACAAAAAATTAAAAGATATCAATGCCCTATCTAAAAAAATCAAAGCGCACGAATCAGCTTGTGACGCTCTTTACCGTAAAGCTTTATTAGATTTATTCCAAGATGAGGAAGATCCAATTCGTTTAATCCGTTACAAAACGGTTTATGAAAACTTGGAAGAAATTGCAAACTTCTGTGAAGATGTTTCAAAAACTCTAAACTCTATCGTTATGAAGAACGCATAGGGGGCTAATAAATCATGGATCAATTACTAATTTTAACCGCTGTCATCGTTGCCTGTTCATTAGTTTTTGACTTAATCAACGGTTTCCACGATACAGCTAATGCAATCGCTACAAGTGTTTCAACAAAAGCACTTAAACCAAAACACGCTATCTTATTAGCAGCATCAATGAACTTCTTAGGTGCCCTTCTTTTCCAAGGTGTGGCTAAAAGAATTACTGATGATATTGTTTTATCAACAACCTTTGATTTACCGCATGTGAATATGCAAGTTGTCTTGATTGCAGCTTTATTATCTGCAATCACTTGGAACTTAGTTACTTGGTACTTTGGTATTCCAAGTAGTTCATCTCATGCTTTAATCGGTTCTATTGCAGGTGCAACTGTAGCTGCGGCAGGTTTTTCTGCTATCAATAAAACTGGCTTACTAGAAATTTTTGGCGGTTTAATTTTATCCCCTGTTCTAGCATTCTTTGTTGGTTATGTTGTTTATACAATTATTAAATTCATCTTTAAGAATCACAATTTAGCTCGAGCGAATCGTAATTTTCGTTTAGTCCAAATTTTAACAGCAGCACTGCAATCATTTACTCACGGGACTAATGATGCTCAAAAAGCGATGGGTATTATCACAATGGCCTTAATTGCCGGTGGTTACCAATCTGGTAGCGATGTTCAAACATGGGTACAAATTGCCTGTGCGACTGCTATGGCAATCGGGACAAGTATTGGTGGTTGGAAAATCATCAAAACAGTTGGTGGTAAAATCATGAAGATTAAACCAGTGACTGGTGTGGCAGCAGATATCAGTTCTGTTATTGTCATCTTCAGTGCGACATTACTTCACTTACCTGTTAGTACAACTCACGTAATTAGCTCTGCTATTATGGGTGTGGGTACTTCTCACCGTCCAAAAGGTGTTAAATGGGACACTGGTAAACGTATGTTATTCACTTGGGTGATTACTTTACCAATTGCATTTGCCTTATCAACAATCATTTATTACATTCTACATTTCTTTGTAGGTTAAAAAAAAGCCCGGTCAATTGACCGGGCTTTTTTTATGCATTCAATTCTGGCTCAAGCGATACTAAAGGTAGTTCAATCCTAAAGATTGTTCCAACGCCAACAGCACTTTCGGCTAAGATATGACCGCCATAACTTTCAACAAGTTCTCGAGCAATTGATAAGCCTAAGCCATTGCCACCTTTGTGACGACTGCGAGCTTTATCTACACGATAGAAACGATTAAAGACTTGATCTAAATCTTCTGTCGATATCCCCTCACCAAAATCCTGGATAGCAATTTCTAACGTATCTCGGGTTGACGATAAAGATAGATGAATCTCTTTACGATCAGTAGAATATTTAACTGCATTATCCAATAAAATAATCAGCAACTGTTCAAAGTGATGACGATAAATTTTGACTTGGCGTTCGCGGTATAAATCGTCATCTAAAATGAAAGTAAACTCTGGGTGTAAAATTTTAAAGTTATTAAATGTTTGATGCATCACTTCTTTAGCATGTGAGATATCATTTTTGTGTTGGAATTCCACTTGTTCTAAACGAGATAGATCTAACATCTCCTGAACGAGGCTCTTCATACGAATAATCTCTTGTAAAGAAGCTTCTAGGGACTCCTCTAAGACTTCTGGATCATCTTTCCCCCAACGATTCAATAACTTAAGGTGCCCTTCTATAATCGCGACAGGCGTTCTTAATTCATGTGATACATCTTCAACGAATTGTTGTTGTTGTTCAATGAAACGTTGCATCCGATCCATCATATCATTAAAGACATCAGCTAAATCTCCAAATTCATCACGATTAGGCATTTCAGGGATTCTAATTTCTGCCTGAGGATCTGTTTTAATCTCATTGATAACATTTGTGATTTTTCGTAATGGTCGTAAAAAATAAGATGATAATAAAAAGCCTAATAGTAACGTAACCAATAAACCAATAGCCATCAAAACGATGATATTTCCTAATAATTTTGATTTAACTGTTTGAACAACTGACATATCATAAAATAATTGAATATAACCAATTAACTTATCATTAGCTTGTGACATAACGGGTTGCGTCAAAATAAACCCATCTTTACCATTTAAAGTAATTTCTTGAATTTCTCGTTGTAAACTACCTTTGTAAGGAAAATTATTTTCACGTGTTTCTAAAATAATTTCTTTATTAAAATTATAAATCGTCGTGGTTACTTCCGGACGAGATAACTCTGCAATAAAACTATTTAATTCTATTTTTTTATTGTCTGTTGTTTCAGTATGAGTCTTTTTTAACAATTCAACAACACTCTCAGGTGTTAATTCTTCTGTCGATTCTGACAAGCGTTTTTCAACCTCTATATGGGTTTGTTTTAATTTGGTTTGTTCTTCTTTAACCAATACTTCCGTGCTCGATTTGTAGGTTATGATAGCAAAAGTAGAAAATAAGACAAATATAAAAACGGACGTTAGCAAGGTCCACTTAACAGTTAAAGTTAAATTGGACTTCACTAACGACGTCATTGATTTTTTAAATTTTGCCATTACGATCTCATAACATAACCAGTTCCGCGAACTGTTTGAATATAGCTCTCTTCTCCTGGCACATCAATTTTATTACGTAGATAACGAATATAAACATCTACTACGTTTGTTTCTACTTCTGACTCATAACCCCAAACCTTGTTTAAAAGAACATCACGAGCAAGAACAACGTTAACATTTTCCATTAAGGCTAATAATAACTCATACTCACGTTTTGTTAATTCAATTACTTCATTATCACGACGAACAATACGATTTTCTTTTTCAATTGTTAAGTTGCGATACGATAACGTCGTTTGTTTCATAATGTTTTTGTCGCCTTCAATATCAATACGACGAAGCAATGCTCTTAAACGAGCTAATAGTTCTTCAATCGCAAATGGTTTCACGATATAATCATCGGCACCATGGTCTAAACCTGAAACGCGATCAATAACTGAATCACGAGCAGTCATCATAATAATTGGAGTGTTTTTTGTTTGTCTAATACGACGACAAACTTCTAATCCATTTAATTCAGGTAACATCAAGTCTAGTAAAATAGCATCCCAATCACCTGCTAACGCTGCTTCTAATCCTGTTCTGCCATTGTAGTGAACTTCAACATGATAACCTTCATGCTTCAATTCTAACTCAACAAAACGGGCTAAATTTTTCTCATCTTCAATGATTAAAATATTACTCATATGTTGTAATTTCCTTTCTCAACACTGTAATTTCTCACTATACTGTACATTATACAGATTATTATCTAAAAAAGCCACGACTATTTATAGCGCTTTCTTTTTCAAACTTCTAGTTATTTGCACCGTACCAGTCAAAGTGGAATGTCCCTTCCATATCCTTGCGTTTGTATGTGTGAGCACCGAAGTAATCACGTTGTGCTTGGATAATATTGGCTGGTAAATCTGCACTGCGGTATGAATCATAATAGCTGATTGCTGATGCAAATGTTGGCACCGGTACTCCTGCTTGGACAGCTAGTGAAACAACATCACGCACAGACTGTTGATATTTTTGTGTAATCTCATTGAAGTACTCATCTAATAACAAGTTTTTAAGGTCTGCTTGACGATCATAAGCGTCTGTAATTTTTTGCAAGAATTTTGCTCGAATAATACAACCTTCACGGAAGATTTTAGCAATCTCACCATACTGTAAATCCCAACCATATTCTTCACTAGCAATCCGTAATTGAGCAAAACCTTGAGCGTAACTCATAATTTTACTAAAGTATAAAGCTTGGCGAATTTTTTCAACGATTTCTTTTTTATCGCCTGAGAAAGTTGCTACAGTTGGCGCTGGGATCACTTTACTTGCTGCTACACGTTCTTCTTTCATGGCTGAAATATAACGAGCAAATACTGATTCGGTAATCAATGGTAATGGCACACCTAAATCTAAGGCACTTTGGCTTGTCCATTTCCCTGTTCCTTTATTCCCAGCAGCATCCATGATAACATCAACAATCGGTTGGCCTGTTTCAGGATCTTTACGCGTTAAAATATCAGAGGTGATTTCCATTAGATAGCTATCTAATTCCCCTTCATTCCAATCGTTAAAAATTGTGGCACATTCTTCAACTGATAGTCCTAGGACACGAGTTAAAATATCATATGATTCAGCAATTAATTGCATATCACCATATTCAATTCCGTTGTGGGCCATTTTCACATAGTGACCAGCTCCATTGGGTCCAATATAAGTGACACATGATTCACCATCTTCAGCCACAGCCGCAATTTTTTCAAAAATTGGTGCAACTAAATCATACGCTTCTTTTTGTCCACCCGGCATGATTGAAGGTCCTTTTAAGGCTCCTTCTTCTCCGCCCGAAACACCTGTCCCGATGAAGTTAATTCCTGAGTTAGCTAATTCTTCGTTACGACGAATGGTATCTTTATAGAATGTGTTCCCACCATCAATTAAAATATCACCTTTATCTAAATGTGGTAATAAACTTTGAATTGTTTTATCTGTCGCATCTCCAGCTTGTACCATCAGCATAATACGGCGAGGTTTTTCTAATGACGCAACAAACTCTTCTACAGAATACATGGGTACTAATTTTTTGCCTGGGTTTTCTGCAACCACTTCCTCAGTTCTTGAAGCAGTTCGGTTAAAGATTGAAACAGTATACCCTCTACTTTCAATGTTTAAGGCTAGGTTTTTACCCATAACAGCCATTCCTACGACACCAATTTGTTGTTTAGTCATTTAACATTTCCTCCTACTTATAAGCCAATAGTCGGCTTATCTCTTGTAATCTAACACTCTAGATTATTATAGCCTATTCTCATCAATTTTTAAATAAAACACCCTTATTCTCAGACAACAAAAAAATCCCTTAGACTCCATGGTTGTCTAAAGGGATTTCGAACATTTCAAAAAATGTTTAATTATGCTTCAGTTGTTTTAACGTCTTTACCATCGTAATGACCACAAGCTGGACATACGTGGTGGCTACGTTTCATTTCGCCACAGTTTGAGCATGTGCTCATACCAGGTACTGACATTTTGTAATGCGTACGACGCTTAGCTTTTTTAGCTTTTGAAGTTCTTCTAGCAGGTACTGCCATATTAACTACACCTCCTTAAATCATTTAGCGAAAAGTAAACTCTTCACCATCTATTCCAATCTTACTCATCACCGGAATCTTTATTATTATCTAATAAAGCTGACAACTTTGCAAGACGAGGATCAATATTGTTTTGTTCTTGTTGCTGACGTTCATTGTAATAAGCGTCTTCTGACATTAATTCCCAATCAGAACCAACAATGTTAGCTTCAGACTGTTTCTCTTCATCAGTTAAGACTTGTAGTGGTAAAGATAATAACAAATGATCTTCAACCGCTTCACTTAAATCAATTAAGTCTTTTTCCAGAATCATCACTAATTCATCTGCCGCAATTTTATCTTGTTGCTTTTCAAATTGCTCCGGTGTCATATAGATTTCAGTTATATGTAACTTTGTCAGATATGGCACTGGTTCTAATGAGCGAGTTGATGCTAAAGTCAGCTCTGTTTCAATATCAAAATCAGCAATATACTCATTTTGAGAGACTGAAAAGATTCCTGATACTTTAACTGGTGATGCCCCTAAAATATTAGGTTCTCTTTCAGTTAACGATTGATTAACATCAATTGTTTCTGAGAACACTAACGGTTCATCTTTAAATTTATTTAGTTCTAATAATGACCATTTCATGTTTTTCACCTCTGTGCAACAAAAATAATTATACTAAGATAAGATACTTTTGTCAATGTAATTTTCTTGACAGGTATAGTAAAACCCCGTTATTTCACGGGGTTAATTCTACCATCAGTTTAAGGATTACGGCGGTTGGCACCTACCATTTTAATTTCACGTGCTAGATAACGAATACGTTCCATAATACGGCCCGCTTTCATCGGTTCTTCGTTACCTTCTTTGGTTACCATTAAGTGTTCTTTTTCTAACTGTTCCATACTAAAATTAGAGCTAAAGAAAGTTGGTAACTGTTCTTGCATACGATATTGTAGGATAACTCCTAAAATATCATCACGAATCCAAGAGCCCATAAAGTCTGCTCCAATATCATCAATCATTAAGACTGGTGACTTCTTGATTGCATCGACTTTATCACCCGTAGTATTTGTAGCAATAGCTCGTTTCATTTCAACAGCAAACTCTGAGAAGTTTAGCAAAGTTGATTGAATCCCTTGTTTAGCTAATTCATTGGCAATAACGGCTAGTAAATAAGTTTTACCAACTCCATAAGACCCTTGTAAATAAAGACCTTTATGGAACGCTTTAGGATTTTTAGGATACTCTTCGATAAATTCTAAAGCTGCTGTTAAGGCTTCTTCACGCTCAACAGTTGGTTCGTAACTTTCTAATGTGGCTTCACGAATATCTTTCTGCATACCAATAGCCTTCACACGATTACGTAGTGATTGCTCCGCTTGTTTTTGTAATAACTCTTCCGTTGGGACATACGTCACATCAATAAAGTGGAAGTTCATAAACAGTTTAGGCTCATACCCTGGGGCAATCATATTTGGTTCGTTCAATTTGAATTTACGTTTTTCTTGAACGTATTCATACATTTTAGCGTAGCTTTTATGAATCGCTTCATCGGTTAATTCATCTTGATGTTCTGAAATAAAGGCCGCTACATCTGGATCAGCAAGCACTTCTTTAACTAATTCATCTAGGCGTTCATTCCAATTGTTTTTATTCAAAACTTTTGTCATTTCATCTCCAACATGTTCCATTAGGCGTCACCCTCCTTTGACTGTTCACGTAATTTTTTAATTCGTTCTTTCAAACGATCCTCTGCTTCTTTCGAAACACGTGTTTCTTGGTTTGTTTGACCTACCCAATCAGGTGTCGTTTCTTTACGACCTCCTTTTTTAGCATAGGATTTTTTAGAATAAGATTGTTTTGGCTTACTTGCTTGTTGTGAAGCTACTTCTTTAATTTTTTCAAATGCCGCTTCCGGCGTTCTAATTTGATTTTGTGCCCAATCATTGGCAATGGTTTCCGCATGGAATTTATTAATATCTGGCTTACCTTGAACAACTAAGATGTAATGAATTAAAACATTAAGCACCGCATCTGATAATGTTGAACGTTTAATTAGGCCTTCAATGGCATAACGTTCCCCATCAGAAATGAACCCACGTTTTTGATCTTTGATTGATTCTAAGTAAATCATCGGACTATAACTTTCTGTTGCTAAAATAAATTCAACATCCGCATCACTATAACCTTTTGCTACCATGTCATTTTTACGACGAATCAATTGCTCAGAATCAGTTAAGCCTTCCAAAGCTGGTGAGGCTTCACCTGCTTGCTGTTCCTTACGACCATGATATTTATCAATGACCGCTTTACGCAACTCATTTACTTTAATTTCATTAGTGACATAATCGACACTTGGTTCCACTAATTCACGCATCGTTAATTCATTGATGCCGTATAAATTATGCAACGTATAGATTGTATCTTTTACTTCTTGTGTCATTTTTTCCTTATTTAAGAAAAAGTCATTCATTAAACTCATAAAGTAATCCCAATCAAAGCTATCACGTACTGGTGATAATTTTGTTAGCTCCACTTCAGTAAATTGGGCTTTCGTTTGGGTAAGTTGTTGGCTATGACTAGCTAGCTGCTCCCCTTTGAAATGAAAGACATCCACAAATTTATGAGTTACCTCTTGATAGCCTGTTGGCTGACATTGTGGAATCGCAAAACGTTTGACTAATTTATCAAAACGCTTTTCTCCCACAGCATCTAATAATAACAAACTTAAAACATCATCATTAAAAATATTTGTTGGGGCTAACGGCGGAATAAGTTCATAAATAAAGTGACGGAAATTATCTTGTTGTTTTTCGTAAACACGCAACAAACCAATCCCTTCAAGCTTTACTCGGGCATTAAAGATTTTAGGTAAATCAAGATTAAGTTGATTAAACAATTCACTGTGCAATGTTTCTTGACTATCGAAATCATGATCATCAATGGCGGTTAACAAGGCATGGTATAACCCAAAGGCTTCGATACCAATAATCGGTTGATATAAGTAACTTAAAACACGCTCATCTTGAACCGTTATTTCCTGACACAATTTTACCGTAAAACTATCTTGTGGATGTAATTGCTTCCAAGCACTATTCATGTCTATTCCTCCTTTCCCATTTTTATATATGACTATTTCTCTGCTTTATCTAACATCTCTTGCATCTCTTTTAAGAAGACACTCATATCTTTAAATTGACGGTAAACACTTGCGAAACGAATGTATGAAATTTCATCCAAGTTTACTAAGTCTTCCATGACATATTCACCAATTAGATTGGTTGACACTTCATTTTCCCCTAATGAACGAACCTTGTTCTCTACTTGATCAACAATTTGTTCCATTTGTTCCATCGAAACAGGACGTTTCTCTGAAGAACGAATTAGACCACGCAAGATTTTATCGCGGTTAAATTCTTCACGACCACCATTCTTTTTAATCACTAATAATGGTGCTGCTTCAATTCTTTCAAATGTTGTAAAACGGAAGCCACACTCTTCACATTCACGACGACGACGAATTGCTCGGCCATCATCTGCTGGTCGGCTATCGACTACTCGAGAGCCATTGTTTTGACATTTTGCACATTGCATTTCAGTTCACCTCTTTTTCAATTTAAATGTTATCAATTCGATTCCATTATTTGTCCAATTATAGAACTATTATATCACAATTGTTTCATGGAACATAGTCTGCTACACTTGCTCTCCCTCAGTTTTAATTGACATCTAAAAGCCCAATAGATACACTTGCCTTGTCTTCGTTTATATCCCCTTAACTTGAAAGGAGAATACTATGTCACGACAAGAAAAGATTGATAAAATCATTACTATGTCACTAATCCTAATTATTATTGCAATCCTCCTTTTTCTCTTCATTCCATTTATATCCCAACTAATCGCTCGAATTTCTGACAGCAACTTTTTAATGCTCTATTCATTATTAACTTATCTGTCCCCTGTATTATTACTTTTTTGGGCTGGCTATGCTTTATACATTTGGAAAAAATAAAAAACCTTCACATATGTGAAGGTTTTATTTTTTTATTCTTAACTAACCATTGATCGATTTGTTGATACGTTTCAGGGATCGTTCCCGAGTTATCAATGATAACATCAGCTAACTTGATTTTCTCAGAAATTGGCATCTGACTGGCTAAACGAGCTAAGCCCTCTTCTTCAGTCAATTTATTTCTAGCACACAACCGTTCTAATTGTATTTTTTCAGACAAACCCACAACTATAATTTCATCCATCATCTCATCATAATGAGCTTCATATAAAAGTGGAATATCAACTATAACTAAAGGCGCTCCCAGTTTAACTTGTTCTTCTATTCTCGTTGAAATCTCTCCGCGAATTTCATCATCTAAAATAGCATCTAACTTTCGACGTTTTTCACTGTCATTAAAAATGATTTCGCCTAATCTTTTTCTATTTAAATGACCATCTTCAAGTAAAATAGACTCTCCAAAATAAGCAACAACTTGAGCTAAGCCTGGTTCTCCTGGTTCAACCACTTCTCTAGCGATGATATCCGCATCGATAACTGGGTATCCCACCTCAGAAAAATAACGACTAACAGTTGACTTTCCGGTAGCTATTCCTCCTGTTAAACCAACAACTTTTGTCATGACTTTGCTCCTTTACTCTTGCGACGTTTTAACTGCTGACAGTTCGGACAATAATGAGTCCCACGTTGAGCCACTTTCTTCTTAGCAATTGGTCCACCACAATACTCACAAGGTTCACCGGTTTGACCATAAGCTTTCAAAGCTGTCTGGAATTTACCAGCTTCCCCTAAGGCATTTTTATATGTTCGAATCGTTGTTCCTCCTGCTTCAACCGCACGTCCTAAAACGTCAATAATTGCTTGGTGAAGGATCGTCACTTCTTTCTTGGTTAATGTGTCAGCTGGCTGTTCCGGATGAATCTGGGCTTGGAATAACGCCTCATCCACATAGATATTACCTAAGCCTGTCACTAATTTTTGTTCCAGTAATAACGGTTTAATTGCCTTACCTGATTTTTTCAAACCGACTGCAAACGGGTCTAATAAAAATTCTTCAACAACCGGTTCTGGTCCAAGTTTTTTTATCCCAGCATAGTCAGTTGCTGTTCCTTTTTCAATTAATGCCATACGACCAAACTTACGCACATCTAAATAACTTAGGCTGCTGCCATCTTGAAAATTAAAAACAACATGGGCATGCTTTTGTAATGATGCTGACTCTTCACTGAATTCATATTTCCCTTCCATCCTCAAATGAGAAATCAAATCATAGTGAGTCAGCCTGATAATCAAGAACTTACCTCGACGTTCTAGCCCCGTAATCGTTTCACCCTGTAGCATCAGCTTGAACTCATCAACTTCTGGCTTTTCAATAATTCGCGGCCAATAGACATCTACTGATTGAATTGTTTTGTTTAAAACCAATTGTTCTAATCCAATTCTGACTGCTTCTACTTCTGGTAATTCAGGCATAATTTCCTCCCCTGTTACTCACAAGCAGTTGAGTAACGACTTATTTAGCTTCGTACCACGTGTTACCTGTACTACTATCGACTTTCAACGGTACACTTAATGACACCGCATTCTCCATTACTTCTTTAACTAAAGCTTCTAATTTAGGTATCTCTGATTTAGGTGCTTCAAAAACTAACTCATCATGCACTTGCAATAACATCGTTGCTGCCATTTTTTCTGCCTTAAGACGCTTCGCCATCTCAATCATTGCTATCTTCAAGATATCTGCGGCGCTACCTTGAATCGGCGTATTAATCGCTGTTCTTTCTGCAAAGGAACGGATGTTAAAGTTGCGAGCGTTGATATCTGGTAAATAACGACGACGGTGCCATAAGGTTTCAACATACCCCTTATCTTTCGCTTCGCGAACAATTTCTTCCATGTAAGTTTTAATATCAGGATATTTTTCAAAGTATTTATCAATAAATGTTTGCGCTTCTTGACGACTGATTCCCAAGTTTTGTGATAAACCATAATCACTAATGCCATAAACAATTCCAAAGTTTACCGCTTTTGCCTGACGACGAATATTACCTGTCACCTCTTCTGGTGTTGGCACACCAAAGACACGCATTGCTGTACTTGTATGAATATCTTGTCCTTCTTTAAAGGCATCTTGCATGTGTTGGTCTTTTGCAATATCCGCTAAAACACGTAATTCAATTTGCGAGTAATCCGATGAAAAAATTTGCCAGTCAGGATCTCTTGGAATGAACGCTTGACGAATCTTACGTCCTTCTTCTAAACGAACGGGAATATTTTGCAAGTTAGGATCAACCGAACTCAAACGACCTGTTTGCGTCAGCGTTTGCACGTAACGTGTGTGAACTTTGCCATCATGGTGAATCACTTTCAACAAGCCTTCAACATAGGTCGATTGGATTTTAGCAATCTGACGGTAAGTTAAAATATCTTCAACAATTGGTGCTTGTTCTTTTAATTGCTCTAAAACATCAACCGCTGTTGAATAACCTGTTTTCGTTTTCTTAATCACTGGTAGTCCCATTTTTTCAAACAAAATTACGCCCAGTTGTTTCGGTGAATTCAAGTTAAATTCTTCGCCTGCTTGTTCAAAAATATTTTTTTCAATGTCAGCTAAGCGAATCGCAAACTCTTGTTTCATCTCTTGAAGACGTTGAGCATTAACGGTAATCCCTGCAATTTCCATATCAGCTAAGACTTTTGATAATGGTAATTCCATTTCAAAGAATAAATCTGATTGTTCTTTATCCGCTAGTTTTTCCATTAATTGTGGGGTTAAAACAGTTAAAGCTTTAGCTTTACGTGCTAAATGATCAGCTAACACCGTTTCTTCAGGTATTGCTAATTTAGCTCCTTTACCATAAACCGTTTCATCTGTTTCTAAGGCAAAGTATTCATGGTTGAAGGCTAGATCTGCTAAATCTTCACTCTTATCATTCGTATCAATTAAGTAAGCTCCTAATAAGCTATCAAACTTCACACCTTGTAATTGAATATTGTAACGATTTAACAAGACATAATTGGCTTTTGCATCATAAACATTTTTAACCTTTGTCTCGTCTTCTAACCACTCTTTTAAAACTGTTGAATGTAAGGCTTCATCACCTGGAACCACAAATAATTTATCTGTATCTCCCCAAGCGATTCCCACAATATCAGCATTGTGATAATTTTTATCTAAGAATTCCACATAGAAGCTCATCTCATCACTAAACATGTCAGCCGTAATATCAGAGCTTGATGTTACTAATTCGAATTTGATTTCTTCCGTCGTTTCAGATTCCCCAGTCATGCCACTTGTATCGAGTTTACTTAGCAATTGTTTGAATTCCATTTCACGGTAGAACGGTACTAATTTGTCTAGGTCTTTTCCTGAATAAGCTAAGCTCGACATCTCAACTTCAATTGGTGAGTCCGTATCAATCGTCGCTAATTTTTTACTTAAGAAAGCTTGCTCACGATCATTGATTAAGTTCTCTTTCATCTTGCTTTTCTTCAACTCATCAATGTTTTCATAAACGCCTTCAACTGAACCATATTCATGTAACAGTTTCAAAGCAGTCTTCTCCCCGACTTTTGTCACACCAGGAATGTTATCTGACGAATCACCAGCCAAACCTTTCATATCAATAATCTGCAATGGTTTTAAGCCGTACTTTTCTTGAATAAAATCAGGTGTGTACGTGACTAATTCGCTCACACCACGTGATGTTACCTCTACACGAATATGATCATCTGCTAATTGAGTTAAATCTTTATCTCCTGAGACGATCACAACTTCACAGTTTTCATTTGCTTCGCGCTTCGCCATCGTACCGATAATATCATCTGCTTCATAATCCATTAACTCGTAGTGTTTAATCCCTTGGGCTTCAATCAACTCACGAATATACGGCATTTGTTCTTTGAATTCACCAGGCGTCTTTGAACGACCGGCTTTATAGTCAGTAAAGAAGCCATGTCTAAAAGTCGTTTTTCCTGCATCAAAGGCAATCAAAACATGTGTTGGGCTTTCTCTTTCTAAAATGCTTTCTAGCATATTGTTAAAGAATAAAACCGCGTTCGTATGTAACCCTGTTTTTGTTTTGAATGACTCATAATTCTGAACAGCATAAAACGCTCTAAAAGCGATACTATTCCCATCGATTAATAATAATTTGTTTTTAGACATAACTCTTCTCCATTCTGTAATCTCTCTCTTTACTAGTTTAACAAAAACACTGACTAATTGCGATGTTCAGGCCTTCAAAGAACAAAATAAAAAAGCCTCTCACATGAGAAGCTTTTATTTAGTCACGACTACCAAAAATACGTAAGAAGGCTAATAATAAGTTGATGAAATCTAAGTACAATTGCATCGCACAATTAATAGCAATTCCTTTTGCTTGCGGACTATCCCCAACTTGGTAATACATTTTTTTAATTGTTTGGTGATCGTAAGCTGTTAACCCAGAGAAAATAATAATCATCGCAAAACCGATAAACATATCGACTGCTGAACTACCAACAAAGATATTGATTAGCATCACAACAATCAAACCAATTAAAGCACTGCGCATAGCATGCCCAACACCTGATAATTCTTTCTTCGTTCTTACACCGACAATTGCTGTTACGCCGTAAGTTACTGCCGCAGCAACAAAGGCTTTCGTAACACTTGCTTCAGTATATTGAGCTAAGATCAAACTTAGTACCACACCATTAATAGCTGAGTAAGCTACAAAAGCAGCCATCGCCATTGCAGGGTTTTTTAGAGATTTTGCACTTAAGTAAATCACCAACGCAATCTCAATAATTGGCATTAAGATAAGTAACATTGGGTGTTGCATTAGGTAGCCACCGACTTGGGCTGCAAAAACATTTGTAACTAAGTAAGACGTAACTGCACTTACTGCAATTCCTAAACCGACATAAGCGTAGACTCTAGCAAAAAACGTTGCTAATCCAGACTGAGTTGTCGTTGTTCCATAATTGACTTCATTCATTTTATCTATCTCCTTTTAAAAAACAGGACAGACCTTACGCCTATCCCGTATTTTATTACATACTATTTTTACGTGTTGTTCCTAACAATGTTTCATAGGCGCGTTGGAATTTTTGAACATCCCCTGCTCCCATAAAGACCATCACAGCATCATGGAAATCTAACAGCGGCGAAACATTTTCTTCCGAAATAACTGATCCACCTTTAGAAATCTTCGTCCCTAGATCATCAATCGTTACTTCACCTTGAACTTCACGAGCTGATCCAAAAATATCACATAAATAAACCGCATCAGCTAAATCTAAAGCTTCAGCAAATTCATCTAATAAAGCAACCGTTCGTGTAAAGGTGTGTGGTTGGAATACTGCTACTACTTCTTTGTCTGGGTATTTTTGACGAGCTGCATCAATGGTTGCACTAATCTCAGCTGGGTGGTGAGCATAATCATCCACTATTACCATATCATCGACTTTTTTCTCGCTAAAACGACGCTTAACTCCGCCAAACGTTGCTAACTCTTTTGCTACGAGTGTCATGTCTTGATTTTCTAAATGACCAATCGCAATTACACCTAAAGCATTAAAAACATTGTGCATACCATAGGCCGGAACCATAAAGTTACCTAATAACTCACCTTTAAAGAAGACATCAAATTTTGATCCTTCTGTTGTTCGTTGAATATTTTTAGCTTGGAAATCATCTGAATCATTTTCTCCGTAATAATAAACAGGAACATCTACTTTTAACTGACGTAGTTGTTCATCATCACCAAAAGCAACAATTGCTTTGTTGACTTGACTGGCAAATGATTGGAAAGCATCAAAAACATCGTCAATACTCTTATAATAATCAGGGTGATCAAAGTCAACGTTTGTAATAATCGCATAATCAGGTGAGTACGCTAAAAAGTGACGACGATACTCACAGGCTTCAAACGCAAAATATTCCGCATCTTTCACGCCGTGTCCTGTTCCATCACCAATCAAGAAACTTGTCGGAACAATCCCACTCATCACATGGGCTAATAAACCTGTTGTACTTGTTTTACCATGAGAACCAGTCACAGCCACACTCGTATAATTTTTCATTAGTTCACCTAAGAAACGGTGATATCTAACAACTTTCAAGCCTTTTTTTAAGGCTGCTTGGATTTCAACATGACTATCTGGAAAAGCATTTCCGGCAATCACCGTCATTCCATCTTTTATGTTCTCATCTGCAAAAGATAAAATTGGCACGCCTGCTTTTTCTAATTCTCTTTGAGTGAAACAGTATTGATCAATATCTGACCCTTGAACTTGAAAACCTTTTTCATAAAGAATTAATGCTAGCGCACTCATTCCCGCACCTTTAATACCGACAAAATGATACAAAGTTTCTGATTTATTCATCATTTATAAACCCTCTTTTCTCAAGCCTAACTATCTTTTCAAAATAAACTCAACCCGTTTGTTTTATAGTGGCATTCATTCCACTTATTATCTAATACTTTGCTTAATAATTCAACAAAAAAAACTTACACCACAGTGTAAGTTTTAGTCAAAATATCTTGTGATCGTTTCCCGTCCAGATTCTTCTTCAAAAATCCCACTCAGACCTCGATCTAATCGATTGGTACGACGTTGTTCTTTCTCCTGTGCCTCTGAAGGAAGTTCAACTTTTTCTTTTTCTTTATCGCTCAACTTTTTGAATTCACGACGTGTGAACGGAATATCCGCATCTTCACGTTTAAAGTTTGGTTTTTGTGGTGTAGAAACAATTTCTGTTTTACCATAAGCTTGTGTTTCTTCTTCGCCATCTTCCATTAATAAATAACTTTCACGTTCTTTTTTAAAGCGTTTAAGAATTTTATTTTTCTCTTCTTGATCTTTTGCAATCGCAGCAAACGAACGGTTACGAGATTCCGGAATCGGTTTTGGTGTGAATCGGTGATTTAGACTAGTTTCTCGTTCTGACTCAACCTTTACATCAGATAAGAAATCACGTGCAACTGGTTCATATACTGGTTTAATACGCTCATCATCTGATTCATCACCTTTGTCAAAAATAGGTTGATGAGCTGGTGTGAAGTTGGGTTTGATTGGTTCAAATTCAACATCCTCTTGAACCGCAACGTTATCTTGATATAGTTCTTGATGATAATTAAACTCAATTTCATCCTCTAATTCATAATCGCTAAAACTATCCTGATAGTTTACACGAGGCTCTTCCTTAAATACATCTGGAGAAACTTGGTAATCAGCGTCATATTCCAACTCTGCATAATCTTCATCGGTTAATAATTCCGCTGTATATTTACGGTCTAAATCCGTTAATTTCATTGGATACTCTTCTTGTAAGATGACGCGTGTGTATTCAGGAATCTGCTTCACACCTGTTTGGTCATCGAACATTGGAAAGCGGCAAACTTTACGTTCATCAGTTTGTTTTGTCATCTTTTATCAGTCCTTTAATAATCTGTCCTAATTAGTGTATCATATTTTTACCAATCACAAAACTTTTACTGTGCTATTTCATCACAAATTATGGTAAGCTAATGACTGGTTCTGAATTTATTTTAAAGGGTGATCATATGTATAAATTAGTAGTTAGTGATATCGATGAAACATTAATCACAAAAGATGGTGTTGTCACACCTGAAAATATTGCAGCAATCCAAGCCGTCCAAGATAAAGGAATTACCTTTATGCTAGCGACTGGTCGTAGTTTTAACGATTTCCAACGTATCTTAACTGATTTGGGAACCGTTGGTTTAGAAAAACACTACTCTATTTCGTATAACGGTGGCGTTATTACTGAAAATAAAAATAATAAAATTTTATATAAAAATGCCTTAGAACAAGATTTTGTTCACCAAATATTTGAAATCGGTGCCACTTACGACGGTGTTTTAATTCACTTATTTGCCTTACACCATACCTTTACTTATCGCATGACTGAATCAGAGCGGAACTTTATGGATAATCCTTTCCAATTGGAAGAATTAACTGATGCTAACCTTGATTTTTTAGGTGATATGGAAATCTTAAAAATCAATTTTCAAGCTGATGATATGGAGCAACTAAGAGCAATTCATCAACAATTACCTCAAGAAGTTATTAGTAACCACGATATTAATTATTCATCTGGCCGTTACCTAGAATTTAACCCTAAAGGAATTAACAAAGGGGAAGCTGTTCGTGTTGTTGCTAAAGAAATGGGCATTACGCCTTCAGAAATCCTTTGCATTGGCGATAACATTAATGATTTATCAATGGTCCGCTATGCTGGAACTGGTGTTTCGGTTGCCAATGGCGTACCAGAGTTAAAAGAAATTGCTGATCATATTTGTGATAATGACCATAATAATTCAGCTGTTGCTGAAGCCTTTAATCACTTTGTCCTAAAAAAATAAGCCTCCGCTAGTGCGGAAGCTTTTTTATTTTAACTTTTTATCAAGAGCAATACGTTCGCCACCATCGTCACTTAAGGTTAAATCACCAATTAATTGATAGCCTTGTTTTTTAAGGATATGTTGCATCCCTTTATTATCTTCATGAGTGTCTACTCGAATCACTTGTCGACCTAATCCAACAGTAATCTCTTCGGCATAAGCTAACAGTTTTTGGGATAACCCTTGAGCCGGAAAATCTTTGTTAATTGCTAAACGATGAATCGCTGTATAGGGCTCGTCATAACGCCATGCACCTTTATTCAACTGCTCATAATCAGATTCTGGAACGGCAGTCACAACAATGACGCCACGAATCTGCTCCTGTTCCTTTGCAATGTAACACTGCCCTAATTTGATGTCTGACTCCACCACTGCCATGCTAGGATAACCATCTTGCCATTGGTCGACACCAAGGTTTTTAAAATATGCTACGCCTTGTTGAAAGATATCAAGGATTTCTTGCTTATCTGTTTCCTTTGCTTTTAAAAATTCCATGTCATACCTCCAAAAGAAAAGCTCTGCAGCTGCAGAGCTTTATTTTATTTAGATAACCAGTTTGCTACTTCAGCTAGGGCATCAGGAATACCTGCTGGATTTTTACCACCAGCTTGGGCCATATCTGGACGACCGCCACCGCCACCACCAACAAGTGGTGCGATTGCTTTAATTAAATCGCCAGCTTTAAAGTCTTTATCATTAGCAGCTTTTGTCATCGCAACTAACAAGTTAGCTTTTTCGCCTTGGGCAGTTCCTAGAACTAATACATCAGATAATTCTTTTTGTTTCCATTGGTCAGCTAATTGACGCAGTTGATTCATATCTTTGACTGTCACTTGAGCTGTGATATATGACACACCACCCACTTCTTGTACATCTTTGAAAACATCTCCTGCTTGTTGATTAGCCATTTTAGCACTTAAAGCTTCGTTTTCTTTTTGTGCTTCTTTTAATTGTTTTTGAAGTTGTTCGACTTTACTTGGCACATCTTTTAATTGAGGAGCTTTTAAGCCACCTGCGATTTCTTTTAAGAAACCTTCTTCTTCTTTTAATAACTCATAAGCTTCTTGACTTGAAACAGCTTCAATCCGGCGAACGCCTGCTCCTACACCTGATTCAGAAACTATTTTGAAGATACCGATATCAGATGTATTAGCTACATGAGTTCCACCACATAGTTCGATAGAATAACCACCAATATTAACGACACGGACTTCTTTACCATATTTCTCACCAAATAGTGCCATCGCACCCATCTCTTTGGCAGTATCAATATCCGTTTCAACTGTTTCAACAGCTAATGCTTCCCAAATTTTTTCATTAACGATTGTTTCCATTTGAGCTAATTCATCAGCTGTCACTTGACCAAAATGTGAGAAGTCGAAGCGTAAGTGCGTTGGCGTTACTAATGAGCCAGCTTGGTTAGCATGATCACCCAACACATCTTTTAAGGCCTTATGTAATAAGTGAGTTGCTGTATGGTTTTTCAAAACTTTCAAGCGACGTTGACGGTCGACTTTCAAGACGTATTCTTGCCCTGAAGCTAATTCAGCCGTTACCTCTACTTTATGTAACCCTTGACCATTTGGCGCTTTTTGAACATCAACAACTTTAGCAACTTCTTTACCATCAGTTGTTTCAATCACACCCGTATCAAAGATCTGTCCACCCATTTCAGCATAAAATGGTGTTTGATTAAAGATTAATTGTGCTTCACCTGTTGAAACTTTATCAACTAATGTTTCATTTTGAATCAAGCTTGTTAACTGACCCGTTGCTGTTGTTTCTGTGTAGCCAATAAATTCACTACTATCTTTAATATCTGTTAATAAGGCCGATTGAACATTCATTGATTGATCGGTGTTACGTGCTGAACGAGCACGTTCACGTTGACCTTCCATTTCACGTTCGAAACCTTCATGATCAACAGTTAACCCCGCTTCTTCAGCAATTTCTTCTGTCAATTCAAATGGGAAACCGAACGTATCGTATAATTTAAAACTATCTTTTCCTTCAAGAACTGTTTTGTTTTCAGCTTTTAATTCAGCGATTAAATCATTTAAAATTTGTAAGCCGTCATTGATTGTTTCATGGAAACGTTCTTCTTCAGTTTTAATTACTTTTTGAATGAACGCCATATTTTCAGTTACTTCTGGATAATAGCTATTCATAATCTCAGCAATCACTGGTACTAGTTGGTGCATAAATGGTTTGTGAATACCTAGTTTTTTACCATGCATCACAGCACGACGTAATAAACGACGTAAGACATATCCGCGACCTTCATTTGATGGTAGTGCACCATCTCCAATGGCGAAAGCTACAGCACGCGTATGATCGGCAATCACTTTAAACGACGTATCCGTATCAACATCTTTGCCATACTCTTTGTTATCACTTAATTTAGCTGTTGCTTCAATAATTGGTACAAATAAATCAGTTTCAAAGTTTGTTGGTGTTTCTTGAATAACTGAAAGTAAACGTTCTAATCCCATACCCGTATCAATATTTTTATTAGGTAATGGTTCATAGGTGTCTTCTAACGTGTGGTTAAACTCTGAGAATACTAAGTTCCAGATTTCTAAATAACGTTCATTTTCACCACCAGGGAAGTTTTCAGGGTCTTCTTCTGCAACATCATTAAACTCCTCACCACGATCGTAAAAAATTTCTGAGTTTGGTCCACAAGGGCCAGCACCGATATCCCAGAAGTTCCCTTCTAAATCAATCACGCGGTCAGATGTTAGGCCAACTTCTTCTTCCCAAATTTTACGAGCATCTTTATCTTCAGGATAAACCGTTACATATAATTTATCTGCATCAAAGCCAATCCATTTTGGATCTGTTAAAAATTCCCACGCCCAAATAATCGCTTCACGTTTTTGATAATCTCCAACTGAAAAGTTCCCTAACATTTCAAACATTGTATGGTGACGAGCTGTCTTACCAACATTTTCGATATCATTCGTACGAATACTCTTTTGAGCATTGACCATACGTGGGTTTTCTGGCACAACTGATCCATCAAAATATTTTTTCATCGTTGCCACACCAGAGTTAATCCATAATAACGTTGGATCATTGACTGGCACTAATGAGGCGCTTGGTTCAACTGCATGACCTTTTTCTTGATAAAAATCTAAAAACATTTGACGCACTTGACTACTTGTTAGTTTTTTCATTTTCTCCACTCCTTCTCTTTTAAAAACAAAAAAACACCATGCAAAACAAGGACGACGACTCGCGGTACCACCTTGTTTGCAATGATGTTTAACATTCATTACCTCTTAAGACCGTTAACGCTGGTAAGCGTGATAGTTTCCTATCATGACTAAAGGGAGCATTTTAAACGGGCTTGATTTTCCTCTCACCAATGGAAAACTCTCTGAACAAACGACCTTCTAAAACATATCCTTCACTATATTACAAAGTATAATCAATGACTTGATAATTGTCAATTTAACTTAATGCATTTTGAATCAATTGAACAATGGCTAATCCTGCAAATAATGCGATCATTAACACGACTACCCAAAACATAAGACGACGCAACGACATGACGGTTCCTCCACTTGCTAAACTATTTGATATAAAAAATAATGGCGGCACGATAATTAAAGCGTGCTGGTGATAACGGTTGATTTGATTTTGGAACATCAACCACTAAACGTTCAGCTAAGTCTGTAACTGATTTCGGTTGACCATCCAAATTTGGTAATGCTACAGGTTTCATAACCCCTGTTTCAGCTGTTAATTCTGATTTTTCTGGATTACTCCCTGACTCAAAGTAGACCTCTGGTAAAAGGCTATCTGAAGGATTAATGGCTTCCTTCAATAAAATCCGTTCATCTGAATAATGGTCATAGTGGTTTTCTTCCTTTGGCGCAAAAACGTATTCCCACGCATCTTCAGATAACAATTGAAAACCATCAGAATAAACTTCTAACCAAATATCACTGTATGTTATATCTTCATACTGATACAAATAATAACGATCAGGATTTAGCTCATCACGTTCCATATAGAACATATTACGAGCCAAAATACTTGGGGGGTATTCCCATGATAAACTCGCTTCAAAATCAAGTTCAACTGTTAACTCTTTTTTGATGCGGGCTTCATTCATTTCATAAAAACGACGATCATCACCGACATATTGACCAGTCACAATATCATAATAGCCCTTATCTTTAACCCCGACTATTTTTGCCTTACGAGCCACAAACATCGGTTCAATTGTAACATTTCTGAGATGACTATACTCTTTTATCTGATCTTTAAGACAGACATCACTTGCCAACTCTTCTTTTCCTAAATCCACATCTTCCTGACCTGGTAAAAAGTAAAAAGTTTGTCCTGCCACCTCAACAGCAAGTGTTCGGCACACAGCATCCGTCATCCGCAAGTTCACCATATAAGGTTCTCCTACAGTGTGACGTTCTTCAAAGGTTGGTTTCATGGCGTCCTCAAACAAGGCTAGCTTATGTTCATCTGAAAGTCCTTGCCAAGCCGATAATTGCATGTAGTCATAGTAATTCACAAAATCGCTCCTATTCTGATAGGTACTTAGTTAAGAATGTATTCACTACTTCTTCATATTTTTTAGGATCAGTTTTAAAAGCTTCCGCATGTTTCGCACCAGGTACTAAGTAAAGTTCTTTTGGTCCTTTAGCTGCATCATATAATGGGTAGACCATATCAGTTGGAACAAAATCATCTTTATCACCGTGAATGAATAAAATCGGTAACTGATTTTTTTCAAGTTGTTTGACAGCACTTGCCTCTTTGAAATTATAACCTGCTCTCATTTCTGTGTATTTTGATGTCACAGGAATTAAAGGAAAGGCTGGCAAGCCAAACATTTGATCAAGCTGATAAGATAATTCGTTTTCAACTGTATCATAACCACAATCTGCAACAATTGCTTTCACGTTATCTGGTAAGCTTTCTCCTGATGTCATTAGAACCGTAGACGCCCCCATGCTGATTCCATATAATACAATATCAACTTTATTATCGTACTCTTTATTGATTTGGTCAATCCATTTCACGTAATCTAATCGATCTGGCCACCCAAAACCAATATACTTCCCTTCACTACGACCATGGCCACGCGCATCCGCTAAGAAAATATCATAGCCATCTTGATAAAACATCTTACCAAAATCATACATAAAATCACTACTACTTGTATAACCATGAGCAATAATAGCTATTTTTTTACGACCTTCTTGTTCTTGTTGAAATAAACGACCACTTAATTCTAAACCATCATCTGTTTTTTGAGTCATGACTTTTGCAGGCTCTTTCGCGAACTCCCACTTATCGATATCTTTCCCCTGGCTACCAGTTGCATCATCTTCCCCAAAGAAATCCTTTGGACCAGCAGCAATGGCATAATTAAATAGATAATTAACTCCCCATGCAAATCCACCAGCAACAGCAACTACCGCAATCACTAAAATAGTCATAATTATTTTTTTCATTCGTCATTCTCCATCCACTTTTTTATAAGTAACGACCCAATTATATAGAAGAATGACTTAAAAAGATATTTATAAAATTGAAACATTTTGAACAATTTAGAGTATAAACTATACATTATGAATTTTTTCGTCTGTTAAAAACTACTCGATTGTCTTTTCTAAAACAGAATTACAGGCATTTGTGTAAATAAAAAACTCACATTTCTGTGAGTTTAACGTTTTGTTTTTTTAGATTTTTTCATTTGGCGAGCTGCAGCACGTCGTTCAATCTTACGTGTTTTTTGTTCTTTTTCTGCAATAACCCAACCAATTTTCTTCTTATAAGCTGGTTTAATATGTTTCTTTTTCTTCTTAACTAAACCAATCATTTCAATGTCTAATTGTTTTTGTGTTTTATCACGTTTGGTACGACGATTACGGTCATAACCATCAACAATTTCGCCACCTTTAATTTCTTTTGGAATAAAATTAATACCAAGTTTTTCAAGTGCGTTAATCGCTTGCTCATCACTCGGATCATATAACGTAATCGCTGTTCCTTGCATTCCTTTACGACCGGTACGTCCCACACGGTGAATAAAGAAATCTAAATCATTCGGAATTTCAGCATTAATAACATGTGAAACACCATCGATGTCGATTCCACGTGCTGCTAAATCTGTGGCAACAACATATTGGAATTCAAGATTTTGAACTTGTTTCATCACACGCTTACGTTCACGAGGTAAAATATCGCCATGAATTTTAGCAACTTTTAACCCTTGTGATTTTAAGTGGTTAGCAATTTCATCCACCCGTTGTTTGGTATTTGCAAAGACAATCGCTAAATATGGTTGTCCTGTTGTTAACAGCTTATAAACTACTTGATTATTATCTTTTCCTTTTGTTGAAATCAACCAATTATCAATATCATCAGAAATAATTGAGGCTGGTTTAATATGTTCAATCACAGGATTTTCCATATATTTTTTCAAGAAAGGTTTTAAGTTTTCAGGGATTGTTGCTGAGAAGACTAACATTTGTAGTTTGCTTGGTAAGCTTGCTGCAATTTTATCAACATCTTCTAAGAACCCTAAATCTAAGGTCATATCAGCTTCATCTACAACAAAAGCTGTTGCTGTGTGTGTCCCAAGGGCATTTTCTTTCATCAAATCAAGAACACGACCTGGTGTCCCAATAGCAATGTGCGGTTGTTGATTTTCTAACTTAGCAATCTGACGTTTTTTATCTGTTCCTCCAACGAAACGAGAGACACGAACCTCTTCTTCAGAATGTTCAGCTAATTGAATAGCGGCATCATAAATTTGATTGGCAAGCTCACGGCTTGGTGCTGTTACTAATACTTGCACTTCATCCTTAGCCGGATCAATTTTATCCATTAACGGCAATAAGAATGTGTGTGTTTTACCAGAACCAGTTTGTGATTGTCCCACAACACTACGTCCTTTTTTAATAACTGGAATCAATTTTTCTTGAACTTCAGTCGGCGTTACAAATCCTTTTTCAGCTAAAGCTGATTCAAGATATGGTTTTAAATTAAATTGTTTAAATGTGGCCATAACGGTCACCTCTTCCTTCTTCTTTAAATTAATCTACTTGTAGCATTATAGCACAGAACCAGCTTCATTCCTTACTAATGAACAAAAAAGATTAAGATTGGGATAACAAATAAATAGACTAAAAATGTAAATGCTTGTGTCGTTGTGGCAAATTCAGCATCTGCACCATACTGTTTTGCTAATACTGGCATCGTATTCTGTGCTGGCATTGCTGCTTGCACAATAAAGACTTTTAGCATTAAGTCTGGCACGTGAATGATGAATGATAATAAAATTACCATTAATGGTGAGAAAAAATATCTTCCTAACAGAACGCCAAAGGTGTCCTTGTTCATGCGTAAATTTTTAATCCCTGTATGATAAATAATCATTCCAATAACAAACATTGATAACGGCGTTGTTAAACCACTTAAATGGTTAGCGAATCTAGACAATACTGGAATCTCTGGGATTTCCAACAACATCCAAACCATTCCAATAATAAACCCAAGCATTGCTGGGGTTAATAATAATTTAATCACTCCAACCACATCTAACTTCACATTTTCAATTGTTGGATCTTGATTGTCACTTGAAATCAAATAAATCCCCACCGTCCAAAAGAAGGTTGTATTGCAAATATAATATAGCAATACATAGGGAATGGATGACTCACCAAATATTGCTAGATTAATCGGGATTCCCATAAAGATTGAATTTGATACGGTAAACATCGTTTGAAATAAACCTTTTCTAGATGTTTCAACTTTGGTTAGCTTCCCATAAATGATACTAAATCCAAATGTTGCAAGTATTGAAACAGCTGGCAATAACATGCCAGTAAATAAGCTCAAAAATTCTTCTTTATTAAACTTTTCTGTCATGTTTAAAAACATGTTGAATGGCAAGGCAATATTTAAAACTAAATATGAAAAAATACGCATGGTATCTTTTTCAAACAAACCTTTCTTCGATAAAAAATAACCCACTAATACCAAAGCAAACACAACTAAAATATTAAAATATGACTCTAACATTTAACTCCTCTTTTCTCGTAAAAAAAAGGATGATAACTTCTCATCCTATTGTTTTATTTAGTTACAACTTCTGCTAATAAGTTATAAATTCGTTCCACATCTGATGGTGTCCCACGCAACTCATAATCTGCAACAAATGACACATTAAATTTTTCAGCATACTGCTTACCGGTTAAACAATATTGCCAGTTAAAGTTTTTATTCCCACTGCCAATAATTCCTAAACAACGTTGAGCATTATCACCAAACTCAATATACTCACCTAGTGTATTTGTCATGATTTCATTTGTTCCACTATCTAAACCATTCCCGCCATCTAAGTACGTCGGGACGCAAGCAAAGAAGTCTTTTTCTTCAGCTTCAAACATACTGTCATCGGTAATTTCTTTAATTTCAACCAAAGGCATGTCCACGTTTTGTGCATGTTGCTCTTTGCCATATGTTTCCATATGTTTTGCAAATGCTCGGGTATTGCCTGAAATTGAAAAGTATAATAAACGGATCATCTAATCTCTCCCTTTAGTTAGCTTCATATTTATCTAAACTACCTTCATTTTTATAAACCAGCGGAACACGCTCAGATAAAATACAAGGTAATTCATAATTAATCGTCCCGATATACTCGGCACCTTCTTGGAATGAAATCATTTCATGGGACTCTTCATCTTCACCAAAGATTGTGACAATCGTACCAATCGGAACCGGCTTATCTAAACGAATCATACATTGATCCATACAAATACGTCCGACAATTGGAACTCGTTTCCCATCTAAAAGTAATTTAAATCCTTGGAAGCTTCTCAAAAGACCATCGGCATACCCAATTGGCAATGTAGCAATCCATTCGTCTTCTGTTGTTTGATAAGTTGCACCATAGCTTAGTGACTCTCCCGCAGGAACTAACTTCATTTGGACAACTTCTGTGACCACAGACATCGCTTGCTTCAATTCATAAGGTGATGCTAACTCAGAACCTGATGGGTTAATCCCATACATGCTTGCCCCCAAACGAATTAAATTAGAACGCCAGTGGTCATGCCATAAAGCTGTTGCTGAATTAGCTGTATGAATATAACGAATATCATCTGGAAAAATAGTTAGGGCTTCTTCAAATCGTTCTTTTTGGAGATCAACATACGATGTATCTTTAGAATCTGCTTTTGCAAAATGTGTAAATAATCCCTCTATCTCAAATTCTTTATGCTTTTCTAAAAAAGCAACGACTTCTTTCATTTCATCAGCCGTACGCAACCCTAAACGACCCATTCCACTGTCAATTTTCACGTGAATTTTTAACCTTTCCCCATGACCAGCTTCCAAAGAGGCTGCTGCCATTTCAAGCCATTCCATGCTGACCGCTGCACAGGAAATATCATATTCAACCAGAATATTAGTAAAGATCGGGTCCACCACACCTAAAACAATAATCGGTTCAGTAATACCTGATTTCCGAAGCTCTACCGCTTCGTCTAATAGCGACACGCAGAAACCTGTCGCCCCTGCTTGTCTTGCAACCTCTGCAACCTTCACAGCTCCATGACCATAACCATTCGCTTTAACAACAGCAAAAATTTCTGCTCCGTCTTTAATATGTTTAAATTCAGATTTTATATTTTTATAAATAGCCGGACAATCGATGACGCGTTTTGTCGGCCGTAAGAAACCAATCGCCATCACGATTCTCCTTTCATACTTAACAACACATCCTACTTAATATAGTACCTTTTCCAACGTAAATTTACTAGTATTTTAATAATAAAAAAGCAACCACATGTGGTTGCTTTTTTATTTAATAACGTCTTTTAAGGCATTTAAATTTTTTTCCATCACAGATAAATAATCTTCACCTTCTGATTGTTCTTGATTTGTTAAACCTTCAAGTGTATTTAAATCTCGCAATTCGGCTCCTGTATTATCAGCAATCGTTTTGGCAATTTTACTCGATGAAAGCCCTTCGGTAAAGATAACTTTAACATTGTTGTTCTTAACAAAGTCTTGAATCTCTGCTAACTCAGATGGATTTGGTTCTTGGTCTGGATTTAAGCCCGCAATTGGTTTTTGAATTAAATTGTAGCGCTTGGCTAAATGACCAAAAGCTTCGTGTTGCGTGACAAATGTCCGATTTTTAGCATCCTTGAAGGCCGAAGCATATTTACTATCAAGCTCTTTCAATTTAAGAACGTACTCATTCGTATTTTTTTCAATATCTTCTTGCAGCTCGGGATAAGTTTTTACAATCGCTTCGCTTATCGTCAACACAGCATCTTGGGCTAAAACAGGATCTAACCAAACATGAGGATCGGTAGCACCGTTATCACTAGCTTGTTCGGCTTCGGCTACTCCACCAGCTTCAATTATCTTGGTTTTAGTATCACCCATGCTTTCTAAAGCTGTCGGTACCCATGTTTCCATATCAGTTGAATTATAAATAAAGATATCAGCATCTTGAATTTTAGCAATATCTTTTGCACTAGGTTCATAGTCATGTGGCTCAGTAGCACCATCAATTAAAACCGTTACATTTCCTTTGTCCCCAACAATTTGTTTTGCAAAATCATACATTGGATAAAAAGTTGTAACAACATTCAGTTTGTTATTTTCTTTCACTTCTTCTTTCTTGCTTCCACAGGCAGTTAAGGTTAAAGCGACAAGGGCAACGACAACAGTTTGAAATAAACGTTTCATATTCATGTCCTCTTTTCTAAATCGTAATTATTACACTTTGTATTATATGATGAATATTTTTAATTAGCAAGATTTTTTTACAAAAAAAGACCATTCATTTCTGAATGGTCTTCAACTAATTTTATTTTGGTCTAAAGGCATCCTTAACTTTATCAAAGAAACCTTCTTCTTCTGTTACTTGGTCGCCACCTGCTTCAGCAAATTTTCTTAATGCATCTCTTTGTGCATCACTTAAATTTTTAGGCGTCACGATTCGTACAGTCACTTGTTGATCACCATTACCAGTTCCTCTTAATTTAGATGCACCTTTTCCTTTTAATCGGAAAGTTGTACCTGTTTGAGTACCAGCTGGGACTTTTAATTTAATTTTCCCATGAATGGTTGGGACTTCAATTTCATCCCCTAATGTTGCTTGAACAAAACTTAATGGTAAATCATAGTAGATTTCTGAACCATCACGGTCAAAAATATCACTTTCTTCAACACGGAAGACAACATATAAATCACCATAAGGTCCACCGTTAATACCAGCTTCACCTTGACCAGCTAGACGCATTTGTTGCCCGTCTTCAACACCAGCGGGAACATTTACTTTCACACTATGTTTTTTCTTAATCCGACCTAAGCCAGCACAGTCATCACACGGTGTATTGATACGTTGACCTTTACCGCCACATTGATCACATGGTTGTTGTGTCATCATCCGACCAAGTGGTGTTTGACGTTCAACTTGAACCACACCTTGACCATGACACTTACTACATGTTTCAGGATGTGTTCCAGGTTTAGCACCTGAACCATCACAAGTTCCACATTTGTCTTCGCGATTAAATTTAATCGTTTGTTCTGTCCCAAAAACAGCTTCTTCAAAACTTAAATCTAATGTGTACTGTAAATCTGACCCTTGGCGAGGTGCGTTGGGATTTGATGAACGACCGCCACCACCAAAGAATGAACCAAAGATATCTTCGAAGCCACCGAATCCGCCGCCTTCGAAGCCACCAAAACCACCACCGAATCCGCCACCACCAAAGTTAGGGTCGGTACTCGCATGACCGTATTGATCATAGGCTGCTTTTTTCTGAGGGTCACTTAACACTTCATAAGCTTCAGAAATTTCTTTAAATTTATCTGCAGCATCATCTGCTTTATTAATATCTGGATGATATTGTTTTGACAGTTTACGATAAGCTTTTTTCATCTCATCAGCTGTTGCACTTTTAGATACACCCAGCACTTCATAATAATCACGTTTTGCCATGGGTTTACCTCACTCTCTCTAAATTCTTTTGCTCACCTAGCATAACATAAAAGTGTTATGAACTAAATGTGCTAATAAGTAGGAAAAGCCAAAAGCAAATTGCTTTGGCTTCCCTTTTTAAAAGCTTATTTATCGTCTACTTCTTCAAAATCAGCATCTACGATATCATCAGCACCGCCTTGGGCAGCATCAGCATCCGCTCCACCAGCAGCTTGTTGCGCTGCAGCAGCTTCTTCGTATAATTTAACTGTTAAAGCTTGCACGATTTCATTTAATTCATCGCGTTTCACTTTCATTTGTTCTAAATCATTTGCTTCTACCGCAGCTTTTAATTCATCGCGAGCAGCTTCTGCTTTTTTAACTTCCGCTTCATCAACTTTACCTTCTAATTCTCCTAAAGTTTTATCAACTGAGAATAATAAAGCATCTACGTCGTTACGTAAGTCAACTTCTTCTTTACGAGCTTTATCCGCTTCAGCATTTGCTTCAGCATCTTTCACCATTTTTTCAATTTCTTCATCTGTTAAACCTGAAGAAGATTTGATTGTAATTGTTTGCTCTTTTTGAGTTCCTAAATCTTTAGCAGAAACATTTACAATACCGTTTTTGTCGATATCGAATGTTACTTCGATTTGTGGCACACCACGAGGAGCTGCAGGAATATCTGTTAATTGGAAACGACCTAATGTTTTGTTATCTGTTGCCATTGGACGTTCACCTTGTAACACGTGAATATCTACTGCTGGTTGGTTGTCTGCTGCTGTTGAGAAGACTTGTGATTTACTTGTTGGAATTGTTGTATTACGGTCAATTAATTTAGTGAATACTGATCCCATAGTTTCAATACCTAATGATAAAGGTGTTACGTCTAATAATACGACATCTTTAACATCACCAGTGATTACGCCACCTTGGATTGCAGCACCCATTGCTACGACTTCATCTGGGTTAACTGATTTGTTAGCATCTTTACCTGTTTCTTTTTGAACAGCTTCAACAACAGCTGGAATACGAGTTGAACCACCAACTAAGATAACTTCATCGATATCTGATTGTGATAAACCAGCATCTTTAAGCGCTTGACGAACTGGCGTTTTAGTTCTTTCAACTAAGTCAGCTGTTAATTCATCAAATTTAGCACGCGTTAAGTTTAACTCTAAGTGTAACGGTCCAGCTTCACCTGCTGTGATGAACGGTAAGCTGATTTGTGTGCTTGATACACCTGATAAGTCTTTTTTAGCTTTTTCAGCAGCATCTTTCAAACGTTGGACAGCCATTTTATCTTTTGATAAATCAATACCATTTTCTTTTTTGAATTCTGCAACTAAATGATCGATGATTTTGTTATCGAAGTCATCCCCACCTAAGTTGTTATCACCGGCAGTTGATAATACGTCGAAGACACCGTCACCTAATTCAAGGATAGATACGTCAAATGTACCACCACCTAAGTCAAATACTAATACTTTTTCTTCTTTATCAGTTTTATCTAAACCGTATGCAAGTGCTGCTGCAGTTGGTTCGTTAACGATACGTTCTACTTCTAAACCAGCAATTTTACCAGCGTCTTTAGTTGCTTGACGTTGCGCATCATTGAAGTAAGCAGGAACTGTGATAACTGCTTTTGTAACTTCTTCACCTAAGTAGTCTTCAGCAAATCCTTTTAAGTATTGTAATGTCATAGCTGAGATTTCTTGTGGTGTGTATGATTTTCCATCAGCCTCTACTTTATATCCAGGTTCACCCATGTAACGTTTAATAGATGCAATTGTGTCAGGGTTTGTTACTGCTTGACGTTTAGCAACTTCACCTACTTGGATTTCACCATTTTTGAATGACACAACAGATGGTGTTGTACGATTACCTTCTGGGTTTGGAATAATTTTTGCTTCTCCACCCTCTAATACTGCCACTGCAGAGTTTGTTGTACCTAAGTCAATACCAATAATTTTAGCCATAATATAGATCTCCTTTTATATGTTAGTTTATTTTATATTTTTTTATTGAGCTACCATTACCATTGTCGGTCTTAAGACACGATCATGTAAAATATAACCCTTTTGTAACACTTGAACGATTTGATCAGCTGTTTGACCATCTTCAAGTGGAACTGTTTGAACTGCTTGATGAAGATTTGGATCGAATGTTTCACCCATTGCAGGGATTTCTTCGATTCCAGAAGTTTTCAAAGCATGTAGCATGCTTTCCATTACCATCTCAATACCTTTTTTCAAACTTTCGCCTTGTTCATCTGTTACTTCGATTGCTAAAGCTCTTTCTAGGTTATCGATAGCTGGTAATAATTCTTTCCCTAAATCTTGCGAACGGTATTTAGCTGCTGCTTCACGATCTTTAATTGAACGATTACGAACATTAGCCATTTCCGCTTGAGCTCTTAGGAACTTATCTTCCATCTCATCTAGTTTTTCTTGTAACTCTTCTTCAACTGTTTTTTCAATAACTTCTTCAGTCATCTCTTCAACAGCTGTTTCTTCCGTTGCGTCAGTTTTCACTTCTTCAACTGTTTCTTCTGTTTTCTCAGTCACTTCTTGTCTCCCCCTCTAAATCTTCTTGCCCATCATAATCAAGCAAGCGATAATATTCTGTTAATTCTTGTGATAGTTCTTGACGGAAAGCATCAACTAAACCTAATACTTTCGAATAAGACATATTCGTTGGTCCAAGTAAGGCGATTGTCCCTTTACCATGTCCTGCAACATCATATGATGCTGTAATCAGACTCATGTTTTCCAGTAAATCGTTGTTTATTTCATGACCGATTCGAATATCAATATCACTATCAGCTGGACTGATTAACTCAGTTAACTGATCTGGATTATCCATTAAAGAATAAACCGATTTAAATTGGGATAAATCTGTCATGACATCGAAGTCTAACAGATTCATCTGGCCACCTACATAGACTCTTTCTTCAAATGCATGCCCTAATATTTCATTGAAAAGATTCATCACGCCTGCTGGTGTATGGAAATACTGTTGCAGCAATAATGGAATTTCAGTGCGTAATTTTTGATAAACCGTTAAGAGTGGTTCTCCTACTAAGGTATCATTAATTAACTGAATCATCTTTTCTAAATCTTCATTAGAAACATCTTCCGGAATATTAAAGACTTGGCTTTCCACATTTCCTTTGTCAGTCACAATAATTGCCATAATTTGTTGGCTATTAAGTGGCACCATTCGGAAACCTGTTAAGCGGCGATCCTTAACATCTGGACCTAAAGAAAAAGCTGTGTAACTTGTCAAATCAGATAAAATTTCAGCTGAACGCTTAATGATATCATCAATGGCACTAAACTCTTGACCAAACGACCCTTTGATCAACGATAAGTCGCGAGAACTAACCGTTAATGGTTGGAGTAAGTTATCAACATAAAAACGATAACCTTCAACTGATGGAATACGACCAGAAGACGAGTGAGTTTTTTCAATCAAGCCCAACTCTTCGAGCAAACCTAAGTCATTTCGAATCGTTGCAGAACTTGCCTTAATCCCCTCATTCATCAAAGTCTTAGAACCAACAGGCACTCCAGTTGAAGTGTAAGTCTGAATGAGCAGACGTAAAATATTTAATTGACGTTCTGTTAACATTCTTCTCACCTCATTTTTCTAGCACTCGATACTATCGACTGCTAATACAATTATTATATTAACAAGGTAACCTACTAATGTCAACAGATAAGACTCATTTTTTAGCACTCGTACAAAAAGAGTGCTAACCTTAGTTTTAACGGTGCTAGCCTCACCTTTTTTCCATTATAAAACAAAATAATTCATTGCTCTTACTCGAAAAGAATCTTATACTAAAGGTGTATAAAAAAACAGAAAAGGAGATGTTTTTATGAAGAAAAAGAAGATTAGTTTCCCTTCCGCTTACACGGTCATTTTAATTGTTTTATTACTAGTTATGGCTCTAACTTATTTTATTCCTGCTGGTAAGTTTGAAACAATTCAATTTGATCCCGCTACAAAAGAATTTGTGATTACAGATACACATGAGCAAGAAGCTCAGCGCGTATCAGCTAGTCAACAAGTTCTTGATGATCATCAAATTAAAGTTGATTTAGCTAAATTTGAAGACGGCTCAATTTCAAAACCCGTTGCAATCCCAGGGAGTTATCAAGAGCTCGATGAGAAACGACCAAATGCATTTGGTGCACTTAAACAGTTCCTCCATGCTCCTATTCAAGGTTTAGCAGATTCAATCGGAATCATAACATTTGTTTTAATATTAGGTGGCATTATTGGTGTTATTAATAAAACGGGAGCATTCAATGCCGGTATGAACGCTCTATCAATACGTTTAAAAGGGAAGGAAAAATGGTTAATCATCATCATCTCTGTTTTAATCGCTGCTGGCGGAACAACCTTTGGCTTAGCTGAAGAAACAGTTGCATTCTATCCGATATTAGTTCCTATTTTTATGGCTGCTGGCTATGATGCTTTAGTTGCAATTGCCACTATTTATTTAGCTAGTTGCGTCGGAACAATGGCTTCAACTGTCAATCCATTCTCTGTCGTAATTGCCTCCGATACAGCGGGAATTCCTTTTACCCAAGGTATGAGTTTACGTCTAATCATGCTGACTCTCGCTTTAGTTCTTTGCATGGCATACATTATCCGATACGGAGAAAAAGTTCGAAAAAATGCTGAGCATTCATTAGTCTTTGATCAAAAAGAAGAATTAGAAGCGCAATTTTTAACAAAAGATAGTCAAGCAGAAGCGCCCGTATTTGATATTCGCAAAAAAATCATGTTGGCTATTTTCGCTCTTGGATTTGTTGTCATGGTGTTCGGTGTCAAAGATTATGCATGGGGATTTGATGAAATATCAGCTTTATTCTTATTCATTACATTCATTATGGCAGCTATTAGTGGCTTAGGTGAAAAGTCATTTGTTTCTGAATTTATAGCAGGCGCCTCTGATTTACTTGGAGTCGCATTGGTCATCGCCTTAGCACGTGGCGTAACTATTATTATGGAAGATGCTAAAATCAGTGACACTCTAATGCAATGGTTAAGTAGTGGTGTTTCCCACATGACAGGGGTTGTCTTCACAACGGTTTTATTCTTTGTTTATATCTTATTAGGTTTCTTTATTCCATCATCATCAGGGTTAGCTGTACTTTCAATGCCAGTAATGGCTCCTCTAGCCGATGTTGTTGGAATTGATCGCGCCTTAATTGTTGATGCCTACAACTGGGGACAAGGGATTATCGCATTCATTGCTCCAACAGGTCTAGTACTTGCATCGCTTGCTATGGTAAACATATCTTTCGATAAGTGGTTAAAATTTGTAACTCCTATTATGTTAGCTATTGGTGCCTTAGCTATTATTTTATTAGGAATTGGGGTCTTTATATAATAGAAGAAAAAAAGCTAGGACAATGAGTCCTAGCTTTTTTATTTAATAAACTTTTCAAAGACGGTATTGCCTAAAATCATCCCTCTATCAGTTAAGGAAATAAAACCATTTTTTTCTTGCAATAAACCATCCGCTAATAGATCATTAATTTCCGATTGATAGACACTATCTAATGTCTGGTTATATCGTGATGCAAAATGTTCTCTTGAAATTCCTTTGATTTTACGTAAACCCAAAAACATTTCTTCTTCCATTTTTTGCTTTAGCATCAGTGTTTCTGTTTCAATAACTGGAAGTTGATTATTTCTCAACGGTTCTAAGTAATGTTGAATTGGTCCATGATTACGGTAACGTTCGTTTCCTACATAACCACTTGCTCCAGCACCTATTCCAAAGTAATGATCATTATTCCAATACACTAGATTGTGTTGACTTTCAAAACCTGGCGAAGCAAAATTACTCACTTCATATTTAGGTCGACCCGCAGCTTCCATCTTGCGGGTAGCAAGCTCAAACATATCCCCTTCTTCGTCTTCAGTTGGAAGGTTCAATCGACCTTGGCGTGCCCAGTTATTAAACATAGTTTTGTTTTCTAAGATTAATGAATACATAGAATAATGAGGTAAGTCTAAGGCTATTGCTTTGTCTAAGGTATCTTCGAAATTTGCTAATGTTTGCCCTGGTAGTGCATAAATCAAATCTATGCTGACATTTGTCAGCCCTGATTTGTCAATTACCTTCATCGTATCAAAGACATCTTGAGCAGAGTGTTTGCGTCCAATTTTTTTCAACAAACGATCATCAAAAGATTGAACTCCCATTGATAAACGGTTAACACCATAGTTTTTCATGACTGCCAATTTATCAGCTGTTAAATCTCCAGGATTGGCCTCTACAGTGAACTCATCTCCATCAATAAAAGGTAGTTCTTCGCGAACCCCTTTTAGCAACGCATCTAACTGCTTGGCGGTCAAAGACGTTGGCGTTCCGCCACCAATATAGATTGTTTCAACACGATCCGTTGGGTATTTCTTCATGCTCAAATGCATTTCTTTGATGACCTCTTGGATATATTCATCAACTGGTTGGCCTTTTAAAAAGACTTTATTAAAATCACAGTAATAACAGATATGTTCGCAAAATGGGATGTGAATATAAGCTGACGTCATATTATGCCTCTCTTTCAGAGAAATAAGTTTCTGTGTCTACTTGATCTTGTTTCAACTGAGCTACTAATCCCTCAATACCATCAAATTTTATCTCATCACGCAAATAATGATGCCACTCGACAGCAACCTGTTCACCGTAAATATCTTGACTAAAGTCTAAAATATTAACTTCCACTGTCACATCACGGTTAGCTTCGAAAGTAATATTGCGACCAATTTGAGCCATGCCGCTATACCATTTCCCAGCTACTTGAATTTTCACTGCATAAACCCCTGTTCTTGGCATCCGTGACATTCCCGGCACTTTGATATTAGCTGTCGGGAATCCTAGGGTACGACCTCTAGCATCACCATGAACGACTGTTCCTTCCATTGTATAGGGATATCCTAGAAATTCTGAGACTCTCTCCATTTCTCCAGCTTCCATTAAATCTCTGATTGCCGTAGAGCTGATCTTCGTATCTGCTTCTGTTTGTTTAGGGACAGAAATAATTTCTAAACGACCATTAGTATACTTGGGTAGATTTGTCATTGTCGCAATATCTCTTGGTCCATAGGTATAATCGAATCCTGCTACAACCGTATCGGCATGTAAGCCCAGCATATACTGATCAACAAATTCATCAGGTGATAAGCTAGCAAAGGCTGACGTAAATTCAACAACATATAAAATATCAACACCTAAGTCCTCCATATGCTGACTTTTTTGCTCCACTGTCGTTAAATATGTCATCGTTTGTGGGTCAATTTTTTTGAAAACAATTGACGGATGTTGATTAAAGGTCATGACAGCTAGTTTTAAGCCTTTTTTCTCTGCTGCTTCACGACCGCGTTTAATGACTTCTTGGTGTCCACGATGAACACCATCAAAGAACCCTAAAACTAAGACAACTTCTCCAGTTGGTATTTGATCTTGTTTATATGGATGATGTAATTCAATAACTTCCATTTGACTACTCCTTTTATTGACCATTTCGTAAAACTTTAATCGGTTTTAAGAAGGCTTCTTTATGTGGGTGTTGCCCATAAATACTTACTAATAACTCCTTATAATAAACTGATACTAACTGATCATGAATCAGCTCAGGAAATGCTGCTAATTCAAGGAACCCACCATTTTTCACAATAGCATATTGGCTATCAGTTAAATCAATTCTTTGGAACATTGTCATGACTTGTTCAATTGGCGCTAAGAAGTCTAGTTCTTCTGCTGTCATTTTAGCAGCCACTTGATCTAAGGTTAAACAGTTTCCCGCTACAAAGCCACCACTACCAATTCTTGTTAAATCAGACATGTGTGCTGGGTAACCCATTTTAGCTCCCGTATCAACAGCTAAGGTGCGGACATAAGTTCCTTTGCCACAACCCACTTCAAAACGCCAAGAGACTGTTTTATTACCTTCATTAAAGACTGGTTCTGATGTTCGTTTAAAATACTCAATTTCAGCTGTTCGTACAGGTCGTTCAACTTCAAGCCCTTCACGAGCATATTCATACAAACGTTTGCCATTCACTTTAACAGCTGAATACATTGGCGGAATTTGGGTAATGGTTCCCTCCATTGATTTCATCACTTGATCAATTTCAGCAAGAGTAGGAACTTCTGTTACTTCCTTAACCTCTACTGTCTCACCACTAACATCTTCAGTCGTTGTGCTATATCCTAAAGTAATCTCACCAATGTAGGTTTTGCCACTATCTTGAATGTACTCAATCACTTTGGTCCCTTTACCAATACAAATTGGTAAAACACCATCGACATCCGGATCAAGCGTGCCACCATGGCCCACTTTTTTTGTTTTTAATATTTTTCTTAATTTAAAAACGCAATCATGACTAGTCATGCCACGTTCTTTCCATAGGGGTAAAATGCCATCCATTTTTTCGACCTCGCATCTTTTTCTAATAACTCGTTCATTATAGCATAACCAACCATTTTTGACTGATTTATGACACAAAAAAAGCCTAGATTTCTCTAGGCTTTTTGATTAATCATTTTTGTTTAAGTTACGGATTAATTCATCAATACGACTTCCGTAAGCAACTGATTCATCACGCTCAAAAATTAATTCAGGCGTTTTATAGATTCTTAAGCGTTGGCCTAACTCTTTACGAATTAAGCCTGTTGCTTTATCTAATCCTTCTTGCGCTTTTTTAAGCTCAGAAGCTTTATCAGATAAAATACTATAGTAAATCGTTGCTTGTTGTAAATCACCTGTCACACGAACGTCTGTAATAGTCACGTCTTGGACACGAGGATCACGGACACGTTTTTGAAGAATATCATTAACTTCTCGTTGCACTTCTTGCGCAACTTTACGATCACGATATTTAACCATGTCAATCCCTCCGATTTTTTGGATTATTTACGTTTAATTTCGACCATTTCAAATCCTTCAATCACATCATCAACTTTGATGTCATTGTAATCTTCAATCATCGCACCACATTCAAATCCCATTTTTACTTCTTTCGCATCATCTTTGAAACGTTTCAAGCTGGCAAGCTTACCTTCGTGGATAACAATGTTATCACGAATTAAGCGGATACCACCATCGCGCTTGATTGAACCATCGGTAACATAACAACCACCGATTGTTCCAACTTTAGAAACAGCATAAGTTTCACGGATCAACATTTGACCAGTAATCACTTCTTCATATTCAGGTTCTAATAAACCGTTCATAGCTGTTTCAATTTCATCAATCACGTTATAGATAATACTGTGTAAACGAATATCAACTTCATCTTGTTCAGCTTGTTGACGAGCTTGAATGGTTGGACGGACATTAAATCCGACAACAATTGCCCCACTGGCAGAAGCTAGTGTGATATCACTTTCAGTGATGGCACCAACTGCTGAGTGAACGATTTTAACACGCACACCTTCAACTTCGATTTTTTGTAAGCTGGCTGATAATGCTTCAGCTGTACCTTGTACATCAGCTTTGATAATCACGTTAACATCTTTGATTTCGCCATCTTTCAAGCTATCAAATAAGTTATCTAACGTTACAACTGTGTTGGTATTACGTTGTGCTGATAGTGCACGAGCGGCACGTTCTTCACCTGCTGCACGAGCCGTTTTCTCATCTTCAAAGACTACAAAACGATCGCCGGCTTGTGGCACATCATTTAAACCTGTGATTTCAACTGGTGTTGCTGGTCCAGCTTCTTTATCACGACGACCCATATCATTTGTCATCGTACGAACACGACCAAATGTATTACCAACTACGATAGGATCACCAACACGTAGCGTACCTTGTTGAACTAGTAATGTAGCAACAGTTCCTTTTCCTTTATCAAGACGCGCTTCAATCACGCTACCAATTGCACGTTGCGTTGGATCAGCTTTTAATTCTTGCACTTCAGAAATTAAAACAATATTTTCTAATAATTCATCAATGTTTTCATTGTTTTTAGCTGAGATATTAACGAACATTGTATCGCCACCCCAAGCTTCTGGAATAAGACCATGTTCACTCAATTGACCGATAACATTTTCAGGGTTAGCACCTGGTTTATCGATTTTATTAACCGCTACAATAATTGGCACATCTGCAGCTTTAGCATGGTTAATCGCTTCAATAGTTTGTGGCATAACACCATCGTCTGCTGCTACGACTAAGATGGTAATATCAGTGATACTTGCACCACGTGCACGCATACTTGTGAAAGCAGCATGTCCTGGTGTATCTAAGAAAGTAATTGTTTTACCATCAACATCAATTTGGTAAGCACCAATATGTTGAGTGATACCACCGGCTTCACCATCAGTTACTTTAGTATTACGTAACGTATCTAATAATGTTGTTTTACCATGGTCAACGTGACCCATGATTGTCACAACTGGTGGGCGTTCTTGTAAGTTGCCTTCTTCAATTGCTTCTGGTTCGAAGAATTTATCAATATCAGCCACATCAACTGCTACTTTTTCTTCTGCTTCAATACCATATTCAACAGCTAATAATTCAATCGTATCATTATCAAGGGCTTGGTTTTGGTTAACCATAACACCCATCATGAATAATTTTTTGATGATTTCAGCTGGATCACGGTAGATTTTTTTAGAGATTTCAGCAACGTTCATACCTTCTGTGTAAACTAACACTTCTGGTAATTCTTTAAACTTACGTGCTGGTACAGCAGGTTTGTTTGAAGCTGGATATTGTTTCTTACGCCCTTTTTTATTAAAGCGATTGTTGTTACGTCCTTGATAACCACCTTGTCCACCTGGGCGGTAGTTGTTATTACTGCGACCTTGGTAGCCACCTTGTCCACCACGGTTGTTTTGTCCACCTTGTTGACCACCACGAGCATTTTGGTTTTGACCTTGTGCCGGGCGATTGTTTTGATTTTGTCCCTGTGCTGGGCGATTGTTTTGATTTTGAGCTGGACGATTTTGTTGTTGCGCTGGTTTAGACGCAGCTGGTTTTTGTTGTGCTGGTCTTTCAGCTGGCTTAGCTGCTGGTTTAGATGCAGCAGGCTTTTGTTGCGCTGGTTTTTCAGCTGGTTTAGCTACTGGTTTAGACGCAGCTGGTTTTTGTTGTGCTGGTCTTTCAGTTGGCTTAGCAGCTGGTTTCGGTGCAGCTGGTTTTTGTTGTACTGGTTTTTCAGCAGGTTTTGCTGCTGGTTTGGGTGCAACTTTTCTTTCATCTGCACTGAAGTTTGGACGAGCTGCATTTGGTCTTTGTGACGCTGGTCTTTCAGACGTATCAAAGTTTGGACGAGCCGCATTTGGTCTTTGTGACGCTGGTTTTTCAGCAGGTTTAACTGCTGGCTTAGCATTTCCTTTAGGAGCTGGTTTTGCTCCTCCTTTAAAGGCTGCTTTTAATTGTTTTTCTTGTTCAGAACTAATTGACCCCATATGGTTTTTAATATCCATACCTAGTGATTGGGCTTTATCGACGATTGCTTTATTCGATTGATCGATTTCTTTTGCGAATTCATAAATTCTTTTCTTACTCATTCAATCACCTTCCTATGTCATCAATAACTCCTGGAATTTCTTAGCAAAGCCTTTGTCGCATACACCGATAATCATTCGGCTACGACCGATAGCATTGCTTAATTCCATTTGTGAGAACTCGCTACTACAAGGAACTTGGTAATAGCTGCTCTTGTCATTGATTTTTTTTATTGTATTGGGACTTGCATCGTTGGCTACAAAGACAATTTTGGCATTGCCTGAGCGAATGTCATTTATTGTTAATTCTTCACCTGAAACGATTTTACCGGCTCTCATTGCCATCCCTAGTAAATTTAAAATCTTATCCTTATTTGTCATTTGCAAATAATTCCTGTCTTGCTTTTTGATGGGATACATAATCCATTAACTCTTGATAAAAACTATCTTCTACCTTAGCTTTTAATACTCGATCAAATAATTGTTTATCACGGGCTTTTTGGACAATCGTCGGCTCAATAGTAACGTAAGCACCTCGACCTGGCATTTTACCGCTAGGATCGATTGAAACAACGCCTTCTTTTGAGCGAACAATCCTAACCATTGTACCTTTAGGATTCATTTCACCTGAAACAACACATTTTCTTAAGGGAACTTTTCGTTCTTTCATCTATTTCGCCACCCTTCTTTACGCTTCTTCGTTACTCACTTCTTCATCAGTTTCAACAGCTTCTACTTGATTACCAAGCTCTGCCATGTCTGATTCAGATTTAATATCGATTTTGAAGTTTGTTAGTTTAGCAGCTAAACGAGCATTTTGTCCGCGTTTACCAATTGCTAATGATAATTGATAATCAGGAACCACAACTGTACAAGCTTTTTGGCTTTCATCAAACTGAACATCCACAACTTGAGCTGGGTTTAAAGCATTTGCAATGTAGATTGCTGGATCTTCATTCCACTCAACGATATCCATGTTTTCACCTTTAAGTTCATTAACGATTGCTTGAACACGTTGACCACGTTGACCCACACATGTTCCAACTGGATCAACATTTGGGTCTTGTGAACGAACTGCTACTTTAGCACGATCGCCTGCTTCACGAGCAACGCTGACGATTTCAACAATACCATCGTAAACTTCAGGTACTTCTTGTTCAAATAAACGTTTTAATAAATCTGGGTGACTACGGCTAACAAATACTTGAGGGCCTTTTGATGTATTTTCTACTTTTGATACATAAACGCGGATACGATCATGTGCATGGTAAACTTCATTTGGAATTTGATCTTGGCGAGAAAGTACCGCTTCGATTTTTCCTAAGTTTACATAGATGTAACGATTGTCTTGACGTTCTACAATCCCTTGCATGATTTCATTTTCGTAAGCTGAAAATTCATTAAAGACGATTTCACGTTCTGCTTCGCGAACACGTTGTAATACAACTTGTTTAGCTGTTTGTGCTGCAATACGTCCAAAATCTTTTGGTGTTACTTCAAAACGGATTGTATCCCCTACTTCATAAGCACCATTAATTTTTAGAGCTTCTTCTAAACTGATTTCTAGTTGTGAATCCATCACTTCATCAGTGACTTCCTTCACGCCGTAGACATGGATTTTACCTTTTTTAGAATCAAATTCCACTTCAACATTTTGCGCTTGGCCATAGTGACGTTTGTATGCTGACACTAATGCTGCTTCAAGTGCTTCGATGACAATGTCTTTTGAAATCCCTTTTTCAACTTCTAGGGCTTCAAGAGCATTTAACATTTCTTTACTCATTTTATTATGCCTCCATTGTTTTCAATTGTTTAAAATTTAATCGCTAAGCGCGCTTTTGCAATATTGCTACGTTCAAAAGTCATGTCTTTATCACGTGTTTTAATCTTAACTGTTAAAGTTAAGGTTTCTGGTGTCACTTCTTTTAAATAACCGTTGAATTGTTTGTCATCTTCAACCGTTGTATACAACGACACGTGAACATATTCTTCCAACGCATTTACAAAATCTTCTTCTTTCTTCAAAGGACGCTCTGCACCAGGCGAAGACACTTCCAAGAAATATGCTTGCGGAATCGGATCTGGATTCATGGCATCTAAAGCTTCACTAATTTTTTCACTAGCTACTGCACAATCTTCAATATCAATCCCACCTGGTTTGTCAATGTAAATTCTTAGAAACCAATTTTGGCCTTCTTTTACAAACTCCACCTCAACAACCTCAAATTTTAATTCGTCAGTGATTGGTGTAACAACTGTTGTTACAGTTTCCACAACACTACTCAAGTAATTCCCCTCCTTCTCGATACTTAACCTATTTCATCAAAAAGAGTGAGCGCGGGGCGCTCACTCTTTCTCAAGTATCATTCTATAAGTATTGTACCATACCCGCAATGACAATTCAAATTGACACGCCTTCTTCTTTGATAGTTCCGAAGTCTATTAAATTAAGATTAAGAAATATTATCTAGGTTCCTTTATTTTTTATTTATTTGTTATACTAACTAACAGAAAGATTTAGAAAGGACTGCCTATATGAGCACAACTACGTTGATTTTGGCAATGCTTATCATACTAATTATTGGTTATGGCTTCTGGTCTAATCGCCAATTACAAATAGAACACATTCCCTTATTAGTCACTAACTTACCAAAAGAATTAGAGCAGGTTAAAATTAGTCATATCTCTGATTTACATTTTAGACGACTTAAATTAAACCCTGATGATTTATTAGAAGCTATTTCCAAAGAATCACCTGATTTAATTTTTGTGACGGGTGATACAATTGATCGGACAGAAGATTTATCAGTAACGACCATCGCAAACTTTATCGACGACTTAGTTATCATTGCCCCTACTTTCGTCATTGAAGGGAATCACGAAGAAACTTGTGATGACTTTGATCAATGGCGTCAATCAATTTTAGCTACTCGGGCTACCTTACTTGAGAATGACGTGACAACGGTCACTATCAAACAAACTAATATTGCCGTTGTTGGCTTACGGAATGAAATAACTGATTTACCACCTGAAGAAAAAAACAAACTGAAAGATTACCCAATTTCACTCATCCTAGCACATCATCCAGAACTGTATTCTGATTACTTAGCTAACTTTAAAGAAACGACAGCAGTCGCTATTTTTGCCGGACATGCTCATGGAGGTCAAATTAGATTACCATACATAGGTGGACTTTTAGGACCTGATAATACTTGGTTACCACCTTATTCATCTGGCATTTATTTTGATCAAGCAACTAAGCAATTACCTTTAATAGTTAGCCGTGGATTAGCTAATAGTCGTTTCCCACTTCGCATTAACAATAAACCGCATTTAATTACCCTTACCTTAAAACAAAAATAAGCAGAGCCAATGGCTCTGCTTATTTTTTATAGCATATCGAATAATGATAGTTGGTTTTCATCTGGCAAGCCATCAAGAACACCATTTTCTGTCATGTATTCAATTAATGTTTTAGAGACTTTGCCACGGTTAGCAAGATCTTCTTTTGATAAAAACTCTTGCTCTTCACGGGCAACCATAATCTGTTTCGCAACGTTCTGACCTAAACTTGGTACTGCACGGAATGGCGCAATTAAAGTATTACCTTCAATCACAAAGTTTTCCGCATCAGATTTATACAAATCAATCATTTTGAAATTATAACCACGTTCAAGCATTTCGTTACATAGTTCAAGCACGGTTAAAAGATTTTTTTCTTTCGTCGATGCTTCCATTCCTTTATCCGTAATTTCTTTCATGCGAGCTTTGACAGCATCCTTGCCTTTCGACATTGCTACTAAATCAAAATCATCAGCACGAACTGAGAAGTACGCTGCATAATAAAGAATTGGATAATAGACTTTAAAGTATGCCACACGTAACGCCATCAAGACGTAAGCTGCCGCATGGGCTTTCGGGAACATGTACTTAATTTTCAGACATGATTCAATGTACCATTCGGGAATACCAACCGCACGCATTTCCGCTTGATCTTCTTCTGAAATCCCTTTACCTTTACGAACGCCCTCCATTATTTTGAAGGCAAGTCCATCTTCTAAGCCGTTGTGAATCAAGTAAACCATGATATCATCACGACAACCAATTACTTCTGCCAAGGTTGTTTGACCTTTACGAATCAACTCTTCAGCATTTCCTAACCAAACGTCAGTACCATGAGAAAGTCCTGAAATTTGGAGTAATTCAGCAAAAGTTGTGGGATGGGTTTGTTCTAACATTCCCCGAACAAACTTCGTCCCAAACTCTGGAATACCTAAAGAACCTGTTTTTGAAAAGATTTGATCCGGTTCAACACCTAGCACTTCTGGCCCAGAGAAAATTCGCATCACTTCTGGATCATCCGTTGGAATCGTTTTAGGATCAATCCCTGATAAGTCTTGCAACATTCTAATAACTGTTGGGTCATCATGTCCCAAAATATCAAGTTTTAGTACGTTATCATGAATCGAATGGAAATCAAAGTGAGTTGTTTTCCATTCAGAGTTTTGATCATCAGCCGGGAATTGGATTGGTGAGAAATCATAGACATCCATATAATCAGGAATAACAATAATCCCCCCTGGATGTTGTCCAGTTGTTCTCTTAACCCCTGTTGACCCTTTTGCCAAACGGTCAACTTCCGCAGCTCTAAAGTTCAATTCATTATCTCGTTCATACCCTTTAACGAATCCGTACGCTGTCTTATCAGCAACTGTACCAATTGTCCCTGCACGGAAAACATATTCTTCGCCAAATAGCACTTTTGTGTAATGGTGAGCCTCTGCTTGGTAATCACCAGAGAAGTTCAAATCGATATCGGGTACTTTATCCCCGTGGAATCCTAAGAAGGTTTCAAACGGAATATCATGCCCATCTTTAAAGAGTCTACTTTGACATTCAGGACAGGCTTTTTCCGGCAAATCAAAACCAGAACCTACTGAACCGTCCTCAAAGAACTCAGTGTACTGACATTCTGCACAGCGGTAATGAGGTGCTAAAGGATTAACTTCGGTAATCCCCGTCATCGTAGCAACAAAACTTGACCCTACCGAACCACGTGAACCAACTAAGTAACCATCTTCCAAACTCTTATGAACGAGTTTTTGGGAAATTAGATAGATAACCGAGAACCCATTCCCAATGATACTGTCTAATTCTTTCTTCAAACGTTTTTCAACGATGTCTGGTAACGGATCACCATATAATCGTTTGGCTTCGTTGTAACTCAAGTCAGTGATTTCTTGTTCTGACCCTTCAATCTTAGGCGTATACAAATCATCTTTAACTGGCGTAATCTCATCACACCAACTAGCAATTAATTGTGAATTGGTTACAACAATCCGTTTAGCTTCTTCCTCACCTAGGAATGCAAAATCTTCAAGCATTTCATTCGTCGTACGGAAATGCACTTCAGGTAAAATACTTCTATTAAGCGGATTAGCTCCTCCCATTGAGTTAATCAAAATCTTACGGTAAATACCATCCGTCTTATCTAAGTAATGAACATTCCCTGTTGCAACAACAGGGATATCTAATTCACCAGCAATCTTGATTAAGTTGCCAATAATATCTTCTAAATCTTCATCGTTTTTAACTAACTCTTGGTCAATTAATGGAGCATAAACTTGTTTTGGCATGATTTCAATATAGTCGTAGAACTTCGCACGTTTCTTCGCTTCTTCTACCCCTTTTTGCATCATTGCCTCAAAAATCTCTCCACTGCTACACGCTGAACCAACAATTAATCCTTCACGTAATTTAGTTAGTTGTGATCTTGGGATACGCGGCACACGATAGAAGTAATCCACATTTGACATGGAAATCAGTTTAAATAGGTTTTTCAATCCTGCCTGTGTTGTCGCCATAATAATCGCATGGAACGGACGGGCACGCTTATATGCATCGCCTTCCCCAATGTGCTCATTCAATTCATCATGGAAATTAATATTGTGTTCCTCTTGGGCTTTTTTTAAGAAAATCCAACATAAGTGCCCTGTTGTTTCTGAATCATAAACAGCTCGGTGATGTTGCTCTAAGCCGACACCATATTTTTTAGCCAACGTATTTAAACGGTGACTCTTCCACTCTGGGTGTAGCATTCTTGAAAGTTCCAAAGTATCAATAACTGGATTAGGTGCTTCTGGCAAGCCATATTTTTCGTAACTTGTATTTAAGAATCCCATATCAAAGCTAGCGTTGTGGGCAACTAAAATATCATCACCCGTAAATTCTTTAAACATGCGTAGAACTTCTTCTTCCGATTTAGAACCACGAACCATCTCATCCGTAATCCCCGTTAAGTTAATCGTTGTTTCTGATAAGGGGTGACCTGGATCAATAAATTGTTCAAAGGTATCAATGACATTTCCTTTATGCATTTTCACTGCTGCTAACTCAATAATGGTATCGTAAACAGCTGACAAGCCAGTTGTCTCAACGTCAAATACGATATAAGTGGCATCTGTTAACGATTGATGGACTGGATTGTAAGCAATTGGCACACCATCATCGACAATATTGGCTTCAATCCCATAAAGAATTTTCACACCATGTTGCTTCCCTGCATGGTGAGCATCTGGGAAACTTTGTGCACCACTGTGATCCGTAATCGCCACAGCTGGCATCCCCCATTTACCTGCTTGCGCCACTAAATCTTTTGCTGCTGTAATACCATCCATTGTACTCATATTAGTGTGCATATGTAATTCAACACGTTTTTCATCGACTGGTGCAGTGTCCATGCGTCCGGCCTTTTTAACCTCAATTAAATCACGAGCATTCATGACTAAATCTTTCATGAATGTATCTTCTTGGACACTCCCTCGAACTTTTAACCATTGACCTTTTTTGATTGCGCCAAAAACTGCTTCATCTTGAGCACCGTTCGAGAATTTCTTAACAGCGAATGAAGATGTATAGTCAGTAATTTTAACAATTAGAATCTTACGACCAGATCGCAAATCACGAACTTCAACATCAAAAACATAACCTTCAATTGTGACGCTACGCTCTTCATCTACAATATCTGCCATTGGCATGATTAATTCACTATTGTTGATTGGCCGACCAAGTTGAATGGGTCCTTCAAGAGAAACTGGTTCAGATTTTTTCTTTTGTTTTAACTGTTCATTTTTTTCTAAAGCCGCCGCCGCTTCTGCCATCATTTTTTCTTGTTGCTCTTTTTGACGTTCTAAAAAGGCTTGCTGGTTTTCTTGAGCTTTCTCTTCGTTAACTTTTGGAAAAACACGTAATCTTGGGAAACCAAACTCAACAAAGACCTCTTCAACGATTGGTAAATAGTGTTGTTGTAAGTAGCTAACTAATCCTTCGTTTTCAACTAACAACGTTAATTTATCTTCAAATTGAATTGGCACCTGTCCTTTTAAGGCTCCCTTAACAATCGCCTCGTTACATTTAGCTTGTTCCAACCCTAACGGCCAGTAATCTTGAACTTCTTCTAAGCTAAAACTAGCGTCATCTACTGCTATCACTAATTTCACATCTGCGATGTCTTTAAACGCCGTTGTTAGTTGATAAGAAAATTGACGATATAATGAAACCGGTAAGCGTTTGGCAAAACGTAAATGGAATTCCCATAGACGACTTACTTTATGAACAATGACTTTTTCTACTGTTCCTGATTGCAATGATTTTTCGGAACGAAATTCTGGTGTCACATTCATTTGGTCTAATAATTTATCGAATAATTGCTGATTATTTAATGTCATTTTCTTACCTCCTTCTCTCTCATAATAAAAAGAAGACCGTCAACATAAGATTAGCTGACTGGCCTTCTTTGTTCTATTAAATTATACTCTTTTTCAACTCATTTTGAAAGTTATCTCTATTAGTCCTTTTCAGGATTTAATAAGACTGTTAAGGTATTGATCAATTCGTCTTTACGCACTTCTAGGTTTTCACCTGTTTTACGAATTTTGACTTCAACAATTCCTTCTGCAGCTTTTTTACCTACTGTAATTCGAACGGGTAATCCGATTAAATCAGCATCCGTAAATTTAACTCCGGCGCGCTCTTTGCGATCATCAACGAGAACTTCATAGCCCGCCGCTACCATTTCAGACTCAATTTCAGCAGCTAAAGCAACTTGAGTTTCATCTTTCACATTTACTGGTACGATATGCAAATCAAATGGTGCCAAACCTGCTGGCCAGTTCATACCATTTTCATCAGCATTTTGTTCTACGATAGCAGAAACCAAACGGCTCACACCAATTCCGTAACATCCCATAATCACAGGAATATCTCGGCCATTTTCATCAAGAACTGTTGCGCCCATTGCTTCACTATAACGTGTTCCTAGTTTAAAGATATGACCAATTTCAATACCTTTAGTAAACTGTAGCACGCCTTCGCCATCTGGAGAAATATCTCCTTCTTGCGCTAAACGGAAATCTTCAAAAGTTGTCACTTGGAAATCGCGTTCATGATTTACATTTCTTAAATGGAAGCCTGTCTCGTTAGCTCCGACAATGGCATTTGCCATATCTTGAACATATAAATCTGCAACGATTTTAACTTCTTCAGGAGCATTAACCGGTCCGATTGAACCAAATTCTGCACCAAAGTATTTCGCTGCTTCTTCAGGTGTAGCAGGTTCTAAGACCGCTGCATCTAAGAAATTTTTCAATTTAATATCATTGACTTCATGGTCACCACGAACTAGGACCATCACAGGTTCTTCATCAGCCATAAATAATACTGATTTAATGATTGTATCCGGGGATACTTTTAGGAATTCAGCCACTTCTTCAATCGATTCTACCTCAGGAGTCGCTACTTTTTCCATAGCTAACGCTTCAGTTTGCGATTGTTTGGGCGTGTATAGGCTCGTTGCCATTTCTAAGTTAGCAGCATAATCGCTCTCAGTTGAGTAACAAATGGTATCTTCCCCAACTTCTGCAATTGCCATAAACTCTTTTGAATCACTACCACCCATAGCTCCACCATCACCGATAATCGCACGGAATTCTAAACCACAACGTTCAAAAATACGGTAATAAGCTTGTTCATAAGCTTTGTAGCCTTCATCTAAACTTTCTTCTGAGGCATGGAATGAATAACCATCTTTCATTAAGAACTCACGACCTCTTAAAAGACCTGAACGAGGACGTTTTTCATCACGATATTTTGTTTGAATTTGATAAAGTGATAACGGTAAACGTTTGTAAGAGGCCACTTCATTTTTAATCAAATCAGTAATTGTTTCTTCGTGAGTTGGGCCTAAGATAAAATCACGACCATGACGATCTTGTAATTTCATTAGTAGTGGTCCGTATGTATCGTAACGACCAGACTCTTTCCATAAATCGGCTGGAATTAAAGCAGGCAATAACATTTCAGTTGCATCAATCGCAGCAAATTCTTCTTGCATGATTTTTTTTATTTTTTCTAACACGCGATGAGCAAGTGGTAAATAAGTATATACCCCAGCCGTCACTTGGCGGATATAACCCGCTCTCAATAACATTTGATGACTTAAGATTTCTGCATCATTTGGCGTTTCACGTAAAGTAGGTATTAACATTTTTGATTGTTTCATTAACTTTTTCTCCCCTATTTTAAGATTCTTTTTTATCTGAAAAAGAATCGCATAATATCGTTCCAAGTCACTAGGACCATTAAAATCATCACAAAAGCAAACCCTAAAATTGTAATCTTACCTTCGCTTTCAGGACTCAACGGTTTCCGTCTAATACCTTCTACAAAGTTCATTAGTAACTTCCCACCGTCTAATGCAGGAATTGGTAACAAGTTCATAATTCCCAAGTTAACACTTAGCATTGCCATAAAGTTCAAAACTGTAATCAGTCCTTGATTAGCAACTTCTGAAGACACTTGGAAAATCATCACAGGTCCACCTAGTTTATTTAAACTAAAGCCCATAATTAAATCTTTTAATGCCACAAAAATCGCTGTCGCACTAATTAACGTTTGAGCCCAAGCCGCTTTAATTTTTTCAAAGAAACTTAATTTAGTAAAGGTTGTTCCTGACATGATCCCAATCATCACACGTTCAGAACCATCTTCTTGTTTCTCACTCTTAGGTGTTAACTTAACTGTCTGTTCTTCCCCATCACGTTCAAGAAGAATTGTCACTTCTTGATCTTGATGTTTAGCTAATTCCGTTCCAATTGAACTGAAATCCGAAATACTTTGGTCCGCGATTTTTAAAATGCGATCATCCGGTTTAATCCCCGCTTGATACGCCACTCCATCTTCTACTAATCCACCAATCACAGCACTTGTATCAGCTTGCTTAATCCCACCTTGCATAAACATCACAATAGTAAAAATGACCATCGTTAGAATGAAATTGAATAATGGGCCTGCAAAGTTTGTTAACATCCGCTGCCATAATTTTGCTGATTGAAATTGCACATCCCGAGGAGCAATCCGGACTTCGGTTCCATCTGCTTCAATAATACTAGCATCATGATGGACTGGGTAATTCACCACTTGTTGATCGTCACCATTTAGGTAACCTTTAATATGTAAATCATCTTCTAAATCAAATTCTGTTACCGCAAGCGGAATTGCCTGCTGCAATTGAATTTTTGAACTAGTATTAATTTTTTCTACTAATCCTGATTCATTCAACACTAAGGAAATCGGCTGTCCCGGTGTCAAACTAACATTATCTTCCCCCATACCAGCCATGCGAACATAGCCACCCATCGGAATCATTCGAATCGTGTAGGTTGTCCCATCTTTCCCTTGATGAGAAAAGATTTTAGGACCCATTCCAATTGCAAATTCTCTGACTAAAATACCAGAGCGTTTAGCAAAGATAAAATGCCCTAATTCGTGAACAATCACAATGACACAAAATACGAATAAGAAAGTTATTATTGTTTTAATCATTTTCTTTCACGTCCTTATTTTTAAGCATAAACAAAGTATGCTGAGTACGTTATTTCTCTAGTATTTTAACACATTTCAGCCCAAGCTCCAAACTCGCTAATTCCCCAAGCAAAAGAAAAAAACTAGATTGAGATAAACTCAATCTAGTTTTTAAATAATTCCTAAAATAGCCATTACTGGGAAAACAAATAACATACTATCAAAGCGATCTAAAATACCACCATGCCCAGGTAAAATTTTACCCGAATCTTTTACGCCATAATGACGTTTGTAGGCTGATTCAACAAGGTCACCTAATTGCCCAACCATTGATAAAACAATTGTAAACATGATCATCATAAAGAAATTATAACCAAAAATTTCTTTAACATTGAAGAACAATAAATAGATTGTCGCAACAACAACCGCACTTAAAATCCCACCAGCAGAACCTTCTAAGGTTTTATTAGGCGAAATAGCTGGCGCTAATTTATTTTTACCGAATTGACGCCCTACTAAGTAAGCACCAATATCCGTTGACCAAACAACTAATAAACCAAACATTAATACAACTAAACTATTCGTATCACCACGAGCAACTAAGAAATACTTGAAGCCCATTCCAACATATAAAGCGACTAATACAGGAAAACCTGCTTGTTCTAAGGTATACGTATTTTTTGAAAATACTGCGATACTAAGCAACACCATTACCATTAAATAAAAAATCTCTAAACCATCAATAAATGACCCTGTATACTTAGCAATCGGTAAAACTAAAGCCACCGTTCCAATAATTGAAACAACACCTTCTAGACTTTTAATTTCTAAGCCTTTCATTCTAAATAATTCATAAACACCTACAGCTGCTAATAAAGCTGCTGTTAATTCAATCGCCCAACCACCAAAAATTAAGATGGGAATAAACAATGCCAAGGCAACTACTGCTGTAATAACTCGTTGTTTCATTTGAAACTCTCCTTTTAATACCAAGTCGCTAACTATTTACTAGCTGACTCTTGATTTAATCCGCCAAAACGACGGTTGCGATTTTGATATGAACCAATAGCTTGTTCAAAATGAACTTCGTCAAAATCAGGCCAAAGCGCCTCAGTAAAGTATAACTCACTATAAGCAATTTGCCAAAGCAGGAAGTTACTAATTCGTTCTTCACCACTTGTTCGGATTAGTAAGTCTGGATCCTGCAATTCTTTGCCAAGCTTTGCGGTCATTAAATGTTCTGATAACATTTCTTCAGTAACCTCACCTGTCAACTCACCTTTTTTAGCTTGTTCAACTAGCTCATTAACAGCCGTTAGCATTTCTGCACGACTACCATAATTCAACGCAAAGTTTAAAATCATGCCAGTATTATCTTTAGTTTGCTCCATTGCATCATTAATCGCTTTTTGGGTATGTTCCGGTAGATATTCTGTATAGCCGATCACTTCAACTCTAACATTTTCAGCAATCAAATCTGGAACAAAAGTATCAAAAAAGTCAACTGGTAACTGCATTAAAAAATCCACTTCTGAAGATGGACGTTTCCAGTTTTCCGTTGAAAAAGCATACATAGTTAACACTTTCACACCCATGTGGCTAGCGTGTTTTGTAATTTTTTTAACCGTATCCATTCCTTCTTTATGACCTGCTACTCTTGGGAGACGACGATTTTTAGCCCAACGTCCATTCCCGTCCATAATAACAGCAACATGCTTTGGGATAGAACCATCCGCATCAAAAATCACAGCCTGCTCTTTATTAATATATTTTTGTTTTTGTGGAAATAAACGAAACATACGTGACCTCCTAGAATCATTTCTATCTTACATTTTATCAAAAAGAAAGCTAAATACCTAGAAAAAGAATTGTTTTAAAGACTTTCTTATGAAGTTGCTCATAACAAAAAAAGACTGCTTACGCAGTCTTTTATACATCCAATAATTCTTTTTCTTTTTCAGAAGTAATTGAATCAATCATTTTTGTACTCTTATCGGTTAAATCTTGAACATCTTTCTCATAACCACGTAAATCATCTTCCGAAATCTCTTTAGCTTTTTCTTTTTTCTTCAAGTCATCAATCGCATCACGGCGAATGTTACGCACTGCAACTTTCGCTCCCTCAGCTAATTTTCCAACTTCTTTTGCTAAATCTTTACGACGATCTTCTGTTAATTGTGGAATCACTAAGCGAATAACTGTCCCGTCATTAGCTGGGCTAATGCCAATATCACTCGCCATAATAGCTTTTTCAATATCTTCCAGTGCTGTTTTATCAAACGGTGTAATCATTAAGACGCGGGCTTCTGGTACATTAATAGAAGCAATCGCATTTAAAGGAGTTGGCGCTCCATAATAATCCACTTGAATTCGATCTAACAAACTTGCGTTGGCACGACCTGCACGAACTTGACCTAATTCGCGAGTTAAGCTTTCTTCAGCTTTCACCATACGTTCTTTTGTGTTATTTAAAATTGTTTGTGCCATGTTTATTTCCCCCTAACTGTTGTTCCGATGTTTTCGCCTAGACAAACACGTTTAATGTTGCCAGGTTCATTTAAGTTGAAGACTACTAATGGAATGTCATTATCCATACTCAATGAACTTGCAGTTGAATCCATGACTTGTAACCCTTTAGAAATAACATCTAAATGAGTTAATTCATCAAATTTAGTCGCATCTGCGTTTGTTTTAGGATCTGCTGAGTAAACACCATCAACGTTGTTTTTAGCCATTAAAATGACGTCAGCATCAATTTCAGCGGCACGTAGCGCTGCTGTTGTATCAGTTGAGAAGTAAGGATTACCCGTACCTGCTGCAAAGATGACAACACGTTCTTTTTCTAGATGACGAACGGCTTTACGACGGATGTATGGTTCAGCAATTTGACGCATGTCAATAGATGCTTGAACACGAGTTGCCACACCAATATTCTCTAATGTATCTTGTAGAGCTAAAGCATTCATAACTGTCGCTAACATGCCCATATAATCCGCTTGTGCACGTTCCATACCCATTTCTTCACCAATTGTTCCACGCCAAATATTTCCGCCGCCCACAACAATAGCAACTTCAACACCTAGTTCTTGAACTTCTTTGATTTCTTTAGCAATTTCAGCAATAACTGGGGGATTGATTCCAAATCCTTCTTCACCAGCTAAGGCTTCACCACTTACTTTTAAAACTATACGTTGATATTTAGGTTTATCCATTTTAATTCCTCCATCGGACTTTTTATTCTCAATCTATTCTAGCATAATCAAGAGCAAAACTATACTTTTACCTAAAAAAAGGGAGCGCAACTTTCGCAAATTGCGTTCCCAACCATTTCAATTAAGAAATAGGTCTTATTTCATTTGGTTAGCTACTTCTTCCGCAAAGTTTTCTTCACGTTTTTCCATACCTTCGCCTACTTCAAAACGAATGAATGATTTAACAGTAGCATTTTTAGTTGCTGTAAATTTAGCAACAGTCATATCTGGATCTTTAACGAATGGTTGGTCAACTAAACAAATTTCAGCTAAGAATTTTTGCATACGTCCTTCAACCATTTTTTCAACGATATTAGCAGGTTTACCTTCGTTTAAAGCTTGTTCAGTCAGAACTGATTTTTCGTGATCTAACTCTTCAGCAGAAACTTGTTCGCTAGATACGTAACGTGGATTAATAGCCGCAACGTGCATCGCAACATCTTTAGCCATATCTTCATCAGTTGTGCCATCGATTGTAGCTAAAACAGCAATACGTCCACCCATGTGTAAGTAAGCACCGAAAGCTTGGTTGTCAGTTTTTTCAACTAATTCGAAACGACGGAAGCTAATTTTTTCACCGATAACAGTAGTAGCTTCTAAACATTCTTTTTCGATTGTTCCGTTTTCAGTAGTGATTGCTAATGCTTCTTCCATGTTAGCTGGTTTGTTTTCAGCAACAAGTTTCGCAATTTTAGCAACTAAGTTAACGAACATATCATTTTTAGATACGAAGTCAGTTTCTGAGTTTACTTCAACGATTGCAGCAGTGTTTCCTGCAACGTGTACGTTAGCTAAACCTTCAGCAGCGATTCTATCGCCTTTGTTAGCAGCTTTCGCTAAACCTTTTTCACGTAAGAAATCCACGGCTTTTTCCATGATTCCTTCAACTTCTACTAATGCTTTTTTAGCATCCATCATACCAACGCCAGTAGCGTCACGTAATTCTTTTACCATAGCAGCTGTAATTTTTGACATTCTAATTTCCTCCTAAAGTTAGCGTTTTGACAAACGCGATAATTGATTTAAAAAAACTGCCTCAAAGGAAGACTGGGCTACTTAAATTCGCCTACCGATCAATAGCCTTTGAGACAGTCTCAAGTTTTATTTAATTAACGAGCAGATTACTCTGCAGCGTTGTCGCCTTCAACAACTTCAACAATTTCTTCGATTGAAGCATTGTCAGCTTTTTCTTCAGTGAAAGTTTCTTCAACGACTTGATCTTCACCTTGGTTTCCTTCGATGAAAGCGTCAGCCATTTTACCAGCAATAAGTTTAACGGCACGAATAGCATCATCGTTAGATGGGATAACAACATCAATCTCATCTGGATCACAGTTAGTATCAACCATAGCAACGATTGGAATGTTTAATTTTTGTGCTTCTTGAACAGCGATACGCTCTTTACGAGGGTCAACGATGAACATTACATCTGGAATTCTAGGCATATCAGCGATACCACCTAAGAATTTTTCAAGACGGTCACGTTGTTTGTTCAAACCAGCAACTTCTTTTTTAGGAAGTAAATCGAAAGTTCCATCTTCTTCCATTTTGTTAATTTCTTTTAAGCGAGCGATACGTTTTTGGATAGTATCCCAGTTAGTTAAAGTTCCACCTAACCATCTGTGGTTTACATAGTATTGACCAGAGCGGATAGCTTCATCTTTAACAGCATCTTGTGCTTGTTTTTTAGTTCCTACGAATAAAGCAATGCCGCCATCTTCAGCGACTTTCTTCATGTAGTTGTAAGCATCGTCAGCAAGACGTACAGTTTTTTGTAAGTCGATGATGTAGATACCATTTCTTTCTGTGAAGATGTATTTCTTCATTTTTGGGTTCCAACGACGAGTCTGGTGACCGAAGTGAACGCCGGCTTCTAACAATTGTTTCATTGAGATTACTGCCATTTTTGTTTCCTCCATTTGGTTTTTATTTTTCCTCTCCTAAGTTCATGTGATAAAGAACTTGCAAGCAAGCACCCCTCTATCGATTCCTTAGGATGTGGTTTTAGCATCAATTAAATTGATACCTTTGATAGTATATAATATTTTACCAATCATTTCAAGCCTTAATCCAGTAATCAAACAACAAAAAAGAACAGCATAAGCTATTCTTTACAATGACAATCCTGGTTGGGCATTTAAATCCCAATCAGCTCGTGACCCTTTTTCTTTTTCAATTAATCCAGCAGCCGCAATCATTCCGGCATTATCTCCACAAAGATGGAAATCTGGAACAATTAATTCAACTTTTGGCAATTCTTCTGCTAAAGCTTTTGTCAAAGCTTTGCGCAATCCTTTATTCGCAGCCACACCACCAGCTAATACTAATTGCTTAACGTTGTATTCTTGACACGCTCTCAATGCTTTAGAAACTAAAACATCAATTACACTTGCTTGAAAACTCGCGGCAAGATTTTCTTTAATCAATGTTTCACCTTTTTGCTCAGCGTTGTGAACGGTATTAATAAATGAACTTTTCAAGCCACTAAAACTAAAATCAAAATTAACTTCTTTAATCATCCCTCTAGGGAAATCAAAGGTATCTTCACCCACGTGAGCCAACTCATCAATTTCTTTGCCTGAAGGATAAGCTAACCCCAGAACACGTCCTACCTTATCATAAGCTTCACCAGCTGCATCATCTCTTGTTTCGCCAATGATTTCATATTCGCCATGTTCTTTCATGTAAACCAATTCAGTATGCCCACCACTAACAAGTAGTGCCATTAAAGGAAACTCAAGTGGGGCTTTTAAGCTAGCAGCATAAATATGTCCTGCCATGTGATTGACTGGAACAAGCGGTAAGTCATGAGCCCAAGCAAATGCTTTTGCAGCACTAACACCGATCAATAACGCTCCCACTAATCCTGGCCCTTCTGTGACTGCAACAGCACTCAACTGGTCAACTGTAATTCCCGCATCAACAAGTGCCTCTTCCATACATAATGTAATTTGTTCAACATGGTGACGGCTGGCAACTTCTGGTACCACCCCACCAAAACGACGATGGCTTAACACTTGCGAAGCCACTACATTGGATTGTAATTTATTATCATCTGAAATGATTGCTACACTGGTTTCATCACAACTGCTTTCAATCGCTAATAAATATTTTTTCGTCACACCGCTCACCTCACTTTCTTCATCTAACAGGTCTGACCATTAAGATACCATCATCATCTGGACCATGATAATAGCCTTTTCTTTTGCCAACTTTAATAAATTTATTTTTTTTATAAAATTTTACTGCCGCTTCATTTAACGATCTAACCTCCAAATAAACTGATACAACTTTATTTTCTTTTGCTATATCAACTAATTCTTCCATTAAAGATTGCGCTGTTCCGCACCCTTTCATTTTTGGCGAAACAGCAATATTATCAATTTCAATTTCATCTAACATTTGACGGTAAGAAATAAAACCAATCACTTGATTCCCCTCTAATCGCGTTAAATAATTCGACCGCTCATTGCTTAAATCATCAAAAAATTGTTCAGCCGTCCAAGGCGAACCAAAATCATAACTAGCATCTGCTAATTGCCAAAGGCCTCTCGCTAATGATTCGCAAGAACTTTGTTCAGTAGACATTTACTTTTCCTCCAAAAGGTAATGCATTTTATACGCATCTTCTTTTTCTTTATAATAATAATTTTCTATTTGATCAATCGTTTCAAAACCTAATTTAGCATATAGCTCTTGAGCAGCGGTATTGCTAACTCGAACTTCCAATGTTAATTTTTCGACACCATAAACACAGCCAATTTCTTTTACTTGTTCCAATAAGAATGAAGCCAGACCCTGTCGTTGAAAATCAGAGCTGACAACAAGATTTGAAATTTGTCCCACACCCTCTGCAAAACGAGCCGTTACAAAAGCAACTGGTTCTTTAGCCACCATTAACATCATATAGAAAACTGGAGCAGCTTCGTTCATCTCTTCTAGGAACGCGGCACGACTCCAAGGAATCCGTCCACGGTAGACTTCTTTTTGTAATTGCATTAATTTTTTAATATCTTGATAACCAATTTCTTTAAATAAAAATTCCTGTCCATTTATTTCAACTGGACGTTCAGGCATAACCCGCTGAACTAAGCGTTCTTTATTATTTATCATTGTCATAACTAACCTTTTCAACATATGTTTGGACAGTGTCTTGATTTTCTTTCAACCAATTTTCTTCTGCTTCAACACGTTTTAAATAATTAGGCGTGAAGCCGTGAATATCTTTAATTGGTTCTGCATCTTCACCTAGCAAAGCTAACGAGCTGGCATCCACTTGGTTTAACACTTGTTCTTCGCAACATTCAGCTGTTGGGATAATAGTTTTAATGGCTTCTGAAAAATTAATCACATCTTCTCCCACGAACCGAAGCTCTTTTGTACCAGTTGCTTGCAACTCTGCCAACCAATCCATTAAAGAAGTATGTTTATCCGCAATCACTGATACTAATTCACCTGATTGCCACTGATAAGCACCTGTATAAATGTTTTGACGACGGGCATCAAACAAAGGGATAATCAACCCACCATAGTCACGCGAATTAGCGGCAATAGCTGCCAAACTAGAAACTGACACTAACTCAATTCCTAATGTCCACGCTAATGTTTTTGCTGTTGTCACGCCTATTCTTAACCCTGTATAGGAACCTGGTCCTGAAGCAACCACGATTCTATTCAAATCAGTTGGTTTCCAACCAGCTTTTTTCATTTCTTGATTGATAGCGGGCATTAAACTAACACTGTGATTTTTACTTTTCTCACCTAAGTGATTCCCAATCACAACACCGTCTTCAACAAGCGCTACCCCTAAACCTTGATTCGACGTATCGATTCCTAAAATTTTCAATTTAAGCCCTCCCTTCTTGCTTACATCCCTTTAATAAATTCAGCCAATGCCAAGCCTTTTGCTTTAAACATATCTAAAGTCTCTAACGCTTCAAACTCTTTCACTGTTTGCTGTTCTGCTAATACCCCTAAAACCATATCCGCAGAATCTGTCATCTGATGGAAAATAATATCCGTTTGTAATTTACCATCTTTTGAATATTTGATAATTGTCGGATCCGTTTCATTAAAACCTTGCCACTTGGCAACCACAAATTCTTCTAATAATTTTAATTGTTGGCGATCTGTCGATTTCAAGCGCAAACTTGTCACTGGCCACACCACTTCAAACAATTCAACTTGGTTGAACAACTCTGATATAGACAACACTTTTTCTGCCGCTGCCATTATCGGCAAGCTCGCAACCCCGCCAATGTAATGAGGGTGCGTTACGTCCTTTGCTAAGCTTGCTACAAAGTAATGTTCAAACAGCCCTTTCAACTGATTAAGATGATTAATTTTTTCATTCAACGTCACCTGTTGATGATGATTTTCAGATGTAAACAAGGCATCTTCTTGCCAATACTGTTGATCGGAAAAATGATAATTCCAAGTTTGACCATCTAAGTTCATTCTAATCATTCGTTTCGTCAAGCTTGAATCTTGCTCATCCGTTGAAATAAACCCTTCACGTTCCATACAATAAGTACACGTTGGATAAGCTGCTTCAACAGGTTTGTTTTTCCCTTTTTCAAAAGATAGTACTGAACCAAATTTCGAATCTAAGCTAGTTGAACTTTGGACGTCCGAGACTTGTTTATTTCCTTGATTGATTCCGCAGAAATAGGTGGTAGCATCTACCGGATCTTTTTCATAACGTTGAGCAAACAAGGCGTTCAGCACAGATGGTGGCGGCGTGACTAAATCAGCCAGTTGATCTGCTCTCAAACCACGCTCTTTTTGAAATGTTACTAACGCTCCTAAGTAATCATCACCTTCAACAAGGATATCTTTCTCTTCACATTCTGCAGGTGATAATTCTAATAAGCCAAACAAACGATTACGTAAATACAAGCGATCTAAAACCATCCAACCGCCTGCATCCATACCTGTATTTAAAAACTCTTCTACTACTTGTGATAACTTCATTTCAGCACCTCATTATCAGAATAATCTTATCCTTGTATTCTAACAAATTTCCCTCGGAAAGACCATGGCTTTTCACGTAATAAAAAACACGATAACAATTGTTATCGTGTTTTTTGTTTATTTAGATAAACCTGCTAGGGCTGCTTCATCTGCGATTAAGACAACATTATCATGTTTTTGCAGAATGCTCGCTGGACAGTCTGTTGAAATCGGCCCTTCAACCATTCCTTTAAGGGCGTCAATTTTGCTTTCGCCATAAGCAACTAAAATAATTTTTTTAGCTTTCATAATTGAACCAATCCCCATTGAATATGCTTCTGTAGGAACGTCTTCTTTTTTATCAAAGAAGCGCTTGTTTGATTCAATTGTCGATTCAACTAAACCAACTCGTCTTGTTTGAGAATCAAAAGGTGTGCCTGGTTCATTAAAACCAATATGACCATTTGTACCGATTCCTAAAATTTGAATATCAATTGGGTTGTTGGCAATAATTTCATCATAACGATCACACTCCGCCTTTTCATCCGTTGCCATACCATCTGGTACATAAGATGCTTTAAACGGTTTGTGATTAAATAATTTATCATTCATAAAGAAACGATAACTTTGTTCATCTGTTCCTTTTAAACCAACATATTCATCTAAGTTAATAGCTGTCATATCAGAAAAATCCAGATCACTAGCTACCATTTCTTGATACATCGTAATTGGAGAACTACCTGTCGCTAAGCCTAAAACTTTAGCTGAGTCGTTTTCCATTCCCTCTTTAATTAATTCAAAGGCTTTTTTTCCGCCTGCAACTTGATCCTGAACTTTAATAATTTCCATGACATAACCTCCACTGTTTTTGGTATAGTCCAATCATACACCCAACTTGGCATTTGTTCAAGGTCTAGACCAAAAAAATAAACAAAAAAACTATCACCTTACGATGATAGTTTTAAGATTATTCGACTGTCACACTTTTAGCTAAGTTACGTGGTTTATCTACATCTAGACCACGGTGTAAACTTGCATAATAAGCAATCAACTGAATCGGCACGACACTAACAAGCGGTGTTAACAACTCGTGAACGTGAGGTAAAACAATGTGATCGCCTTCTTTTTCAAAACCTTCCATTGAAACAACGACTGTTGCTGCTCCACGGCTTTCCACTTCTTTCAAGTTACCACGAGTATGACTACCCATGACTTCGTCAGTAATAATACCAATTACCGGTGTTCCCTCTTCAATCAAAGCAATTGTTCCATGTTTCAATTCACCAGCAGCAAAACCTTCTGCTTGAATGTATGAAATTTCTTTCAATTTAAGCGCAGCTTCCATTGAAACAAAATAGTCCATTCCGCGACCGATGTAAAAAGCGTTACGAGTTGTTTCTAAATTAGCTTTTACTAGATCAGAAATATGTTCTTTTTCTCCAACAAGACGTTCCATTCCTGTAGCAACTAAACTTAATTCTTTTACTAAGTTAAACTCTTTAGCAACTGCTGTTCCTTTAACCATTCCTGTCGCTTTAGCTAAAATTGCCAATGTAGCAATTTGTGCTGTATAAGCTTTGGTAGAAGCAACTGCAATCTCAGGTCCTGCATGCAATAACATCGTATGATTTGCTTCACGAGATAAGGTTGAGCCTGGAACGTTCGTCATTGTCATTGACTCGTATCCCAATTCATTGACACGAACTAAAACTTGACGACTATCTGCCGTTTCACCACTTTGACTGATAAAAATAAAGAATGGATTTTTAGAAATAAGTGGCATATTGTAAGCAAACTCACTTGCAACGTGAACTTCTACTGGAATTTCAGCCACTTTTTCAATTAGTTGTTTACCAACTAAACCTGCATGCCAGCTTGTTCCACAAGCGACAATATAAATGCGATCAGCTTTTTGAATACGTGATGTGATTGCTTCATCAACAACTAATTCACCTTTTTCATTTGTATACTCTTGGACTAAACGACGCATGACAGCAGGTTGTTCATCCACTTCTTTTAACATGTAGTGTTCATATGTACCTTTATCCATATCAGCAACATCGATTTTAGCTTCGTATGAATCACGATTAATCGTTTCACCAGCTTGGTTTTCAATGGTAATTTTATCTGCTTCAACAATTACTAATTCTCCGTCCATAATTTCAACGAACTCTTTCGTTTCAGTAATCATCGCCATAGCGTCACTACAAACCACATTAAAGCTATCACCTAATCCAATCAATAACGGACTTTTGTTTTTAGCAACATAAATCACTTCTGGTTGATTGCTTTCCATCATCGCAAAAGCGTATGATCCTTTGATAATTGTTAAAGCTTTTTTGAAAGCTTCTTTAGCTGATAAGTTTTCTTTTTCAGCTAAGACATTAATCAATTGAATGGCAACTTCCGTATCTGTCTCACCAATTAAATTAACACCTGCTAAATAATCAGTTTTGATTTCTTCATAGTTTTCAATCACGCCATTGTGAACTAAAACAAAACGTTCATTGCTCGATGTATGAGGGTGAGCATTTGTTTCTGATGGCACACCATGAGTTGCCCAACGTGTGTGACCAATCCCGGCTGTCCCATTAACATCAGCTGAAACTTTCTCGCGCAAGTTAGCAATACGGCCTACTGCTTTAATTAATTGGCCTTCATTTTCAGATTCTGACACAAAAATCCCCGCTGAGTCATAACCACGATACTCTAATTTCTCTAAACCTGTTAATAAAATTTCTTTCGCATTCTGATTCCCAACAATCCCGACAATTCCGCACATTTACATTTCCTTCTTTCAATAATTTAGTTTTCCAGCTGCGTGACTAGTTTTTTGTTATAGTTTTCCAACTAACTTTTAGACTAGTCTGTAGAGTGCAGTCCCTAGAGCTACCCGCCGAATATTTCGATAAGCTCTCTCCTCGTCACCTGTAAAAGGTCTGGCGCTTTTTAATAATTGGTATAGACGTATACCGGGTAAAAACTATCTGGAAACAGATATAAGAATAACTTTATATTAGCGTTTTGTCAACAAAAATAAAATTGGTATAGTTATAATAATTTATTGGTATACAAAAAAAGACAAGAGCTAAGCTCTTGTCTTTTTAGTCAATTCCAATTTCTTGACGAACAACTTCTGCAATCTGATCAACATAGTAATCAACTTTTTCTTTCGTTGGCGCTTCAGCCATCACACGAAGTAATGGTTCAGTACCTGAAGGTCGAACAAGGATACGTCCGTCACCATTCATTTCAGCTTCAGCTGCATCAATCGCTGCTTTGATTGCTGGCACTTCCATCGCACCATTTTTATTCGATACTTTAATATTCACTAATTTTTGTGGGTATTCTTCAACTTCTGCTGCTAATTCAGATAAAGTTTTACCCGTTTCTTTCATAACATTAATTAATTGAATTCCTGATAACATCCCATCACCAGTTGTATTGTGATCTAAGAAAATCATGTGGCCTGATTGTTCCCCACCGAAGTTATAACCATTATTTCTCATTTCTTCTACAACATAACGGTCACCTACTTGAGTTGCTAAAGCAACCATTCCTTCAGCTTCTACCGCTTTATGGAATCCTAAGTTACTCATTACCGTTGAAACAATTGTGTTCTTTTTCAATTTACCTTGGCTATATAAGTACTTACCACAGATAAACATGATTTTATCGCCATCAACGATTTGCCCTTTTTCATCAACAGCAATCACACGATCGCCATCTCCATCAAAGGCAAGCCCAACATTCGCTCCTTTTTCAAGAACAAATTCAGCTAATTTTTCAGGGTGTGTTGAACCAACTCCATCATTAATGTTTAAACCATTTGGATTAGTTCCCATTGTATAAAAGTCAGCTTCTAAATCCGCAAATACACGATCAACTAATGGTGTTGTGGCTCCATGAGCACCGTCTAAACAAATTTTAATTCCCTCAAAATCACCATCAATTGTTTCGGTTAAGAATTTTGCATAACGTAAAACACCTTCTGGGAATTCATCTAACGTTCCTAGACCATCGGCAGATGGACGTGGCAATGTATCTTCTTCTGCATCTAACAACACTTCAATTTCTGCTTCTTGAGCATCAACTAATTTAAAACCATCTGGTCCAAAGAATTTAATCCCATTATCTTGCGCCGGATTATGCGAGGCTGAAATCATCACACCTGCTGAAGCTTTTTGAGTTCTCGTTAAATATGAAACCGCTGGAGTTGAAATAACTCCTAAAGAGAACACTTCAATCCCAACTGAAATCAAACCTGAAATTAAAGCTTGCTCTAATAATTGACCTGAAATACGAGTATCACGACCAACTAAAACACTCGGTTGTGTTCCTTCTTCAATGTGTTGCGTTAAGACATAACCACCAAAACGTCCTAATTTAAATGCTAATTCTGGTGTTAATTCTTGATTGGCAATCCCACGAACGCCATCAGTTCCAAAATATTTTCCCATGTTATTCTCTCCAATACTTTAAAATAGTTATATTCATTATTTAAATTATTTTTCTTCTTTATCTTTCTTTACAGGTGTCACTTCTACTTGAACAATCGCGGGATCTAATTCGACCCCTTCAGGTTTAGTGATTGAATACGATTCTAATTCTCGTTTTTCAATTCCTGATGTATCAATAACTAACTCTAGCTTATCAATCGCATCAATCGTCGTACGAGATCCGTAAATAACGATATTTTCCATTTCAGGTTTGAATTTAAACTCTTTAATTCCTTCTGCAATTGAACCTGATTGTTTAATTTCTAATGGAACAGATTTTGAAGGTGCTGTCACTTTCACTTGGACTTTAACTGCTGCTGGCGCAATAATGACACCTAGCGCATTAGCTTGTTCGTCCAAAGCAACTAAATCAACTTCACGAGTCATGTTTTCAGATAAGTCACGAACGTCACTTAAGACAGCTGCCACTTTATCAATTTTGTGAATCGTGCTTTCACCAGCTGTGACTGTAACCTTCTCAGGATCTGCTGTAATACTCTCTAAAGTGTAGCCTTGCTTTAATAATGTGTCATTCAGCTCAGGGACTACTTCGAATTCTTTTGTCGCACGTTTTTCAATTGTGACATTTATTGATTGATCCCCTAGTACAGCATTAACTGCACTATTAAGACCTTTCACTTCAAGCGGAACATCATGAACCCCTTCTTCTAAGTTCGTTAAATCCGCCTGCACTTTAAAGTTCCGAGTCAATTCATTCGTTTCACCATCTAACAACACTTTATTATTACTCTTTAAGTAAACGGTTGTTGTTGGATCAAATCCTGAGATGTAATACTTTTTATCGTCGAACAACAATTGAATTGGCACCTTATCAGCAACCGCAGAAATACTTGGCACTGCTTCGCCCTTCAATACTTTATTTTCAGAATTAGCATTCCAAAAAAGTAATAAGGCAAATAGCAGTGCTACTAAAGGCGAAAACCACTTATGTCTAATTATTCTATCCATTAGCGCTGCCCTCCTTTAGTAAAACCTTCTAAGAACGATTGAACTAAACTTTCTTTTGGTTTTTCATCATGATTAACAAAAGCATCTTCTAATATTTTATAATACTCTTCTTGCTCTAAATGAGGGTAAAAATGATTATCCATTGTAATACTCACATCACCAGTTTCTTCAGACACGATAATCGTTAAGGCATCTGATACCTCACTGACACCAATCGCTGCACGGTGACGTGTCCCAAACTCTTTGGGAATAGTCTCACTTTCTGACAAAGGTAAGTAAGCACATGCTACCGCAATTTTATCATCATTAACAATAACTGCTCCATCATGCAACGGTGTGTTTGGAATGAAAATATTAATTAATAACTCTGAACTAATTTCAGCATCTAGTGGTATGCCTGTTTCAATATATTCATCTAACCCAGTGTTACGTTCAATCGTAATTAACGCTCCAATCTTACGTTTAGACATATATTGAATAGCTTGGTCGTACGCTTTTACTAAGGCAATATCTTTACGCTCTGCTTTTCCTGATTTTTTCAAGAAACCAACACGGCCTAAATGTTCCAATCCTCGGCGAACCTCTGGTTGGAAAATCACCACCGCCGCAATCACACCATACGTAATCACTTGATCCATCAACCATGAAACGGTATTTAGCCCTAGCACTCGGCTAAGCAATCGAACGATAATAATAACTGCAATCCCTTTAAGTAATTGGACTGCTTTTGTTCCTCTTAATAAGTTAAATAATTTATACAGAACAAACCAGACTACTAAAATGTCTAATAAATTAATAAAGAAATTCGGCGTCAAAATAAAACTATGCCAAATATCTTGCCATGTTTCTATCTTAAATAAGCTAAAAAAAGTATCTAACACATTTGTCACTCCCTCATTGAGTTGTCCAAGCAATTATATCATAATACCCCTGACTATAAAACTAAGGCAAACTAAAAAGAAGTTGAACTTAATCAACTTCTTTTTTCTTTTCTAATTTTTCACGAATCTTCTCTTCTTGCCCCGCCATTCTAGCGTAACGATAGAAACGTGATTTTGCTTGCGCAACCGTTTCATCGTATAACTGTTCGGCAATATCAGGATCCACACTCATCAATGTCGCAAATCTGGTTTCAGTCTTCATGAAATCTTTCATGCGATCAAAATCAGGTTTTTTGAAATCGATTGTCATTGGATTTTTACCTTTTTCAAGCAACAATGGATTATATCGATACAATGACCAATAGCCTGTTTCAACAGCATCTTTTGCTTGTTGAATCGTAATCCCGCCTGAAATACCATGTTCAATACATGGTGTATAACCAATAATCAATGATGGTCCAGGGAATTTTTCCGCTTCCTCAATCGCCTTAATTGTTTGCATTTGGTTAGCGCTTGAAGAAATTTGTGCGACGTAGACATGTTCATAGCTCATGGCAATCACACCAAGATCTTTTTTACCGCCACGTTTCCCTTCGGCAGCAAACTTCGCTACCGCAGATGAAGGTGTTGCTTTAGATTTTTGACCCCCAGTATTAGAGTAGACTTCATTATCCATGACTAGGATATTAACATCTTCCCCACTAGCAATCACATGATCTAAACCACCAAAACCAATATCGTAAGCCCAACCATCGCCACCGATTAACCATTGACTAGGTTTGACGAATAAATCATTGCTATCATAAATATCATTTAACAGCTCATCTGAATCTTTTTCTTCTATTAAAATAGCTTTTAACTTTTGAGCACGTTGTTGAGTTCCTTCGCTATCCATCAGATGCTCTAACCAATCGGACATCAAAGCACGTAAATCTTCACTTAATTCTTTCGTTGCTAACGCATCCGTAACTTTAGCAGCTAAATATTCACGACGAGAATTATTGGCTAAGTACATGCCGTAACCATATTCTGCATTGTCTTCGAATAACGAGTTAGACCACGCTGGCCCTTGACCTTGGTCATTTGTCGTATACGGTGTCGTCGCAGCTGACGCTCCAAAGATTGACGAACAACCTGTAGCATTCGCCATCATTAAACGGTCCCCATATAATTGCGTCAACAATTTCAAGTACGGTGTTTCACCACAACCAGAACACGCACCTGAGAATTCAATCAACGGTTTCTCAAATTGCGACCCTTTAACTGATCCTAATTTAACCGGATTCTCTTTCGCTTGCAAGGTCATCGCAAAAGCCCAGTTAATTGCTTCTTCTTTCATTTCTTCATAAGGACGCATTTCCAAAGCTTTTCCTTTAGCAGGACACACTTCAACGCATAAGCCGCAGCCAGTACAATCTTCAAGGGATACTTGAATTCGATACTTAAGACCATCTGCACCACGCATTTCACGAACTAAGAAACCTTCAGGAGCTTCTCCAAGTTCTTCATCATCTGCTAGGAATGGACGAATCGCAGCATGTGGGCAAACAAAGGTACATTCATTACACATCGTACATTTATCTACATCCCAGATTGGAACCTCTAAAGCCACGCCACGTTTTTCATACGCCGCTGTTCCTAAAGGCATCCGACCATCCGTCATACCATTTTCTTTCAAGTCGCCAACAGTTAAATCATTACCTTCTTGGCGAGCCACCGGATCAACAATATTAAAGACGAATGATGGGCGATCTGATTTAATTTGAGGCGCTTCTACAGAAGCCGTTGCCCACTCACTAGAAACAGGGATTTCCTCTAAATGTTCTATGGTTTGATCAATCGCTGTAAAGTTCAATTCAACAATCTCTTGTGATTTGCGACTATAGTTTTTAACCACGTGTTCTTTCATTAACGCAATCGCTTCTTCTTGAGGAATTAATCCCATCAACTTAAAGAAGGCTGCTTGCATAATCGTATTAATACGTTGACCAAGTCCCACTTCTTTCGCTAAGCCATTGGCATTAATCGTAAAGAATTTAATCTCTTTTTCTGCTAGCTCACGTTTCAACTTAGTTGGTAAGTTTGCCGCTATCTGTTCTGGTGTCCAAACTGTATTTAATAAGAAAGTACCACCTTTTTTCAACCCTTTTAGCAAATCATAATTATAGATATACGATGAATTATGACAGGCAACGAAGTCAGCATTTTCTACTAAATAAGCTGAATCAATTGGCTGCTCACCAAAACGCAAGTGAGAAACTGTTAGGCCACCCGCTTTTTTCGAGTCATAAGAAAAATAACCTTGAGCATATAAGTCAGTATTATCTCCGATGATTTTAATCGCTGATTTGTTAGCGCTAACTGTTCCGTCAGAACCAAATCCCCAGAACTTCGCTTGATAAGTTCCTTTAGGGGTTAAATCAAGTTTGCCTAAAGTCGGCAATGATAGATGGGTTACATCATCAACAATTCCAATCGTAAAGCGCGATTTCATCTCACTTTTTTCTTTCAACAATTCATCATAGACTGCTACGATTTGATCAGGCGTCACATCTTTCGAGCCTAATCCATAGCGACCACCAATGATTGTCGGATGACTGTCACTATCATACATCACACTTTGCACATCAAGTAATAGCGGCTCGCCGCCGGCACCTGGTTCTTTTGTCCGATCTAAAACTGCCATACGTTTCACTGTCGCTGGCATAGCTGCTAAGAAATCTTCTACTGGGAAAGGACGATATAAATGAATATTGATATGTCCTACTTTACGACCACTTTCAATCAAATGATCGACCACTTGATGAACAACTGGTGCGACACTTCCCATTGAAACAATCACTTCAGTTGCATCATCTGCACCATAATAATTGACTAAATCATAATCAGTCCCACGCAATTGATTGATTTCTGTCATGTATTTTTTTATGATTCCTGGGACTGCTAAATAATGGTTATTAACTGTCTCGCGTTGTTGGAAATGGATATCTTCATTTTGATTCGAACCACTGACATGCGGGTGATTTGGATTCAAACTACGAGCACGAAACTCGGCTAACTTCTCTTGATTAACCAAACCTGTAATTTCGTCATAATCTAACACTTCAATTTTTTGAATTTCATGACTCGTTCTAAAGCCATCAAAGAAACTTAAAACTGGCAAACTCGCTTCAATCGCTGCTAAATGAGCAATCGCTGACAAATCCATCACTTCTTGGACTGAACTTTCAGCTAACATCACCACACCCGTTTGACGAGCTGCCATAACATCGCCATGATCCCCAAAAATACTCAATGCATTGGTCGCCACCGCACGGCTAGCCACATGAAAGACAGCTGGCAATAATTCCCCAGCCATTTTGTACATATTAGGAATCATCAATAATAAGCCTTGTGACGCTGTGTAAGTTGTCGTCAAAGCCCCAGTATTTAATGAGCCATGAACCACACCTGCTGCTCCAGCTTCCGATTGCATCTCAACCACTTTAACAGGGTGTCCAAATATATTCTTTTTACCTTCAGCAGACCATAAATCAACTAACTCCGCCATTGAAGAACTTGGCGTAATCGGATAAATAGCTGCTAATTCTGTAAATGCGTATGAGATATAGGCAGCTGCTGCACTACCATCCATTGTTTGTTTTCTTCTCATCATCCGACACCTACTTTCTATCACTCTATGCTTAAATTTTGCACTAATTATCAAGATAACTAACGTCTATTATATACGAGGTCCTTATTTTTATATAGTAAAAAAACTTAATTTCTTTATTCTTTTTAAGAAACCAACAAAATAAAAAAAGCCACACTTTAAATAGTGAGGACTTTTTCTATTTTTTACAAACAAAAAACCAACGTGTTGTATTTTCTGATGGTTCTTCATCTGTGAAATCTGCACACATTTTAATATCTCTAAAATTCGCATTTTCCAACATCATGTAATAGTTGTCTAAAGAATAAGTCCGTTCTTCATGTAATTCATCATGACGAATAAACTGTTCATCTTCGGCTTTTTCTTTCACAAAGAAAGTTAAATGATGTTCAATACTGTGTTCTTCTTGCCCCTCATAACTATCCCAAAGGAAAGCAAAATCATCTGTTTGATAGTGATAACTGTACTCTGGAAAGACTTCGTTGACTTGAAAAATTGAATGCACGTCGAAAATAAACGTGCCGTTTTCTTCTAATCCTTCATAAGCTGAATCAAAAACTTGTTGAACTGCTTCTTGATCCGGCATATAACAAAGAGAATCAGAAAAACAAGTGATCGCTTCATAGGTACCGACTTCTGATAAATCCATCATATCGCCTTGCACAAATTGAACCTCTACGTTCTCTTCTTCCGCTCTTTCGCTAGCCATCGATAGCATCTCTTCTGACAAATCTAAGGCAGTGACATCGTAGCCTTCTCTTGCAAAATCACAAGCTAAAGCTCCTGTCCCACAAGCTAGTTCCAAAATACGTTTTGTCTCTCCTGGCAAATGGCGTTTACTAAAGGCCAACCACTCTTCATAAAGCGTTGGATCCATTACTTCGTCATACACCATGGCAAAAGTTTTATACAACATGTTAATCAACCATTCCTGTAACATCTACTAATGGTGCATCTGACCATAGTTTTTCTAAATTATAGAAGCTACGTTCTTCACCGTGGAAGACATGTAAAACGATATCGCCTAAATCTGCTAATACCCATTTTCCAGAATCTTTACCTTCGATACGTCCAACTTCAACTCCAGCTTTACGAGCTGCATCTGCTACCTCATCAACGATAGCTCCAACTTGTTTTTCACTATTCCCGTGACAAATGACAAAATAATCCGCTAGTAAAGAAATTCCTTGAACATCTAATGCCATGATTTCTTCCCCACGTTTGTCATCAATTGCTTTAACAACTACTTCTAATAATTCTTTGCTTTCTATGATAATTACCTCCTATTTTTTAACAACCCACTGGTTGAATGTTTCAATTGTTTTTGGATAAATCAACGCTTCTTTTTCAACTAAATATGCTAAAGTATGCTTTGTTTCAAATGCAACAGCTTCATCTAAGTCCGTCAAGGCAATTTCTCGCGCCTGATTGACTACTGGAAAATCACGACCACTTTCAACATAGTCTGCCACATAGATTAACTTATCTAATTGCGTCATATCAGCTGCACCTGTGGTATGCAACCTAACAGCATTTAAAATTTCAGCATCTGTCATGCCTAGTTCTTTTGAAATGATTTCTGCACCAACTAAACCATGCCAAATCGGATTACCATAAACTAATAGCTCTTCTGGAAAACCCTTCTCCTGAATCACTTTAATAAAATCATGATCGGGACGTTCTTTAGCATAATCGTGAACTAGGGCAGCGATACTGACTTTTTCTAAGTCACCACCATGAATGCCGGCTAACTCTAAAGCCATCTCTTCCACACGCAAAACATGTGCAAACCGTTTTTCAGACATTTGCTGCGCTACGATTTCAATCAAGCGTTCTCGACTGACGTCCACATATTGATTTGTATAAACTATTTCTTTAGACATCTTGATACAACCCCTTGTCTTGAATATAGTTTAGCACATTTTCAGGTAAGAAGTAATTGACTGACTTACCCTCGCTGATGTGATTACGAATCAATGATGAACTGATAGACATTAATGGCGCTTCTACCCAAGTGACTGGATAAGAACTTGATTCACCATATCCCGGACGTTTGACCGCCACCAGTGTAACCAATTCAAGCAAATCTTCTAAACGGTACCATTTTGGTAAATAATCTACCATATCGCCACCGATAATAAAGAAATAATCTGTATTAGAATTTTTCTCCACTAATTCAGCCATGGTGTCATAAGTATAACTAACACCACCTCGGTCAAGTTCACAGGTTTCAATCTTCAAACTATCTTGCCCTGCTACTGCTAATTCAAGCATGTCTAAACGTAAATCAGACGATAATGTTGTCTTCTTATCAATGTGAGGCGGCGTATAGGTTGGCATTAAGTAACATTCGTCTAAAGCTAACTCATGTTTAACTTGATCCGCCATCACTAAATGACCATAATGAATTGGATTAAAACTACCACCTAGAATCCCAACACGCTTGCGCTTATTTAATTCAGTTGTCATAGTTCACCCTCCTCATAGTTCGCTCAATTAAATTTTACGAACGTCTACAGAAATTTTTTGATATTTTTCACGACTAGATGGTTTAAACACCACTAAGATCCGGCCAATCACTTGAACCACATCACAACCAATTTCACGTTCTAAGACTTCTGCTACTTCTTCAGCAACTTCATCAGTATTTTGTAATAGACTAACTTTAATTAATTCTCTTCTATCTAATGTGTCTTCAATTTGATCAAGGACACTATCAGTCAAACCGCCTTTGCCAATTTGGCAAAGTGGTTGCATATGATGAGCCGCACTTCTTAAGAAACGTTTTTGTTTTCCTCTTAATTCCATTATGATCCTCTTCTCTTTTAATTTAACTTTAAACCAAAGCTTTACGACGAATTACGTCAACACCCTTTGGAGCCCACCCAGCTACAACACATGGTGAGTCAATTGTTATCCAACCCAGTCCTGCAAAAACAATATCCGTGCTTTCTTTAACAGAAAACTCAAAACGAACTAGTTCTGGGAAGTCTGAAACTTCATCTTGTTGTGGCGGTGTTAGTAACCCACCCACATGTTTTTCATAGAAAGCATCCGCATTTTCTAATTTCGTACGGTGCATTCCTAAGTCATTTGAGACATAAGTGACAAATGATTGGCGTTCACCTTGAATGAAATCAAAACGAGCCAAGCCACCTAAGAACAATGTTTGACCTTCATTTAACTGATAAACTTTCGGTTTAATTTCTTTCGTTGGGGCAATCAAGCGTAAATCTTTCTTCCCTAAGTAATGAGCCATTTGGAAATTATGAATAATTCCCGGCGTATCAATTAAGAACTTCCCATCATCTAAAGGAATTTCAATTTTATCTAATGTGGTACCAGGGAATTGTGATGTTGTGATTAATTCTTGCACCCCTGCTGTCGCTTTAATAATGCCATTGATTAATGTTGATTTACCAACATTGGTAACCCCAACAACGATGACATCGCGACCTTTGCGATATTTTTCAATCGTCTTAAGTAAGTCTTCCATTTCAGAATTTTTCTTGGCACTTGTTAGAACCACTTCTTCTGGACGCAAGCCCACTTCATGAGCACGTTCACGCATCCATTGTGTTAACTTACCACGCTTTAATGACTTAGGTAGGATATCAACTTTATTCCCGACTAATAAAACGGGATTGCTACCGATAAAACGGTGTAACCCTGGAATTAAGCTACCGTTAAAGTCAAAAATATCTACCACATTGACAATCAAGGCATCTTCTTCCCCGATGCTATTTAACAGACGTAGGAAATCATCATCCGTTAATGATACATCTTGAATATCATTGTAGTGACGTAGACGGAAACAACGTTGGCAATAGACATCGCCAGATTCTAAACCTTTTTCTAATGCCGAATTAGGCGTATAGCCTAAACCATCTTTATCAGTTGTTTGAATCGTCGACCCACAACCAATACATTTAATCTCTTCATTCACCTAAATCACCTCGCCAGTCCATTTTGGGATTTCTTTTTTTCAAATACTTCATAATATGTTTTTCCATAAAACGATTTGGTTTCGTTTTCCATTCATCTGTTGCAACTAATGGTTTCACTAAAATAGAACGAATTCCAGCACCATTTGCAGCACGAACATCTGTCATGACTTGATCCCCAACCATGACAATATTCTCTTTTGGTAAACCAAGTTTTGTCACACCTTCGTTCATGCCTTTTGGCAATGGTTTTTTTGCATGAGCAATAAAATCTAAGCCAAATGGTGAAACAGCTTTGGCAACACGTTCAGCATTATTATTAGAAACAACAACTACCGGAACCCCTGCTTCTTTTAACGTTTCAAACCACTGCAATAATTCGGGCGTTCCATTTGGATTATCCCAAGCAATCAGCGTATTATCTAGGTCAGTTAAGACCGCTTTAATATTATGTTTTGCTAACTCTTCTGGTGTTAAATGATAAATAACATCTAACATATATGTTGGTTTAAATTTTTTAAACATTGAATAAACTCCTTCCAATCCAGACACCCTTCAATCAAAATGTCTATAGCTTGCTTATTATACCGTAAATAACCGTTAATTTCATCTTATTTTAGTTGATAGCCAAAAGTAGTAAATTCAGATTACAATCTTTTAGTTTTTTCTTAAATCTGGCTAAAAAATAATGATTAAATGAGATTATTTTGCTATTTCAACAAAAAGAATTTATAATTTTAGTAGATTCGATTTTATCGAGATATTAGTGAGGTGTTGTTTATGAAATGGCGTGGAGATCGTCAAAGTACAAATGTAGAAGATCGGACAAACGGTCGCGTTACCCAAACTGGCGGGAGAGCAGTTAAAGGTGGCGGAATCTTCTCAATGATTATTTTAGGTTTAGTTATGTTGTTAGGTGGCGGAAACTTAGGATCCGTTTTAAATATGATGGAGCCTCCTGCTCAACAAGTGTCACCACAAACGCAACAACTTTCAACAGAACGTAAAGAATTTGTTTCCGTTGTTTTTGGACACTTAGAAGATTTCTGGGGTCAAGAATTCCAACGAGAAGGATTTAGATACACACAACCAAGTATGGTTTTATATTCCGGCCGCGTTCGAACAGCCTGCGGTTCTGCTGATTCTTCAGTTGGTCCATTCTATTGTCCAGGAGATCAAAAAGTTTATTTAGATTTATCTTTCATGGATGAACTAGCAACTAAATACAAAGCTAAAGGCGATTTTGCCATGGCTTATGTGGTTGCTCATGAAGTCGGCCACCATGTTCAACAACAACTTGGTATCGCTGATCAAATGAATAAATTAAGAACGACACTTTCAACGAAAGAATATAACAAGTATCAAGTACGTATGGAATTACAAGCTGACTACTACGCCGGCATGTGGACAAAATATATTGCAGGCAAAACTCACAATGGCCAACCTATTTTAGAAATTGGCGATGTGGAATCTGCCTTAACAGCTGCTAATGCGATTGGTGATGACACCTTACAACGTAAGTTCCAAGGATTCGTTATTCCAGATAGCTTTACTCACGGGACATCAAAACAACGTATTAACTGGTTCAATCGTGGTTACCAATACGGTGACTTTGAACATGGCAATACATTCGCTGCTACAAATTTAGATTTAGAATAAAACAAAAACCGATTCTTTCGAATCGGTTTTTTATTTATCTCCGCGGTGCATAACCGTCAGACCTTTAATAAAGTTACGGGCAAATTTATCACCACAACGTTGGTAATTACGAGCACCTTCTTTTCTCAACACAGCCCCTAGTTCGCTTGCAGAAATTCTCATACCTGCATGGTCAAACACTTCTAACATATCATCGCTTGTCATACTTAAAGCAATTTTCAATTTTTTCAATAATTCATTATTGCCATTACCATGATTCATTGTGTACACAACTGGCTTTTCAACTTCACCAGGTTTCAATGGTCGCTTACCTCTTTTAAATGTGATAAAGCCGTTTAAAAACATTTCCAATTTACGATCATTACATGTCACTTCGTATTTATTATCATCAAATTCATCAGTATCTTCCGTATAAACACGTTTTAACATGGCTTTAACTTCGTCCACTGACAAATCTGCTCCACCTAATTTAAAAATTTTCGCCATATCCTGATCTTTTAAATCTAAGGCATAGCGTAAACGAACTAATTTATCATTATTATTCATTTGCAACCTCCGTCTTTTTATCTTCATTTCATTATAGCTTGCTCAACACTTCAACACAAGACAGCACTCTCACTTCAAAAGTGAAAACTTTCATGAAAATATTTTTAGTATTTCGGCATCCCTTATTCCTAGAATTGCTACTTCGCCTTTGCTATAATCATAATCAATAACTCATTGGGGGAGATTGTATGTTAGAACAACGTTACGCTGAATTGAAAACAGCAGAAAAAGGGGCCATTGTTAGCATCGTTGCCTACCTTTTAATTTCAATCTTAAAATTAAGCGTTGGTTATTGGGCTAACTCATCTGCCCTAAGAGCCGATGGTCTCAATAACTTTACAGATATTATTGCCTCTGTCGCAATTTTAGTCGGAATAAAAATCGCACGCAAACCCGCTGATGACCAACATCGCTATGGTCACTGGAAGGTGGAAACTGTCGCTAGTATGATTACCTCTTTCATTATGGTCTTAGTGGGTGCACAAGTTTTAATTAACTCAATCACGGCTTTTATTAACCACAAAACAACTACCCCAGACCCAATTGCCGCAACGGTCGGAATTTTTTCAGCCGTTGTCATGGTCTTAGTATTTCTTTATAATCGGAAATTAGCAAAATCTGTTAAAAGTAGCGCGTTAATGGCGGCTGCAAAAGATAACTTATCTGACGCCTACACAAGTATCGGCACAGCTATCGCGATTTTTGCAGCCAGCTTCGGGATTAATTGGCTCGATAGTTTAACAGCGATCATCGTCGGAGCTTTAATTATTTGGACTGGTATCCAAATTTTTTCTGAAAGTGCCTTTTCTCTTTCAGATGGTTTCTCTCGTGAAGAACTACGAACATACAAGGCAGACATCTTAGCTGTCCCAGGCGTTGAAAAAATTGTCGGTTTAAGAGGCAGAACATACGGTGCCAATGTCTTCTTAGATGTCGTCGTCTTAATGGATGGCAACTTAACCGTTAGTGAAAGTCATGAGATTACTGAAGAAATTGAAAGAATTCTCAGTGAAAAACATAATATTTTTGATACGGATGTTCACGTTGAACCCGTCCAAAGTTACAAACCTTAACAACTTGTTTTCAAGTTGTTTTTTATTTCCAAAAAATACGCTATACTAAAGCCATTAAGGAGGTTTCCCAAATGAATATTGCAATTATCGGCGGCGGAATCGTCGGTTCAACTACTGCTTTTTATTTATCTCAAGACGATTCAGTGACCGTTACCTTATATGATGAACCGACTGGGCAAGCTTCCAGCGCTGCAGCTGGAATCATCTCACCTTGGCTATCACAACGTCGGAATAAAAATTGGTATCATTTAGCAAAAACTGGAGCTGCATTTTATCCCACTTTAATTAAAGACTTGGGATTACCTTTCGCCTCTGAAGTTTACAAACAAACAGGTACTCTGCTATATAAAAATACACCTGAACTTTTAGACAAACTCACACACATTGCTACTGAACGGAAAGTTGAGGCTCCCGAGATTGGTGAATTAGCTGTTTTATCACCTGCGGAGATTCATCGTTTGATCCCCTTACTCAATAATGAACAGTCAGGTTTACTCGTATCTGGCGGAGCACGAGTTGATGGCGCTGCCCTTGTTAGAACTTTAAAAGAAGCCATCGGCAACAAACACGGTAACTATTACCAAACAGAAGTAACCTCTCTCAAAAAACAAAATGACCTTTGGCAAATTACAACTACTGATGGTTGTGTGCAATTTGATAAAGTTATTTTGACTGTTGGCGCTTGGTTACCGGAACTTCTAACACCACTAGGATATACCGTTGATGTTCGTGGACAAAAAGGTCAATTAGTTGAATTAGATATTGCCACAGAAACTGACCAGTGGCCTGTCGTCATGCCCCATGGCGAAGCTGATATTATTCCCTTCGATAACGGAAAAATCCTAATTGGGGCCACACATGAAAACGATCTTGGATATGATTTAACTAGTGACCCTACTAAGATCAACGAATTAGTTCAAAGCGTCATGACTATCGCTCCAACTATCTCTTCATTTAAACAAACAAGTACACGCATTGGCACCCGAGCTTACACTTCGGACTTTTTACCATTTTTTGGACCCGTTCCTAACGATAACTCTATTTTAGTTGCTAGCGGTCTCGGTTCTTCTGGTTTAACAACAGGCCCCATCATCGGCAAATCCTTGGCAGATTTATGTTTAGAGCGGGAAACTACTATCAACATTCAACACTATGCATGTGATAATTATATAAAAATGAAGGATGTGTTCTAATGGGACTAAAATTTAAAAAAGATGATTTTCTAGAAAAGAAATTTGAAGACTTCGGTTTAGACTCACTTTTAAGTGACGTTGATCAGCGCGCTAACGAAGCTAAATTAGCTGCAGAAAAATTCATTGAAAAAGAACAAGAACAATTAGCAAAGAAAAAAGACGAAAAAAAAGGCCAGTAAGCAATTCGCTTACTGAGCCTTTTTTATTTTAGTCACAATAACTGGTTTATAATTACGGCGAGCAATTTCAAAAATAATCAACCCACCAGCAATTGCTCCAGCTAGGGCGATGACTTGAATACCATACTCTACTGCTTGATGGTAATCACCAACAAATAAACTGTGCATCATTTTATAAGATGTTCCCCCTGGCACCACTGAAGTGATTCCCGGGATATTATACAATGTTGCAGGCGTATGTGTCTTACGTGCAATAATGTAACTTAACCAAGCAATTGTTAAAGCGCACCAAAAAGTTGAAACGGTATTTCCCACACCAAACTCGCGACAAGCCCAGTAAACCATCCAACCACCAGCACCTGCTAGGCCCGCTAGATACATTCTATTTTGGGGAACACGCCAGATAAAAGCAAAGCCTACCGCTGATAAGAAGCTAAGGGTAAACTGTTCAATCATTTTTAATAATATTTCCATCTCTACCACCCCATCACAGAAAAGGCTAAGGTAATCCCCGCCCCAATCATCAAAGCAATAATCAAAGCTTCAACGCCTCGACAAACACCTGATAACATGTGACCTTCCTGTAAGTCTCGAACTGTATTGGTTAAGGCTACACCTGGTACAAGCGGCATGATACTTCCAATAATCATGTCATCTAAAGAATGACCCCAACCTAATTTGATCATAAAGAATGCTAGGATTCCCATTGAAAAAGCACCAACAAACTCATCAACATATTTCAAACGTAAATATTTTGTACTTAACTCATACACTAACCACCCACCTGCACCAACAATACACGTAGGTATGAAATCAACCCAGGTTCCGCCAAGCAGAATCATCAAACTAGCACTGATAATCATTGCCCAAAAAACATTCCATAAAATCGTCTTTGGCGTTTTGTCATTATGAATTTTTCTAAGTTCGGCATTTAAATGCTCTATACTAATCATGTCACGAGAGAACAACCACGACAAGTCATTCACTTGGGAAACCTTTCCTAAGTTAGTCGTCCGTTCTTTGATACGTTCCATGTGAATACTTTTTGTACTATCTAATCCCATAATCACAACTGTTTGCGTCACAAAACTTTTCCCAACTTGATTGTGATGATTCATCGCAATACGGTTCATAGTATCTTCAATTCGAAACATTTCTGCACCATTTTCTAGCATCACTTTACCAGCAAAAGCACAGGTTTCTAATAAATAATCCTTGTCAATCGATTCTGCCAAAAACATTACCCCCTTCAACCCCAATTCTTAACTGCACTTATCATAACAACAAGAAAGCCGAATGCCAACCTTAAAACATTTATTTTCACAAAAAATGAGAATAGTTTAACCGGATTGAACGAACTCTCTTAAATTGTTATTTAAAACAAAAAAAGAACACTCTTATGAGTGTTCTTTTCTAACCAATAATTCCCATTCCAACTAACATTCCTAAGATAAATGAAATGACCCATAGCGTCCAAACTGCAAGGCTGAATTTGTGAAATTTCTCTTTAGCCTTATCATCACCTTTTAAATAAACCCAGATAGCCCATAGTAAATGGAATCCCATTAAAATCAAAGCTGCTCCACCAGTAATTTGATGAATTCCAAATTCACCTCCGCCGTTACTTTCTGCAATCCGGTTCATTAAAGTCGTTCCGGTTGTATCAAAAATTAAACCACCGAAGAAGAATAATAAATGTTTCAATTGAATCGTTCCACTAAATTTCTCACCAAACACCCCGATACTATAAGAAATCAAGGCAATAATCATGGCTCCACTTGCTAAAATTAAATCTGCACTCACTAATTTTCCAACTTTCTATGTGTTTTTTGATTTTTTAAAACAAAGCTCAAGAAGAAAATAATTCCTGAAGCTATCGCACTGAATAAGAACATTCTTTGATAAGCTGCCCCCGCAGTCTCTCTAAAAATTGCTAAAGCTTGATTTTTCTCTGGGCTAGCTGCTAAATCAGTTAAACCTAGTAATGTTGATTCAACTGAATGTTGATTCACTTGCGATAATTGTTCTGTCACAAATTCACTTGGTAAAGCTTTCGTTAATTGTGGCATTAATGAATTAAATCCGTTTTGAATTAATGCTGCGTATAAAGTCGGAGCAATCGTCAGTCCAACTTGGCGACTAACTGATAACGTTCCTAATGCAGATCCTTTTTCCTTACCTGCTTCTTCACTAGCTAAAACAGATAGCGGTGCCCCCATTAACATACCAAATCCTAGCCCGGCAATTGTTGACGTGATTAAAAATGTAGTTGTGTTTGTCGCAAAGAACGCTAAACTTCCAAAGCCTACTAAAGAAATAAAACTAGCAATTTGAATCGTTTGAACCGCTCCTTTTTTATCAACAAAACGTCCGCCACTACCAGCACCCACAATAGAGGCTAAACCAATACCAGACATATAAATCCCCGCTTGGTTGGCAGACACGCCTAGGCGATGTTCAACAAAACTCGGAATGTAGACAAAGATGGCTATTAATGTTCCTGTCAATAATCCCATAAAGAGAGTTAACATAAAATTACGATTTGTTAATAAGCGGTAATCTAAAATTGGATCAATTTCTTTCACTTGATTTCCTTTTTCAATAAAGAATAAACCAGTAAATAAGATAATCCCACCGAGTAAAAATCCTAAAACTTTTAAACTTAACAAACTACTCATTAAGTTAGTTTGATCTAAGCTGGTGATCGCTAGCATGAAACTTAGAATTCCTAAACTTAAGAAGACCGTTCCAATATAATCTGTTTTTTTATTAGTCGGATTTTTTGTTTCCGGCACCCATAAGTAAGCTGATATAAGAATTGCAACCGCAATTGGTAAGTTGATTAAAAATAACCAATGCCAACTATTTGTTGCTTTCAAGACTAAACTCCCAATATTTGGACCAACAACTGAAGCAATCCCATTAACTGCTCCTAACATCCCTAATAAGCCACCTTGTTTTTCTTTTGGAAAAACAGTTAAAACAAATGAACTAGCGATGATGAAAATTCCACCACCACCTAAAGCCTGAACAAATCGCGCCGCTAAGAATAAGGTAAAGTTAGTGCTTAATGCTACTAATAATGACCCTATAGCAAATAAAAATATTTCTGCTAGAAATAATTTCTTACGGCCATAACGATCTGCCATCTTACCGATTATCGGTGTGGAGATTGCCATTCCTAAAGTATATAACGTGATTCCCCAAGACCCCTGAACTTCCGATACATCAAATGAAGAATTGATCGTTGTTAACGCCGCTGAAATAATCCCATTATCTAACGCCGACATAAACACCCCTAAAACTAAAATACCTAGCGCCAAACTTTTATTGACTGTTTTTTTTGACATTCAATCCCCTCCTACAACATAAGTGACACGATGTCACCTTTCTTAATTATTATAGTGACACAGTGTCACTTTGTCAATTCAAATGTTTTATTTTTAGCTATGACTTATTATTATGTCAGCTTTATGTTAGGATAATTACTATAACGTATTTAAAGGAGACTCACGATGAATCAATTATTTTTTGTCCTAGCTACATTTGCAGTTGCTATTGTTATCCTCACAATCAAAATGATGTTTAAAGCAAAAAAACAAGGTAATATGGAAAACTACCGTATCTATGAAATAACAACTTATCTATTTGCTGCTATTAGCATCATTCTATATGTGGTTTCATACTTAGCTCCAAAATTATTTTAAATAAAACAAAAAAGACTTCTCAAACTTGAGAAGTCTTTTTTAGATTATTTTTTCTTTTTGTTCATCACGAAGACCACCAAGCCAATTAAGATAATCCCGCCTATCACACTCACCGTAGCAATAATTTTTTTGTCTATTTTTTTTGAATTCATTTTATTTTTGGGGCTATCTTTATTTTCTTTTCCATCCGCCTTAACTTCTATCTTGCGACCAACTTCTGGCGCTTCAACTTTTTTATTTTCAGTTTTTAATTTTTTAAAATAATTTATAAATACCGAGGTATCTGCATCCATAGCTGTCACTAATTTCCCCTTTTTAAAACTTTTAAATCCGTCACCACCACCAAATAAAAAGTCATTAATAACAATATTATAATTTTTATCATCTTCAATTTCAGCACCCTCGTCATCTGTTAGTGATGTCACTTCAAAATTAGATCCGACACCTTGATAACTCATTTTAAGACCTGAAAACTGTAGAAAGTATTCTAATTTATCATTATCAAATTGCTCATTCAAGGCCGAGCGTAAGTCAGAACCTTTAATTTCAACGACTTGTAAAATATTCCCAAAAGGTTGTACCGTTTGAATAGCTCCCCAAGTCAACTCACCATTTTTATCTGCTATCAAATCTGCTCTGATACCTCCATCATTTGTTAGGGCAAAATCAGCATGTACCTCATTCCCATCCGCATCCTTCAGACCTTCTGTATTGGCCATGTATAATTGTGCATCTGTCACTAAGTTGCCCAACGGTGATTCATTATGTGAGTTAGAATCACTTGTAACGACAGAACGACCTTCTGGATCCTTTGTCATTTTCTCGACACTCGCATTTATGATTGACGCTTCAGTAATTGGTTTTATTAATTCATTAGCTTCATCTACTATTTTTTGAACGTCTTGATTATATCGATCTTCACCTACGTCTGTGTTTGGTATTACTTCTGCTTTTGGTGTTTCAGTAAAGTCCTGTGTCGATGGATCTAACGTGCCTTGTACATCAACATACGCTTTACCATGAGAAACACTTTGAACAACTCTCACATCATTTTTCCCATGAATAATTCCATTTGTAAACTGATGATTATGGGCAGCAAATACCACGTCAATACTATTATCAGGATCTAATTTATCAACATTTCCCATAATATCAACTACATCACCCTCAACCACACCGTCTGAACTCACTGCCGGAATATGCGTGATAACAACAATTGCGTTAACGCCTTGTTCTTCACGCAGCTCTTTTGAATATTTTGCCATTGTTTCCGCTTCATCAAGAACATTAAATGATTCTGTATGCTGAGCTAATACCAGATTAGGAAACTCTGACGTAACCACACCAAGATAGGCAACTTTTACAGAATCATCACCTTCTCCATATTTTTTAATAGTATATGGCTTAAACCCATAAGGAATTTCACCTTTTTTACCAAACTCACCATCAGCCTTATTTTCAACATTCGCAATAACAATTTCTTCTCTAGATGCACTTCTTGGGTAATCTTTTAATACTTTCCAGAGATCATCATCCATCGTCGGACCAAAATCTTCTCTAACAGGTTCTCTGCCATCTAATGCCCGTTTATATTCTTTAAGTCCTTCATCAAATTCATGATTCCCTAAAACACCGATAGAAAACCCCATTAAATCAAACGCTCTAATTGCTGGCTCATCTTGTAATAAGGCTGAGTTTGCTGGACTTGCTCCCACAATATCTCCCGCTTGTATACGAACTGTTTCACCATCAGGGTGTTTCTCTTTAAATTGATTTTCCGAATCATTTAAATGAGTAGCTAAATTTTTTAACGCCCCTGTATTTTCAATTTTTTTCCCCTCAATATATACTGTTCCAATTGAATCTAAACTACCGTGAAAATCATTGACACTTAAAATTTGAATCGGGACAGTATTTGTTGCAATCGCTTCCGATTCAAGAACGACTCCACTTCCAACCATCAAAGATAGCAAAATTGTTGCTTTAAGTACCGTTCTCCAACACTTCATATAAATCAGACCCCTTTTTCATTATTTAAAATCAACTCACTTTACCACTGAAGGTCTATTCATTCAATTGTGTTTCAATTTAAATAACAGTTTAATAACAGCCTCTTAGATAAACAAAAAAGACTTCTCAAAATTGAGAAGTCTTTTTTTATACAGTAACGAATTACGCTTCTGCGTTTTCGTCTTTGATACCATATTTTTTGTTGAAACGATCCACACGGCCATCGGCTTGAGTGAATTTTTGACGTCCTGTATAGAACGGGTGAGAATCAGAACTGATCTCCATACGGATTAATGGGTATGTGTTACCATCTTCCCATTCAATTGTTTCTTCTGGAGTTTTTGTAGAACCTGATAAGAATTTGAATCCAGTTGTTGAATCCATGAATACTACAGGTTGGTAATTTGGGTGGATATTTTCTTTCATAATTTAGCTCTCCTTTGCCCTGAATCATTTGCTGAGTCAGAGTTGATTTTGTATTTATAACATTATTATATTAACACACTAGACTTGCTGTGACAATCACTTTCAGTGATTTTTTACGCTTCGTTCACTAATTTGATATCTGCCCCAAGCGCCGTTAATTTTTCAATAATTGAATCATAACCACGTAGGATGTATTCTACATTAGTAATCTTCGTTTCACCTTCAGCCATTAGACCAGCAGTGACTAGACAAGCTCCTGCACGCAAATCACTAGCGACAACTTCTGCACCACGTAATTTGTTAGGACCTTCAATGACAATTGTATTGCCTTGCACTTTTGCTTTAGCACCCATACGCGCTAATTCAGCGATGTGATTGACACGTTTTTGGTAAATCGTATCGTTGATCATGCTTTCACCTTGAGCTAATAGCAATAACGGTGTAATTGGTTGTTGTAAATCTGTAGCAAAACCTGGATAAGGTAATGTTTTAACATCTGTCGCTTTTAAGTTTTTCGCTGGATGAACGAAAACTGAATCTTCTCCAATTTCCATTTCAACACCAATTTCTTCAAGTTTAGAAATTAAACTCTCAATGTGTTCATGGATAACATTCTTAACTAAGATGCCATCGCCAGCCGCAGCAGCTAATGCAATGTAAGTTCCCGCTTCAATACGGTCAGGAATAATCGAATGACGGCACCCATGCATTTCAGTAACCCCTTCAATTCTAATTTCATCAGTACCAGCACCACGGATTTTTGCACCCATATTGTTTAACAATGTCGCAACGTCAATAATTTCTGGTTCACGAGCAGCATTTTCAATCACTGTTTTACCTTTAGCTTTAACAGCTGCAAGCATTACATTAATTGTCGCTCCGACTGAAACCATATCCATATAGATACGAGCACCTTCAAGGCCATCTTCTGTTGTATTTAAATACGTTGCACCATTCTCCATTTTGACGTCAGCACCTAAAGCTTCAAAGCCTTTCATGTGCAAGTCGATTGGACGTGGCCCTAAGAAACAACCACCAGGTAAACCGACAACCGCTTCACCAAATTTTCCTAATAGCGAGCCCATAAAGTAATATGAGGCACGTAAACTACTAATTTTACCACTTGGCATTGGTGTTGATTTCATATCAGTTGGGTCAATAACCATTTCGTTATTTTCAAACGTTACCTTAACACCCATAATCTCAAGAATTTCTTTAAGAGAATGAACATCATCAATATCTGGAACTCCTTCAAGAATAACCGGTGAGTCAGCAAGTATTGCTGCCGGAATTAAAGCTACAGCACTATTTTTTGCCCCATTAATTGTTACTTCGCCTTTTAAAGTACGGCCACCATTAATTACAAATTTTTTCATTATATTAGTCACTCATTTCCTCAGTATCGTTTCAATTAAATAATCTCATTTTAGTCATAGACCCTTAAAGTCTAAATCGTTTATCATTTTATCATATAATGAACATTAAACAAAGCAAACCTCTGTTTTAATAAGAAGATCATTATTAACCTATCTTTTAATACTCTATCAACTAACGATAAAACCAAAGATGGTTGCCATCTGGATCATCAATTTGTAGTAGACCTTGACGTTTATTGTAATAAACATCTTGTCCTTTATCTTTTAAAAATGCTACATATTTTTCCAACTCTTCTTTATCCGGCAAACGAAACGCTAAATAGTCTAGCCCTAAGAAATTATCATCAGTTGCAATTTTTTCTGAGGATGTTGCTAGACGTAAATAATCTTCTTCTTCAGGATTGACTTCAAGCTTCAATCCTTTTTCATCTAACTTTTCTGTAAAGCCTAAAATTTCTGTATAAAACTTATGACTTTCAACAATGTCAGCAACTGCTAATCGAACAGCATGAATTTCCAATTCCTCATGCGTTTTGGCTGGTCCACGCAAAAAAAAGGTCGGCTTAATAATCCCTTCGTGTTTTTTCGCTTGCGCTTCCAAATAAGGGTTAACCGTGTTCATATTCAATAAATCAAGTGTATGGTTCTCTGGATCTAGCACACGGATAACATCATGATTACTTTCAGATTTAAAGGCAGAAAATTCATAGTCAGCCTTTAGCAAACGTTCTTTAATATCAGTAAACCACTTATTCGTTGGTACAGAAATCGCAAACCGCGCTAAAACATTTTGTTCTGGCAAGCTTTCAATCCCCTCTGGGTATTCATATAAAGCAACCATGGGTCTTCCCGTTGCCTTAGAGCCTAAATAGGCGATATTATTTTCTTCAATGATCATATCTAAGCCTAAATAGTCACAATAAAATTGTAATGACTTTTCACTATCTTTTACTTTTAATGAGATGACATCTAGCAGAGGGCTCGTTTTATTAAAAACAGTCATTTCTAGTCAACTCTCCTTTTCATTTATCTTGTACTCGTATACTACCATTTTTATACATTTTTTAGTAGTAATTTGCCCTAGCAAAAAAGCTCTAGTCTACCGACTAGAGCATTTTTAAATCGCTACTTCTTCAGAAAATTGACTGTTATATAAATCAGCATAAAAACCATTTTTAGCCATTAATTCATCGTGATTGCCAATTTCGACAATTTGTCCTTTATCCATCACAATAATCTTATCTGCATCACGGATAGTTGACAATCTATGAGCGACAACAAAACTTGTACGCCCTTCAAGCAAACGATTCATTGCAGCTTGAATGAGTGATTCCGTCCGTGTATCGACACTTGATGTTGCTTCGTCTAAAATTAAAATCTCTGGATCCGCTAAGAAAGCACGGGCAATCGTTAATAATTGGCGTTGACCTTGAGAAATATTACTTGCATCCTCATTTAAGACCGTGTCGTATCCCTCTGGCAGACGACGAACAAAGTCATCCACATGAGCTGCTTTAGTGGCAGCAGCAAGCGCTACTTCATCTGCTTCATCATTACCATATTGAATATTTTCTTTAATAGAACCCGTAAACAACCAGCTATCTTGTAAAACAATTGAGAAGCGTTGACGTAATTCTTCACGACTCATATCGCGAATATCAACACCATCTAATTTAACTGAACCTGCACTAACATCGTAGAAACGTTCAAGTAAATTAATTAAGGTTGTCTTACCTGCCCCAGTCGGACCAACGACCGCTATCATCTCACCTTGATTGACTTCTAAATTGAAATCAGTCATCAACAAATTATTTTCTTCGTAACCAAATTCGACGTTGTCAAAAATAACTTTTTTGTCTGTTTCAATCGGAGCGATTCCACTAGGTTCTTCTGACATTTCTTCTTCGTCTAAAACCTCGAAAACACGTTCAGCCGAAGCAATCGTCGATTGAATCGTATTTAACAAGTTAGCAATTTGAGTGATTGGTTGCGAAAATTGATTTGTATATTGTAGGAACGCTTGCACATCCCCTAAGTCCATGCGACCATTCGCAACTTTCACTCCACCTAAAACAGCAACAAAAACATAGCCTAAGTTTTTAATGAAGTTCATCAATGGCATAATCATCGCTGAAATAAATTGGGCACGACGACCAGCATCATATAGTTTTTCATTTTGTTCTTCGAAGACTTCAATTGCCTTGGCTTCGTAATTGAAACTTTTAATAACATTGTGACCACCGTATGTTTCTTCTGTTTGGTTATTCAACAATCCCAAACTCTTTTGTTGGTTACTGAAATGTTTTTGCGAACGTGGCGCAATAATCATCACCACAATCAAACTTAATGGGACTGTTGCTAATGCTACAAATGTTAAAGTCCAACTAATTGAAATCATCATAATTAAAACACCGATGACTGTCACAAAACTTGTCACTAATTGCGTTAAACTTTGTTGTAAGGTGCTTGAGATATTATCCATATCGTTAATAGCACGTGACATGATATCGCCATTTGAATGAGTATCATAATAGTTAATTGGAACTTTATTCATCTTCACTTTTAAATCTTGACGCATTTGGTAGACCGTTCGTTGTGAGACACGGGTCATGATGAACTGTTGACAGAAATTAAAAATTGCCGAAATTAAGTACATCCCAATGACAATTAATAAAATCTGACCAACTTTTGTAAAATCTACAGGAAATTGCTCAAGTTTAATCCCTTGTTGCATTTGAGCATAGCCTTTAGCAATCCCTTTGGCTACCTCAGTCGTTGCTTTACCTAAAACTTTAGGTGTTCCGATTTGGAAGATTGTTGCTGCGATCGCTAAGATCACCACAAGTAAAATCGCATAAGCACGATTTGACATATATTTTAATAATCGTTTAGTCGTTCCCCAGAAATTTTTAGCTTTTTCTGGTTTACTACCTACTCGCTGTCCGCCTCTTGGTCCACTCATGCAATTTCCTCCTCTCTCAATTGAGAACTAATAATTTCTTGATACGTTTGACAGTTCTCTTTCAATTCATCATGGGTGCCTTGTCCCACAATTTCACCTTCATCAATTACTAAAATTAAATCTGCATCCACAACTGTACTAATACGTTGCGCCACAATGACAACAATTTCATCTGTCACATTTTCTTTCAACGCTTTTCTTAAACGAGCATCTGTTTTAAAGTCTAACGCTGAGAATGAATCATCAAAGATAAAGATATCAGCTTCTTTAACAAGTGCACGGGCAATACATAAACGTTGACGTTGACCGCCAGAGAAATTACCGCCACCTTGTTCAACATGACTCTCTAAACCATCTTCAAGTCCTGAAACAAAGTCTTTAGCTTGGGCAATTTCTAACGCTTTCCAAATTTCTTCGTCTGTGGCATCTTCTTTCCCATATAACATGTTATCGCGAATTGTTCCTGTAAATAACATCGCTTTCTGCGGAACAAAACCAATATGGTCAATTAATTCTTCCTTATTCACTTGGTCCACAGGCAAGCCATTCACTTTAACAGCTCCCGCCTCAACATTGTAAAAGCGCGGAATTAAATTAACTAAGGTCGTTTTACCTGAACCCGTACCACCAATAATTGCCAATGTTTGACCACCTTTAAGGTTAAAGTCAACATCTGACAACGCCAATTTCTCTGCCCCTTCATAACGATAATCAACATGATCAAATGTTAATGAAATAGGCTCTTTTGAATCTGCTAGTGACACAGGATTTTCTGCTGGAATAATGTCGTCTTCTAATTCTAAAACTTCATTGATACGAGCAGCTGACGCTTGCCCACGCGGAACGAAAATAAAAATCATTGATAACATCATAAAGCTGACTAAAATTTGCATCGCATACGACATGAACGCCACCATATGACCGATTTCCATTTGCATATCGGCAATCAAATGACTACCATTCCAAACAATCAAGACACTCGTTCCACTCATAATTAATGTCACTAAGGGAATCATCATTGCCATTATGGTATTCACTTTAATCGCTGTTGCTACAAAGTCTTCATTGGCTTCAGCAAAACGTTCTTCTTCAAAATCAGTTCTGTTAAAAGCACGAACTACACGAACCCCTGTTAAACCTTCACGGAAAACGAGATTTAATTTATCTGTTTTCTTTTGCATGCTCTTGAACAATGGAACAGCAAAATACATAATCACACCAATTAAAATAATCATTAACGGAATTGTGATGATAAATACTTTTGTTAATTCTGCATTTTTACGATAGGCCATAATGCTTGCTCCAACTAACATGATAGGAGCATTAATCATCAAGCGTAAAAACATTTGAATCACCATTTGGATTTGATTCACATCGTTGGTTGTTCTTGTAATTAACGAAGCCGTCCCAACTTTATCCATTTGGTTATGAGAAGCAAAACTTACTTTTTGGAAAATTTCCGAACGAAGTGTCTTCCCAATTTTTTGTGATTCTTTTGTTGCAAAATACGTGTTACCCACTGCTGCAACAATACTAAATAATGAAAAACCAATCATAATGAAACCAATTTTCCAAATATAATCAATATCGCCAGTAGCAACACCTTTGTCAATAATATTTGACGTTAGATTCGGTAAATACAAATCACTTACAACTTGAATTACCATAAAAAACAGCGCAGCTATTACGGACACGATTGACATGCGTTTAATAATTTTAATCATCTATTTCCACCTACCTTACTTAGTTACCCCAAACTGAATCCATTCCAGTTTGGTATTAAATTCTTTTTTTATTTCATCAATATCAACAATCATTCCATGCATTTCCATTTTATAGGCGTGATTAATCGACGTAAACATCATCCCCGTCACAAGTTTGATTAACATAGATAAATGACCGTCATCATCAACCTTCAATGTCGATGTATCAATAATATCCATCAAACTTGCTACTTTTTCTTTATGCTTTTCAGCACGCTGTTTATTTTTCTCTACCCACTCATCGTTATTAGCAATCTCTGGCGACACTTTCGCCGTACCTCGATAATCCATAAACATCAATAAATTGCGGTAGAACTCACAGTGAGGACCTTTTAACACTTCAAAAATCCATTCATCAAAATAATTTTTGGCAGCATTAAAAATATCACCCTTATGTTTTTTTAATTGATATTCTAATTTTTGTTCATTGTTTGTCCGAATCTTTTCAAAATAGTAATAGTAAAGATCTTCTTTATCTTCAAAATATTGATAAAAACTTCCTCTTGAAATATCAGCAAGTTTAACAATTTTTGCAATAGAAGCTTCCTGTAATGGTGCTCGAGCAAATTCAACACGAGCTGCTTCCATTAATCTTTCTTGCTTATCTAGTGGTAAATTAAAAAATGTTTCTTTCGGCATACTAATCCTCCTCTCGTATGTATGACAGGGTGTCATATCGTCATTTTCAAATTATATATGACACCCTGTCATATTGCAAGAAAAAAGAACACCGCATATGCGATGTTCTTAAATATAAGTTTATGCTTTATTTTTTCCACGACGTGCAATCGCTGGCATGATAGCACCTAATGCGATTAATACAATCGGTGTTAAGATATTCATAATCAATTGGAAAATATACTCTTTAGGGGCAGAAGCATACTCCACTTTCGGAACCATTCCTAGTAAACAAGCAAAGGCTGTAAATGCAAAACACCATAAACCAATTAAGTAACCAATTTTTGGATTCTTAACAAATTTGTATTCTGATGAGAATTTTTGATGTTGTTTATTAATCCACATAAAGGCTAAGAATACCCATAAATAGCGCATTGGCATAACAACCGAGTTTAAGTTTGTTAACCATTTGAATAATTCATTCATATTGCCGATACCCAATGACGGTACCACGATTAAGATTGTTACAAGAATACCAGTAAAGATATAACCATTAACTGGTGTGCCTTTTTTATTTAAACGAGATAATTTTTCAGGGATATAATCTGGATCCGCATCTGAAAGTAAGATTTTCAACGGTGCATCAATTGAGAATGCTAGCGCAGAAATTTGTGCCATGGCATTTGCAATCGCATATAAAATAACAAATAGATTGCCAACATTATAGTGAACTCCTAGACGCTCGAAAGCACTATAAGCACCATTGGCCATGAAGTCAGCAGGAATATTATTCGCATCAAACAACATTCCCATCGCAATTGAACCAAGTAACGCACAGACAGCAACCATCCCAGCTAAAACTAACATCCCTTTGGGGAATTCTTTAGCAGGATTTTTTGTATTATTTACATAAGGAGAAATCTTTTCACAACCACCTACGGCAAAGACTAACATGGATACCGTTGTTAAATAGGCAAAATCAAACTTCGGCATGTAGGTTGATAAACTAGTCATGTTTGCTGTTGCAACTTCTGTTCCTCTCAACGCTGGAGCTGATACGGCTAATAAAATAAATAATAGCGACATAACAAACATAGCAGTTCCTGCCATGTTACCGATCATTTTCAACGTTGTTAAACCTTTTGAAGCAACCCATAGGAACACTAAGAAAATTGCCAAACAAATTAGTGAAACGACTTTTGCATCAACCGTATTAACAAAGTTCCCATTTCCTTTAAATAACCAACTTAACGCCAATAAGATACCTTGAGGCTTTTGAGCTAAGTAAGGAATATGTACAACCCAATAAGTCCACGCTGCATAATAAGCTAATTTGGTCGTTGAGGTTTCTTTAATCCATGATGACACACCACCCGCAGACTCTTTAAATGTTGAACCTAATTGACCAACACTCAGTGCATACGGAACAAAATATAATGCCATAATTAAAATCCATGATACAACCACTGTTAATCCTTGTTGTGCAAAGTTATTAACAACATTACCTAGTCCCCAAACGGTTACAAAGGCCATCATTGCAATATTTTGCCATCTCAATTGCTTTTGATTCATCGACAACTCTCCTTTAAATCTATTTTTTATACCCTTTAAGTGTAAACTTTGCTATTTTCCAGAACAATAAATAGAAAAACATTTTCATTAAAATTTAATTAAGTATCACGGGGTATAAAACACTTAAAAAATACCTTGTAAACGTTTACTTAGCGACTGGTATAGACATATTTCTTTCACACTGTTTTCTCATTATATAATAACATTTTAAAAAAATCTATAAAAAAATAAGAGCCTAAGCTCTTATTGGTGATAAATCATATAGACTTCTTGTTTTGGGACTTTTCTTAATTTAGCAACTTGCTTAATGGCATCTTTAGAAGTAAGCCCTTCTTGTTCAATCATGTAGGTCAAATGTTCAGACACGCTCCACTCTTGCCAAGACTCTTCATCAGTCACTACTTGAGTGGCACCTTCTAACAATAAACAACATTCCCCTTTAACGTCATGATCTGCTAAGTACTGATAAACTTCCTCAGCAGTCCCTCTTAAAAACTCCTCGTGAAGCTTTGTTAGTTCTCGACATAAAACGACTTGTCTATCGGGACCAAACACCTCAATAAAATTAGCTACTGTCGCTTTAACACGATGAGGTGATTCATAAAATATTTGGGTTTCAACTTGATTCAGTAAATTTTTCAATTCAGTTTGTTGCTCATTCTTCTTACGTTTCAAAAAGCCGTAAAAAGAAAAGCGGTCAGCCGGTAGTCCTGAAGCAACTAACGCCGTCACCCCAGCGGTAGCTCCTGGTAACGGTACAACAGGAATCCCTTGTGCAATCGCCGCAACTACTAATTCATGACCCGGATCACTAATCGACGGCATACCCGCATCACTAACTTGAGCAATCGATTCCCCATGTTGTAACTTAACTAACAATTCCGGAATACGTTCTTTATAGTTATGGTCGTGAAAACTAATTTGCGGTGTATTGATTTCAAAATGATTAAGTAATTTTTGAGTGTTTCTAGTATCTTCGCTTGCAATATATTCAACTTTTTTAAGTGTTTCTACTGAACGGAACGTCATATCTTGTAAATTACCAATTGGAGTAGGTACCAAGTAGAGTGTCCCGCCTGTATATAATTTGTCATAACTTTTCTGTTTAAACACCATGATTATCTCCTAACTTTCCCAATTAAAAAACTGATTAGATTAGATCCAATCAGCTACTTACGGTCACCATAGATAACGTCCAAGCAAAATGCACATGGTTCATCATTTTCACGTCGTGTGCCATAAGAAAAATTACAAACATGAAAACCATCTTCGTAAATTTTTTCTAGATTCATACGTGATTTGGACAAGGCTTGTGCCTCTGCCACAACTTCTCCTTCTTGACCATCTAACTCTACTAAACGCTCACGCAAATGACGGTTTTCAATTTCTAACGTGACGTTTTGTTCTGTTAACTCATCTACTGCTTTTTTCATTTCAGTAATGCGTTGAACCATTGATGTCATTTCAGACTCAACATTCCCCAATTCATCATACAAGGTTTTCTTATCCATTTGAATCTTCCTTTATCATCCCACTAGTAATTTTTTTACTAGCTTGATAGTCTTTTAATTCATCCTGTTCAAAATCAATCACGCCATCTTTACTTAATAACCGTACTTTCACAACACGATCTAATAGATTCAAACCAACCACTCGACCGCGACCTTCTGGGGTATCTATTTCTTTCCCATAATCAGGCATCTCACGTTTTGCTTGCGCGTATGTATCATTTTCATATTTCAAACAACACATTAAACGACCACATAAACCTGAAATTTTCGTTTGGTTTAATGAGAGATTTTGATCTTTCGCCATCTTAATAGAAACTGGAATAAAATCTCCTAGGAAGGTTGAACAACATAGTTGACGACCACATGGGCCAATCCCACCTAAAATTTTAGCTTCATCCCGAATCCCGATTTGACGTAATTCAATTCGTGTTTTAAATGCAGCAGCTAGATCTTTAACTAAATTTCTAAAGTCAATTCTACCATCTGCTGTAAACTGGAAAATTAGTTTCGAACGGTCAAAAGCATATTCTGCATGAATTAACTTCATCTCAAGCTCATGTTGAGAAATCTTTTTCTTAGCAATTTTGAACGCTTCTTTAGCATCTTCTTCATTTTTTGCAGCTTTTTCAATATCAGCTACAGTGGCATGTTTGATGATCGGCTTCAGTTCATCTGGCACATCAGCTTCAGCTAACGTTTTGCTAGGGTAAACCACTTCTGCAAGCTGTTTGCTTTTTTTATTATCAACTAAGACACGATCACGAAACTCATAACGCCCATCTGCTGGCAAATAATAATAAACATGCCCTGACTCTCTAAATCTAACGCCTACTACTTCAACCATCGAATCCTCCTTATCCAGAAATTAATTTTAACGATAAATATTCACAAACATTTTGAAAGCTAACATTAGCTGAAAACATTTGTCGTGCCTTTAAAATGGTTTCTAAACCATTGATTAGTTTCTTTTGTGACCATTTACTTTGAACGGTCATTTGCTGACTACCTGTAACCTTATTCGCTAATTGTTGACGAACTAGAATTAATAACATATCAATCAAAAGAATTTGCTGTTCTTTTTCTTTACACTGTTGGACTAATTCCTGTTGAACAAAGACCATCGCATAAGGATTATCACTTAACAACAGGCCACACCATTTACGGGCGACTGCTGTAGTTTCATTAAACCATTCATCATTAGAAAACTCAACCGCTTTTTCATGACTATTCGTTAATTGTGAAATGAACTCCGCTTGCTGTTTTTCAATGCCACTTGCCATTAAATCTGCAATTAAAGCTGACTGCGGTAATGGTGAAAAATGTAAAATCTGACATCTTGATTGAATTGTCGGTAAAATTTTCGCCTTACTTTCAGTTAAGAAAATAATCGTCATCTCACCTTCTGGTTCTTCAATAAACTTCAACAAACTATTAGCTGCACTCACGGTCATCTTGTCCGCTTCTTGAATAATCATCACTTTGCGCTGACTTTCCATCCCACTCTTTACAAAATTACCTTTGATTTCGCGAATTTGATCAACTTTTATTGTTTGGCCATCAGGAATGATTGTCAGGACATCGGGGTGATTACCAGTTGCTATTCTTTGGCAATTCAGGCATTGGCCACACGAACCTTGCGAACTATCCTCACAAAATACAAGCTGACTGAACCACGTTGCCATTTCTTTTTTACCTGTCCCTTTAGCCCCTTCAAATAAATAACTGTGACTTAGTCGGTTAGTCTGAAAGCTATTTAATAATTGTTGGAAGACTAAAGGTTGTTTTTCTTTAAGCATTAGAACTGGTGGAAGCTTTCTACAGGCATAATAAAGACTGTTGCCCCACCCACTTGAACAGGGATTGGCACTGAGAAATAACTATCCATATTAACATCTAAACTAACTGGTGATGTCATATATTGTTCACGAGCTTGGCAATATTCTTCAATTAAATCAAGAACTTCTTGGACACGTTCATCTTCAATCCCGATTAGGAATGTTGTATTTCCAGCTTTCAAAAAGCCACCTGTTGTTGATAATTTAGTTGCTCTGACATTTACTTTATTAAACTCATCTGATAACCGACCACTATCTTTGTCTTGGACAATCGCAATAATTAATTTCATGTTACTTCCACCTTTCTAATTATAATTAGTTAAACACTTTTGGAAAACGTTTTTGTATGACATCGAAACAAGCCGTTTGAACTGCTTCAATACTTTGCTCACCATCAATTGAAACGATACGTTCAGGGTTATCTTTCACTAACCTCAAGTAACCATCTCGCACTTTTTGATGGAAACTTAAGCTTTCCGTATCTAAGCGATCCAAATCTTCTGCTGCTCTTCCTTTTTGGATACGAGCTAATCCAACTTCAGAATCAACATCAATGTATAACGTTAAGTCTGGCTCTAAGCCCGCACAGGCAAATTCATTAATGCTTGCCACTTCTGACATGCCAATTCCTCGACCAGCACCTTGATATGCCAGTGAACTGTCAACAAACCGATCACATAACACAATTTTACCAGCAGCTAAGGCTGGCATAACTTTTTCAACTAAATGCTGACGACGAGCTGCAGCATATAATAACGCCTCAGTCCGATCATCCATTGTTGTATGGGCAGGATCCAAGATAATTTCACGGATTTTCTCCGAAATGGGAATGCCACCAGGTTCTCGTGTTAATAACAATTCCGTTTTCAAACTTGCTTCCAGCAACGGTGCTAATCCTTTAATCAAACTTGTTTTACCGGCACCATCTGGCCCTTCAATCGTGATAAATAATCCTGACATCTCTTCCACTCCTAAAATCCTATAGTTCACGGCGCCCTTCCACTGCTTTTAGCAATGTAATTTCATCCGCGTATTCAATATCACTGCCTACTGACAACCCGTGAGCAAGGCGCGTTACTTTAATTCCCGCCGGCTTAATCAACCGCGATAAGTACATTGCAGTCGCTTCACCTTCAGTTGTTGCATTCGTTGCAATAATCACTTCTTTAATCTGATCATCATGGAGACGACTAATTAAACTAGCGATATTAATATCATCTGGTCCTGTCCCATCCATCGGTGATAACACACCATGAAGGACGTGGTATTGACCTTTGTATTCTCGCATCTTCTCTAATGACATGACATCTTTAGTTTCTTCTACAACCAAGACAACACTCTTATCTCGCGTTTGATCTTGGCAAATCTCACAAGTTGGTTCTTCTGTGATATTTCCGCAAACTTCACAATAATGCAGGTCACGCTTCACGCTGATTAACGACTTCGCAAAATCGTTTACGTCATCTTCGCGCATATCTAAAGTGAAGAAGGCTAAACGAGCTGCTGTTTTAGCCCCAATCCCCGGCAAACGCATATAACTTTCTATTAACTTCGCTATTGGTGTTGGATAATGCATACTCCGCCCCCTCCCTTATTTTTGAAAAAAACAGGAAGTTTCCTTCCTGTTAAGTTTTAGAATCCAGGCATACCTTGTGCGTATTTACCCATTTTTTGTTCAGTTTCTTTTTCAATTTTAACTAAGGCATCATTAACTGCAGTTAAAACTAAGTCTTGTAACATTTCTGGATCTTCTGGATCAATCACTTCTGGTTTGATAGTTAAATCAACCATTTTACGATCTCCTGTAAATGTCACAACTACTAAATCATTTATTGCTGCCCCCATAAATTCTTGAGCATTCAAATTTTCTTGTGCAGCCATCATTTCTTTTTGCATTTTTTGAACTTGTTTCATCATACCTTGCATATTTCCCATACCACGCATCATTATTCTTCACTCCTATTTTAACATATTTTAATTTAAATTAATCATTTATAACTTCAGTCACACTATCACCGAAAAGATCTAAGGCCTCATCAACAATCGCATTTTCTGAAGCTGTTTGCTGTTCTTCTTCCGCCGGAACCTCATATGGAGCTTCCTCTGGTGTTTCAACTTCTGCAGCTGGATTAGCTGTACGTTGATTAATAAAATCATTTCTCAAAGTCGTCCAACTATCACCTGGAATACAGACAATATTCGGTTGATACTGAATAATTTTTTGCAGACTATCTAAGACAATCGCATGTAACTCTTGGTCCTCATTGGCACGTTGACAGACAATCTCATAATCAAACGATAACACCATCGCTTTAGAACTTGCCGCCACTGGTTGACTAGCTTTCAACATCGCGCGTTGTGTTACTGAAACCATTTGTAACAATTCATCCCAAGCATCTTGAACTTGTACCAATTGACTACGGGTTGCTTCGCCTAACACTTGGTACACTCGTTCTGTTGGAATACGATAGGTTGACTTTGGTGCAGGTGTAGTCTTTTTAGCTGTCCCTTGATTGCTGTCAGCTGATTGAACAGCGCCATTTTTTAAAGCCGTTTCTAATTGCGCAACACGATTTGTTAACTCTTTAACTACCGCATCATCCATAACTGAACCATTTTGAGGAGCAGCTTGTGGAGTCGGAACCGCTGTACTTGCTGTCGCCATTTTGACAATTCCCACTTCCAAATAAATATCCGGGTGGTTAGTGAAACGAATTTCTTTTTGCGTCTCGCTTAAAATGTCAATGTAATGGTAAACCGTCGTTGCTGGCAGACTCTCTGCTAATTCTTTAAAAATCTCCGTTGCCTGACCATTTTGATTCGCTAATAAATTAGGCGCTTGTTGGTACATTAATAAATCACGACAATATAATAATAAGTTATCTAAAATCCGACTACTCTCTTTACCTTCCGACGTGATTTCATGTAGCAATTGAATCGCTGTTTCTGTTTCTTGCTTTTGACAAGCCTTTAGCAATTGATCCATTAACTCAGCGGTTAAACTTCCTGTCACTTGAAGAGCCGTTTCTACAGTCACTTCCCCGTCAGCAAATGATAAGGCTTGATCCATGATACTCAATGCATCACGCATCCCACCTTCAGCAGCACGAGCAATGATATATAGACTTTGTTCTTGGTAGGCAACATCCATCTCTTTTAAGATGTGTGCTAAGTGTTCGACAATATCTGCCGTATCAATTCGTTTAAAATCAAATCGTTGTGTTCTTGAAATGATTGTCGCTGGAATCTTATGTGGCTCAGTTGTCGCTAAAATAAAGATAACGTTACTAGGTGGCTCTTCTAATGTTTTTAATAAGGCGTTAAAGGCTCCTGTTGAAAGCATATGAACCTCATCGATAATATAAACTTTATAGGTTGCTTGAGTTGGTGCATATTTTACCTTCTCACGAATATCACGAATCTCTTCGACACCATTATTACTAGCGGCATCAATTTCGATGACATCGTTTAAACGCCCTTCAGTAATTCCTAAACAAATATCGCAGGCATTACACGGTTCACCCTCTTGGTTGTTGGGACAGTTAATTGCTTTGGCAAAAATTTTCGCTGCACTTGTTTTCCCAGTTCCTCTTGGTCCGGTAAATAAATAGGCATGAGAGGTTTTATTTTGGATAATGGCATTTTTTAAAGTTTGTGTGACCATCTTTTGGCCGACAATTGTATCAAAACGTTGCGAACGCCAGACACGATAAAGTGCTTGATAACTCATGATTTAACTTCCTCTCTTGATTGACATCATTAGTCATAATTATACGTTACTCACCATAAAAAAACCACTCTCAAGCTGAATTTAAAATAAAAAGAGCCACCTATAACAGGTGGCTCTTCGAACGTTTATTTTAATCAAGCACATGGCTAAACTAACACGGGGCTGCTTCCTTCCGGACCTGACCCAATTAGCTAGTAAGCCATTGCTCTAGCCTTGCGGCAAAATAATTATAACGTATTTTGGTTTGAAATGCTAGCCCTAAAATTATGACCTATTCTACCCCATCAGCTTTGCGTTTTTTATTTCGCGCACGCAGTTCTTTGAAAAAATGCGTCAACAATTCACCACACTCCGCTTCCAAGATCCCCGACTCTAAATAAGGTTGATGATTAAATCTGTCATCTGCTAACAAATTCATTAGTGAGCCACAAGTTCCTGCTTTCGGATCCATAGCCCCAAAATAAACTTCTGACAAGCGACCAAGGATAATGGCGCCACTACACATGGGACAAGGTTCCAACGTTACAAACAACTGACACTCTTCCAAACGCCAATTATCAACTTTTTTACAAGCGTCTTGAATTGCTAAAAGTTCTGCATGAGTCGTAGCATCCTTGGTAGTTTCACGAATATTATGACCCCGAGCAATGACCTCACCTTTGTAAACAATCACTGCACCAATCGGCACTTCACCTTTACTCTCTGCAATCTTAGCTTCAGCGATTGCCTCTGCCATGTATTTTTCTTTTTCTTGTTGAGTCAACTGACTTGTTTGTTCCATATAAACTCCTCTAGTTACGACGATCGCCGTAAATCATAATTAACCTTAACAATTGTAAAACGCTCGCAAAAGCTGCTGCAACATAAGTTAGCGCTGCAGCAAACAAGACATGGCGAGCCATCGACATCTCTTCTTGATCTAAAATTTCCTGCTCATTTAATATGCGTAACGCACGTGCTGATGCATTAAATTCAACTGGTAATGTAACTAATTGGAAAACTAAGGCTGCTGAAAAACAAACAATTCCCGCAGTAATTAAAAACTTACCAAAAAATAAACCAGCAATGATTAAAGGAAACGACACTTGTGTACCAAAGTTTGCAATTGGTACTAAAGCAGCACGCCAAATTAATGGTTTATATCCCACAGCATCTTGAACAGCGTGTCCACACTCGTGAGCCGCAACGCCAATCGCTGATACTGATTGCACATTTGCCACTGGTTCTGACAAACTTAAAATTTTTGTCGCAGAATTATAGTTGTCATTCAACTCGCCACGAATCGGTTGTACCGCAACATTTTGAATGTTATTGACATCTAAAATCATTTGAGCAACTTGTGCCCCCGTATAGCCTTTCTTGGTTTTAACATCGGCATATTTTTTGAATGTTCGGCTAACATAGGCTGAGGCTAACATCGAAAGTACCATACCGATAATAATTAAGATATAGGTTCTATCCCACATCATATTCATCGGACCAAATCCATACATATACATTCTCCTTTTAAAAAAAGCTGAACTCAATGTCCAGCTCTTCTGTTGTTATTTAGATTTTTTTAACAAATTCAGATTTCAATTTCATCACACCGAAACCATCGATTTTACATTCAATATCATGACCAGTATTCATTGACGGATCAATCAAACGAATATTTTTAACGTTTGTTCCCTTTTTAATAGCTGACGAGCTCCCTTTGACTTTTAAATCTTTTATAACAGAAATCGCATCACCATCAACAATGACATTGCCATTTGAATCTTTTACAACTGTTTCCGCTTCAACTTCGGCTTCACTTGTAGATGACCATTCATTTCCACACTCTGGACAGATAAATAAATCACGATCTTCATAAGCGTAAGCTGATTGGCATTGCGGACAATTTGGAATTGACATATTCGTTCTCCTCTATATATAAAATAGTTTTTTGATTTATCAATAGATTATCATATCTTAATAAAAATGCCAATTCTAAAGAAATACACTTGATTTTCAGGAATTTAATAACATTAAATTAGAAAAATGGTATACTTATTGTACAAAAAAACAAATTATATTAATATCTGAAAGGAGAAAAATGATGCGTGATCTACTTGACACTACTACTAAAAGACGTTTAGCTATTTTAGAGGAATTAAACTTACGAGCTGGCTGGATTAGTTCCAATGAGTTAGCAGAGCATAACAACGCATCTTTGCGAACAATTTCTAATGATATTAACTACTTAAAGGAACAAGGTGCTAAATATTTTCAAATTGAGATTTCAAAAAAAAATGGCGTCCGCCTAAATACTTTTGTTAACAGCCAAATCGCTCACGTCTATAGCCTCGTCATGAGACAATCTGAAACATTTAATTTCATTGAGAAAATTTTATTTAATGCCAACACTCCTATTGAGGAATGGGCAGAAAAGTTATTTATTAGTGACTCCTCAATTTATCGGATTGCAAATCAAATGAAAGACTCTTTTAGTGAATATGAAATCGAGCTAAACCAACGTCCATGTTATTTAAAATCAACCCACGAAAACTATGTCCGACATTTTTATACCCACTATTTTGCAGAAACATACGGCGTCCATAACTGGCCTTATGATTTAGATAAAAAAATAATCGTTCAGCTTTCTGAAGAAGTCTATAAAATGTCCGGTCTATACTCTGATGAATTTTTATTATCACAGTGCTCTCACCTTATTGCCATTGGAATTATCCGGTACCAACAAGGATTTTACTACTCAGCTGACCCACAAAAAAAATTACCTAGCGATATTATGAAGCGCCTATACGATAATGAACGTTTTATGGAATTAATTTATAGCTTACAATTAGATAATATTGACCACTTCTTAAATGATTTCATTAATAATATTTATTTTTTAAAAGCAAATTGGTTAGAGCCTGAAAAGCATCAAACTATCGGAAACGAAATAAACGAATATCTTAACCTTCTTGAAATAGGATTAGGGGTTCCAATCGATGAAGCTAGCCGTAAACACACTGTTGACGCGTTAACTATTTTAAATTACAAATATTTAGATTACCCCAAAAGCGATTTTGTTTTATTTGATCGCTACTCATTTAATATCAAAGCTTTGGAATCAAGCTTCCCTTTTTTCTGTAAAGTTGTAGCAAAAAACTTGCATAACTGGGAAAATCGAACTGGCTTTCCTTGGTCTACAACATTTAATAATAAAGTTACGTATTGGACAATCATCACATGGCAGAGTTTACCAACTCTCTTAGAAAATAAACGTCCAAAAGCTAGCTTATTAATTTTTAATGACCTCGGTCACGCTCATGCTGAATTACTTGTGGAAATGATTAATAAGAATTTTATGAATAAAGTTGAAACAACTATCTATCCAGCTTCAACAATGTTTTTGGAAGAAGCTGACATCGAATTTGTTTCGCAGTTTGATTATTTCATTGCTAATTTTTATAATGATATTTTCCCTAAAAATAAAACAATCGTCATAGAACCTATCCCCTCAGATCAAGATTGGGCGAAGTTACGCCATGCCATCCACCGAATATACCGCGGATCAAAAGATTCTAATTAGGAGCTTGAATTATGTTAATTAATCACTTGCCAACTTTTTTCAATACCTACGTTATTAACCTATCACTGATTCTTTCAAGTGTTTTAACGTACTATTTTTTATCATTAGCAAAATCATTTAAGCGGGCGGAATATCGACGATTCGCCCCTCAATTAAATGTCCAAAATATTTTTGACTGGAAAGAAACACTGGTTTCTTCATTCGCATTAGCGGTTGCAACTATTCTATTAGCCTACAACACGATTCCATCATATAGCAAAGATTATTCGCTAGATACTAGCTATATTTTGATTTATTTGACTATCATGTTCGGAACGCCTTTACTTGGAATTTTTACAACTATTTCTTTCGAAGCCCTTTCAACTTTCATCTTGACTAAACAACAAGTTGACCTTGATCCAGCCATTGCACGACAATACTTTTTATTTGTTATTATCATTGTTTCAGCTTCATACGGTTTGCGCTTTTGGAAAATTTCTCTATTTAAAAAACATGTCATTTTCCTAACTTTATTTATTATATTAAAATCATTTTTCTTTTCAATCTACACTGATACCTTTGGCCAGAGTAGTCAAGTTATAGACTTTGTCTATCAAACGCTTGTCTATGGTTCGCTATTTACTACCGCAACACTTATTATCACAAAAATTATCAGTGTGACAAAATCTTTTGATAGCGTCCACGTGGCAGCAAACACTGATGGCTTAACTCAAGCTTTTAATCGCTTTGCATTTGACCAAGAAATGAATAGACTTGAGGCCATCCCAGCAGATTCGCAACAAAATTTCTGTTTAAGCGTCATCGATATCGATAACTTTAAGTTAATAAATGATACTCATGGGCATCAAGCTGGCGACCAGGCATTAATCTATCTTGCCACTCTCTTAGCTACAACCGGCGAGAACGATGAAATCAATATTTATCGAACTGGCGGCGATGAATTTACTCTTCTCCATCAAACAAATACTGAAAAAGCCCGTTCTTTTTACAACAATTTATTCCATTCTTTAGAACAGCAACCATTTGAATATAATCATAAAAATAATACCTTGCTTATTTCAGTTGGCTTAACTGAGGTCTCTAAAGCAACAACATTTAATAGTACTGCTTGTATTGTCAAAGCTGATCACGCTCTTTATCAATCAAAAGAAGTTAGTGGAAATCATCTGACTTTTATAAAATAAAAAGACTCTCTTGCGAGAGTCTTTTTTCTTATATTATCTAGCCTGTGTGTATTTATATGCTGTCCCCAATGAAATATCACATTCTTCAGCGATTTGACGTAACGTATATTTGTTATCACTGTAAAGCGTTTGAATCTTTTCAATCGTTTCTTGAGAAATACGTGGGCGTCCACCAATTCTACCATTTTGACGTGCGACTTCTAACCCACGTGATGTTCTTTCACGAATGATTTCTTTTTCCATCTTAGCCATTTTACCTACCATTAAACTATAAGTTGAGCTATCAACATGTGCAAGTTCAGCCGGTTTACTTAAAATAACTAACTTAATACCTTTGTCATTTAATGATGAAATAAAGTCCGCTAATTGAATAATCGATTTACCTAAACAAATCAATTCAAAAACAACTAATGTGTCCCCTTTTGTCATTTCAGCAACGGCTGCTTCTAGTTCAACATGAGGATGAGATGTTTGCTCAAAACTATCTGTTTCAAGAACGATACGATCACATTCATTTTTACCTAAAGCTTCTAATTGTGCCGATAAATAAGTCTTATCTTTTGTAGTATACGCATAACCAATTGTACTCATTCTAATTCCTCCATTTATATCAAACTATCGTTAATTAATTTTTGTTTATAAATGAATTATAATAAACCTACCCTTTTAAATCTATATCACAAATTGCACAAAGATAGGTAATTCGTGATAATAAACTACTCTTTATGAACAAACGCCAAGAACTACACCTATTTATTCATTTTCTTACTAAAAATAAGTCAGAAAGATAGACAAAAAGAAAGTTTTTTTGCTAGACTGATAAATGTAAAAACTAAATCAAAGTGAGGAATTAAATATGACAAACGTATTAGTTATTAAAGCTCACCCACTTAACGATGAGCAATCAACTTCAATGAAAGTATTATCACATTTTACAGATGCTGTAAAAGTTGCTGATGCCGATGCAACAATCGAAATATTAGATTTATACAATGATTTTATCCCTGAGTTAGACGGTCCATTATTAATGGCTTTTAACGCTTTAAAAGCTGGTGAAGAATTTACTAGTTTAACAGCTGATCAACAAAAAAATGTGGCTCGCTTTAACGAGTTAACTGAACTATTTTTAAATGCTGATAAAATTATTATTGGAAACGCCTTATGGAACTTAAACATTCCAACTCGCTTAAAAGCTTGGGTTGATACAATCAACGTAGCGGGTAAAACTTTCCACTATACAGCAACAGGTCCTGCTCCACTAACAAGTGGTAAAAAAGCTGTTCACATTCAATCAAGTGGCGGAAGTTACAATGGCCAAGATTACTCAACAAGATTTATGGAAGATATTTTAAAATTTGTTGGTGTCGCTGACGTACAACAAATTGCCATTGAAGGAATCGATCATCACCCAGAAGAAAGAGAAAATATTTTAGCTGCTGTCTTTGCAGAAGCTGATGCTATTGCTAAAACATTTTAATAAGAAAAAGAGCTATCACATAATGTGATAGCTCTTTTTTTATTCCTCTTCATATAATGGCGAGGCTGCTTTATACCAAGTGAATAAATGCTGAACTAAAACTTTTAACGCCGCATAACCTGGCACTCCAATAATAACCCCAACAATACCGAAAAGTTTACCTGCTGTTAACAGCACAAAGATAATCGTTACTGGATGAATTTTCAACTGACTTGCTAAAACAAGTGGCGATACAAATTTACCTTCAATCACTTGCTCAATTCCAAACACTGCTAATACTTTTACTAGCATGACTGGACCACTAACCAGCGCTAAGAATATGGCTGGAATCATCGCAATAGCTGATCCAATATAGGGAATCAGGTTTAAAATTCCTGCTGTAATTCCTAATGTCACACTATAATCCATACCGATAATCGCAAAACCAATCATAAACATAATGGCAACTGTAAACGCAACCGTCACTTGTCCACGAATGTATTGTGACACTTGGTTGTTCATATCAATTAATACTTTTTTAGCTGGTTGGCGTACTTTTGTAGGTAACAACTTCACAAAAGAACCAGCTAAATGATGCCCATCTTTTAATAAGTAGAATAAAATAAATGGCGTCGTGAAAATAGTAATAAACCAGTTTGCCACTGTTCCTAAGAAATTACCAATGCCATGGACTGTATTTGTTGATAGCCCTTTGACAATACTAGAAAGACTATCAGTAATACTCTCTACAACTGATTCTAACTGTTCTGAATACTGACTAAAAATTGGTAAGTTAATAAATTCATTCGTCTTATCCTGAATAGTCTGCCAATAACTTGGCCAATTATCAGCTAAACTAGCCGTTTGAGCTTGGATTTTAGGAACTAAAATAATCACTCCCCATGTAATTAGCGCAACTACACCCACATAGATCACACCGATTGCAAGCCCACGTGACATCCCTTTTCGCTCTAAAATATTTACTAGTGGATTTAAAAAATAATAGAGTAACGTTGAAATAACTAACGGCATCCCTACTATTCCAAAAAATTTACCTAATGGAGCAAATACAAAGGCAACTTTTGAAAAAACTAAAATGATCAATAACACCAATAAGATAATTAGTAACCGACTGACCACACGATTATTCATTATATGATGCCAAAACCATGATTTTTGCTTGTTTTCACTAGGTGTCTTTTCCATCATTCCAACTCCTTCAAAACTCGTTATTTATATTTTAATTGTATCACATGTTTATTTAGTTTCGCTTGCCTCAACACTTTCTTAATAAAAATTAGAGATTTTTGACATTTACTCTACTATGCTATAATGGCAGTAATAAATTGAAAGGCGGGAATAATTTTATGACAGAACTTTTAACTTTAGGAACTTATACTCGTGACAAAAGCCAAGGTATTTATACCGTTAGTTTAGATACTCAAAATGACACTTTAAAAGATCTCACGCTACTTACTGAAGCAGGAAACCCCACTTACTTAGCAAAAAAAGACCACACATTGATCAGCGTCCTTACTAATGGTGATCAAGGGGGTATCGCATCTTGGGATTTGGAAAACCAGTCCTGTTTCCTTATTAATAGCGTCATGAAAAATGGTGCTGCTCCTTGTTACGTCTCAATTGATTCAGAGCGTCAACTTACTTACAGTGCCAACTATCACACTGGCGAAATTACTGTCTATCAATTATCTTTAGCCGGTCAATTAGAACAAGTCGAGAGCCTAACTTATGCTGGTTCTGGTCCACATCCCAACCAAGCAACATCACATGCCCACTTTGCTGATTTAACACCTGATAACCGACTTGTCACATGTGATTTAGGTGGAGATACTGTCTACACCTATGATGTTAGTCCCGAAGGAAAGTTAACAGAGGTGACTTCTTTTAACGCCCCCGCTGGTTCTGGCCCACGCCACCTTGCTTTTCATCCAAATAAAACCACAGCTTACCTATTTGGCGAGTTAGATTCAACTGTCACCACTTTAAATTATGATGTTCTGACAGGTGCATTTTCTCAAAACCAAACATATTCAACCTTACCTAAAGATTTCACTGGCGAAAGCAGTGGTGCTGCAATCCAAATCAGCCAAGATGGCCGCTTTCTTTATTTATCAAATCGCGGACATAATTCAATCGTTACATTTGAAATTTCAGCTGATGATCCAAATACACTAACGCCAATCCAATGGATTTCAACAGAAGGTGATGGCCCTAGAGATTTCACCCTAAACAAAACTGAAGATTACCTTATTGTCGGTCATCAATTTACAAACAACCTTACTTTATTTAAACGTTCCAAAGACACAGGATTATTAACCCTTGTCCAAAAAGATTTTGAAGCACCTGAGTGTGTTTGTATTGTTTAGTAAAATGAAAAAGCCACAGCATTTAGCTGTGGCTTTTTCATTTTACTAATGTAAGATATGACCTTTTTTCAAATAATCATTTAATTTTTTCGTATATTTTTGAATTTGTGGGAAGAACATCACTCCAATAATGAAGAATGCTAAGCCAACAATTAATAATATCACTAAGGCTTTAATGGCATTCGGCCAATAAATACCACCAACCGGTTCACGTAATAAGTTTACCGCATGTGTAAATGGTAGTAGCGGGTTAATCATTTGGAAAAATTTACCCGACATTTCAATTGGATAATTACCTCCACCGCCTGAAATCGATAATACTAAAATAATAACCGCTGCACCTTTACCTAAATTACCGAATAAGGCAACAAGAACATAAACCATGACCATAAAGACTAATCCTACGACAATCGCAAATAAAATCGCGAAAACAGGGTTAGCAGCATATGTTCCTAATAAATAATAGTTACCTAACGCTACTATTAAAGCTTGGAAGAAACTAACGACTAAGAAAGTTGCCATTCTAGCTAAAAATTGTTGACGTTTACTATATTTTTTACGTTGTTCATCTGTTAAATGGAACTCAGTACTTGCAATACTTGAGAACAAGACTGCTCCTACCCACAAGCATAGCGCTGTATAGAACGGCGCACTCGCTGATCCATTGTTAGGAACAGGATAAATATCATGTTGATCAATTAGGACTGGACTCGCTAAGAAATCACTCTCAGCTTTTGCATCAGCTTTCAACAGTTTCATTAGCGCAGCAAAATCAATATCTTTACGTCCCTCTCTAATTAATTCAGCAACGCGACTTACACCTTTTTGAATATTAGGCCATTCATTCTCAATTAACCCTTGGGCAGAATCTAAAGCTGATTCAACTAATGGTAATTTTTCATTCACCATTCCCATTGTCTTGTTAACATCTGCTTCAACGCCTGGCAAATCATTTTGAATAAAGCCAGCAGCTAATCCCATTTTTTCAGTGACATTAGGTAAATCATTTTGATACAAATCAGCAGCTTTATTAATACCACTTACAATGGTATCCATATTCTCATTCAACATCATACTTGCATCATGAATTTCTTGCTTAATTTCGGGAATTTGTGCTTGATATTTTTCTAGGAACGAAATACCTTCTGTTATCGTGCCAGAAGCATTTGCAAGCAACCCGTTAATTTCAGAAATCATTTTATTATCAATCACTTGATTGGTAATATTTTCAGCATCGCCTAAGACTTTTTGGACTTTTTCAATAACAGCTGATAATTGTCGACTAATTTCTTCCGGATCCAAACCTGATAATGCTGAAACAATACTAGCCGCTTCCTTACTAATTTCTTCTAAACGAACTTGTAACTCTTCCGCTGATAGATTTTCAGCATTCTCAATCAAATCAGAAAGCTTACTCATAATCGCTTCAACTTTTCCTTGTGCTTCTGTCAATTGATTAATTAAAGGATCCAAAGCTTCTGTCGAACCCATTTCATTAATTTTCTGCATAACTGTAATGGTATGAGTTAACATTTTATGCATACCATTAAAACTATCAAAAACGCCTACAAGTTGTTTGATTTTTTCAGCTTTATTCTCTTCAGTAACATTTTGTGCTAATTCATGTGTAATGTTCTGAACGTCAGTTGCAACAACTAACACTATTTTCAGGCCTGAACCAACACCACTTGCAATTTCAGGTAATGATGTTGAAATATCATTCAATCCATTTGAAATATCTGGTAACGCTGCGTTTGCATCATTTATTAATTTTTCAACATTTGGTAACACTTCTTGCGTTTTACCAATCACGTCTAAACCAGTCTTTGCTTCAGAAATGGCATCATTCATAGTATCCGCAACTTTATCAAAGTCCTGATCAATTTGTTCAACTTGTTTGGCTGCATTTTGTATTTCGGGTATTTTATCTTGTACTTCTAAGATCAACCCACCTTTTTCTTGAATCGTTGGCATCATGCCATTAATTGCAACAACACGGTCACCTAGTTTATTTAACTCAGGCATATATTTTGTAAACTCATTGGCTTTATCAAGTTTACCCTTAATTTCTGGCATTTTTTTATTTAACTCAATAACTTCTTTTGTATAGCCATCAATCTTATCCATATTGTCATCTAAGTCTAAAATCTTATTACTGATTTTATCAATATTCACAATGTTACTGTCTAAATCAACACCGACTTCATTTAAACCACTCACTAACCCTTCACTGATTGTGGCAATAAATTGTTTCGTAATCTGATCTTGGATACCGCTTGCCCCTTTATCGGTGATCTTTGGCGCAATAGCATTAATCTTTTGGTTTACAGAATATTCAATTTCAGGTTTCTTGATGTCACCACCAACAAAACTGACTAAATGTTCTGAGAAATCTTCTGGCAAATAGACTCCACCATAATATTTACCACTTTTAACGCCTTTGTCTAATTCTTCTTTAGAATCGACAAAGCGCCAGCCGACTTTATCATTATCATGTAGACCATCAATAATCTTATCTCCAATATTGATCTCTTTACCCATGACTTCGGCTGTTTTATCATCTGAATAAACAGCAATAGAAATGTCTTTAGTATTTGAATACGGATCCCATAGAGCCGCAATATTAAACCATGCGTATAATGATGGAATGACCATCAAAGCTAAAATCAATGCAAAAGTTAATTTATTTTTGTAAATGCGTTTCCAGTCTAATTTAAATAATTCCCACGTATTTTTAAAGCTATTTTTCATGCGTCTATCATCCCTCATATTCAATCTCATTCCAATCTCTTGTCGGAATTTCTTTTTCCTTAATAAAGACTTTTTTCAATACTTCTGCGATTGTAATCGCTCTTAGTTTTTCTTCCCAAACGCGGTCAGCTTCAGAGAAAAAGCCCGATATAATATTATCACCATTTTGAGCATATTCGTCAAATCCTACGAACGCTCTTTGAAGCACACCAACATCCGGAAAAGACTGGAACGGTCCTTCAATTGCCTCGACAATTTCCAATAAAGAAATATCATCCGTTTCTCTTTCTAAATAAAAGCCACCATTATTCCCTGATACGCCGGCTATTAATTTTGATACCACTAGCTTACGCAATAATTTCTTCACATAAGATTGTGACACCGATAATTTTGTATAAATACTTTCTGAGGACACAGGGACATCCTTTTTCTGAACCGATAAAATCGCCATAATCGCTAGCGCCTGCTCCGTTGCATTCGTTAATTTCAATTTAGTCATCTCCGCTTTCACTACTTATGAAATCCATTATAGACTTTCTTTGTCGCTGAGGCAACTAAAAACTATCATTTTCATGAAAAAATTCAAGAAAACAAAAAAACACCAACCTTTCGATTGGTGTTTTACTAAATTGTTTAAATTAAGCTTTATCTTTAGAACCGAACCATTCAATTCTTTGTTTAACTAATTCAACAACAGCTTCAGTACCTGGAGCTAATAATTTACGAGGGTCAAAACCTTTACCTTCAAGATCTTTACCTTCTTCGATGTATTTACGAGTAGCAGCCGCAAAGACTTCTTGACATTCAGTGTTTACGTTAATTTTTGAAACACCTAATGAGATAGCTTTTTGAACTTGCTCTAATGGAATACCTGATCCTCCGTGTAATACTAATGGTTTACCATCAGTTACGTCAGCGATTTCGCCTAAACGTTCAAAGTTAAGTCCTGTCCAGTTTTCTGGGTATGAACCGTGGATGTTACCAATACCAGCTGCTAGGAAATCAATTCCTGTATCTGACATTGCTTTACATTCTGCTGGGTCAGCTAATTCGCCAGAACCGATGATTCCGTCTTCTTCCCCACCGATACTTCCAACTTCACACTCTACTGAAACACCTTTAGCGTGAGCTTTAGCTACAACATCTTTAGCTTCTTCAATGTTTTTATCAAATGGGTGGTGTGAACCATCATACATTACTGAAGTGTAACCAATTTCGATACATTTTAATGCATCTTCATATTCACCGTGGTCTAAGTGTAATGCTACTGGTACAGTGATGTTCATTGATTCGATTAAATCTTCAACCATGTGGACACACATTTGGTATCCGCCCATGTATTTTGCAGCTCCCATTGATGTTTGGATCATAACTGGAGAGTTTGACTCTTGAGCACCTTTAAGAATAGCTTTTGTCCATTCTAAGTTGTTTGTATTGAAAGCTCCTACTGCGTATTTACCTTCACGTGCTTGTTTTAACATATCTGCTGCTGATACTAATGCCATTGATAATTCCTCCTATTTTTGGAACACATTTTTTGGTTAAGCTATGCTTAACTAACATTTACATTTTATCAGAAAACTCTAATTTATTCTAGTCATATTATCATGTTAACAAAAAAGCTAAGCATTCATTGCTTAGCTCTCACGTGTTTTATTCAAATAATCAATTGCATCTTGAACTGTTTTAACAGGAACTATTTCCATCTTAGTGTCAATTGTTTTCGCGGCTCTCTGAGCTTCTTGATAATTAGTTTCTAAATCTGGGTACTCCTTTAGTAACTCATCTGGAAACTCTTCAGCTGGAGCAAAGAAGACTGTTGCACCCATGTGATCAGCTGCCACAACTTTTTTATCAATGCCGCCAATACTACCAACAGAACCATCTTCATTAATCGTTCCAGTTCCAGCGATTTCACGACCATCCCGTAAATCAACGCCTGCTAATAACTGATAGGTTTCTAGCGTGAACATTAGTCCCGCAGACGGGCCACCAATATCACCGGCATTTATTTCAATCTTATCCTTGGTTTTTAATTCTGTATGATCCACCAGGGTAATGCCAATTGCAGCTTTTTGGTCATCTGGTCCCTCTGTTAGTTTACCAAATGTTTTTAAACTTTCACCATCACGCTTAAAATCAATCCTGACTTCTTCACCAATTTTTTTACTCTTGATATAGGTCATAAAATCAGCAGTGGAATTAAATGTTTGGCTATCAACTTCTTCAATAACATCCCCTGTCATTAGTTCACCTTTAAAAGCAGATTGTTCTGAAACTGCCATGACGTATACACCTTTATAATCAAATTGATATGGTTTACCTGACAAATCCAAGGCTACTTTTTTTGCCATGTTCTCCGATGATGTCATTTGATAGGCTGATAGTTTATCATACTCATCATCACTGCTATCACCCATCAAATCCTCTTTACTAATAATTTCTTGAAACGGCATTAGTTTAGCAGTTAACAGACTGGCTACTGTCCCACGTTTAATACCTACTGTCGTCATCATGTACGAACCATCATTTTTATCACGTTCATCATTAACAGTGACAAAGTTACGAACATTCTCAGCTGAGCCAGGTACTTCAACATAGTATGGTAACGGAATAATCACTGAAGCAATAATTACTATTGCAAGTATAATAAACCCAAGATATTTTATTAATTCTTTTTTCGACTCTTTTACTTCATTCATTGGAGTCTTCTCCTCATTCTATTGATTATGATACTTTTTAAACATCGCTGTTTGGACCGCTTCAGGAACGAAAGCCGAAACGTCACCATCGAATTTTGCAATTTCTTTGATGATAGATGAGCTAACATTCGAATATTCTTCGGCAGCTAGTAAAAAAATCGTTTCTACATTTGGATTTAAGCGCTTATTCATTGAAGCAATATTCTTTTCATACTCATAATCCGTCTGGTTGCGAATCCCACGGACCAAGAAAGCAGCGCCTAATTTATCTGCAATATCGACTGTTAAGCCATCTTCTTGAACCATTACAGAAACATTTTTTAATTGACTAATAGACTCTTCAATTAATTTAATCTTCTCATCAGCATTGAATAGACCAACTTTAGATGTATTAGTCGCTACAGTGATAATCACCTTATCAAATAATTTTGCAGCACGTTCAACCGTATTTAAATGCCCGTTGGTAAAGGGATCAAAACTTCCTGGAAATAATGCAATTTTCGTCATGATTAATTTTCCTCTCTTCGGTAAATGACAACTGTCGTGCCACCATAATTTTGTCTTCGTCTTTCATTGAAATTACCAATTGTTTCTGGCAATTCAACTGATTTATCAACTTCACACACAATCATTGCATCTGATGTAAATAAATTTAATAACTCGGCTTTTTCAATTTGTTCGCAAATTTCTTGCTTCGCATAGGGCGGATCTAAAAATAAATAATCAAAGCATAATCCCTTTGTCGCCAATTGTTCAAGGATCCGATTCGCTTCTCCTTTAATGACTGAAAATTTATGTGGTTCTTTTGTCATTTCCACATTCTCTTTAATCACTTGGATAGCTTGGAAATTCTTATCAATACAGTAAGCCTGTTCACACCCTCTTGAAATTGCTTCAATGGCCAAGCTTCCGCTACCTGAAAACAAATCCAAAACAATTCCTCCGTCAAAATAAGGACCAATCATATTAAAAATAGCTCCTTTTACTTTATCTGAAGTTGGTCTTGTATTATCTCCTGGCAATGATTTCAAACGTCTACCACCATATTCACCTGCAACAACTCGCATAATTCCCGCTCACTTTCTCTTTAACATTAAAAGTTAAAAATGACCCTCATCTAATTTGTTTTTAAACAAACCAAACCAGCGCCATTTACTATTATTTAGTCATAATTAAAGGGGTTACTTTCTTACCTTTATATATGAAATCTTCTTCACTAGGTTCAACATCTTTTAAAATAGACTCTAAGTTACCTTCAACAGCAACTTCTGGACGATGCGATTGATCCACGCTTCTAACAAAATGAAGCTTATTTAATGCTTCAATCGTTTCATCAATGCCTTCTTGATTCACATATATAATAGCATACTTCATCTTACGTGAAGCATACATCACTGAGCCAAATTTTTTTAAAGATTTCAACTGACGTAAGTTATACATCCAAACTACTAACCCACGACGTTCAGTTATGTTGATATCCGCAACTGTATCTGTATATTTATCCAACATGGCAACTCCCTCCACAGCCTTTTGAGGCAAATTCGAAAAATGGATTTCCTGCATCTATCTTAATGTCTTCAGAAATAACTTGAGCCATTTCATAAACTAATCTATCTAACATACTTTGCAACTCGTGTTCGGACACTCTGAACTTAGCCACAATTGGGTCTAAATCTAACTCACGTTTAGCTTGCCTTAACTGACGACGCTTCTCTTTAAAATCAGGAGCGTAATCGCCATAATTTTCAATTTTCTCAAAGGCAGTTTTAGCGTCACCAAATACCTTCTCTTTATTAAGCGTTTCAGGACTATTTAAAATGGCTTTTTTATTTGAACAATGATCGTCAAAACTAGTTGAAGATAATAACGCCTGGCAAAGTTCATCTAAACTATCTTCTAGTTCAAATACTTCATCTGTATAAATCATCTATCTAGCTCCTATCTTTGATTTGATTCAAAAACCAATACTAACATACCTTCTGAAATCGCAATTCCAACCGATTTTCCAGACAAGTCGAATAATTGTTGTTGACCAAACTCCCCACCATATAAACCCATTAACAATAAATTCAAGTTATCTGTTGGAGTGACCGCTAACACTTCAAAATCATCCTGATTTACTATTGAAGTATCAGCCAACTCTAATAGTCTATGAATTGCATCTGAGTCTAAGGTCAGAAAACTTTGAGAAACAACTTGATTTCTTAAATCTTGCCATTCTGTTAAAACTGCATCATCTTTGATAACCTCAGGTAGTTTTTTTATTAAAACTGTTAATAGTTGATCTGCAACATCCGACATTTCTTGATTTAAAATGGCTGGTGATTGCTCCTGTCTTTCAGACATCACTGATAATAATTGACTTAAATGTCTTTCTTGATATGCCCGTAATTCTGAAGAATCTTGAATAACTAAGGGTCGTTTCAGACGACTATCATTGATTAATCGATAAGGTAAGTTATTTAAAAACATTTCCTTTGAATAATAACTTATGCCTAACACTCGACCAGACATTTGATCTAAGTGAGCCATTGCAAAACTGCCATTATCAAATCTAACTAAAGGCTTTGTATTTAAATCATTGCCTGATAACTCAATCTCAAACACCTGGTTTTCAAAATTAACCTCAAACTGATCTTGAAGCGTCAAACCATTACCAATGTCCGCAAGTGTCATCCCTATTTTAAATTGTCCATCTGGAATATCTTCCCCTGCAACGAATAGACTAGCAACATTTCCATAGTCATCTATGTCTGCTTGTAAAAAATCAGCCTGACTTTCACCAAAGGTCATAGCTTGACGACTCTCATTGTAATCAACCACATCTGTTGGTTCACCAAGAACTTGAATAACATCCTTGATTGGTTGTCCAACAAACTCAGCATAGTAATCCGCCGAGAGTTCATCATCAACCGCGTCTAAACTAGCTGTCTTCTCTACCTGAGTGGACTCTGGTAACTCTTGACTCCTAAAAATAGGCGGGACATATGATAAGAATAAAAAACACATGAGTATCACACCAAATATTCCAATTCTTTTAATCACTTGTCTCACCTACTATCTCTACTTAACTATATCCGTTTCATTTGAACTAGTTCACCTTGATTTTGATTGTGAACTTCTTTCATATGACGACGCTTTAATTCATCTGCACGAATGTTTAAAACAAATCCAATTCCTATAGATAATGTAACTAGACTCGAACCACCTTGACTTAGGAAAGGAAACGTTACACCTGTTAACGGGATTAATCCAGTAATCCCACCTACGTTGACTATCGTTTGAATTAATAACATACCACCCACACCAATACACATAAGTGAATTGAATGGTGTACTTGCATTAACGCCAATCGCCATTACTCTCAATGTTAAAAATAATAAAAGCAATAATAAAATAATCCCGACAATTAAGCCTAACTCTTCTAACACGATTGCAAACATGAAATCGGAATGAGCTTCTGGTAGGAAACCTTTCTTTTGAATACTATTTCCTAACCCTTGGCCTAACCAACCACCTCGATACATAGCATAATAGGAGTTGACCATTTGGTGCCCGTCTCCAAATGCGTCAGTAAACGGATTTTTAAAACTTTGGAAACGACCGTAAATATGTTGGAAGTTACTAGGATAAAAGCTTTTCGGAATTGCAGGTAACACTTGAATAACAAACAAGCTAACCAGAGCTCCCGCTCCAGCAACTACTAGTGAGTAATAATAACTTATACCACTAGATAAAAGCATCACTAAAGTAATTAAGATTAAGATTAATGCACCACCTGTATCAGGTTGAATTAAAACCAGCCCAATCAAGGCCCCGACTAACATCATCGGACGCATGACAGCCTGTTTAAAGTTATTGGAAATACCATCCTGACGTCTCGCTAAAATATAAGATAAATACCAAATTAACATAACTTTTAAAAATTCTGCCGGTTGGATCATACCTAATGGTCCTAACTTCAACCAACCTCTGGCACCATTTACTTCTTGACCTAAAGGAGTAAATCTTGTTGCCAGCAACATTAAACTAACAACAATCAAGCCGAATACAATAAAGTTTCTATTTTGGAAAACTTTTGTTTTAAATTTGTAAATAATTGCAATGATAATCAAACTACCTATTAGGAAAATGATTTGCTTTAAAGCATCTGCCCATGGTGCTTGAGGAGGATTAGAGTTCATCAATCGATATGAGCTTGCACTGTACGACATGATAACACCCACAATTGACAACACAATATACGGCACTAAGATTGTGTAATCTAAATATGCAGTTTTTCTAGCTTTTTTACCCAAACCTAAATCCTCCTATTTCCCTTTTGCTTCTTCTTGTTGTTTCTCGTAAACATCACTATACACTTTATTTAGTTCTTGCTCTAAGTTTGCTAACATTTTATGTCCTTCTTGAGATGTTAAGACATTTAAACGAACGGCGTATTCCACTTGTTTTGAAAAACCATACATTTGTGTATCAACCACTTCTTCAAAGGCTTTACACTGTGCAATACACAGATGATTTTGTTGGTTACTGATAAGTTTTTGAATCTTTTGAGCTTCGTTTTCAAGGATTGTTACTGCCTCTACTTTAATAATTTCTGTTGCCACGTTAGCCCCTCCTATCTAATTCCTATATTATATCATAACAATGTATTTTTTTAGTAGTCTCCACTCTTTTTTAATGATATTTAAACTAACAAAAAAACCTCTTAGATTAATCTAAGAGGTTTGATCTATCAAATTATTTTGCTGCTGCAAAACGTTTGTTAACTTCATCCCAGTTTACAACGTTCCAGAAAGCTTTGATGTAATCAGGGCGTACGTTACTGAATTTTTTGTAGTAAGCGTGTTCCCAAACATCTAAACCAAGTACTGGAGTTTTACCTTCAGTTAATGGTGAATCTTGGTTTGCAGTAGACATTACTTCTAATTTTCCATTATTTACAACTAACCATGCCCAACCAGAACCAAAACGGCCTGTTGCAGCTGCAGCAAATTGTGTTTTGAAATCTTCAAAAGAACCGAAAGTTGCTTCGATTGCTTCTTTAATTTCTCCAGTAGGTTCGCCACCAGCGTTAGGTGCCATAATTTCCCAGAAGAATGTGTGGTTAGCATGTCCGCCACCATTGTTTTGAACGGCTGTTTTAATATCAGCAGGAACGTTAGCTAAGTCAGCTACTAATTCATCAATTGATTTTTCTGCTAATTCTGGATATTTTTCAATCGCAGCATTTAAGTTTGTTACATAAGTATTGTGGTGTTTGTCGTGGTGTAATTTCATTGTTTCCACGTCAATATGTGGTTCTAAAGCATCGTATGCGTATGGTAAATCTGGTAAAGTGTAAGTCATTGGATATTCCTCCATTTAATTTGTATTTTGTTCTACATCCTTATCTTATCATTAGAACAGGCTAGCGAGCAATCTAAATGCTTACCTCGTGTTGATAGACAATCCTTGTATTAGCACCCGAAAAAGTTTACAATTATTTTGATAGAACTGTGGTTCAACCACAAAGAAGGAGACCGTCATGAGTTTGTATCAATTATTCATTTCTGCATTTAAAGCACCACAAAAATTAATCTTTTCTGTTAGTAAAAAATTCGGAAAGGTTTTTGTTTACTTGTTATTTTTGTCCGCTCTATTAAGCATTCCGATTGGCATTCAAGTAAACAAAGTCATTAAAGTCGCCCAACGTGACTTAACAACTATCAGTGAGAAAATCCCTGAATTTACAATTCAAGATAATAAGCTATCTGCACCAGATTCTGAAGGATTCATTCAGCAAACAGATAACTTCATTTTCACCTTTGATCCCAAAGGTGTTTACCAACCTAAAGATGTCCAAGATGATTTAATCGGAAATGCTGTGGGACTGGCTTTATTATCCGACCAAGCCTTATTGACTGTACCAGAAGATCATTTAATGGCCGGCATGTTACCGAAAACATTATTCTCGTTAAAATATGAAGCTTTTGATACTAGTTCATTCAATAAAGCATGGATTACTCACCAACTTGGTGACAATAGTCAATCTAGAGTGATTCAGTTCTTTGCCTATATCGCAGCGATTATTCCTATGTTTATCAACTTGCTGATGTCACTATTCATGATGAGTTTAATCGGAAACATTTGGTGCCGAATGACTGGCAGCCCCTTACGTTTGTCAGAGACTTTCAAAATCATTACCTTCTCGGCTACTGTACCAGTTGTCATTTCAACTGTCCTAGCTATTTTTCAACCTGGTATTGATCAAATGTTTATCATCATGTTCCTAACGTTCTTAATCTATTTAAGAGTGATCAGTCCGACTATCCAAAAACCAAAATTAAAATAAAAACAAAAAAGACGACTCAATGAGTCGTCTTTTTATTTTGCTGTATATGTATAAGTTGGTTCATCTAACTTTTCATCATAATCTACTGCTAAATCAAACCCATGAAAAAACCATTCGTCTGATTCTTCTGTAAAATAAGTGATGCCATTGACTTCAATTTTAGCCAACGTGTTAGTTGATGGTTCTGCAATCGTCATGCCCGTTGTAAAACCAACATGAACATTCGTGCTTCCACCATACTTACCGAAGAAACGAATACCGTCACCATCTTTTAAATTAAGTTCAGACTTAAACCACGCTTGTCCTTTATCAGAAATTGTTAAATTCATTTTTAGCCCACGCTTTCATGTTCTATTTAATGTCAGTTTAGCATAGATTGATAAAATAAGCGGTTTATTTGCCTACAACATTTTTGCATCTAAACGGTCAACATCTTCATCGGCACCAATGACTAGTAAGCAGTCATCTTGTAAGACTTTTTCCTCTGCTGCTGGCGAAATAATTAACTTCTTATTGCGACGAATTCCGACGATATTTAGCCCGAAACGCTGACGAAAATTCAACGTTAATAAATCTTTGTCATAAAATTTTGGATTCGTTACTTTAACTTCTGCTAAAGAGTATTCATCAGATAACTCTAAATAGTCTAAAATATTTTTAGAAACTAAGTTATGTGCCACTTTAACCCCCATGTCACGCTCGGGATGGACCACATGATCTGCTCCGATTTTATATAATACTTTGGCGTGATAAGAGTTTTGTGCCTTAGCAATAACATTTTTAACACCTAGTTCTTTAGCCATAAGGGTTACCAAGATACTCGCTTGAATGTCTTCCCCAATCGCAACAATCACGTGGTCAAAGTTCCGAACACCTAAGGAACGTAATGTCATCTCATCTTGAGCATTAGCTACCACAGCATGTGTGGCAATATTCATATACTCATTAATCGTATCTTCATCACGGTCAATCGCTAAAACTTCTTGCCCCGATTCAATTAATGTTTCACATAAACTTCCACCAAAACGACCTAAGCCAATAATTGCAAAATTTTGTTTCATTTCAAATGCCTACTCTTTCATTTTTGTTTATTTAACTATACCATGTTTGAAAGAATAAATCGCCGCTTGTGTACGATCTTCTACATCCAACTTAGATAAAATATTAGAGACATGTGTTTTCACAGTTTTCAAGGTTATGAACAGTTCATCTGCAATTTCTTGATTACTCATCCCTGCTGCAATTAATAATAAAATCTCATGTTCACGATTAGTCAAATCATCATGTAAAACCGGTACATTTTTTTGGTTTAAACGTGCCATCATTTTACCCGTCACTTCTGGTTCAAGGACTGTTTCTCCTTGGTACGTTGCACGAATAGCGTTAGCAATTTCACCTGCAGATGATGTCTTTAATAAATAACCTGCTGCTCCTGCTTCGATTGCCGGATAGACTTTTTCATCATCAATAAAGCTTGTAACAATAATAATCTTAGCCTCTGGCCAATCTTTTAAAATTGCTTTGGTTGATTCAATTCCGTCCATTGTATCCATCACTAAATCCATCAAAATAACATCAGGTTTTAATTCTAAAGCTTTTTCATAGCCTACTTGTCCATTTTCAGCTTCCCCAACAACTTCAATATCTGATTGAACTGACAAGTACGACGACACGCCTAAACGAACCATTTCGTGATCATCTACTAAAAGTACTCTAATCATTGATTGCTTCCCCCTCTAAAATTGGCACACGGATTTCAACACTTGTCCCCTGTCCCTTAAAACTGATAATCTTACATGTGCCACCCATACCAGCAACACGTTCTTTAATATTATTTAAACCATAACTTCCAGCTGTCGTTTCAGTTGTATCAAATCCCACACCATCATCAACTAACCGCAGATGAACATTATTTTCAACTCGTTGTAAATAAACTTCTAATGACTTAGCTTTTGAATGACGTAAGGTATTTGATAATAATTCCTGAACAATTCTAAATAAATGATCTTCAATTGCTTTTTTCAAACTTAAATCAGCAATGTCCCAAGTTAAATCTATTTTTACTTTCGTCGTCAACTCAACTAATAGTTGTTCAATCCCTTTTTTCAGACTCTTACCTTCTAAATTAATTGGTCTTAAATGTAACAACAAAGCGCGCATTTCCGCTTGGGAGTCATTCACAATTGTCGAAACCGTAGCTAGCTGCTTACTTAAAGCAGGATTGACTGCAAAAGTTTCTTCTTCTTCCTGCACAGCTGATAATAACATACTCGCTGCAAACAATTGTTGGCTCACAGAATCATGTAGTTCTCTTGCTAAACGATGACGCTCTTCTTTAACAATATCTTCCTTTGACACACCAGAAACAAGTGCAGGACGTCCTGAATACTCTTGCAACTCCTTTGTCATTTCAATTAACGTAGCATGAATTTTCTCAACATCTTGCAACATACCAGCTAAATTAGGATTGCCAATTTCAACTATCTCATCGGAATAAAAAATTGAATCATCTACAGCACCCTTTGCCAATAAACTTAGCTTCGTTTCAATTTCAGCATACTGACTGCGTTGCACGAAGTGAACAATGATTAATACTAAACCACTGACAACTAGCGCAATTAAAATAACATAAACAATTAATGGAATTTTGAAAATCTGTGCATGAATTAATTCTCTCAACCACAAGCGTTGACTATGAGCATAGTAACTAGTATACAAAGTGATGGTTAAAATAATTATTGTGAAAATAAAGGTATATAAGAAAAGAATCGGACGACTGATTTTAGAAATCATATACGGATAACCTCCAAATCACCAACAAAGGTAGTAGATACAACCTTCAAACGTCGTTGTGTCTGGCTATAATCATCACTATAGACTTTTACTGCATCATTCTTCAACTTAATCACTTGGTTATCTAATTTTACATTACCAGTTAATGCCGAATGTTCAATCATCACACCAATTCCCACCGGCACTAACAAACGGGTGCGGCCAAAGGCTTTTCTAATTAAGATGACATTATCTTCTTTAGGCAATAATGTATTACCTAAATCAACTAATGTATCGCCAGAAATAATGGTCATATTGATATCATCCCATTCATAAACCGTATCGCCTATTCGTTGATTTCCAAACCACTTACGCTTAAATCGACGACCATTTTTATTTTCTGGTTCAATCGTTTCAACCATAATTATTTCCTTGTTTTTACGACCAGATTCACCAAATAATGAGCTTCCTGTTAATTCAAATCCTTTTAGACCTAGGAAAACAATTGCGATCACCAGCATAATCCAAAAAGCAGGGCTATTAATCAAAAGCATTAACAACAAGACAATAACACTTACCACAATTTGAAACTGATTAAAGGAATTGCGTCTTTCTTTTTTGAAAACATATAATAAAGTAATCACAGCTAAAATGACTAAAAATAATGCTCCAAAATTATTAAAAAGTTGACCTAATACAACTAAAAGAAGTAAGGCTTCAATTATTAAAAATAGTTGCCAATAAATTTTCACGATAAAGACTCCAATCTGTACATTCTATCTGTTCATATTATACTTCTTATTAATAAAAGATGGTAGTCATCTACAGACCTATCCATTACTCAGACTTAAGACCTACAAAAAAAGCCTATCATTTAGATAGGCTTTTAATTATGACACTTTAGTAATCTTAACGTTCATATCGCCACCAGGAGTAGCAATCGTTACTTCATCATTTAAACGACGACCAATTAAGGCTTTCGCAATTGGTGAATCATTTGAAATTTTACCTGTTAGGGGATCTGCTTCCGCACTTCCTACAATTGTGTACTCTTCTTCATCGCCAGCTGGCAACTCAATAAAAGTCACTGTACGACCTAAACAAACCTCGTCTGTATCAGCATTCTGATTATCAATAATTTCAGAAAAACGAATCATGTTTTCTAAAGTTGTGATACGTCCTTCCGTAAAGGCTTGCTCATCTTTAGCTGACTCATACTCAGAGTTCTCAGATAAATCTCCGAAACTACGAGCAATTTTAATACGCTCAACAATTTCTTTACGTTTAACTGTTTTCAACATTTCTAACTCTTCTTCTAACTTAGCTTTCCCCTCTAACGTCATTGGGTATACTTTTTCTACCATATTAAATTATGCTCCTTTAACTATGCTTTGTAATAGAAACCCTATTATAGCAACAATGTAATAGCTTTCACTATTTTTTTCACATTCCAAAGGTTACCACTTCTTCTGTGAAATGTAAACAAGCTAGGCTTATTATTATTTTTTCTCTAATTGTTTATCAATATATTCTTCTTTTAATTTCAAATGTTCTTCATACGTTTTGGCAAAATACACTTTATGAGTTGAAACATCGGCTAAGAAGTAGATATAATCATTCTCTTTCGGATGTAAAACAGCATCGATTGCTTCTTCACTTGGACTATTAAATGGTCCAGGACCATAGCCTTTATTTGTATACAAATTATAAGGAGAATCAACTTGTGTATCTTTATTTGATAAATGAACTTTATGTTCATCCATTGCATAAAGAATGGAAATGTCTGATTGTAATGGCATTTCTTCATCAATACGATTTAGGAATACTTGTGCAATATTTTGACGATCTTCTAACTCAACACCTTCTTTTTCAACTAAAGAGGCTAGAGTTAACAATTCTTGAACAGTTAATTTGCTAGCAGCAATATCCGCTTTACGTTGTGCCATCACTTCTGCCGAACGTTTTACCATTTGCGTGATTAAATCATCTACACCATTTTCTTTATAATAGTTATAACTCGCAGGGAATAAGTAACCTTCAAGACGGTAACGGACATCCTTGGCATCTTTTACACTTTCTAATAACTCAGGGTAACTCTCATATAACTTGTCAAACAACTTAGGATTTTTTGCAGCGTCAATAAATTCATCAACTTTAACATCTGTATTTTTTTCCATGATTTCTGCAATCTGATACAATGATGATCCTTCTGGAATCGTTATACGACCATCAGCAAGCGCTGTTGGTTCATCACTACCACCTTGTTGTAGCATTTTAGCAATATCAACTAATTTCATATCAGGTGACATTTGATAAAAACCACCTTTGAAATCAGAAATATTATTAGCTTTGACATAGTAGTTAAATACTAATCCACTTTTAATCACATCTGATTTTTCAAGAATATTACCAATCTGTTTATTACTAGTTCCTAATGGAATTTCAACTTGAACCATATCATGATCCTTAGGGTTTAACGGTTGCAAACCATTTTGCCAATATTTATAAAAAGCAAAACCAGCTACTACTGAAATTAAAACGACAGCTGATAAGACAATTGTTACGATTTTTTTTACCATATTATTTTCTTTTTGACGCATTTCGCGACGCTTCATACTTTCTTCTTTTAAAACTTCTTTAGTTTCTTTTTGAGTCACTTTAGAAACCTCCAATTTACTTGAATTTATTCACCAAACCATTTTACATAGTTTGTAACCTAGTACATTATACATGATATGACTCTAAAGTTAAATGTTTATTCCAGTATTAATCCTTAAGTAAAACGTAAGGATTAATGCCCAAAACAGAATAACTTTTAAGCCAACATTTATTAAATACGCAAAACATCTCATACTATATTAATAATTTTTATTTTATTCTTCTTATTCTTAATTCATTAAGCAAAGATTTATTTTTTTGTGTGGTTATTAATAAATAAACAAGCATAGCGATTGCCCCCAATACATCTATAAACAAATCGCCCATCGTATCCATCAAGGCTTCTCTACCAATTAAATCAACACCTTTTGAAGCAAATCTCTGCATATTAAGATCTAGTAGTCCATCAAAAATAAATTCATAAAACTCCCAAAATACTCCACCAGAAATCGCAAAAAATGTTCCAAAAAAATAACACAGTTTCATTTCAACAGTTGAAATAACAGCTTTATTAAGTAACGACAAATAAAAACTAACCCCAAATAAAACTAGTAACCCTGCACTAATAAAATGTAATAGTTTATCCCAATAAGCAATCTTTCCATAAAATCCAAATCCTGTCCCTAAAAATACCGAGCCTATAATAAAAATGCAATAAAAGATAACTAGCATTCTCGGTAAGCTAACTTTCATTTTTCTTTCAATTACTATAGGAATTATCATCAGGAATAATCCCAAGGCTAATTGAATCCCTTTAAACAAGACTTTCTCACTATCAGGTAAGACTACCAACCCCTTGACCAGAAAATACAATGTCATAACTGTACAAATAACTAATATAATTTTAAAACTTTTAAATCTTTCTTTCATAATTTAGACACCCCGTTTTAAAGATAAAAAAAAAGACACACCGTGGTGTGTCTCCAGAGCTCCGGCAGTAGGACTCGAACCTACGACATCATGATTAACAGTCATGCGCTACTACCAACTGAGCTATGCCGGAATAATACTAAAGCGTGGCAACGTCCTACTCTCACAGGGGGAAACCCCCAACTACCATCGGCGCTAAGAAGCTTAACTACTGTGTTCGGCATGGGAACAGGTGTATCCTTCTTGCTATCGCCACCACACTTGTGATGTATTATTTTCTTTTGAGTAATTGCTCACTCAAAACTGGATAGTAAAGTTTAATCAAAACATTCCTTGAATCCTACGTTTTATTCTTGGTTAAGTCCTCGACCGATTAGTACTAGTCCGCTCCATACATCACTGTACTTCCACTTCTAGCCTATCTACCTGATCGTCTCTCAGGGGTCTTACTTTCCGAAGAAATGGGAAATCTCATCTTGAGGGGGGCTTCACGCTTAGATGCTTTCAGCGTTTATCCCGTCCACACGTAGCTACCCAGCAATGCCCTTGGCAGAACAACTGGTACACCAGCGGTGTGTCCATCCCGGTCCTCTCGTACTAAGGACAGCTCCTCTCAAATTTCCTACGCCCGCGACGGATAGGGACCGAACTGTCTCACGACGTTCTGAACCCAGCTCGCGTGCCGCTTTAATGGGCGAACAGCCCAACCCTTGGGACCGACTACAGCCCCAGGATGCGACGAGCCGACATCGAGGTGCCAAACCTCCCCGTCGATGTGGACTCTTGGGGGAGATAAGCCTGTTATCCCCAGGGTAGCTTTTATCCGTTGAGCGATGGCCCTTCCATGCGGAACCACCGGATCACTAAGTCCGTCTTTCGACCCTGCTCGACTTGTAGGTCTCGCAGTCAAGCTCGCTTATGCCTTTGCACTCTACGAATGATTTCCAACCATTCTGAGCGAACCTTTGAGCGCCTCCGTTACTCTTTAGGAGGCGACCGCCCCAGTCAAACTGCCCATCTGACACTGTCTCCCACCACGATTAGTGGTGCGGGTTAGAATGGCCATAACACAAGGGTAGTATCCCACCAACGCCTCAACCAACACTAGCGTGCTGGCATCTAAGGCTCCTACCTATCCTGTACATGTGTCACAGACATTCAATATCAAACTACAGTAAAGCTCCATGGGGTCTTTCCGTCCTGTCGCGGGTAACCTGCATCTTCACAGGTACTAAAATTTCACCGAGTCTCTCGTTGAGACAGTGCCCAAATCGTTACGCCTTTCGTGCGGGTCGGAACTTACCCGACAAGGAATTTCGCTACCTTAGGACCGTTATAGTTACGGCCGCCGTTTACTGGGGCTTCAATTCTGAGCTTCGCCGAAGCTAACCCATCCTCTTAACCTTCCAGCACCGGGCAGGCGTCAGCCCCTATACGTCATCTTTCGATTTTGCAGAGACCTGTGTTTTTGATAAACAGTCGCTTGGGCCTATTCACTGCGGCTGGTCCGGAGACCAGCACCCCTTCTCCCGAAGTTACGGGGTCATTTTGCCGAGTTCCTTAACGAGAGTTCGCTCGCTCACCTTAGGCTACTCGCCTCGACTACCTGTGTCGGTTTGCGGTACGGGCAGTAATCATCTAACTAGAAGCTTTTCTTGGCAGTGTGACATCGGAAACTTCGGTACTTAATTTCCCTCCCCATCACAACTTGTTCTTATAAGAGTAAGCATTTGACTCACCCTAAAACTCATTGCTTGGCCGTGCACTTCCATTCGCACGGATTTCTTAGCCTACTGCGTCCCTCCATTGGTCAAACAATAATTACTGGTACAGGAATATCAACCTGTTGTCCATCGCCTACGCCTATCGGCCTCGGCTTAGGTCCCGACTAACCCTGGGAGGACGAGCCTTCCCCAGGAAACCTTAGTCATACGGTGGACAGGATTCTCACCTGTCTTTCGCTACTCATACCGGCATTCTCACTTCTAAGCGCTCCAGTAGTCCTCACGATCTACCTTCAACGCCCTTAGAACGCTCTCCTACCAATGCACCTAATGGTGCACTCCACAGCTTCGGTAATATGTTTAGCCCCGGTACATTTTCGGCGCAGGGTCACTCGACTAGTGAGCTATTACGCACTCTTTAAATGGTGGCTGCTTCTAAGCCAACATCCTAGTTGTTTATGCAACCCCACATCCTTTTCCACTTAACATATATTTTGGGACCTTAGCTGGTGGTCTGGGCTGTTTCCCTTTCGACTACGGATCTTATCACTCGCAGTCTGACTCCCGGATATGAATATATGGCATTCGGAGTTTATCTGAATTCGGTAACCCGAGATGGGCCCCTAGTCCAAACAGTGGCTCTACCTCCACAATTCTTAATCCGAGGCTAGCCCTAAAGCTATTTCGGAGAGAACCAGCTATCTCCAAGTTCGATTGGAATTTCTCCGCTACCCACAGCTCATCCCCGCACTTTTCAACGTACGTGGGTTCGGTCCTCCAGTGCGTTTTACCGCACCTTCAACCTGGCCATGGGTAGATCACATGGTTTCGGGTCTACGACAACATACTCATTCGCCCTATTCAGACTCGCTTTCGCTACGGCTCCGACTCTTCATCTTAACCTCGCATGCTATCGTAACTCGCCGGTTCATTCTACAAAAGGCACGCTATCACCCATTAACGGGCTTTAACTTGTTGTAGGCACACGGTTTCAGGATCTATTTCACTCCCCTCCCGGGGTGCTTTTCACCTTTCCCTCACGGTACTGGTTCACTATCGGTCACTAGAGAGTATTTAGCCTTGCGGGATGGTCCCCGCGGATTCCGACGGAATTTCTCGTGTTCCGCCGTACTCAGGATACTCATAGGTGTGCAGTCCATTTCGCCTACGGGGCTTTTACCCACTACGGCTGACCTTTCCAGGTCGATTCGACTATCAACTACAGCTACCATATTTGAGTCCTACAACCCCAAGAAGCAAGCTTCTTGGTTTGGGCTCTTACCGTTTCGCTCGCCGCTACTAAGGTAATCGAATTTTCTTTCTCTTCCTGCAGGTACTTAGATGTTTCAGTTCTCTGCGTCTCACCTCATATACCTATGTATTCAGTATATGATGACAGCCTATAACAGCTGCCGGGTTTCCCCATTCGGAAATCTCTGGATCATAGCTTACTTACAGCTCCCCAAAGCATATCGGAGTTAGTCCCGTCCTTCATCGTCTTCTAGTGCCAAGGCATCCACCGTGCGCCCTTATTAACTTAACCTATGTTGCTAACAATGATGTTAGACTTTCAGTTTCCACTCTGTAGCGATACAGGCTCCACTGATCCTTTAAACAGCGTTTTGAACTTTGTTTAAAAACTCTTATGAATAGTACTAAAGTACTATCACAACGCGGTGTTCTCGGTTTGTTTTGATTAATTTCTTTAACTATCCAGTTTTCAATGAGCAAATGTTTGAGAGTAGACCTCTCAAAACTGAGCAAAGTAAGAACGGACCTGTAGGATTCCGTTATATTCCTTAGAAAGGAGGTGATCCAGCCGCACCTTCCGATACGGCTACCTTGTTACGACTTCACCCCAATCATCTATCCCACCTTAGGCGGCTGGCTCCAAAAGGTTACCTCACCGACTTCGGGTGTTACAAACTCTCGTGGTGTGACGGGCGGTGTGTACAAGGCCCGGGAACGTATTCACCGCGGCGTTCTGATCCGCGATTACTAGCGATTCCGGCTTCATGTAGGCGAGTTGCAGCCTACAATCCGAACTGAGAATGGCTTTAAGAGATTAGCTTGGCCTCGCGACCTTGCGACTCGTTGTACCATCCATTGTAGCACGTGTGTAGCCCAGGTCATAAGGGGCATGATGATTTGACGTCATCCCCACCTTCCTCCGGTTTGTCACCGGCAGTCTCGCTAGAGTGCCCAACTTAATGATGGCAACTAACAATAGGGGTTGCGCTCGTTGCGGGACTTAACCCAACATCTCACGACACGAGCTGACGACAACCATGCACCACCTGTCACTTTGTCCCCGAAGGGAAAGCTCTATCTCTAGAGTGGTCAAAGGATGTCAAGACCTGGTAAGGTTCTTCGCGTTGCTTCGAATTAAACCACATGCTCCACCGCTTGTGCGGGCCCCCGTCAATTCCTTTGAGTTTCAACCTTGCGGTCGTACTCCCCAGGCGGAGTGCTTAATGCGTTAACTGCAGCACTGAAGGGCGGAAACCCTCCAACACTTAGCACTCATCGTTTACGGCGTGGACTACCAGGGTATCTAATCCTGTTTGCTCCCCACGCTTTCGAGCCTCAGCGTCAGTTACAGACCAGAGAGTCGCCTTCGCCACTGGTGTTCCTCCATATATCTACGCATTTCACCGCTACACATGGAATTCCACTCTCCTCTTCTGCACTCAAGTTCCCCAGTTTCCAATGACCCTCCCCGGTTGAGCCGGGGGCTTTCACATCAGACTTAAAGAACCGCCTGCGCTCGCTTTACGCCCAATAAATCCGGACAACGCTTGCCACCTACGTATTACCGCGGCTGCTGGCACGTAGTTAGCCGTGGCTTTCTGGTTAGATACCGTCAAGGCGGGAACAGTTACTCTCCCACTTATTCTTCTCTAACAACAGAGTTTTACGATCCGAAAACCTTCTTCACTCACGCGGCGTTGCTCGGTCAGACTTTCGTCCATTGCCGAAGATTCCCTACTGCTGCCTCCCGTAGGAGTCTGGGCCGTGTCTCAGTCCCAGTGTGGCCGATCACCCTCTCAGGTCGGCTATGCATCACGGTCTTGGTGAGCCATTACCTCACCAACTAACTAATGCAGCGCGGGTCCATCCTTCAGTGACACCGTAAAGCGTCTTTCATAGTTTCACCATGCGGTGAAACCAGTTATGCGGTATTAGCATCTGTTTCCAAATGTTATCCCCCGCTGAAGGGCAGGTTACCCACGTGTTACTCACCCGTCCGCCACTCTTCTCATATGAACTGGTGCAAGCACCGGTTCGGAGAAGCGTTCGACTTGCATGTATTAGGCACGCCGCCAGCGTTCGTCCTGAGCCAGGATCAAACTCTCAATAAAAGTTTTGATTGTTTCTTTCGAAACAGCTCATTTGTTGTTTGCTAGCGAATGTTACTTCACTTACGTTTTTATAAAAAACGTTAAAATTTAGTTTGTTGTCTCAACTAATGAGAACAACATCCTACACGTTTGGTTCGTCTTACTTTGTTCAGTTTTCAAAGGTCTACGTTGTCGCGTTGACAACTTAATCATAGTATCAAGATTACGCTTCACTGTCAACACAATTTTCAAATTAATTCTAATTTATTTTTCTACTTCAAAAACAGGCGTTGATGATACGTCTAAATCAGTCATCATTTCACGTAGTGTTTTTGAATTTTCCCAACTAATCATATCACTCAAAATATGATTCATCGATGCTTGCTTCTCTTCCGTCATTTCAAATACAAACAACTGTGTTCTCTCACCTTTTAAGTTAATACTAACCAACTCAACAAGATCAATTAGAGCTAAATCAATTGCCGCTGTTTTTTTTAATTCTTTTAAAATGACTCCCATATTTGTTTCGTCAGTTGTTGTTTCTGTTGAAAAAAAACTGAAGCCATCATTTTGTCTGTTCACTAAAAATGATTTTTCTCCATTATTTTTACTTAACATTACTGTTCCTGTAACTATTTTCGACACTCGTTTTTCACCTCTATTTCCCTCTTTGATCCAGTTGCTCTAAATTTTCTTCAATCCACTCAGGTAAAACATCTGCTAAACTTTTAAACCCAATATTCTTATTTCGATCCGTAAAATATTTTTTATATTTAAATGCCGGACCCGCTCCTTCAGTTTCTAAAGCTCTCATTGATAAACTGATTTTTTTTGAGTACTCATCAATATCAATGACTTTGACACGGACTTTGTCACCAACTGCTAACACATCAGAAATATTTTTTATAAAACCATGCTTCACTTCGGAAATATGCACTAAACCTTGTTGTTCTCCCTCTAACGATACAAAAGCCCCATACGGCTGAACTCCTGTGACAACGCCATCTATTTCCATACCTATTCTATATTCCAATTCTTTCACCTCGCTTATTAACTCTTTAATAGTATACTCCAGAAATGATTGAGTTTAAAGCCTCTCACTTTTTTTCTGAAAATAAAAAAGAGGCCTCAGCCTCTTTTCAAGTTTTATTCTGAAACTACTACAGATTCAATAACGATATCATAGAGTGGTTTATCTTGTGGGCCACGTTGAACTGCTGCCATATCATCAACAACATCCATACCTTCCATCACATGACCAAACACTGTATGGCGAGAATCTAACCAAGGTGTTCCACCTTTTCCATATTCAGTGATAATTTCATCAGGGAATCCTGCGTCTTTTAATTGCCCAAGCATATTCGCTGGAACATTTTTATTTTGAACGATAAAGAATTGGCTACCGTTTGTGTTAGGGCCAGCATTAGCCATCGATAAAGCACCACGCAAGTTGAAAGCATTCGCTGAAAACTCATCTTCAAAACTTGCTCCATAAATACTTTCGCCACCCATCCCAGTTCCAGTTGGGTCGCCGCCTTGAACCATAAAATCAGGGATAACACGGTGGAAAATAACGCCATCGTAATACCCTTGTTTTGCTAAACCAACAAAGTTAGCCACTGTTTTAGGTGCAATCTCATCAAATAGTTTGAATGTGATGTCACCACGGTTTGTTTTCATTGTGACAACTGTTCCTTTTGCATTTGCTAAATCAAGTTGTGGATATGTCATAAATGATTCCTCCTAATATTAATTGTTTACTTTGCAATCATACCTAATTTCTGCTTTTTTTTCTATCTATTTAACTTAAATAAGTACGATTTTCTGTTTTTATTTTACCCTATCACTTATACTAAATAGCATAAGATTATTTATATAGTAGAAAGGAGTCTTATTGTGACTAACAAAGACATCTACGATTTAACAATTATCGGTGGCGGTCCTGCTGGTTTATTTGCTGGTTTTTACGCCGGTATGCGTCAAGCAAAAACAAAAATCATTGAGAGTTTGCCTCAACTAGGGGGACAACTGACTCTTTTATATCCTGAAAAGAAAATATACGATATTCCTGGTTTTCCTAATATCCCTGCTGCTGATTTAATCGAGAATCTCTCGACTCAAATGGCACCTTTCAATCACGATATTTGTTTGAACGAAGAAGTTCTAGAAATAAATAAACTGGAAGATGGTAGTATTCACTTGAAAACAAATCTAGGTGATCACTATTCTAAAGCAGTTATTATCACGGCAGGAAACGGTGCCTTCCAACCAAGAAAACTACAAGTCCCTTACGAAGAAAAACTAGAAGGACAATCGCTTCATTATTTTGTTACTAACACTGATATTTTCACTAATAAAGATGTCGTGATTTGTGGCGGTGGCGACTCAGCTGTCGATTGGGCACTAACGCTAGAACCCATCGCGAACTCTGTTTCTTTATTACACCGCCGCGACGCATTCCGCGCTCACGAACACAGCTTGGCTTTATTAGAAAAATCTTCTGTGGAAAAATTAACGCCATATGTCATTAAAGAAATTGATTCATCAGGTCCTTCAATTAACAATCTGACTATCGTTAACCCAAAGACAGCGGAAGATATCACCTTAACACCTGACCACCTATTGGTTACTTACGGCTTCATGGCTAATTATGGGGAGCTATCAAATTGGGGATTAGAACTTGATGGACACGCTATTAAAGTTAATAGTGATATGTCAACAAACATTCCCGGTATTTACGCTGCTGGAGATATTTGTACCTATCCCGGAAAAGTAAAACTGATCGCAACTGGGTTCGGCGAAGCTCCCACTGCTGTGAACAACGCACTGCATTTTATTTCACCAGAGACTCGCACGCAACCGGCACATAGTACTGCCGTCTTTAATGATTAGAAAAAAGAACGCCAGCCATTTGGCTAGAGTTCTTTTTTATTTTTATTAAGCAATTGATATTTCCCAAAATAAATACCTAACAATAAAAGTAATTCAAATAAAAGAAAGCCTAAAACGAAACAATGCATGAAATAACTTTCAGGCAAGGCATTAATAATTGGATCAGTTAGAGGGTTAAACAACCACGCATCATTATTAAAAAAGATACTATGGAATGTCACGAAAAACCAATCAAATGACATCAACATAACCAAACCAAAAGCAAACGGTATCAAAGCGGCTATTTGGAAAGGTCGAACCAATCTCCAAAATTGACCTTCACGCCACAACTTTCTTAAAAATAAAACAGTTGGCGTAATCGTGATTAATAGCACACCATAATTAAGCATAAACAACCGTTTCACTTCATAAAAATGAAAGGCGCCTGATACCGAATGAGGAAAGTCAGTTAGTTTAAATTGATTGCGCCACGGAAAATTCAAGTAGCCCATCATCTCACGGTAATTTAGTAATAATTGTTTTGAAGTCAGTCCTAATGACTCTGCTAAATCCAACTGTTTTATTTCAAGAACATATAAAGGATAAGCATTAATCGTTATGGTTATAACTAGCGTTACAATCATTAAGAATAACGACACCATCCCAAGCCAAAACCAACTTCTATTTTTCATCTGCAATTACCCACTCATCTAAACTTGTCACTACGTGGGTCGGTGCAACTGGTAAAGACGGAACTTGTTCTTTACTCGTAAAACCAGTCAAAACTAACAAACTATCAATATCATTTTCAATCCCAGCCTTGATATCCGTCTCATAGTTATCTCCAACCATAACAACTTCACTAGCGGGTAATTTTATTTTTTCCAAAGCAGATAACATAATACTGCTATTAGGTTTCCCGATGACAACCGGAGTCACACCCGTGGCTGTTTCTAACAATGATAAAAAGCTTCCTGCTCCTGGTAACAAACCTCGGTTTGTTGGAATGTTTTTGTCAGGGTTTGTTCCAATAAAATGAGCACCATTGCGGATCGCAAGTGTCGCCGCTGTCAATTTCTCATAAGAAATAGCTGTATCTAAGCCAACTACCACATAATCTGGTTGTTCATCTGTTAACTGATAACCAGCTTCAGAAATCCCTTCCTGCAAACCTGATTCACCAATAACGTAAACTTTTTTACCTTTAGCTAAGCGGTTCATATAATCAACTGTCGCCAAGGTCGCCGTATAAATGGTTTCGACAGGAACATCAATAGCGAATTTTTCGGCTAAGCGCTGGCGAACCATCTCTGGTGTTTTAGTTGTATTGTTTGTGACGAATAAATAAGGGGTTTCTGTCTTCTGCAAGCGTTCAACAAAACGTTTGCCTGCCGGAATCAGTTCTTCACCTAAATAAATCGTACCGTCTAAATCAATTAAATATCCTTTGTATGACATTCTCATTCAATCCTTACTAACTATTTTTTTGACGAATGGTAAACCCTCGTTCTTTTTTAGCACCTTCCACCGAACTTGGTTTATTGTTTTTTACAGCGGGTTTTTGATCTGTTTTTTTCTTCATTACCGGTTTTTGACGATTAGTAATTTTCTTATCTTGGGTTGTCTTAGTTTGTTTCCCACGTTTTTCAGCAACATGAGCTGAATTGTTATTGCTACGTTGTGGTTTAGAACGACGATTTTGGGAACGTTTATGCTTCCCTTTCGATTCATTTACAGGATGCTCACCGATACGTTCAATTACAAAATAAGGACAACCAAAGTTACAGTATTCATACAAGTAATCTTCTAAACTACTAATTCGTTGTTCCGCAGGCATATTTTGGTGATCATCACTGAAAAAACCACGTAAACGTAATTGTTCAAACCCCATATCTCCTACGATATATTCATAGCGATTCAAGACATCGCTGTAACGTTCACCTAACAAATTGACATCAAAGGCTTCACGATAATTGCTGACGATGCGGTAAGCACACTCATCAATCAATAAATTCGTTTCAGAAACTAAAGTAGCACGACATGGTTTTTCTTTCACCGGCTCTACAACAGCTTCAGTTTCTAACGGCTCTACTGTTGAACTTTTTGTTTTATCTTCAGTCATGACTGATACCTCTTTCATTTACATTTCTTCTATTATATCTTGTTTATTCCCTATTGGATAGAGATTATTTAGTATCTTCTGTGTAATTAGCTCGAATCATTTCTAAATATTCAGACGATAGACCAATTTGATTAATGATAAACGCTTCAACCGTTTCATGTTTAGCTAGCATAATTTCATAAGCTAAATCCAAATACTCCGAATCAACTAACAACATCACTTCAGCTTCTTCAAGTTGCTCTGGCGTCATACCTTCATTAGCTAAGACAGTTAAGATTTTTTGGTTCGTGTCTTGGCGCATCTCATTAGTTGCCAAATAATCCTCATAAATATCTTTTTTATCGACACCCAGTATTTCTAAAATTAACATCGCACCAATTCCCGTACGATCCTTTCCGGCAAAGCAATGGAAAATAAAAGGCTCATCTTTCTTAGCAATGGTTTCTAAAAATACACGATAACCATTCAATCCCGAATCAACGACTAAGATATCCCGATAAATCGCCAACATGTGTTCTTTAGCTGACGACAACCCTGACATCAAATCTTCAAAGCTTGCTGAATTCCCTTGGCAATCTTTCATAATATCAATATTGTGATATTCAACGCCTGTTAATTTATCATCAGGTTTAGAGTTTACTTCATCCGCCCCTCGGAAATCGAAAATTGTTTTTAACTGGTAATCCTTCAAAAGGGTTTTACGAGCTTCTTCACTTAAACCAACTAGCTCCCCACTTCTTAAAATTTTCCCCATTACAACTCTACGGTTATCTTTTGTCACCAAACCACCTACATCTCTAAAATTCACTAATGTCTTCATACTATACCCCCGTTAATTTTTATATACATATTATATGCCAAAAACTAGCAGATAGATAATAATACTTACCCAAATCAAAAAAGCTGTCCTTTACAGGCCAGCTTTTTATGCATCAATTAATCTAATTTGTAAAACATTTTTATTTAACGAAATATCTTCAATCAGTTCGGAATGATTAAACCCTCTCGGTAATTCAACTGTGTAAATATTCGTATAAACTTTTTCGTCTGCATGAATTTCAACATCAAAATCGACACCTTTAACTTGGACACCTTTTTCTTCAAAGTAATCCATCACAAATTCTTTCGTTTCCAAACGGTGTTGGTACTTAATTTGTAATTTCTTTAAAGTAGGTACCGCAACAAGCACCTTATTCAGCAACGATAGTACCACTTGGATGACAACGAACCCGGAAATCGCAATCGTATATAAACCCATACCCGCTGCAATCCCTAAGCAAGCGACCGCCCATAACGAAGCAGCTGTTGTTAATCCCATGACCGAACGCTGAGTCACAATGATTGTTCCCGCTCCCAAAAATCCAATACCACTAACAACCTGCGCGATTAAACGCGTCTGATCACTTTTAACGACTGCGGCCAGCTCCGGACTTTCCGCTACCATCTGCAAGGCATTGACAGATAATTGCGTTTGAACTAAAGCGATAACGGCAGCTCCGACACAAACTAAAATATGAGTTCTCATTCCTGCTGGTCGATTTTTAAATTCACGATCAAAACCAACTGCTCCCGAAATAATAATCGCAAGTAATAATCGTTGAGAAATTTCTAACAATGTCATCGAACCACTCCTATCTCACTAATTTAATTATAGCATCAGGTTATTTTATACACCAGAATAATCCCTAAAATAGACGATAGCCACTCACATAAGCGAGTGGCTATCTAACTAAAAATAAATATCTATACGGTTTTGTTCCATAAAACTATTTGTTTAATAACTTCAGTTGTTTCTCATTTAAACGATCCAACCCCTACCATCTGTTGCATCCTTGCAGCCCTATAGCTGCGCCAGTGTGAATAAACTTCTTAAAAATCAATTGTGTTACGACTGATACTTATTTTTAATACACATTTATCGTAACACTTTTATCATCTTTATACAAATCCACCGTTAAACCTTAAAAAAACCTTTAAAACAACCCTAAACACGAACATTAAATAATTTATGTTGATTATTGTACGACATTAAGTTATTATACAGTTGTTATTAATCAAATAAAACTTTTAAAGGAGATTTTCAGACATGACATCTTTTTTCAAACTGAAGGAAAACAACACAACGGTTAAGACCGAGGTACTTGGGGGACTGACCACCTTTTTCACCATGGCTTATATCATCGTTGTAAATCCTGCAATTCTAAGTTCCGCAGGTGTGCCAACCGCTCAAGTTTTTATCGCAACTATTTTATCAACAATTCTTGCTTCAACTTGGATGGCGCTATCTGCTAATTACCCGATAGCTATTGCACCAGGTTTGGGATTAAATGCTTATTTTGTTTCTGTTGTAGCAGGTGGCGTTGATTATAAGGTTGCCTTTTCTTCTGTATTTGTCGCTGGTATCATTTTCTTTCTATTATCATTAACTTCTTTTCGTGAAGAATTAATTCGAGCTATTCCAGAATCACTAAAGTCAGCTATCACTGCAGGAATCGGTTTGTTCATCGCCTTTGTCGGTTTAAAACTTTCCCATATCATTGTTGCTGACCCAGCCAACTTAGTCGCTCTTGGTGATTTAAAAGATCCGCAAGTTCTGCTAGCCTTATTCGGGATTTTATTAACCGTCGCTTTCATTTTATTAAAAGTCCCCGGCGCTATCTTCCTAAGCATGGTAGTTATCGCAATCATTGCAGCTTTAATGGGCGACTTACAGTTTTCAGGTATTATTAGTCTGCCTGATTTCAGTAATGGTTTAATGATTACGAATCCTATCACTCCATTTAAAGATGTCGTAGCAAACGGTTTATACGGGGCCGTCCTCTCTTTCTTATTAATCACTATCTTCGATACAACAGGGACTGTCATCGCAGTAGCTAAAAAAGCTAAGTTAATGAAAAACGGAGAACTCCCTGGAGCAAAAGGTGCATTATTCGCTGACGCTATCGGAACAGTAGCTGGAGCTATTTTCGGAACAAGTCCAACCAGTGCTTATATTGAATCAGGGACCGGTGTTGCCGCTGGTGCCAGAACTGGTTTATCAACTCTAACCGTTTCATTTATGTTCTTATTGTCTGGATTATTCTATCCAGTCGTTAGCGTTTTAACAACTGTTCCCGCCATCACAACACCAGCATTAGTCATTGTCGGTAGCATGATGATTGGTGAAGCATCTGAAATTAATTGGGATGATTTTGCTGAAGCATTCCCAGCTTTCTTAGTTATCATTACAATGCCCTTAACTGGTAGTATTGCAACTGGTTTAGCTTTAGGTTTCATTACTTATCCCATCACTCACTTACTGACTAAAAAAGGACGTGAGGTTCATCCCTTAATTTATGTTTTCGCCTTTCTATTCTTTATCCAACTATTCGTTTTAGGTGGACACTAAAAAAGGACTAGCCAAGCTAGTCCTTTTTTTCTTGCATCTCACCCGCCATGTTGCTACTATCAAATAAAAGAACATTTAGGAGGGAAAGCTTTTGTACAGTCAATTAAAAGAAGATATCATCACCGCTAGTCAGACTATCGGTATCGATAAAATTGGTTTCGCATCCGCTGCTCCCTTCACACATTTGAAAACCAGTTTAGAAGAACAAAAGGCCGCTGGCCATACATCCGGTTTTGAGCACCCCAACATCGAGGAACGAATTAACCCTGACATGATTTTTGACCAGCCACAATCAATTATTTCCATCGCACTGGCGTATCCGACACGTTTAACAAAAAAAGCCGAATCAATCCCTGGCGAACGCCGCGGAAGCTTCGCGCGAGCATCTTGGGGAATCGACTATCACGATATCTTAAAAGAGCGACTAGGAAACTTAATCAGCTTCATCCAAGAGCGTTGCGAAGATGACGAAACCATTACTTTTAAACCAATGGTCGATACTGGGGAGCTGATTGATGTTGCCGTTGCCCAACGTGCTGGCTTAGGGTTTATTGGTAAAAACGGCCTATTGATTACGGAAGAGTTTGGTTCTTATGTCTATTTAGGTGAAATCATCACGAACATTCCTTTTGAACCTGATACGCCAATCAAATCTAAATGCGGTGACTGCACACGATGTATTGACCTTTGCCCAACCGATGCCCTACTTGGCGATGGACGGATGAACGCGAAACGCTGTTTATCATACCAAACCCAAACGAAAGATATGATGCCTTTAGAATACCGTGATAAAATTCGGACGGTGATTTACGGCTGCGATATTTGTCAACAAGTCTGTCCTTATAACAAAGGGAAAGATTTTCACATTCATCCAGAAATGGAACCTGACCCAGAAAGCGTCACACCACTATTAACACCTATGTTAACCATGTCTAACAAAGAATTTAAAAGTCAATTTGGAGCATTAGCTGGCTCCTGGCGTGGTAAGAAACCACTTCAGCGAAATGCAATCATCGCTCTGGCAAACGCCAAACAAACTTCAGCTATTCCAAAATTATTAGAAGTCATTGAAAATGATGTTCGACCTGTTATTCGAGCCACAGCTATTTGGGCTGTAGCTGATTTAATTCCTACTAATAACCCAGAAATACTTCATTACTTTAAAGAACTCCAAACTAATGAAAAAGATACAGATATGCAAAATGAACTACAACATGCTATTCAGACAATCGAAGCCAAATAAAAAAAGACTGAGATGAGATCAGTCTTTTTTTCTATCCTAAAATTTGCCAAGCATTATATAGATTAATAAAAATAACTAATAGCACGACACCTGTAAAAATTTGACCAACACGTTTCTCACAGAATTTACAACTCAACATACCACCGATATAGCCACCTAAAATGGCTGCGGGGACGATAACCCATAAGACACTTAAATCAAAATCACCAAAACCAGTACTTGTGGCAATTTCAACTAGTTTAGCCAATTGCGAAAACAAGATCGTTATAATTGAATAAATAGTTGCTTCTTTCATTTTTAATCCAAAACAAAAAATTAGCAACGAGACATTAATTGGTCCCCCACCAATTCCTAGTAACGTAGAAAAACCACCTAAGAAAATTCCAACCAATAAATAAACAATCGGTCCTGTTAAGTCTAAAGTTTTAGCATTTCTCAACGAGTAGAAGAAAACAATGATAAACGAACTAACCGTTAACACGATTTGCAGAATCTGTAATTGTGTTTGGGAACCGAAATAATCTAATAAAAATGTTACTAATTTATTTCCAAATGTTCCACCAATAACCGAGCCCACAGAAATCGCTCCGGCACGAACATAGTCTATCGAAAAGCCATTACGAACTTGTTTAAATGTCGAGGCAATCGCCATCGTAAAGACTGCCACACATGAAAAGAATAAAATGTTCTCTAAACTATGAAACCCAAATGTTTCAAAAAGAGGCTTAATAATAACTCCTCCACCGACACCCGAAATCGCACCAATTGTATTGGCAAAAATAATAATCAGAAAATAAATTGCATAAACCAAGTTGCTTTCCTTCTCTCCAGCTAATTAATTATTTATACTATTACTACTATGTGTTTTTACAACACGAACATTTCTAGTGTACTCCTAATACTTCGTGATTTAAATAACAAATCAAAATTCTTAGTAAGATTTAATTGACCTTCCCCTTAGGTCAGACTTTAAACTGAACCTATCAAGTAGAAAGGAGGTCTTCCGATGACCTTAACGATTAAAGAATTAGCTGATTTAGCTGGCATCTCAAATAAAACATTACGTTATTATGACCAGATTAATCTATTAAAGCCAAGCTACTATACTGAAGCTGGTTACCGAATCTATGAACAAGCTGAAATCGATCGACTACATAAAATTTTATTATATAAAACTTTCGATATGCCTCTTGAAAAGATTGCTGCCCTCCTCGACCAAGAAGATAATCAGTTGGAACTTTTAAAAAGTCATCAATCCCTATTGTTGGCAAAACAAACCCAATTAATCAACTTGATTGCCAACATTGAACAAACAATTAAAACCATCGAAGGAGAGTCAACTATGACAAACACTGAAAAATTCGCAGCATTCAAAACTAGTATTGATGAAAATGAAGCTCTTTATGGAGAAGAATTACGCCAATCTTATGGGTCAGATGTCATCAACCAATCTGTTCACGCTATGAAAAACATGACAACAGAACAATATAACACTTGGTTAGCTTTAGAAACCACACTTTTAGCCCACCTGCAAAAGCATGCTGAAACTGCCATTCCATCACCTGAAGCTGAACTTTTATTTAACACTCACAAAGAATGGTTACATATGAGTTGGGGGTCTTATGACCGCAAACGTCATGCCGGATTAGCTGAACTCTATCTTATTAATCCTGAATTTACTGAATACTATGATTCTCGGTGTGGTGACGGATCGACAACCGTTTTAGTCGATATTATCCGTTATTACACGAGTCACTAAGCTCAACCTTTGTCACTCTCTCAAATTTTCAGTATACTAATAGATAGAAACTGAATTTAAAGGAGTGTTACACATGACTGAAGTAAAATATTTTGTAACAAGCGGTCCCGCTGCTGAAAATTGCTACTTTATTTATAATGAAGATAACTTATTAATTGTTGATCCTGGGAATGACTTTGACAAAATCAAAACATTTATCACAGAGACTAATCGTAAGCCTGTAGCTATCTTATTAACTCACACTCACTATGACCACATTGGTGCTGTTGAGGAAGTTCGTCACTATTATGATATCCCTGTTTACGTTAGTCCTTATGAGCAAGCTTGGTTAAGTAGCCCGGAAGATAACCTATCTGGTTTGATGCGTCATTCAGATATGGCAGATATCGTCTGCGAGCCTGCCGACTTCGAATTTGAAGCAACTTCTTACACATTAGGCGGCATGACTTTCGAAGTCCGCGAAACCCCTGGCCACTCTCGTGGAGGAGTCAGCTTTGTTTTTCATGATGATCAGTTTGTCATTACAGGTGATGCGTTATTTGCCGGCAGTATCGGTCGCAGCGACTTACCAACTGGCAATATGGAGCAACTTTTAACAAGTGTTCAAACACAGTTGTTTTCATTACCACCAGAATTTATCGCTTATCCCGGACACAACGGACCAACTACCATTGGTCATGAAATAGCAACAAACCCTTTCTTCAATTAAACGAAAGCAAGTGCCGACTTGGCACTTGCTTTTTTTATAGAATTATTAAGAAAACTAAATCAACTTGGACATCATTCTAAAAATAGGTATACTATTACATGAGTTTATTTAAAAAAGATTCGGAAGGACTGACATAATGGATTGGTTTAATTTATTTAAAGCAGTCATCCTTGGTATCGTAGAAGGTATCACAGAATGGTTGCCAATTAGTAGTACAGGTCACTTGATTTTAGTAGATGAGTTTATCAAATTAGATGCCTCACCTGCCTTTAAAGAAATGTTTAATGTTGTCATCCAATTAGGAGCTATCTTAGCAGTTATTGTCATTTTCTTTAACAAGCTAAACCCTTTTTCAGGACAAAAAACAAGCATTGAGAAAAAAGACACGTGGGACTTATGGTGGAAAGTCTTAATCGCTTGTGTCCCTGCCGGAATTATCGGTGTGGTTTTAGATGATTGGTTCGAAGCTAATTTTCACAAATTCTTACCTATTGCCTTAATGTTAATTATCTACGGTGTCCTATTTATTGTTGTAGAAAACTGGAACAAAGGCCAAACTCCAAAAGTAACAAACTTCAATGAGTTCACATATCGTTCTGCTTTTATTATTGGTATTTTCCAAGTCTTAGCATTAATGCCAGGCACATCCCGTTCTGGCGCTACAATTCTTGGGGGAATGTTAATTGGTTGTTCACGTTTCGTGGCTACTGAGTTCTCTTTCTTCCTGAGCATCCCTGTTATGGTTGGAGCTAGCGGAATTAAAGTATTAAAATTCTTATTAAAAGGAAACAGTTTTACATTTGATGAATTTATGATTTTAGGCGTAGCAAGTTTAGTTGCTTTCGTAGTATCTATCATTGCTATTCGTTTCTTATTACAATTCATTAAAACCAACGACTTTAAAGCCTTTGGTTGGTACCGTATCATTTTAGGCGCAATTCTAATCGGATACTGGTTCTTCACAAAATAAAAAAGCAGCCAATTGGCTGCTTTTTGTTTATAAAATAATTAAAAATACTTTTGTAATTAAGAACGCAATCGCTAAGCAACCAGGGAATGTTAACACCCAGGCTAAGACCATTTCTTTAGCTGTTTTCCATTTAACTGTTTCTGGATCACGCGCTGCTCCAACTCCCATAATCGCTGTTGTTTTTGTTTGAGTTGTTGACATCGGTACGCCGAACAAACCTGCACCAAGTAATGCTCCCGCAGCTGTTACATCGGCACTGAAACCTTGATAGGTTTCTAACTGAGCCATGTCACCAATATTATCGATGATACGCATACCACCAGCACTAACTCCTAAGCCAATTGTGACAGAACACAGAATCATTACCCACAACGGAATATCAAAACCGCCACCAGGATTTTGACCAATTAAATTATTATAGAACAATCCTAGCATGAACACGCCCATAAATTTCTGACCATCTTGCATACCATGAACAAAACTCATCATCACCGCACCAAATATTTGCCACCCTTTAAAACGACGATCATTTTCTTTACTTGTTGGATTTTTAATAAATAATTGCAATAACTTTGTTAAGATCCAACCGCCCCCAAAACCAATAACTGTTGAAACGACTAAGCCAATCCCGACTTTTAACCACTCTGCTCCATTCACCGAACTTAAACCACCTAGTGCCATCGCACTACCAGTCAACCCAGCAACCAAGGCATGACTTTCACTTGTTGGAATGCCAAACCACCAAGCCCCTAGCGCCCATGTCACAATAGAGAACAAAGCGGCCATCAGAGCAATTCTTGACTGTGAACCTGTACCATCTTCAAAACTAACGATATGGCTAATCGTATCTGCCACTTGCGAATTAATCATCGTCATAACAAGCGCTCCTAAGAAACACATTACCGATGCAATAATAATAGCTGTTTTAGGTTTCAACGCCTTGGTTGAAATAGCTGTGGCAATACTGTTTGGAGCATCAGTAAAGCCGTTCACAAAAATAACTCCCATCGTTAATACTAACGTGATAACCAACGCAAGATTCATACGCTACACCTCTTCATTTTAATGTAATTTATTATAGGTTAATAATAACATATTTCATCTGAAAACATTGATTTAACTGTGCCCTACTCACATCAAAAATTTGTTGCAATGAAGCTTTTATTTCTGTATAATTACAAATGTTGAATTACAAATGGTTCTGACCAGGCGTAAAACTTAAATCATCGGAGGTGAAACTCATGCCAAACATCGAATCTGCTATCAAACGTGTACGTACTGCTGAAAAAGCTAACGAATTAAATTCAGGTCAATTAAGCACTATGCGTACTGCGATTAAAAAATATGAACAAGCTTTAGAAGCTGGTGCCGCAAACGCTGAAGAATTATACAAAGCTGCTGCTCGCGCTATTGATATGGCTCAATCAAAAGGTCTTATCCACAAAAACAAAGCTGCTCGTGATAAATCACGTTTAGCTGCTAAATTAGCTAAATAATAAAAAAAGCCAACTAACTAAGTTAGTTGGCTTTTTTTATTTGCGGTTCCCGTGCTTTAATAGGAATAATTCAAATAACAAATCTTTTTCTAAAGCTCCTGTTTTAATACGGTAATCATTCTCAACTAAATCTTGGAACATCGCTTTCAAGGTCACTTCATCAAACCCACGAGCTTGTTGTTGTGCCATCTTCAAACGATAAGGATGTACTTTAATGACATCTTGCATATTACTTTGCTGATAACCCGCCCCTTGCATAATCTTGACTTGTAACAACAAGCGGAACTGACCAATTAAAATCGCATTAATTTTAATCGTTTCCTCCCCTTGCAACAACAAGTCGCGATATAAACTTAGCGCATCTTCAGCTTGCCCTTTAGTCACATAATTGACCATATCAAAGATATTATGTTCTAGTGTTTTCGGCACTAAATCTGCAATCATTGGTTTGGTTATTTTTTTTGTGTCCGAACTATACAGCATAACTTTATTTAACTCAGACATGATCTTCGATAAATCCATATCAGTTAAATGAACAAATAAATCAAAGGCTTCTGGTGTAATCTCATAGCCCTCATTATGAATATATTGTTGCACATATTTTCTGACATCGTTCTCTTGCATCTCTTTAACATCAACCAAAGTTGCAACCTTCTTCAATTGCTTTACAACTTTTTTACGTTCATCCAATTTTTCATACGGTGCATAAAAAACTAGGACTGTTGAATCTGACGGCTCTTCTAAATAAGCAATCAGTTCATCTGTATTATGCTCAAGTGCTATTTTTTTCTTTTCACCTGTTAAAAAATAGGGATTTTCAATTGCCACTAAACGTTTGTCACCAAAAAAAGGAATCGTATTAGCTTCATCAATGACTGCTCCCAGTAAACTTTCAGCCATATCAAAACTTGCTGAGTTTAGCTCATCATCTTCTGTTAAAATGATTTGCTTCTGCAACGCTTGTTTAAAACGATCTGCTAAAAACTGTTCTGTCCCTAATACAAGATAGACACTTGCTAACTGACCACTATTTACTTTTTTTATCGTTTCTTGCAAGCTCATAGAACGCAACCCCTTTCTTTTTCAAGTAACTCATTAGCTACTATCTTATCATTAAGTGACCTATCTTTAAAGATTTTTTATTCTGATAACATAACCGTTTTTGCTTGCGAAAGTTTTGAACTAAACGGTGTCCATGTGCAATAAATCATACCTTGCTGGTCGGTTCTAAACACTCTGGCGTTGACCTTAGCTAAATTTTCTAACGTTTCTTGATTAGGATGACCAAAATGATTGGCTACCCCACACGATATAATAGCATCCGTTGGTCGCACACGATTTATAAAAAAATCGTTACTCGATGTTTTACTACCATGGTGTCCCGTACTTAAGATATCTGTTTTTAAATCAGCATATCGCCTGACTAGCATCTCTTCCCCCGTTTTCTCTAAATCACCCATTAGTAAAAAGCTTTTATCTTTAATTTTAGTTTTCAACACTAACGAGTTATCATTGTCCCCCTTACCTGCTACAAGCGGTGCTAATGCTGTTAACTGATACTCACTAAAATTCCACTTAGTTCCCGCAAGGACTTCAACTTGGGGGATTTTTTTGTTTTTTAGCGTTTTGGATAGTTCATTAAATAACGATTGATTCTTAGTACCTTCAGGATAAATTAGTTTTTTTATTTTAAATTGTTGGGCAACCATCGGGAGATTTCCAAAATGATCAATATGACCATGTGTAATAAATACTGCATCAATTGAGGCAACCCCTAAACTTTTCAGCACAGGAATTATATCGTAATTAACTTCTGACGATTTTCCACTCCCTTTTTTCCAGCCTTCTATCGCAGGGTTCTTTACTTCTAATTTACCACCTGTGTCCACAATAATCGTGCCTCTATTAAACGGTCTCTTAATAACCAGTCCATCACCTTGCCCCACGTCAACAAATGCCACCATTCCTCTAGGATCACAATATTTAAATCCGCTAATGACAGCTACCATCCCTACTAAGCAGATAACACTAAACCAAAACGAAGGTCGGACTTTACTCAACCATATTATGCTGATCACGATTGCCACCCCCACCACAATTAAAGGTAACTTACCCGTGACAATATGAAAGGAATCCAAATTATTTAATTTAAACAACACTTCTTGTCCTTTAGATAATATGGCATCAAACTCATTTAGCACCGAACCAATTGGCATTACGAGATTTATAATTAATAAGCCTAATAAACTAGGCATTAAAACAAAACTAAAGAATGGCATTAAAATAACAGTTAACAACAACGACCCTATTTGCCATTCGAAAAAATTAAACGCAACAATCGGGACGGATAGAATCGACAAGACCACAGAAAAAACTAACAGTTCCATTCTTTGCGACACTTGTTTCTGAATGATCGGGGCTAAGAAAATAATATAGGCTGTTAAGCCAAAAGATAATTGACCTGCTGCAGTTAATAATAAATATGGGTTAATCACTAAACTAAACAACAAGGCTAATGACCAGGCATCTAGTGGTGATAACGTTAACCTGAATCGTTGAACGCTTTTTAAAATAGCTATATAAAAAACACTTCTCCCAACACTAGTTGAAAAACCTGTCAAACCTAAAAATAAAAGTAAAAAACTAATTTCAAGGCCATAAATATCTTCTGGAAACAACCCTATACTCCGCAGCCCATAGCCTAACAATGCTAAGAAGAAATAGACATGCATGCCTGAAATACTAAAAAAATGAAGAATCCCTAATCGTGATAACTGATTTTGATTTGCTTTAAATTCATGGTCTTTTACCCCAATAAATAAGCTTTTTAAGTAGGATGCTGTCGTTGTCGGATAATTTTTGGTGATATAACGATTAATTTTAGCACGGCAACTCCGAATTATTCCAATTGGAGAAAATGATTTATCTTTGGATTTAGATAGGATTTCATCTACTTTTAACTGGCGATAAACACCTTGTTCAGTGGCATATTTTTTGTAATCAAAAGCTCCTAAATTACGTTTTACTGAAATCGAAGTTAATTCACCTGATACTTTTAAGCACACTCTATCATCGAGGTTTAAAAAATAATCATGTTCTTCTTTAGTTCTTAGCCAGTTATTCACTTTAATTTTTTCACCCGATTCAGTTATCACTGCTCTAAACTTTAAAGACTGACCATCCACCTCCACTGTATCTGGTTGCACAAGGATTAAACAATTTGAAACTACTTCATTCTTCAGCTGTAAGCCTTTAACCGTTTGATTATGTACATAGAAAAAGAAGCATCCAAATGAAAGGAATAAAAAAAGACAACTCGTTATGACTAACCGTTGTCTTGTGAGAATCAATCGTATACCAAATACTGTACTGAGTACGAGTGAATACATATTAACTGAAAGGATTAAAAAACTTAGCAAACTTGCTGTCAGAGCTAAGTAAACCCACATACCGCTTAAACTTGTCAGTTGGGTAATTTGGCTTGTTTCTTTTAAAAATAGTTTAGCTGTTAGTTTCTCCATTAATCAATAATTTTGAAAAGTAATCATCTGTTAGCTCAACCTGAATGACTTCCACACCAGCTTGTTTAATCAATTGCAGCGCATAAGCATCGTTACGATAGTCTTTTAAGTAGTAAATTTTACTAATTCCCGCTTGTAAAATCATCTTAGTGCATGGTAAACATGGAAAATGCGTGACATAAATTTCTGCCCCTTCAGTCGGAACACCAAATTTTGAACATTGTAAAATAGCATTCATTTCCGCATGAATAGTTCTCACACAATGATTATCTACCACATAACAGCCTTCATCAATACAATGACTATCGCCACTAACCGACCCATTATATCCACCTGCAATGATTCGTTTATCACGAACAATCGTCGCCCCTACTTCTAAGCGCGAACACGTACTACGTAAAGATAAAAGTAAACTTTGAGCCATAAAGTATTGCTCCCAAGGAATGCGTTCTGTCATCATAATATTCTCCCTTAATTTCGTCTTGCATCTATTGTATATGTTAGCATCCCTTTTTGGCAATCTGAAACAAGAAACTTTTCAAAACCCTCCTTTCTAAATAGTTAACTTATCCTTTAACCGTTCAACCGTTTTACTACCAATTCCTGATACGTCACTTAAATTTTCAATTGTTTTAAACGAGCCGTGTTCTTCACGGTAGCTGACGATAGCTGCTGCTTTTTTGGCACCGACACCATCCAATTGTTCCAATTCAACCTCAGTTGCTGAGTTAATATTAATTTTTGTGTCTTGTTCACCTGAACTACTTTTAGCAACTTCTCCTTGCACTTCTTCTAATTCAGAAACATCCTCCCCAATTTTTGGAATGTAAAAGACCGTTTGATCTTGTACTATCAACGCTTGGTTAATCTGTCTATCATCAGCTTCTTTACTTAATCCACCAGCTAGTTGAATCAAATCTAACAACCGCATATTTGAGGTTAATCGATAAACTCCAGGATGTTGCACAGCCCCTTTTATATCGGCATAACTTTTTAGCTCTGAACTTACAGTCTCCATCTGTTCTTCCGTGGAAACTATTTCTTCTGTCAATTCGTTGCTAATTAATTGCGGTTGAACAAAAAACATCTTGCATAATAACAGTCCGACAATAACCACTGTTATTCCTAAAATAATCAAACGACCTCTTGTTAAATTGCTACGAATTATTCGCCACATTTCCTCCCTCCTCAACAATAAAAGTTCGCAGTCGCTTAGCTGCACAACAAAAAAAGACCAACATTTTTTGTTGGTCTTTCATCAATACTTTTTATTCTTCATCTTCGTCATCGTCAAAGTCGATATCGTCTTCGTCAACAACTGTTAATTCGTCTTCTAATTTACCAGATAGTTCATCATCGTCATCTGTTGCATCCGCACCAATTTCAGACAAGTCTTTATTGTACTCAGAGATTTCTTCTTCCTCTTCTTCCTCTTCGTACTCATCTTCAGCAGATAAATCTGCATCTTCTGGATCATCATCATTGTAGTCAATTGCATCTTCATCGTTCATATCAAGGAAGGCATTAACTTTTTTACGTTTTTTACGACGTGGTGTATCTTCATCTTCATCGATGTGTGAGACTTCTTCATCGATTGAATCGATTGGATACCATGAACGTAAACCCCAACGGTTTTCGCCAAGTGAAATGAAACTTCCATCTAAGTTTAAGTCAGTATAAAACTGTGCTAAATCTTCACGGATTGTGCTATCAGCTTTACCTAAAAAGTTTTGAATTTTATTTACTAAATCAGAGAAGTCCATAACTTCTTGCTTATTTTGTTCTAAAATCGCATGAGCAACTTCGATCATTGACAATTCTTCTTTATTTACACCTTTAAATGCTTTGATTTCCAAACGGAACACGTCCTTTCGTAATGTACTCTTTATCTTACAATAGTTTGACCCTAAAAAGCAATCAAAAATTGGCTTTATCACTAAACTAGTAACCGTTATTAATTAATTTCTTGATAATCTAATTCTAGGTGGTAATCTCCTAAGAGACCTTGCTCTGCATGCAGTTGATATTTAATCGTTAAACGACCTGAATAATCTTGAGCTTGAGGTTGATGCTCAATGGCTTTAGTTTGTACCTCTAGTGCCATCATGCCATAAGGAGTTTGATAATTCATAACAGTTGAGCCTTCCAAGGTGAAGTTTAATTTTGTCCGTTGTTCTGCACTTCTCGTTAAGTTAACACTACCATCTTGATTAATCTTCATAATCACAGGTACTTTGACAAGTTGCGCTCCTTCAAGTTGATATTCTTCATCGTACAACAAGTAAAGACTGTCACCTTTTTTCACAGCATTTCCTTTCACATCAAAGTGATGCTTTTCAGTTTCTTTATCTTGCTTCATAATTGTTGTTAATTTAATTTGAATGGGTGTTCCATTTTTCATTATTTTCACCTCTTAAGTATTCTCTTTCATCTCTATATCTTACAAGATTTTCTACCCATTATTCAAGTTATAGGTGTTTTTTATTCACTAGAATGGGCACCTGTATCAAAGTAAAGCATTTCTTGAACAAATCCGCTATAATAAAAGAATAAGAAAATAGAAAGGACTACGTCATGACAACTAATATCACACCTAGTCAACTACATCTGGTCTCACAAGATATCACATCAGCATCTAATGTTTTAGCCCCTTTCGCCGTTACTGATCTATTTATCCAAGAAGCTGCTAAAGACAAACATAGTTTTTTACATTTTTGGACAACAATTCCGACAGTTATTCTAGGTATGAAAGATACCCGTACACCTTTTTTAACAGATGGCTTAGGTCTTTTAAAAACTAGGAACTACCAAACAATCGCTCGTAACTCTGGTGGATTAGCTGTCATTTCAGAACCTGGCGTTTTAAACCTTTCATTAGTTTTACCTAATTCTTCTGATGACCCCATCACTGTAACCCAAGGGTATCAACTAATGACTGACTTAATCCAAGCCACATTTAGTCCTTTTACTAAAGAGATTGAAGCCAAAGAAATTAGTGAATCATACTGCCCAGGAGAATTCGATTTAAGTATTCACGATAAGAAATTCGCAGGAATCTCACAACGTCGCATTGGTAATGGTTTAGCTGTCATGATTTATTTAAGTATTAATGGCGATCAAGATGCTCGTGGGCGACTTGTCCAACAATTTTATCACGCTTCTTTAAAAGAAGATTTTGGAACAAATGGTTATCCCTCTGTTGATCCAGACTCCATGGCAAACCTGAATGATTTATTACAGCAAAACTGGTCTGTTTCAGAAGTTCAGACCATGCTGACCAATGCTGCCGAAACCTTATTCAAGGCAACGGCAACCCCTTTATCATTAAGTACGCATCTTGGTAAGCCAGACGTTGCTACTGCTTATGAAAAACATCTAACAAAAATGAAAACACGTAACCAAGATATTTTAAAGAATGGAGCCATTTAAGATGACACCGTATAAAGATCAGTTTTTACCTATCGAAAAAGTTTTCCGTGATCCTGTTCACGGCGATATTTATGTTGAACACCAAGTGATTTTAGATTTAATTAATTCTCGAGAATTTCAAAGGCTGCGTCGCATCAAACAACTAGGAACAACCTCTTTTACATTCCACGGTGGTGAGCATAGTCGTTTCAGCCATTCCCTTGGCGTTTATGAAATAACCCGTAAAATTTGTGATTTGTTTCAACGTAACTATCCTGTTGAGGAAGACCCTATTAACGGTTGGGATGATAATGAACGTTTAGTTGCTTTATGTGCAGCCTTACTGCATGATGTCGGTCATGGCCCCTACTCACACACCTTTGAAGGTATTTTTGGTACGGACCATGAAGAATTTACTGTCGCGATTATCACCTCACCTGAAACTGAAATATTCAGTATTTTAAATAACGTTGAGGCCGGTTTCCCAGAAAAAATTGCTAGTGTCATTCGTAAGGATTACCAAAATCCACAAGTCGTGCAAATGATTTCAAGCCAAATCGATGCCGATCGAATGGATTACTTATTGCGTGATGCTTACTTCACTGGTATTGAATATGGTACTTTTGATTTAACGAGAATTTTACGTGTCATCCGTCCTTACAAAGATGGCATTACTTTTAACGCAAGCGGTATGCACGCTGTTGAAGACTACATCGTGAGTCGTTACCAAATGTATATGCAAGTTTATTTCCATCCCGTTTCTCGTGGCATGGAAATCATCTTAAACCATTTATTAAAGCGTGGTGCTTATCTTCATCAAGAAGATTCAAGTTATTTCCATGATCAAACACCTTTGTTACGTCCCTTCTTTGAAGATAATTATACATTGAATGACTATCTAAAATTAGATGATGGGGTTTTAAATACCTACTTCAATATGTGGTTAGATGATTCTGATCCAATTCTCAATGATTTGGCAAGTCGTTTCCTTAACCGCAAACCATTTAAGTCAGCACGTTTCAATCCAGAAAAAGATCAAGCTTTAGTTGAAGAGTTATCAGAGTTAATTGGCACAGTCGGCTTTGATAAAACCTATTATACTGCGATTAACACGTCTTATGACCTACCTTATGATTTCTATCGTCCTGAAAAAGAAAAAAACCGCACCCAAATTGTCTTGATGGAAAAAGATGGTAGTTTGACCGAGTTATCAACATCGAGTGCTTTAGTTGCATCACTAGCTGGTCAAACTCACGGAGATGACCGCTTATTCTTCCCAAGAGAAATGTTAGAGCAAGAAAGTTTAAGTTTATTCCAAAATGAAGTATCCTTATTCAACAGTCACTTCCATAATGGAAAACTAATTTAACTTAATTTTGAAAGGATGATTTATTATGAAAATGGCACATACCTGTATTCGTGTTCAAAACTTAGAAGCATCATTAGAATTTTACAAAAAAGCATTCAACTTTGAAGAATCTCGTCGTCGAGACTTCCCCGATCATAAATTTACGTTATCATACGTGACACTCCCTGGAGATGATTACGAACTAGAGTTAACGTACAACTACGATTCTGATCCTTATGATTTAGGAAACGGTTATAGCCACATTGCCATTGCCGTCGATAATCTTGAAGAGCTACACGCACAACAAAAAGCTGCCGGACTTGATGTCACTGATTTAAAAGCTTTACCAGGCGTTCCACCATCATACTTCTTCGTAACCGATCCAGATGGTTATAAAATTGAAGTTATTCGTCAAAAATAAAAAAGATTGAACTGATTTTTCAGTTCAACCTTTTTTTATTTTACTTTGAAATCTGTTACAATAGACTTATTGAAATCGGGAAAGGATGAGTTTCGTGTCAGGATCTTTTACTAATAAAGAAGAAGAAAAACATTACTATGAAAACGAAGCAACTGAAGCTGAATTTTTAAGTTGGTACGCTAAACAAGAACAACCTACTTACGATATGCCTTCAGTAACCATTGATAACGTTATTTTTTGTTACAACCGCGAAGAAGATCAGCTAAAACTTTTATTAATTAAACGTAATAGCCACCCTTTCCAAAATTCTTGGGCATTACCTGGTGGGTTTGTTCAGCGTGGTGAATCCACTGCTGATACTTGCTTGCGTGAAACAGCTGAAGAAACAGGTGTTGCGATTAATTTAGATAGCATCGAACAGTTACATACTTTCAGCACCCCTAACCGTGATCCCCGCGGGTGGGTGGTAACCGTTAGTTATTTGGCCTTCATCGGTGAAGACCCTTTAACTGCTGGTGACGATGCCAAAGAAGCAACATGGTTCAATGTTAACCGTGTTAATTCAGAATTTCTATTAGAACATCCCGGTCATGGTGTTATTACTCTGGACCTTAAAGAAAATCGTGGAACAAGTCCTTTAACCTTAGCTTTTGACCATGATCAAATTATTTTAAAAGCACTAACTCATGTTTTAAATACGATGTATCACGAACCTAAGCTATTACAAGTATTAGGGGAAGATTTTTCAGTGGCGGAAGCACGTAAAGTTTTTGCAAAATTCTTAGGCATTGACTTCCGTGATATTGATCACTCTAACTTCAAAAAAGCTTTATTACCTTTTTTAACAGAAGTTGATGAACGTTCAATGGGTATCGGTCGCCCTGCTAAATTTTATAAATTATCTTGTTATAACTAAAAAACTAGTAGCCAATGGCTACTAGTTTTTTACTGTTCGACGTTCTTTTTTCTTAATTTGTTTACTACGTAATTGACCACATGCAGCATCAATATCTGTCCCTTGTTCTTTACGAACAACGTTATTGACACCATATTTGCTTAAAATCTCATGGAATGTTTTCATATCTGCTTTACTACTACGGCTGTATTGGTCATGCTCACTTACTGGATTATAAGGAATTAAGTTAACGTAACATAATTTCTTTTTATTTTTTAACAACTCGCCAAGCTCATGCGCATGTTCTGGACGATCATTCACATTCGAAATCATAATATATTCAAACGTAATTTTACGGTTAGTCTTTTCTAAATAATAATCAACAGCTTCCATTAATTTTTCCACTGGATTACTACGGTTGATACGCATCATTGACGTTCGAACTTCATTGTTAGGTGCGTGCAATGATAAAGCCAAGTTGACTTGAATACCTTCATCAGCAAACTCATACATTTTATGAACTAAGCCACTTGTTGACACCGTCATATGACGAGCACCAATTGCTAACCCATTTTTATCATTAACCGTTCTTAAGAAGTCCATCACGTTATCGTAATTGTCAAACGGTTCCCCAATTCCCATAACAACAATATGACTGACACGATCGCCGTTACCTTGTTGGTCTAGATAGAATTGAACTTGCATAATTTGCGCCACAATTTCACCAGCTGATAAATCACGTTGTTTTGTCAACAGACCACTGGCACAGAATGTACACCCAATATTACAACCAACTTGAGTTGTCACACAAACTGATAAGCCATATTCATGACGCATCAACACGGTTTCAATCATGTTTTTATCTTCTAATTGGAATAAATATTTAATTGTTCCATCTTTTGATTCTTGAACAACCACTTCTGTTAGCGGACTCATATCAAAATTTTCATTTAAAAGATCAATAGTCCCTTTTCCTAAGTTACTCATTTCATCAAATGTGCGAACACGTTTGACGTATAGCCAATCCCAAACTTGAGTTGCTCTAAACTTTTTCTCGCCGTGTTCTTCAAACCAAGCTTTCAACTTGTCTTGAGTCAAACTATATATCGATTGTTTCATTATATGTTCCTCATTTCAGTTTTTCTCTCTTTGAGAGTATAGCCTAAATAACAGCGAAAGGCAATGTTCTAAGATGCTGCTATGATGATGAAAAGGCTTTATTGCCACTCTTTTTCTGTTCGTTCCAAGATAATTTCCAAAAGCGTTCCTAGCATGGAAAAAATAACTATAGCTGATGTCGGTAGCCAAACACTCGTAAACAAATAATCTACGCCTATAAAAATTAATATATCAACAATAAAACCTAAAATTAAATAACCGACAAATGCTGTTTTAAGCGGAATATTAATTGCTCTTGCAAGTCCCTTGCAAATTCCCGTTACTACTGGTTCAAGAACCAATCCAATAATGATTGCTACCATCAAAAATAAAATCAACATGCCTTTAGACGTACTTTCTACCCCTAACAATTTTAAAATCCCCCCATAACAAGAGCCATAACAAACATGATTAGACCTAATAAAAAAACAACACCCATACTCCCCATAACTTTTTCTTTCATAATGACTATCTCCCTTTGGTTATTTAAAGTATTATCTCACAGCCCCTTTTATCTGCCAACTATTGATTTAATGATGTATAACTTTTTTCTAATATATAATTTAACAAGGCAAGATTTTAGTTATCGCACTATTTTTTTTGCTATAATAATTACGAGGTGAGTTTATGACAATATTAATCGCAAGTATTTTAATGGTCTTACTTGTTGTTTTATCCAATATTATTAGTCATTATTTAGTATCAATTCCCACTGCCCTAATTGAAATCGGCGTAGGATTACTAATTGCACTAATATTTAATTTTCAGATTCAGATGGAATCTGATTGGTTTATGCTTTTGTTTGTTGCACCATTGCTATTCAATGATGGTAAACTTTTCCCTAAAAATGAATTGTGGGAATTAAAAGCTCCTATTTTTGCTTATGCTATCTGGTTAGTACTTTTAACAACAGTTGTGGGTGGCTACTTTATCCACTGGTTAATTCCGGCTTTCCCATTACCTTTAGCCATGGCTTTAGTTGCCGTGCTTTCGCCAACAGATCCAGTTGCTGTTCACGGAATTGCTGAACAAATCAAACTCCCAAAGAAAATTTTAAGTCTGATTAGTGGCGAAAGTTTGATTAACGATGCTAGTGGCTTGATCGCTTTTAAATATGCCTTAGCTGCATTTATGACAGGGCAGTTTTCACTAGCACATGCCACAATCGATTTCTTTTATATGGCAATTGCCGGTGTTGTGATCGGTGTTTTATCGATGATGTTAATCCATTTCTTACGGATGCTACTTGTTCAACAAGGTATTCAAGATGCGATATTACATACGACAATCCAGTTGTTAACACCGTTCTTAATTTATATTTTAGCTGATGAAATTGCCCACGCATCTGGTGTTATCGCTGTCGTTTCAGCAGGTTTGATTTCGATTAATCAAGCCCCTATCTTTAGAAGTCAATATTCTGAAGTTAGATTAATCACCAACAAGATGTGGGACATGATGGTTTATTTATTAAATGGTTTGATTTTCGTGCTACTTGGTTTGCAATTACCAGTCGCTATGAAAGAAACGTTAGCGGACCCAACCATTCATAATTCAACCCTGTTAAAATATATTTTAAGCATTTGGTTCTTCCTATTAGTTATCCGTGTGATTTGGTCTTATCTATATATGTGGTTAACTAACCTTAAAAAAGATGAAAAAACGACACGACCTTCATTCAACAAAGCTCTGATGACAGGATTGACAGGTGTCCGTGGAGCGATTAGTATGGCGACAATTATGTCTGTTCCCTATTTCTTGCCAAACGGTGAAAGCTTTAGCCAACGTTCATTAGTTATTACGATTGCCTGTGGAGTTGTTCTTACTAGTTTAATTGTAGCCACTGTAACACTCCCAATTTTAACTAAGAAAAAAATACGCTTACCGCTTGTTGGTAATGAGCCTATGAGTAAATCAGATGATTTTTACGAGTATCATAAAGAAGAGCAAGAAAACAAATTAACCGAACTTGAAGCGCGTCAACTAATGGTGAAAGAAGCTTTAGTCACTTTAAAACGTGAAGCTGCCACAGCTGAACAACCGTTGATTGTGTCAGATTTAATTCATGAATTCGAAGCCCGGCTTCGTCACTTATATCGTGAACATAATGATGACCAAACAAACTTACACTACTCTAAAATCGAGCGAAAAGTGCAAGAAATTGCTGTCAATGGTGAGAATTCAGCCATTCAAGAATTAGTTGAACATGATGAGGTTTCTAAAACACTAGCCAAACAATACACAAAAATTTTACAAATGAAGCGCGTTTCTTTTGAGCCCGGTTTCATCAATTCAATCAAACGTTACTTCTTCGTTTTACGCAAACAAGGAAACTTAGCTTTTTGGCGCATGAAAGCCGCTCAACATGATGAGGAAGCAATACTGGGTGACACCTCTATCCTCATGTTAGAAGAAGCTAGCACCTTAGGAGCTATTACAAGTTTACAAGCTTATAAAAAAACTTTAATACCAGATTCTGAAGCTTATGAATTACATAAGCACATCGCTAACCAAAAGCTGCATGAATATTTACATAAGCTACATCGCTTGCGTCAAGCAAGTGAAATCTCGAAAAAAGATTATCAAAAGCTGGTTCAAGAATTTTATATGAAAGCGATTGATAGCGAGCGCGAAATCGTTCAAGAATTATTCCAAGATGGACGTATCACTTTGTCGATGCTAAACCATTTAAGACAATCACTAAATTACTATGAAAGTTCACTATTACAAACTAGATCAAATCACTAAAAAAGAAGCTGTGAGATTTCTCTCACAGCTTCTTTTATTTTATTAAAATGGTAAGTCGTTTGGTGATTCTTCAACTTGATTCGTTGGTTCTTCAGGGACTGCCGATTTCAAAATCTTACGCCCTTTACTTCCTTCCGAAGGGCCAACGACACCCATATCTTCCATTTGATCAACTAAGCGTGCTGCTCGGTTATAACCAATTCGGAAACGACGTTGTAGTAACGAAGCACTGGCTTTTCCTTCATGGACAACACAGGCCACAGCTTCTTCAAAAAGTTCATCTAAGTCTGAACCATCTCCAGCTGTCCCACCTTCTGGTTCATCGGTTGGCATCATATCTTCACGATAATCGGCTCCTTGTTGATCCGTTACAAACGCAACTAAATCTTCAACTTCTGAATCAGAAATGAAGGCACCTTGGACACGAGTCGGTTTATTTTGCCCCATTGGTAGGAACAACATATCTCCTCGACCTAATAATTTTTCAGCACCATTACTATCAATAATTGTACGAGAGTCTGTCCCACTTGAGACAGCAAAAGCGATTCTCGATGGCACGTTCGCTTTAATAATACCGGTAATAACGTCCACACTTGGGCGTTGCGTTGCAAGAATCATGTGGATACCCGCAGCACGAGCCATTTGCGCTAAACGAATGATCGCATCTTCAACTTCATTACTTGCTACCATCATTAAATCGGCTAACTCATCTACAATGACAACAATGAATGGTAAGATCGGGCGATTACCGCCATCTTTTTCGTTGTGTTTTGCGACCATTTCATTATAACCAGTAATGTTACGGACACCACTTGCCGCAAACATTTCATAACGACTTTCCATCTCACCTACAACCTTATGTAACGCTTGCGCCGCTTTACGCGGATTCGTTACCACTGGTGTTAATAAATGAGGAATGCCATTATAAACATTTAACTCAACCATTTTCGGGTCAATCATCATTAATTTAACTTCATGAGGTTTCGCTCTCATTAAGATACTCGTAATGATTCCATTAATACAGACTGATTTACCACTACCTGTTGAACCAGCAATTAACATGTGAGGCATTTTAGCCAAGTCAGCTGAAACAACAGAACCAGAAATATCTCGGCCTAAAGGAACTTCTAATAAGTTACTTGCACTTTTCGGTTGAGCTTCAATAATATCTCGGAACGATACCATGCTAACTGTATTGTTAGGGACTTCAATTCCAATTAATGATTTACCTGGAATTGGTGCTTCCATTCGAATATCTTTCGCTGCTAAAGCTAAGGCTAAATCATCAGTTAAACTAACAATTTTACTGACTTTAACGCCCACTGCTGGTTGAATTTCATACTTTGTAACAGATGGCCCTAAACTAGCTCGAACCACTTTGGCATCGACACCAAAACTCTTGAAGGTTTGCTCTAAGACACCCACATTGTGTTCGATTGATTTATATTCATCACTTTGATCTGTTAATGGAATTTCATTCAGCAATGTTGAAGGCGGTAAAACATAATCACGATTTTCTGTTTCTTGTGGAATGTCGAAATCTAAATCTACACCATCATCTTCAACTTCATCACTTGTGTCTTCCATGGCAGGTTCATCTGGAACAATACTAAGGGTTGGTTTATCATCATATTGACTTTGATAGGTATCAATTTCAAGCGGGGCTTGCGCGACTTCCTCTTCTGCTAAAGTAGAAAAAGGATAATCTTTACCTTCTGCCAAAATAGCATCTTGTTTCAATTGATTCGCTTCAGTCAATTCACGTTGCGCAATTTCCAACTCTATAGCTTCACGCTCTTTAGCACGCTGCTCATTTTTAATAGCGCGGGCTTCTTGTTTTTCAGCAAAACTATGGTTTAATTTCCCCCATATTCCTTGAACAAGCTCTACAACTTGTGCCCATTTCACATCTAAAGTCATCGCCAAACCAATACCAAAGACAATAACAGAAACGATGTATGCTCCTACTTGGGAAACCAAAAAGTGAATAACCTTGTATAAAACAGCGCCAATTAAGCCGCCGCCAACCGGCTCGCTAATAACATTATTTTTCAAGTCTGATAATAGCAGTTCCCAGGTCATACCAAAAACATTTGGGTTATCAGCAATTCTTGTTCTAAATAATAAAGCGTGCATGAAAACCAGAACACTTAAGAAAAGTAATGTCAGTCCCACTGCAATTTTTTTATTTGGAATAGTTATTTTACGTCCTTTGAACATTATGTAAACACCATAGGCTATTAACAAGATACCTAGAACTGGGTAAGCATTCCCTACGATAATTCTTAATAAGTTTGTAATGGCAGTTCCTAGGAAGCCTAGTTTAAAAATACCGAAGACCCCAATTAGTACAAGAACCACACCAGTGATCACATTCATTAATTGATCTTGTTGTGCTTGTTGTGCAGCTTGCTGTTTCTTCGTTAATTTAGTTTTATTACCTTTTTTCGTTGCCATGTTCAGCCTCCTTAAATTCTTATCTATTATACTACAAATATCAATGCTTCACAAAAGCAAAAAACTATTAGAGCGCCCCGCTTGCGGACTATCCTAATAGTTTCATTGATTGACCTAATCCCGTCGTTTACAACATTTCGTTTTTTGGCGATAATACATGGCTTCTTCAGCTTCTTTACCATCGGCGTTAATCTTTTTACCATCTTTCAAAAGCAATATGCCATGATAGAGTTGCACATCTTCATCACAGTCGTCGCAATATCTTAATTCTTGCGGATCCCAACAAGCAATTAAGAAGTTATCTTTTCCTTTAATTTCCGGTAATTGTGTATGGGTGTTGACCAATGCTTTCTCAAATGCTTTTAAGGCAACTTGAAAGTCATCATAACTATCCTCTGTTAAAATATCATCACGCCAATCCTCAAAAAACCACCACGGCTCATTTTCTCCGTGCATCGTTACCACTTGATACATCGTCATCACCTCACTTATTAATACAATTTTAATCCCTTTTATGAATAACTGCAATTGATACACCTCGACACAAAAAAAGACCACTCAATAGAGTGATCTTTTTATTATAACGCTTGAAACTCTTCAGGAGAAACTTGTTCTAATGTTACTAACCAAGCCTCTGATTCCAGAGGATTATCTAAAATTGACGAGTCGTTTAAAGCAGCTTGATTGACTTCTTTAATCACACCAGCTACGGGACTCAATAATTCTGTCACAGCTTTTTCTGCTTCTAGCTCTGTGATTGTATCTCCTGTTTCGATGACTTGTCCTACTTTAGGAAACATCACAAATGTCACATTACCAAAATCATCTTGCCCTTGGTTTGTTAACCCAATACGATATTGTTGGTTTTTTTCTTCAATCCATAATTGCTTATTACTAATTTTTTTCATCATGTATTGCCACCTACTTAGTCAGTTCTTCATAAGCGGCTTCTTTAAATCCTAAAACAACCGGTTGTCCTGGTTTTTCTAAGATTGGACGCTTAATTAACATACCATCTACTTTTAATCGATCTGCTGCTTCCTCATGACTAAAATCGTTCACGATATCTTTCAACCCTTGTTCGCGGTAACGAACACCACTTGTGTTAAAGAAACGGCGAACTGGTAAATCAGTGATCGCCATCCAGCCCATAAGTTGCTCTTTAGTGGGTGGTGTTTCTACCATATCAATTGTGTTATATGAAATACCGTGTTCATCTAACCAGACTTTTGCACGTTTACATGTTGAACATTTAGGATACCAATAAAAATTATACATTTGTTTTCCCCATTTCATCTTTATTTCTAGTTCATTATAGCATAGAGAACCTTGCCTTTCAGCCAAAATAAAAAACTCTAATCAACAGATTAAAGTTTTAAACTTGGATTTTTTTGATAACGCATCGACAAGATAATTCCTACCCCAATCATATTTCCCAATAGCGATGACCCACCTTGGCTGACAAATGGTAACGGAATACCCGTTAATGGTAACAAACCAATATTCGCTCCAATGTTTTCAAACACATGGAATAAAATCATCATAATAATACCTGTTGCAATGTAGGCATAGAATTCATTGTTAGTATCAAAACAAACTCGAATCATACGATAGATCAAAATAAAATACATCATAATCATCAAGGCGCCGCCTATGAAACCAAAATTCTCACCAATGACGGTAAAAATCATATCAGACTCCCTAACTGGCACATGAACATCCGAGACATTAAAGCCTTTCCCCGTCACACCACCCGAACCAATGGCAGTAATAGCTTGTGCTTGTTGCAATGATTTCCCAGTTGGATCATGGAAAGGATCTTGCCATGAATCAATCCTTGATAATTGATAGTCTTTTACCCCTACAGTTGATAAGAAATCACGCCCTGCATCTGTGGTGATTAAAAAAATAGTGCCTGCAGCTAAAACGACAAATACTGTAATACAAGGAATAATAATTCGCCAAGAAATACCTGACATCAGGAATACCCCACCTAAAATAGCCACATAGACTAACATTGTCCCTAAATCTTGTTGAAATTTCAGCAACAAGACCACTGGCAATGTGACCAAAAGCATTTTCCCGATTAGATTCATATCATTTTTAAATTCATGCTCATTCACCAAATTATGACGAGTGACAACAAAAGCTAACATTAAAATATAAGCAATCTTCATCAACTCAGACGGCTGAAACATTAAGCCACCAAAGTTAAACCAGTTTCTCGACCCGGTAACAGCTGCTAAATTTTCATCATGGAACCAAATTAACAAGGTCATCAGTAGCAATCCTAAGCCATAAAAGAATGGCGTTAGACGCCACAATAAGCGTGAACTAAACTGCATCATAACTACCACCGCAACGGCTCCAATTAAAACCCATAAAACTTGCTTAATCATTGCATTTGTCACATCACCGACTAAAGGATTGTGAGACAGCGCAACGTACAAGGCTCCTAAGCCCATTAAAATTAAAACAAAGACTGGCAAAATAATCCCATAATCAATTCGATTATCTAAATCATAGTCTTTTCTAAAATTACCCATATCTTTCTCCTTTAGTTAATTTCTTTTACTATCATACTACGAATTTACTGTACCGTGCGTACAAACTGCTTATCTTAAAATTCTTTTATACTATTTATGTTTACCGATAAATTCTTTTACCTCTTCAAAGGTTTCTTGAGACGCTTTCAACGTCATGTCGAACTGATATTCATGCATTAGCGATTCTTTTGACTCCGGATAAAAGACCGTCGTCACATCTGTTCCTTGTTCTCGCATTTTCTTTGCAAAACTTTGGCCTTGCACCGGAAATGAAAATTCATTTCCGTCAGTAATGAATAACGGTGGCATTTTTTTAGCAACGACTGATATAAGATCTGCTTCTTTGACTTTGTTAGAATTTAGCCAGTAACGGTCGCCCGTATAGGCCCAGCCAATATTTTTAACAAAATAATCGATGACCTTAGAGTCACCTAAATCACTTAAATCTTTTAAAGAAAATGGCGTACAGAATAACAGCCCACCTTTGATGGTATCTACTGGAACCACACTTGGTAGTCCCACCTTTTTACTGTAATCAGAATCTAGTTGAATAGCTAAAAACTGCATGCTTATTTGACCACCTGCCGAATCACCGGCAAAGAATACTTTCGATAAGTCTAAGTTATAGGTAGCTGCTTGTTTTTCCAACTCTTTATACAACTCACCTAATTGAATCAGCGGGCTAGGATATTTCGTTCCTGGCGCTAAAGCATAATTCATATTGGCTACAGCATAACCTTCAGAGGCTAACATCTGTGTATAAATCCGATTATCTTCTTTTTGTCCTCCAACAAAAGCGCCCCCATGCACCCAAATGATGACTGGAACTTTTTCTTCTGTATCAGGCCGAACTAAATCATATTTATTTTGTGGTTGCTCTGATTGATACGTTAAATCATTGTAATTTTGAATTTTATCCATTCGCTTTTGAAAATCAGCCGGCTCTTTAGCTGGCCCACCCTTAGCAAACAGACTATTTATTAAGTTGGTTGCAGGGTATGGTGTAAACGCAATTAGCCCTACAGCAAATAGGAGCAACACTCCTAAAATAATACTGATATCTTTTAAAAATCTTTTCATTTAAAATTATCCTCTTCACGTGATTTATTACAGTTAATTGTATCTTTTTTTGAACTGATACACAACTAAGTACCTTCCGTAACTGTAAAGAAAGTCTTAACTTTACCACTATATATATGGTATTCTAAACTCACTATTATTAAAGGAGTTCTGCCTTATGAGAAAATGGATTATTAGCCTGTTAGTTGCCATCATCCTTGCACAACTAGGATTTATCTTTTACCGTCAATCACAATTATCTAATAAAACAGCCCCCACGACTCAACAAACTGAAGAAACTAGCTCGCTTCAACTAACCGAAACAACGAAAGAACCTGATTCTAAACCAGCTAAAACTGAACCAAATACCAAAAACTGGCTCTCTTCTGAGGCAGAAATCAACTTCCCTATCTTGATGTATCATAGCTTATCTGAAGGTAACAGCTTAAGAGTCCCACCAGCTGAATTTCGCCAACACATGGCGTGGTTGAAAGAGAATGACTATTATACGCTGACACCAGAAGAAGCCTATTTAGTGTTAACAACTAATAAAAAACCTGCCGAAAACATTGTCTGGGTTACCTTTGATGATGGCTACCTTGATAACTATGAGGAAGGCTTCCCCATCTTAAAAGATTTAAAGATGAAAGCAACGATTAATTCTATTATCAAAAAACAAAAGAGTGATAATGGTTTCACTCTTGAACAGGCTAAAGAAATGAGTGACTCTGGCCTAGTTAGTATCCAGAGTCACACATACAATCACTTAGAATTAAATCAAATGACTCCGGCAGAACAAACGGAAGAAATGAACTCATCTAAAAATTTTTTAGATAAAAACTTAAAACAAGATACCAACACACTCTGCTATCCTGTAGGACGTTACGATGATACTACGATTGAACTATCTGAAAAAGCTGGTTATAAAATGGCTGTCACAACTGAACCTGGCTATGCTAGTGCTAGCGATGGACTATTTGCCTTAAAACGCGTGCGTGTATCCCCTGGATATGATGGCGCTGGCTTCGGTAATCTAATGACAAGTTTTGCTTATTAAGCAAAAAAAGACTGCCAATGGCAGTCTTTTTTGTTTGATTATTTTGTACCGAATAAACGGTCCCCAGCATCTCCTAGACCTGGAACGATGTAGCCATCTTCGTTTAGTTTTTCATCTAAACCTGCCGTAATGATATCGACATCTGGATGGGCATCGTGTAAAGCTTTAACTCCTTCTGGAGCTGCTACTAAACAAACAAATTTAATGTTTGTTCCACCACGTTTTTTCAGAGCGTCGACTGCTAAAATAGCAGAGCCTCCTGTGGCTAACATTGGATCAACAACAAATAACTGACGTGTTTCAATATCAGATGGTAATTTAACAAAATATTCTACTGGTTCCCATGTATCATGATCACGATACATCCCAATATGTCCTACCTTGGCTGCTGGAATTAAATCCAACATTCCGTCTACCATGCCGATACCAGCACGAAGAATTGGAATTATAGCTACTTTTTTACCTGAAAGTGTTTTTTGAATTGATTTACCGACTGGCGTTTCAATCTCAACATCTTCTAGGGGCATGTCACGTGAAACCTCAAATGCCATCAGCATTGATATTTCATTAACAACCTCACGAAAGACCTTAGTACCACAATTCTTATCACGAATAATTGTTAATTTGTGTTGAATTAGTGGATGATCAATAACTTGAAAATTTCCCATAGCGCTAACTCCCTTTCTTTGTTACTTCAATCCGAAAACTGAAGCGGTGTTATTTTTTACTATTTACCATTGTAGAACAAAAAAGAGCAATTGACTAGCAATTACTCTAATTTTTTTAATTATATAGTGGGAAATTCCCAGTGATTTCTTGAACTTCATTGGCAACAGTTGCTAAACGACTGTCATCATCATGATGTGTTAAGACTTCATCAATTAATTCAGCAATACGTTTTGCTTCGGCTTCTTTCATGCCACGAGTGGTAATAGCTGGGCTACCAATGCGAATCCCACTTGTTTTAAAGGGACTTAGAACTTCAAAGGGAATTGAATTTTTATTAACTGTCATGTGAACGGTATCTAATAAAGCTTCCGCTTCTTTACCATTCAAACCATAACCCGTCACATCAATTAGAACTAAGTGGTTATCTGTACCATGACTAATGACACGCGCTTTTTCAGACGTCATAAAGACATCTGCCATCGCTTTAGCATTTGCTACGACTTGTTTTTGATAATCAACAAATTCTGGTTCCAAGGCTTCTTTAAAGGCCACTGCTTTTGCACCAATCACGTGCATCAATGGTCCTCCTTGGATACCAGGGAAGATGGCACTGTCAATCTTTTTCGCAAGATCGGCATCATTTGTTAAAATAATACCCCCACGTGGACCACGAAGTGTTTTATGGGTTGTTGACGTTACCACGTCAGCATACGGCATTGGGCTTTGGTGAACGCCCGCTGCGACTAAACCAGCGATGTGTGCCATATCAACCATTAACTTAGCACCAACTTCATCTGCAATTTCTTTAAATTTAGAAAAATCAATTTCTCGAGCATAGGCACTGGCGCCTGCCACGATTAATTTAGGTTTAACTTCTCTGGCACGTTCACGGACAACATCATAGTCAATTGTTTCAGTTTCTGGGTCAACACCATAACCATGGAATTCGTAAGTTTTCCCACTAAAGTTAACGGGCGAACCATGAGTTAAGTGACCACCATGAGCAAGATCCATTCCTAAAACAACATCACCAGGTTGAATCAAAGCCATATAAGCAGCTGTGTTCGCTTGTGAACCAGAGTGTGGTTGAACATTAGCAAACTCTGCACCAAAAATTTTCTTTACTCGGTCAATTGCTAAGTTTTCAGCAATATCAACATACTCACAGCCACCATAGTAACGACGGCCAGGATAACCTTCGGCATATTTATTTGTTAAAATACTCCCTTGAGCAGCCATCACTCCAGGTGATACAAAGTTTTCAGAGGCAATTAATTCAATATTACCATTTTGTCTTTCATTTTCTTGCTCTACCGCATTCCAAAATTCCGGATCAAACGCTTGATAATCTTTATTCATCATCTAAACCACACTCCTTCGCTTTTTTATAATTGTAGCATGCTTTATTTTAGAAAAGACATTTTATTGCTCATGAAATCAACTTTTAAATAACAAAAAAAAGCCAGTGAAGGCTTTTTATTTAAATATATTGATTGTCTGCCGCTTTTTTTAAACGGTTCATATAAGCCAAGCCTAACCCTTCTTCTGGGTAAGTTTGAACTAGTATTGTATCTATCTCATTAGAAGATTCATCCAACTGACGAAGTCCAGCAAATAATAAGCGACTAGCATCAGCAATATTATCTCCTTCTGACAAAGCGAAACTTCCAACGCTCGCAAGCTGATTCATTGAAATGATTTCTTCTGAAGCTAAGATTGCCACACGCACACCTTCAGTTTGCAATTTTAAGATAGCTTCTGACCAATCCCGTTCACCTACTGGCATCATCAAAACTCTTGCATTTGGCGAATAATGTTGGTACTTCATACCTGGCGCTTTAGGTTGTTGATCAGTTGGCAAAGCGTTGGCTTGCCCAAGTTTCCCAATAACGGCTTCAATCTCAGCAGCCACAATCTGACCCGGCCGTAAAATCACTGGTTCTGGAACAGATAGATCAAGGACAGTTGACTCTAATCCGACCGTCGTTGCCCCGCCATCTAAAACACCAGTCACTTTCCCAGCAAGATCATGCAGTACATGATCCGCTGTCGTAGGACTAGGTTTCCCTGATGTATTAGCACTTGGGCCAACTAAAGGAACCCCTGCTTCTGTGATTAGAGCTAAAGCCAATTCATGGTCCGGCATTCTAAAAGCAGCCGTTTTTAAGCCACCAGTTACGACTGAAGGTAAACTACCAGGAATAATTTCAAATATCATCGTTAGTGGTCCCGGCCAAAACGTTTCGATCAATTTAATCGCACGCTCCGGTACTTCAGCAACAAATTGATTTAATTGTTCTTTAGTTGAGAGATGAACAATTAATGGATTATCACTAGGTCTACCTTTGGCTTGATAAACATGACTCACTGCTTCGGCATTGGTTGCATCAGCTCCTAATCCATAAACAGTTTCAGTCGGGAAGGCAATTAATTCCCCTGCTTGTATTCTTTTAGCAGCTTGGCTGACTGTCTCTTTCGTATAGCGTTTCGTTTCCATTGTTCACCCCTCCTTTATTGAATAAAAACCATCCGATCCTGACCAAACACATCTTGTTTTATTTCTACTAAACGATTCGGTAGGGCATTTTGAAAAATCTCTTGGACAGCTCGACCTTGATTAAACCCAATTTCTAAATAAACAGTCGTTTGTTCATGGCTGATTGTTTTAAGTTCTTGAGCTAGTTGTTCATATAATGCTAAACCTTTATTTTCTGCAAACAAGGCCATTTTTGGTTCATATTCACGAACACTTTCATCCATTAAATCCCATTCGTCAGCTGAAATATAAGGTGGATTGGAGATAACGATATCAAAGACTTCTCCTTTGACCGCCTGTGTTAAATCACTTTCTAAAAATCTAACATCAGCTTGAAGCTCTTCTGCATTCAAGCTAGCAACTGCAAGGGCATCTGGCGATAAATCAACAGCTGTCACATCCCAGTCAGGAGCTTCTTGCTTTAAGGAAATAGCAATGGCACCTGTCCCTGTTCCAATATCTAAGACTTTTAAATTCTTTTCCTTATCATTTCCAGCTAAACACCCTTGAACTAATTCTTCTGTTTCTGGACGTGGAATCAGCGTGTTGCTATTTACCTTAAAGCGACGACCATAAAATTCACAAGACCCAATCACATATTGGGCTGGCTGTCCTTCCAGAACTTTTGCTAAATCTAGTTCAAATTGAGCTGAAATATTCTCTGGCATTTCCGTTCTTAAGCGAGTCACTAAGTCCGTTTTATTCCAACCTTGGCGTTCGCATAAAAGGTATTCTGCTAAGTAACCTTCAAGACCTTGCTCTTCTAAAAAAGAAGAAGCCCGTTTAAGGACTTCGACATAAAGATTATCTTGCATTTTGCATCTCTTCTAATTTAGCTGTTTGATCATAAATGATTAAAGCATCTACGATTTCGTCCAGTTCCCCAGCTAAAATACGATCTAATTTTTGAACCGTTAAACCAATACGGTGATCGGTTACACGGTTTTGCGGGAAGTTATACGTTCTAATACGTTCTGAACGGTCACCCGTACCCACAGCCGATTTACGACTTGAATCATACTCGCTACGCGCTTCTTGTTCTAATTGGTCAAAGACACGTGCACGTAAAATCTTCATAGCTTTTTCTCTATTTTGTAATTGTGAACGCTGATCTTGCATCGCTACAACAATACCTGTTGGTAAGTGAGTCAAACGAACAGCAGAGGCTGTCTTGTTGACGTGCTGTCCACCGGCACCACTGGCATGGTAAATATCAACACGGATATCTTTTTCATCTAAGTCTAATTCCACTTCTTCTGCTTCAGGTAAAACAACAACCGTCGCAGTTGATGTGTGAACACGACCTTGTGATTCCGTTGATGGAACACGTTGAACACGGTGTGCACCACTTTCATATTTCAATTTAGAGAAAACATTTTCTCCTGTAATCATCACGATAACTTCTTTATAACCACCAATACCAGTGATATTCGCTTCCATCACTTCAAACTTCCAACCTTGTGATGAGGCATAGCTTTGGTACATTTCGAATAAATCACCAGCAAATAATGCTGCTTCATCTCCGCCTGCAGCACCACGAATTTCCATGATGATGTTTTTATCATCGTTTGGATCTTTAGGAATCAACAGAACTTTAATACGTTCTTCTAACTCTTCTTTTTCAGCTTTTAAATCAGATAATTCTTCTTTTGCCATTTCTTGCATTTCAGCATCTAATTTTTCGCCTAACATTTCTTCAGTTTCCGAAATACCTGAAACCACTTCTTTATAACGACGATAAACTTCTACTGTTTCACGAGTGTTAGCTTCTTCTTTTGATAATTCCATGAATTTCTTGTTATCCGAAATAACAGCCGGGTCACTTAGTAATTCCCCTAACTCTTCATAACGATCTTCTATTGATTGTAATTGATCATACATAGATATGTTCTCCTTTAAGTAAGTCCTTAATTAATTTCTGGCTTTAAATAGTGTTTACGACAAACGGGATAATAAGCTTCGTTTCCCCCGATTTGAATTTGCTCGCCATCATAGACTGGCTTGCCATCAAGCATCCGCAAGTTCATCGACGCTTTTTTATGACAGAACCAACAAATTGTTTTTAATTCTTCTAATTTATCTGCATATAATAATAAGTATTTTGACCCTTCAAATAATTCATTACGGAAATCATTTTTTAGACCAAAGGCCATTACTGGCACTCCCAATTCATCCACCACTTGAGCAAATTGCTCAACATGATGTTTTTCTAAAAATTGAGCTTCATCAATCAAAATACAATAAGGTTTGAAATCAAGGCTATGAATAAAATCAAACACGTTAGTCTCACTAAAGATTGGTGTTGCTTCACGAGATAAGCCAATCCGACTAGAAACAGTCCCTACGCCATCACGATCATCAAGTCCACTAGTCATTAAGACCACTGGTTTATTTTGTTCTTCATAATTATGAGCAACTTTTAAAATTTCAATGGTTTTACCACTATTCATCGCGCCATATTTGAAAAATAACTGTGCCATTTTTTCACCCATCTTTCATTTTCTTCCTATGTTAGTATACTTTACTTTGAGGAAAAAATCATCCTTTGAAATAAGAAATCCCCTAAAACTTTTACAAGCTTTAGAGGAGTATTTTTTATTTATATTTGTTTGCATCCGAGTAGTTTGGCGCGCCACCACGGAATGACCCTGTTTTAGCATTAACCGTTACGATATAAATCGGTAATTGGCTATCACTAAAACTTTGCGTAATTGCTGTGTCACGTCTTGTTGCATATAATTCGTAGTAAGCTTCACCATTTAAAATTTCTTTAGCTACTAATGTATAACCACCTGGTGTTACATACCCACGAGAGATAACTGTGTTGATGAAGTTTTCTTGAACCCCTGGTGCCCAAGACCAATCTCCATCAAGCGTTGATCCTGGTGTACGGCCATGAATCACAACGCCATCCTTAACCATACCGCCACCATCACTGTTGGCACCGTGGTCTAAGCCACCTGAACCTGCTGTTCCAGCATTACCACCATTTGCCGATTGTTGTCCTTGTTGTTGAGTTTGCGTTTGTTCACTAGCGGCTTTTTCTTTCGCTGCTTTTTCTGTTTCTGAAAGCACTTTATCAACAGTTGCTAAATCTTTTTCAAATTTAGCTTTTAAATCTTTATCCGTTAATTGATCAACTAATTTTTTAGCCTCATCGTATTGTTTACGTGTGACATCTTTTTTAGGCTTGCTATCTTTATCTAACAAGTTAGCTAAAGCATCTTTCGCTTCATTAATTTCAGTTAGCTGTTTCTTAGCTACGGTTAACCCTTGGTTGACTAACGTTTCAAAATCATCTTTAGGGTCTTCAATTGTTACTGGCACTTTGTTAAGAGATGTTTTGAACACTGGTTTTTCGCTTAACTTATCACCTTTAATAATGCCTTCTTTAAATAAATTGTTTACTTCAAATTGCTTCTCAGCTTTTGCTTGGACAGCCGTTAGCTGTTCCTCTAAATCAGCTTTTAAGTCTTTATTTTTTAACTCAGCCACTTCATCTACAACTTTTTCTAACTTTTCAGCATTAAAATCTTCACTTAAGAATACTTTAGATTCGTTTAAATATAACTCATTTAAATGAGTCTCAGCTAAATCAGCGTGTTGAGTCATTTCAGTTTTAGACTGACCTCCTGTTGTTTCTTGGTATTTAGAATAGCCATATCCGCCACCACCAAGTAATAATAAAGCAGCTAAACCAGTCGCAACTTTTTTACCTTTTGAACCTTTTTTACTGTCAGTATTATCTGTGTCAGAAGCTTCTTCGATTGAAACTTGAGCTTCTTCAACTTTCTGAACTTCTTCTTTTGTTTCTTCTTTTGTTTTTTCTTTTACTTCTTCTTTTTGTTCAACGTCAACAGCTACTTCTTCTGACGCTTCCGCTTTTGCTGACTTTGCAGCTGCAACTGCCGCTGCAGCAGGAGCAAATTTTTCTAACTTGTCATCAGCTTTTTCTTGAATTGTTTCTTCCACAGTTTCAGCTGATTCTTTTGTTGCTTTTTCAACTTCAGCTTTCGCTTCCTTAGCCGCTTTGGCAGCCGCTGCTTTAGCCTCAACTTCTGCTGCTTTTGATCCAGCTACAACACCAGCTGTAGCCCCCGCTACTTTACTAGCAGGTTTTCTAATTTTTTTATTATCTGCAGAAAAACTATCACAGTTCGGACAAACGCCATCTGTTGTTGTCACCACACGTCCACAGTTTGGACATTTAATTTCTTTCGCCATTTTTATCACGATCCTATTTTTAATTTCGTCGAGCACATTAGTTCTACTCATTATATTGCTAGTTTATCATATTCCTTTTTAGATTGTTAGAAAGACACCTAAACTTAACACTATCGTAATGTATCAAAACACCCGTCTTCCAGTCTCAAATGAGATACTTTAAATTTAAAATTGCAGTTATTTTTAGAAATGCTATACTAAATACAGCATTTTATTCAGAAAGGAGGGTTTTCGGTGGCTAAACATCGTTTTTTCTATGGTTATAAACGTGATTTTTCTCGTTTTATTTCATCACATGTTTCCAGTATTCAGTTAATCGTTATCTACTATTTAATTTTAACAAGCATCGCTTTCGTCCTGTTAAAGTTGCCATATTTTCGCGTCCCTGGTGCAGAGACTTCTTTACTAGACGATATTTTCATGGCTGTTAGTACTGTTAGCGTCACCGGATTAACCACCTTTAATATTAGTGAGGTCTTTAACCACCGCGGTGTCATCTTGTTAGAAATTTTATTCCAAGTTGGTGGGTTAGGAATTATGATGGTGTCAACCTTCTTCCTAATTTTATCGAGAAAGAAAATTTCTCTTAAACAACGTCAATTAATTATGGCTGATATGAACCAACCAAAATTAAGCGGAATCGTTAGACTGATTCGCACAACCCTTGGTATTTTATTACTCCTACAATTTGTTTTCGGAGTTATCTTCTCAATTCATTTTTATGTAACAGAACACCATCCAACTATTATTGAGTCCATTTATTATGGTTTCTACCAATCAATCTCAGCGGTGACCAATTCTGGGTTCGACGTAACTGGTACCTCATTGATTCCTTACGCGAATGATTATTTCTTCTTAATTTGTATTATCTTATTGATCATTATCGGAGGGATTGGTTTCCCGGTCATTATGGAAATCAAAGAATGGTTATTCTTCAAGAAGAAACGTCGAGGTTATCCTTTCCGTTTTTCTTTATTTAGTAAGTTAGCTATTAGCTCTTTCTTAATCCTATTTGTATTAGGAACCATTTTTATTTATTTACTAGAACGCAAACACCTTTTTGCTGGAATGGACGGCATGCAAACGTGGATTCACTCAATGTTTTATTCCATGACAACTCGTAATGCCGGTTTACAACTCAATCAGTTAGGTGAATTCCAAACCCCAACTTTACTATTATTCTCAACTTTAATGTTTATCGGCTGTAGCCCAAGTTCAGTCGGCGGTGGAGTGAGAACAACAACTGTTGCGATTGTCTTCCTATACATGGTGTCATTCATTAAAAGTGAAGAAAAAATTAGTATCTTTGGTCGCCGTATCTCGGAAGAAGATATTAAAAAATCCGTGGTCGTATTTAATCTCTCTTTATTAATGTGCTTTGTCTCTGTTCTGATTCTTTCAGCAACAGAAAATGAATCGTTGATTTCATTAATTGTTGAAGTGACATCGGCATTCGGTACGACTGGTTTATCTATGGGAATTACTGACGACCTTAGTGTCGTCGGCAAAATGATTATTTGCGCCCTAATGTTTATCGGACGTATCGGCATGCTTTACACCCTTATGCTATTTGTTCCGAAAGAAATGAAAGATAAAGGCTACATTTACCCAACAGAAAAAATTATTATCGGTTAAAACGAAAAACCTATCCTTCTAGAAAGGATAGGTTTTTCTTAAGTTAATAGTCTGACTTAAAAATAAAAATAAATTATGGTATGATTAACAAGATAAAAATTGCACCTAGCTCTTTCCAAGAGCAGCATAGGAGGAATATAACATGACTTTACGTAGTCAATTAGCCAAAACAGTTGGTAAATCTAGCCAATGGTTTTTAACAAACTTTACTAAAGGTGGTAGCAGTCTACCAGGTAAATTAGCCTTAAAGATTGATCCACATATTTTAGACACTTTAGCCAAAGACTATGAAGTGATTGTAGTGACTGGTACAAACGGAAAGACTCTAACGACTGCCTTAACAGTTAATGTCTTGAAGCAAGAATTTGACCACGTTTTAACAAACCCGACTGGTGCCAATATGGCTCAAGGAATTGTTTCGACTTTCTTAAGCGCTAAAGGAAATAAAAACAGTAAAAAATTTGCGGTTTTAGAAATCGATGAAGCAAGCTTAAGTAAGGTAACAGAATACATCAAACCTAAACTATTCTTATTCACAAATATCTTCCGTGACCAGATGGATCGTTACGGAGAAATCTATACCACCTATAAATTAATTGTTGATGGCGCAGCCAAAGCACCTGAAGCAACAATTTTAGCCAATGGCGATTTACCAATTTTCAATTCCGTTGAAACGGTCAATCCTCGTGAGTATTATGGCTTTAACCATCAAGAAGACAGTGAAATGATGGCTCACTACAATACAGATGGGGTGCTTTGTCCTAACTGCCAGCACATTTTACACTACAAAATGATTACTTATAGTAACTTAGGTAAATACTACTGTGCTAACTGTGACTTCAAACGTCCAGAATTAGATTATCAATTAACTGCCTTAGGCGATATGACTAATACCTCAGCTGCATTCACAATTGATGGGGAAGATTACAACATCGAAGTCGGCGGTTTGTATAACGTCTATAACGCTTTATCTGCGGCTGCAATTGGCGAACACTATGGTGTCTCTGCAGATAAAATCCGTAAAGGCTTAGCTTATGACGAAAAAGTATTTGGTCGTCAAGAAGTTATTGAAGTTGACGGCAAACGTTGTACCCTAGTCTTAGTTAAAAACCCTGTGGGATTAAACCAAGTCATCGACATGATCGACTTAGCACCACGTCCTTTCTCATTAGTTAGCTTATTAAACGCTAACTATGCTGACGGGATTGATATTAGTTGGATTTGGGATGGGAATCACGAAGCATTTGCTGACATGGCCATTCCTAAAGTCATTACAGGTGGCGATCGTCGCAAAGATATGAGCTTACGTTTAACCGTAGCTGGCATTGAAGATAGTATTATGACAGAAGCCGCTTCTTTCCAAGAGGTGATTGAAGAAATTAAGTCTGCGCCAACTGATGATGTCTTTATCTTAGCAACTTATACAGCTGTTCTCCAATTACGTAAAGAATTAGCTAACCAAGGCTATATTAAAGGAGGAATGTAAGATGGCAGAAAAAGTAATTCGAGCTTGCCACCTTTACGGCAACCTACTTAATACCTATGGCGACAACGGTAATATGTTAATGATGGCTCACGTTGCCAAACAACAAGGTGTGGCTTTTGAATCTAAAATCGTCAGCATCTATGAAGAGTTTAATCCTGATGAGTTTGATTTTATCTTTTTTGGTGGTGGTCAAGACTACGAGCAAACAATCGTATCGAAAGACTTACAAACTAAAAAAGAAGCCTTAACACAATACATTGAAGATGAGGGTGTCATCTTAGCAATTTGCGGTGGTTATCAAATGCTTGGTCACTACTACATTGGTGCCAATGGCGATAAAATACCTGGTATCAGCGCTTTAGACCACTACACTGAAAGCCAAGAAGATAATCGTTTCATTGGTGATGTTGAAATTCACAACGAAGCCTTCAATGAAACTTATGTGGGATTCGAAAACCACAATGGTGTGACTTACTTAGGCGAAGGTGAAAAGCCACTTGGAACTGTCACGACTGGTTATGGTAATAACGGAAAAGACAACGGTGAAGGCGCTATTTATAAAAACACTTTCTGTAGTTACTTACACGGTCCAATCCTAGCTCGTAATCCCCACTTAGCAAAACGCTTAGTCGATATTATCTTAGATAAAAAATATGCAAAATAAAAAGAGTGAACTTAACCGTTCACTCTTTTTTATTTACATTTCATTTGGATTTAATTCTTCTTCCTCATCAAAAAACTCGCGAGTAAAACCTTCGCCAATCACACTTTGAACATCATTAATAATGACAAATGCTAAAGGATCAATCTCATTAATAATTTTTTGAATCGGTAATAATTGCTGACGACTAATTACCACATACAAAATCGTCTTAGGATTTTTTTGATAGTAACCAACCCCATCAACTACGGTTAAACCACGTCCAAGTTGATCGCTAATTTCTTTGGCAACCGCTTCATGTTTTTCTGAAATAATCGTGATCGATTTTTTAGGATTAGACCCTTCAAGAATGAAGTCTAAGAGTTTTGTAGAAACAGCTAATGAAACAAAGGTGAACATCATGCTTTCAATTCCAATGACAAAAGCTGATGGAATGACAACAATCAAATCAAAAAATAACATAGCGTAGCTGGTGTTCCAACCTAAGTATTTATTCGCTAACTTCGCTAAAATCCCACTGCCTGCTGTTGTTCCATTACCACGCATAATCAAGCCAATACCGATCCCCATTAAGACACCGGCACCAATCGCACCAATGATTACTTCACTAGTTTGGAATGGATATGGTTCTAAGAGATGTAAGAAAACAGAAATAATAGCGATGGCATACAGTGTATAAAAGATGGTTTTTTTATCTAAAAACTTATAGCCAATTACCAGTAAAATCGCATTAAAGAACATATTTGTATAAGCAGTAGGAATATCATATAAATACTTCAAAATCATGGTAATCCCCGTTACCCCACCCTCACCTAAGTTGTTAGGAATAGCCATAACTTGAACGGAAGCAGAGAAAATAAATGCCCCAATCGTAATTTTAATGATATTTGATAAAAGTTCTTTGTTATTTTTAGTCATCTCTTTATTCCTCCTTACAAAACTTAAAACACCCAGTTGTATTTTATCTAAAGATACTATAAAGCGGAATATCAATGCAACCTAAATGACAGTTTTATGAGCAAGTTCTGTGCAATTGCTCTTTTTTCTGCTTGTAAAAAATCACGGCATTATTATCACTGAAATAGAACAGTCTTCTATACTTATTACTAATATTATGATAGAATTAATTTAATTATAACGTTCACGTATTTTATTAAACAGATAACTTAAAGTCTATGATGTTTAATCAGAGGAATAGCCGCTCTATTCCAAGCAAGTTTAACCTCAGTTTAATTTGCTTAATAAGTTTAGAACAGGTGCTAACCACCTCATTTTAGTATGTGCAATTTGTTGTAATCCGTTATTAACAACGCTGATAGATTTTTTCTATCTTTGAATAAAACTACCCTACGGGGACGAAGGAGACAGATTTATGATTTATAAAGTTTTTTATCAAGAAACAAAAACACGTAACCCAAAAAGAGAGCAAACTAAATCACTTTACTTAGAAGCTGATTCAGAAGTTGCGGCACGTATGACAGTTGAAGACAATACCCCATACCACATTGAGTTGGTTCAACTACTAGAAGGTAATCACTTAGATTACGAAAAAGAAAATGCTGAGTTTTCTTTAACGGAGTTCAAATAAAATGAAACCCACTATTAAAAACAACGAAACTGGTGTTTTTGGGATTGGTGGATTAGGTGAAATCGGGAAAAATACATATGGGGTTCAGTTCCAAGATGAAATTATCATCGTTGATGCTGGGATTAAATTCCCTGAAGATGATCTTTTAGGAATTGATTATGTTATCCCTGATTACAGCTACATCATTGAAAACTTGCCTAAAGTTAAAGGGTTAGTTATCACCCATGGACACGAAGACCACATCGGTGGTATTCCATTCTTATTAAAGCAAGCTAACATTCCAATTTATGCTGGACCACTAGCCTTGGCTTTAATCAAAAACAAATTAGAAGAACACGGTTTACTAAGAGATGCTGTCTTACATGAAATTAATGAAGACACTGTCATTAAATTCCGTAAAACATCTGTTAGCTTCTTCCGTACAACACACAGTATTCCAGACGCTTTAGGTTTAGTCGTTAAGACCCCTTCAGGTAATATTGTTTGTACTGGTGACTTTAAATTTGACTTAACGCCAGTTGGTGAACCACCAAACTTACAACGCATGGCAAAAATCGGTTCTGAAGGTGTACTATGTATGCTATCAGATAGTACTAATGCTGAAGTACCTGATTTTACTAAATCAGAAAAAATGGTTGGCGAGTCAATCGATCGCATCTTCCAAAAAATTGAAGGTCGTATTATCTTTGCAACCTTCGCTTCAAATATCTTCCGTCTACAACAAACAGTACAAGCGGCTGTGAAAACAGGCCGTAAAGTTGCTGTCTTTGGTCGTAGTATGGAAAATGCCATTGTGAATGGTCAAAAATTAGGCTACATCACTGCTCCTGAAGGAACATTTGTTGATGGTCGTGAAATTAATAATGTCCCTGCAAATGAGATGTTAATCTTATGTACAGGTTCTCAAGGTGAACCAATGGCTGCGTTAAGTCGTATTGCTAACGGTACTCACCGTCAAATTTCAATTCAACCTGGTGACTCAGTCATCTTCTCAAGTTCGCCGATTCCTGGTAACACAACAAGCGTAAACCGTGTTATCAACCGTCTTGCAGAAGCTGGTGCTGAAGTTATTCATGGTAAAGTGAATAACATTCACACTTCTGGTCATGGTGGCCAACAAGAACAAAAATTAATGCTTAGCTTAATGAAACCTAAGTACTTTATGCCAGTTCACGGTGAATACCGTATGCTTAAAGTTCATACTCAATTAGCTCAAGATACCGGTGTTGAAGCGGATAACTGCTTTATCTTACAAAACGGTGACATGTTGGCTTTAACAGCTGATAGTGCTCGTATTGCTGGGCATTTTGAAGCTGGTGATGTCTATGTTGATGGTAATGGTATTGGCGATATTGGTAACGCTGTTCTTAGCGAACGTCGTAACCTATCAGAAGAAGGAATTGTTTTAGCAGTTGCAACTGTCGACTACAAAAAACAACAAATCCTTGCTGGTCCAGACATTCTATCACGTGGTTTCATCTACATGCGTGAATCAGGTAGCTTAATCAACCAAGCACAACGTATTGTGTCTCGTGAAATGATGAAAGCTTTGAAAAACCCTGAATGTAACGAAAAAATGTTAGAAGATGTTATCACTAAAACACTACAACCATTCCTAGTTGAGAAGACTGAGCGTCATCCAATGATTATGCCAATGGTATTAACACAAGATAACTAATTTAAAAGAGCCTCCGCAAATGCGGAAGCTCTTTTTTTTATTTAAATAACTTATTTTTTATTTTTTTTGAAACGAAATGTTACCAAACCAGCTATACTAATTAATAATAATCCTAATAATGAGTACACTAGATTATTAATTTCACCAGTTTGTGGTAAGGATTCTTGTTCCTTTGTTGGTTCTGTTGGCTCCGTTGGCTCCGTTGGTTCCGTTGGCTCCGTTGGTTCCGTTGGTTCCGTTGGTTCCGTTGGTTCCGTTGGCTCCGTTGGCTCCGTTGGTTCCGTTGGTTCCGTTGGTTCCGTTGGTTCCGTTGGTTCCGTTGGTTCCGTTGGTTCCGTTGGTTCCGTTGGTTTTTGATCTTTTTCATAAACATATACAACTGTTTGTTCTTTATCTGTAAATGTTCCTGATGTATTAGCTGGTGTTTCTTTCAATGTATAACCATCGATTTCAACCGACTCTGATTTGTACGCATCGCCAATGTTTCCATCAAGAATGACTGGTTTCGCTAATTCTTTACCATCTTTATCTTCATGTTTTACAGTAACTGACGCTGCTTCTACTTGGTCTTTTTCATAAACATATACAACTGTTTGTTCTTTATCTGTAAATGTTCCTGATGCATTAGCTGGTGTTTCTTTCAATGTATAACCATCGATTTCAACTGACTCTGATTTGTACGCATCGCCAATGTTTCCATCAAGAATGACTGGTTTCGCTAATTCTTTACCATCTTTATCTTCATGTTTTACAGTAACTGACGCTGCTTCTACTTGGTCTTTTTCATAAACATATACAACTGTTTGTTCTTTATCTGTAAATGTTCCTGATGCATTAGCTGGTGTTTCTTTCAATGTATAACCATCGATTTCAACTGACTCTGATTTGTACGCATCGCCAATGTTTCCATCAAGAATGACTGGTTTCGCTAATTCTTTACCATCTTTATCTTCATGTTTTACAGTAACTGACGCTGCTTCTACTTGGTCTTTTTCATAAACATATACAACTGTTTGTTCTTTATCTGTAAATGTTCCTGATGCATTAGCTGGTGTTTCTTTCAATGTATAACCATCGATTTCAACTGACTCTGATTTGTACGCATCGCCAATGTTTCCATCAAGAATGACTGGTTTCGCTAATTCTTTACCATCTTTATCTTCATGTTTTACAGTAACTGACGCTGCTTCTACTTGGTCTTTTTCATAAACATATACAACTGTTTGTTCTTTATCTGTAAATGTTCCTGATGCATTAGCTGGTGTTTCTTTCAATGTATAACCATCGATTTTAACTGACTCTGATTTGTACGCATCGCCAATGTTTCCATCAAGAATGACTGGTTTCGCTAATTCTTTACCATCTTTATCTTCATGTTTTACAGTAACTGACGCTGCTTCTACTTGGTCTTTTTCATAAACATATACAACTGTTTGTTCTTTATCTGTAAATGTTCCTGATGCATTAGCTGGTGTTCCTTTCAATGTATAACCATCGATTTTAACTGACTCTGATTTGTACGCATCGCCAATGTTTCCATCAAGAATGACTGGTTTCGCTAATTCTTTACCATCTTTATCTTCATGTTTTACAGTAACTGACGCTGCTTCTACTTGGTCTTTTTTATAAACATATACAACTGTTTGTTCTTTATCTGTAAATGTTCCTGATGCATTAGCTGGTGTTCCTTTCAATGTATAACCATCGATTTTAACTGACTCTGATTTGTACGCATCGCCAATGTTTCCATCAAGAATGACTGGTTTCGCTAATTCTTTACCATCTTTATCTTCATGTTTTACAGTAACTGACGCTGCTTCTACTTGAGCATTTGGTAATAAAGGTTGAGTAATTCGGCCAGAAAATAAACTAGATTGATCTTCTAAGGGAAGTGCCAAGCTAAATGAATATGTCACTTTTTCTATATCATCGTCTAACAACCATTTTATGTTTGGTTGTTCATACGTCCCTGCATGACTTATCGTTGAAATTAATGGTAACTTATCATTTAGTGATAACGTATTGTTTATAATTGTTAAATTTTTTTGCCATAATATTGGATCATTTGTGAATGTTTGATTTTTTGCATCTATAGTAGTTGCATTTTTGAGATTAGTAAGTGACTCAATATTGATAATATGATTGTTAAACAAATATATTTTTTCCAAAGTAGTTATATTACTAAGTGGGGTCACATCACTTATATTATTTGTGTACAAATACAACTCTTTTAAAAAAGGCAAATTAGATAATGGCTCTAAGTTTTCAATTCTTTTGTTATCTCCTAAATTTAAAGCAACTAAATTATGAAGCTCACCAATGGGATTTATATCCTCAATATTGTTTGAGACCATATTCAATAAACTCAAATTAGGTATCGTAGTTAAAAAATCACAATTATTCACTAACATTTGATTATTCATAGATAACTCAGTTAAATTTTCCAACTGACCAATCTTATTAGCAGTTTCTTGTGTCATTGCAGTTGACATTGAAAATGTAATATAGAATTTTTTTAATTGTTTTAAACTAGAAATCAAATCCATCTGTGTATTTATATCTAATTTTCCTTCTTCAGTTGAACTTGTTTTACCTGCTATTTCAAGTTTTGTTAGGTTATTTAAATATTGAAGTCCTTCAACACTCTCAAAATCCCATCCCATATCCATTCCATTCAATAATAGTTCCGTTATTGAGTCTAATTCTGATTGACTAACAGGTGAGGAAATAGATGCTTTATTTAATTTTTTCTTTATCAAAGTTGCTAATTCATTATCCGGAAATATTGAGTTGATTGGTTTACTAGATGGAATAACTTCATCTGGTGAAGCTGCTTCGTTTTCAACCACATTGTTATTTTCATCATTCAATAGATTACTATCTTGTTGTGAAGACATTTCATCCTTAACTGCGACATTTAAAGAATTCTCAGTCGAGTCACTTAGATTATCTTGGCTTCCCCCTGGATCTGAGCTAGTTAGTTCCGAGTTTGTCGTCTCTTTAAATTGCTCTGTAAAACTTGTCTCAGCTTTTGTTTCCAAATCAACAGCTAATGATACCACTGGCATTAATAACTGTGTAGCTAAAACACTGGTACTCATTAATGTAATTAACTTCGTTGTATTTCGTTTCATTTGTTTTATTCTCCTTTAAATTTGAATTTTGATTCTGTAACCTTGCCCAACATCAGAATAGAATCGATGACTTATATTCTCACTGTCTTCAGTACGATCAACCACTGGTAAAATAGTTTTGTCTCCTAAAAAATCCTAATAAGAATCTTTTGGCTCTTTATAAAAAACTCCTCCTACAATATATGTCTATTAACTGTATGTTAACTTTATTATAAGACATCGCTCCACTAAGTTCGTCCCAGTATTTACTTTCTCTTTGCAACTATTGGTAATCTGTTCCTTTGTATCTTTTATTCTAATCGTTGATGATAAAAGTATGCCCAATGGAAAAGAGTTAGTGAAAACCCTAACTTACACCATCAAAATAATATGTTATAACAGTTAGATTTCATTGCACTCTTGATGAAATTGTTAACTGAATTCTGTAAATAATTATTTTAAAAAAGTAAAACGAGATATTGATTTGACCACTTAAAATCCACACTCCACTGAGTTGGACTAGCTGCTATTATCTTATGTACATAACTATTTTGGTAGCACAAAATAAATACAAAAGCCTCCGCAAATGCGGAAGCTCTTTTTTTATTTAAATAACTTAATTTTTATTTTTTTTGAAACGAAATGTTGCCAAACCAGCTATACTAATAAATAATAACCCTAATAATGAGTACACTAGATTATTAATTTCACCAGTTTGTGGTAAGGATTCTTGTTCCTTTGTTGGTTCTGTTGGCTCCGTTGGCTCCGTTGGTTCCGTTGGTTCCGTTGGTTCCGTTGGTTCCGTTGGTTTTTGATCTTTTTCATACACATACACCACTTCTTGTGCTTCTTCAGTGAATGTTCCTGATGCATTAGCTGGTGTTTCTTTCAATGTCCACCCATTGATGCTTGCGGCTTCTGATTGATACGGAAGTCCAACTTTACCATTTAAGGTTGCGTCAGCGGCTAGTTCATTGCCGTCTTCATCTTGATATTTCACAGTAACTGGTTTCGCATCTGTACGTTCATACACATACACCACTTCTTGTGCTTCTTCAGTGAATGTTCCTGATGCATTAGCTGGTGTTTCTTTCAACGTCCAACCATTAATGCTTGCGGCTTCTGATTGATACGGAAGTCCCACTTTACCATTTAAGGTTGCGTCAGCGGCTAATTCATTGCCGTCTCCATCTTGATATTTCACAGTAACTGGTTTCGCATCTGTACGTTCATACACATACACCACTTCTTGTGCTTCTTCAGTAAATGTTCCTGATGCATTAGCTGGTGTTTCTTTCAATGTCCAACCATTAATGCTTGCGGCTTCTGATTGATACGGAAGTCCAACTTTACCATTTAAGGTTGCGTCAGCGGCTAATTCATTGCCGTCTTCATCTTGATATTTCACAGTAACTGGTTTCGCATCTGTACGTTCATACACATACACCACTTCTTGTGCTTCTTCAGTAAATGTTCCTGATGCATTAGCTGGTGTTTCTTTCAATGTCCAACCATTAATGCTTGCGGCTTCTGATTGATACGGAAGTCCAACTTTACCATTTAAGGTTGCGTCAGCGGCTAATTCATTGCCGTCTTCATCTTGATATTTCACAGTAACTGGTTTCGCATCTGTACGTTCATACACATACACCACTTCTTGTGCTTCTTCAGTGAATGTTCCTGATGCATTAGCTGGTGTTTCTTTCAATGTCCAACCATTAATGCTTGCGGCTTCTGATTGATACGGAAGTCCCACTTTACCATTTAAGGTTGCGTCAGCGGCTAATTCATTGCCGTCTTCATCTTGATATTTCACAGTAACTGGTTTCGCATCTGTACGTTCATACACATACACCACTTCTTGTGCTTCTTCAGTGAATGTTCCTGATGCATTAGCTGGTGTTTCTTTCAATGTCCAACCATTAATGCTTGCGGCTTCTGATTGATACGGAAGTCCCACTTTACCATTTAAGGTTGCGTCAGCGGCTAATTCATTGCCGTCTTCATCTTGATATTTCACAGTAACTGGTTCTGCTTCTACAGCTTCTTTCACTTCATAAGGAACTCTCAAATAAACCGTCCCACCATCTAAGTCAAATTTCAACACTGCTGATCCTGAAGTTGTTGCCTGACTCAAATCAGGTTCTATTTCCCATTCTACTTTAAGATTGTCTAATGAAACTGGTGAACCGTCGCTCATTTTCACTGTATCTTTTAGTAATAATTTTGGAGTTGTGTAATTAGGATCTGTTGTTTCTCCTTTACTGTAAATGATAAAATCATCATTCAGTTCTCCAACACCCGCAGTTTTTTGTAGGATATTATTGCCTTGAAAACCCACACCATACTTCATATTCATAAAACTATCGTACATTATTTGATACGGCATCACTTTATAGCTACTTTCAAAACTTTGTTTATAATCTGATGTAGGATTTACTACTTCAATTTTAGAGCTCGCGCTTTGATACAAATTTACACTAAACTTACCTATTGAAACTTTGTTGTCAATCACGAAATCCTTGAGTGATGTTGCAGGTATAGTTTTCATATAATATGATATTTGTTCCACTTCTGACATTCCATTAAAATCAGGGCGTTCGTCATTAGGCAGGCTATACAGTGTTCGTATACCGTTATGACCCCATCCATCTCCAAAAGCCAATATAATATCTCCTGTGATAAAACCATTTATATTAAATACATCAGTAACACCCGTCCCGTTAGAATTTGTCTTTACTTTCTTAAATTCCGGAATATCAAACTTGGTTGTTCGAATAATTGTCCAATCTATTTTTTGTAATTGCTCTGCTAATTCTTGTAAATATTTTTCTTCCCCATTTTTCAAGCCTTTAGCCAAAAATTCGGCCCCTTTTTCGCCGGTCTCTATTTCATCAGTTAATTCAAATTTCTCAATTTCAGAGTCAATATTTAATTCTGTCTCAAGCAAATCTGCCCCTGGATCTGTGGTTAATTCTGATGAAATAACCGTATCACTAGTATCAGCTTCTGTTGCTACTGATACCACTGGGATTAATAATTGTGTTGCTAATATACTCGTGCTCATTAATGTGACTAATTTCGTTGTATTTTTTTTCATTTATGATATTCTCCTTATAGTTTGTCTTCTAATCCAATGTACCTCATCTCACTACTCAAAACATGTCATTTTTTTCGCTCTCGATGTAATAACTGGGAATCCATTTCCTTGTAGCGTACATTGAAATAGCCTATGATATGTGTAAAGGTCTTTGGAAAAGAGGTACTAATATTGAAAACATTACTCCCAAAAAATACGTTACGACAACTAGAGTTTCTTGAACTCTTAATAAAAAAAGATGACTGGATCCCATTGGGGACTATTTCAAAAACTCTAGGGTGCTCAACCAGAATTCTTTGGTACGATATTGAATTTATCAATCAAAATTTACACCCTTTTTCAATTGAGTCATCAACACAATATGGGGTAATTATTAAATACCCCCCGAATTACTCTATTGATTACATCTATTCATGGATTTTAAAAAACACACCCATCTTTAATTTATTAGAATTACTATTCACTCAAGATAATTTGAATATTTCTGAAATTTCTGAAAAATTATTTATTAGCACATCTCAAACTTATCGATTGCTTAATTCCTTAACCAAATATCTTACACCCCTAGGTATTAAAATCTCAAATAAATCCTATCAACTTACTGGAAATGAAGGGGCAATTAGAACTCTATTTGTTCATTACTTTCTAGAAAAGTATCCTGTCATGTCAGATTTTTGGTCTGAAGACAAAATCAAAACTGCTAAAACATATTTTTATTATCTCGAAGAAAATACTGATATCACTCTAAGTTACCCAGACAAAAAACTTTTAACTGTTGTTTTTTTGACACATTTAGATCGAATCGCGCACGGCTTCCGGCTGACAGATCGCCCTTACTCTAATGACGTTGAACCTTTTATCGTTTCTTTCTTGGACAACCCTGATAACCCTATTGACAAAAAAGCATTTTATAAAACATTTAATGTCACACTATCTTCGGATGTTATACAGGAAATATTTTCTGCCTTCTTGTCAAACGACTTCATATTAACCCCTGCTGATTTTGATAAGCGACTAGCACTGAAAGAAGAACCCTTATACTCTCGAGTAGGTATTATACAAACTTTCCTAACTAATTTGTCTAATAGATTAAAAATTGATATTCCTAACTATGATAAACTTGTTTTTGAACTTTATAATATTCATAAATTGTTTATTGGTAAAAATTATATTCTATTCAATCGACGTGAATATTTTGCTCAATACGCAAAAAAAGAATACCCTTATTTTGTTTCCGTCTTAATTGAAGAGCTTGATAATTTCAAATTTGATAGCTCATTCGAATGGGATCAAGACTCTTTTAACGAAGTATTATATACTCTATTAATTAACTGGCAAGACATCCCAAAAGAATTAACACATTCAATTCAACCACTAAATATTGGCATCTTCTGCAACTATGATGAAGAACACTCTTACTTCATTGCGGATATGGTGAACTATCATTTTGGCGATCATGTTTCTGTATCTCTGTTTTCGAGTGCCGATTTTGACTCTGCAAAAATAGAAAGTAAAAAATTTGATTTAACCATAACAAATATTTCTAATATTCAATTGAATTCTGACTATACAATTTGTATCAATTCCGTCCCGACACTAAGAGATTGGAAATTAATCAATCAAATCATCTCTTTACACTCTAAAAACGATATGATGATGGCAACAAAATTTACTAAATAATAAAGGAAGCCTCACTTGAGGCTTCCTTTATTTAATTTGCACAAGGTATTTTATTTCATCAATCAGTTTTACTTTTATTTCAGGTATTTTTTCAAATAAAATCTTTTTAATCTGGTCTTCGGTATAATTAATTGGAAAAATCATCGTTACCATTCTCTCTTCATTTCTTTCTATAAAGTGAATTTCATATTCTAAAAAATCATTAAAGCGATCATAATCAATTATCAAGTGTATAACCTCCCCTTATACATTTGATTTTACTCTATGCTAACTTATTATTTTCTTCAATATTTTCACTGACTATTGAAAATAAAAAAGCACATACAATTGTATGTGCTTTTTGTTTTATTTTTTATTTACTTTAGTTTTACCTGTCCAAGCATTGATTCCGCCTTTTAAGATGTAAACATCAGTGTAACCTTGTTTACGTAAAAGGTTTGCTGCACGAACGCTTAAAGACATCACTTGGTCATATAAATAGATCGGTTGATCTTTTCTAAATGAACTTGGGTTTTGTTTCATCATTGGGTAGCTCACATTACGAGCCCCTAAAATGTGACCAGCATCAAAGGCCGAACGGTCACGAACGTCGATGACTTGTGCTTTACGCATATTTTCAGCAAACTCATCTTCTTTAATGACCTTCGCTGAACGTTTTACCATAATTTTCGTATACAACCAGTTTAAAACAATTACTAAAATAATTAATAACAAAATAATATTTAATACGGCTAAAAAATTTCTCACTGTTTCTTCATCCTTCCAACTATCAATCTGCTCTCTTTTGGGAGCGCTACCTTTATATTCTAACACATCAAATAACTAAATTAAATCCCTGTTTGAGAGCTATTTTCTTTCCGAACTTCGTGTTCATGTTCTTTTATTAGAACAACCTTGGCAGCTTGATAACTTTTTATGTCTAGTATTTGAGCACGATATAAACTATCTAACTCAATTCCCATCATTTCAATATCCCACTTACGCTTACCAACATAAATATATGTTCCATAGCGTTTTAATAGTTGCTGAACATCATATAAGGTTTCCATACATGTGACTCCTCTACTTTGACTTCAGACTGATTATACTGGATAACAAAGTCTTTAGGCAACTGTTTCTAATTGTGTTGGTTCACCTTTTTCAATGAAGAATTTAATTAATAACGGTGAGACTAATGTGGCAATAATAATTGAGACAACAATTGCAGAGTAAACATTACCTGAAAGCAGACCTAGTGACCGGCCCATTTGAACAATGATCAACGCCATTTCTCCACGAGACACCATACCAGCACCAATTACCCAAGCTTTGTTGCGAGCTACTTTTGAAAAACGAGCACTTATATAACCACCGATTAATTTGGTTGCAATCGCCATTACTGATAATACTAGGATAAATAAAAATTCTGTTTTAAATACTGCTAAGTCTAAATCTAAGCCGATTGATACGAAGAAAACAGGAATAAATAGGGCATAGCCAATTGTCACAATCCGTTTTTCTACTTGTTCCTTAACAGGTTCACGAGATAATAATAACCCCATAAAGAAGGCACCGATCACATCGCTCATTCCTAAGTATTCAGATAACAAGGCAAATCCAAAACATAGCACTAACGCCGCTGCTGTTTCACTTTCTGTAGCAATCAAACGTTTCGTAATACGTAAAAACGGTTTTAATAAATATTTAGCCACAATGTAAATTAAGAAGAAGAACAATAATTTCTTACCTAATAAATCCCAGAAAAAGGCAGCATCTAAACTTAACTTACCGTTCATGTTTAAGAATGTTGAGAATAAACTAACAATCAATACCACTACGATGTCATCCACAACCGCTGCTCCTAAGATGATTGAACCTTCTTCGGAGTCTAAACGACGGTAATCACGTAACACTTGGACTGAGATACTCACCGATGTGGCACTGAATACGATACCGACAAAGATTGCCGAAATTAAAGAAAGTCCAAACCAATAACTCACTAGGCCACATAATATCAATGGAAATAAAATCCCTAAGACCGCAACTGACATGGCTGGTTTAAAGTATTTCTTCAACAAGTTTAAATCACTTTCAAGACCTGCCAAGAACATTAATAAAATCACTCCGATTTCAGAAAAAACATGGAGCATATCACTTGGGACAATCAGGCTCAGCACTGCTGGTCCAAAAATAATCCCGACCATTAATTCACCAATAACGGCTGGTACAGAAATCAGCTGACATAAATGTGCGGCTAACTTAGTTCCTATTAAAATCAAAATAAGTGCAAGTAATAATTGTTCTAACATCAAAACATCCTCTCAATTTTTAGACAAAAAAATGGACAGTATGACTTTCAATTTTCTTCCCGCCCTTTGAAGAAAAAACCTTGAAAGCATATCTGCCCAACCGACTGTCTATTTTATTATAGTTCTATTATGACATAGATTTGGTTATTTTTAAAGTTTACCGCTTAGATAGTATACAGGCGATAGACATATAAGAAACACATCGCCAATAAAAATACTAAGGCAATACTTGCCCGAACTTGACTGTGACGGTCAATCCTTGATGACTGAAATTGGCTATTACGTAACTTAGGAATACCGACGATAAATCCTAATAAAAAGCCACCAATTGCGCCACCAATATGACCCCACATATCAATTTGACTACTAAATAAATTGAAGAATAAGTTAACAGCGATTAAGGTCCCCATTTGCTTCGCCATAAAACTAATTTGCGGGTGATGCGGGTAAACTTTTCCTAAAGCATAGAAATAAGCAAACATTCCAAATAGCGCCGTGCTAGCACCTGCTGAAACTGTAGCTGGACTACTAAAAGCAAAACTGGCTAAGTTACCTGCAATCCCTGACAATAAATAAACACATAAAAAGCGCCAGTGACCAATTAAGCCTTCTAGTCTAAATCCAATAAAGTATAAGGTCATTGAGTTTACTAATAAATGCAGCCAACCGATGTGGATAAAGATCGGCATAATGAACCGCCAAAATTCCCCAGTTTCCATGACCACTTGTTGATTCATAGCACCATATTTTAATAGCAAACCGATACTCTTAGTTCCATCGAAACCAATACCATAACGAATACCATCTACTGTCATCAAGACAAAGATTAAACATTGAATCCCTAATAATGTCCACGTAATCCATGGCGAACGTTGAAACTGACGGTAATACCGATTATTTTTTAAATTCATTTTACACCTCTATCTTAGTATATAACTGTTTAACTGGCTGATCATACCTATCAGGAAGCCATTCTTGCCCTAACTGAACCTCAAAGACTAGACTACACGTTTCACCCTTGAAATCGGCTAGATAGCGATCATAAAAGCCCCCGCCAAAACCAATGCGATAGCCATCTGTATTAAACAAAACACCTGGCACCACAATTAAATCAATGTCACTTTTCTCGATAATCGTTTCACTTACTGGTTCTGACACACCAATCTTAGTCATAGTATAACTAGTTTCTGGAAAGACCTCAACAAATTCCATTCGTCCCTGACTATAAACTTTAGGGAGTAATAAACGTTTGCCAGCATTCCAAGCCTCATCCATTAATCTTGTTGTATCAAATTCATAGGGCATACTTTTAGTTGTAGCAATGATTTTAGCTTTTTTCCATTGAGATGATTCGAATAACTGTTTGAGAATTAATCGCTCTTCTACTTGCTTAGCATCTGGACTTTGAGCTAATTGGTCCTTTAATTGTTGGATACCACTTTTTCTAAGCATTGCTTTCAAATAAACCATCTCCTCTCCCTTTATTCTACTATACTATAAACTGACACTCTATTTTTAAAAATAAAAAAACCACACAAAAGTGTGGTTTAAATCGTTATTATTTAGTTTCACGGTGAAGCGTAACTTTACGCTCACGTGGACAATATTTTTTAACTTCTAAACGATCAGGATTGTTACGTTTGTTTTTGTTTGATAAATAGTTACGTTCTTTACATTCTGTACATTCTAAAGTGATATGAACACGCATGTTATTCCCTCCAAGCTATAAATTAAATGACTTACTGGAAATATAATACCATGAATAAAACCTGATTTCTACCCTTTTCAGCAAATTTGTTAAGTAAAGTTACTTTACAAATTTCCCACACTAATTAAAGTGAAAAAAGCTCAACAAATTGTTGAGCTTTTGATTATTTTTTACGTTTTACATAACTTTTATAGCCTAATGTACTAACTACAACAATAATTAGGAAACCAATAACCGACAAGACAAAGTTACGCTGTTCACCTGTTTGTGGTAACCACTTAACGAATTTACTCTCTTTTTTCGCATCAGTCTTAGTATCACTTGGATTATCATCTAAGAAAGTTAGCAGTTTTTGTTTGTATCTATTATCAAATTCTTCCGCATGTTTTCTAACTAAATCTTGGAATTTAAATGGTTTCTTTGAAGCTGGATCTTCTGACCCTTTTTTTGCATCGGATGTTTGATCGTTTTTGTTATCTGTTAAACTATCTTCAGCCTTTTCAGAAGACTTAGAATCTGTGTCAGAAGAACCATCTTTGCTTCCTTCACTATCTGAATTTTCTGAACTATCTGATGTTTCTGAACTGCTTTCACCGTCAGAATTTCCTGGTTCTTCAGAACTGTCTTCACTATCTGAACCGCCTGGTGCTTCTGAACCATCAGAACTATCAGAATCATCTGTATCCTCTGTTTCAGTTGTAGCAACTTTTTCCCAAACATAAGTATCAGCATGGTGGCCGCCGCTATAATTACTGCCTAATTCTTTTGAAGTCCAAACATTAGTACCTTTTGGCTCATCTATTGAACCGTCACCAACGTTTATCCATTTTCCAGTATGTGCTTCACTGGATAAATCAACTCTTGGAAAGGCACTTGAAAACTTATGATTTTTTCCTAGAGTGATTTCCGATAGTTTTGTTATCGGCTTATCTGGATAAATTCCAAAATCACTAGGACTGTGTAATGTATTAAAATTTTCAATGTTCAGCTTCTTTAAGTTACGACAGCCTGAAAACATTAAACACATGTCTTCAACCTTACTTGTCTCAAAATTCGATAAATCTAGTTCTTTTAACTGTGTACAATTGATAAACATTGAATACATATTTAAAACATTACTTGTATCAAAACTTGAAAAATTTACCGTTTCTAAATTGCTACAATTGAAAAACATAATTTGCATATCTTGAACTTTTGTAGTCTTAAAAGAACTTAAATCTAAGTGATTGACTGCTTTACATTCATAAAACATGCCCATCATGTCAGTCACGTTTTTAGTATTAAAATGTGCTAAGTTAATTTCAGACAATTCTAAACATTGTGCAAACATTCCAACCATATTTGTTACTTCACTTGTATCAACATTTTCGAAACCATTTATTTTTTTCAAATTATGCATTTGACCAAACATTTGCTCAGCTGAACCAATAATTTTTAATGGTTCTGAAAAAGTAATTTCTTGGATTTTTGGTGTAATAACCGGTCGTAATTGGTTTGGATTAGTGATGGTACCACCTTTGATAATGGCATGATCCCCATCAATTTCGATCTCGATTGTCTTATTCCATTTGACAATCTTATCGGCCACTTTATTTTTCTTTTCTTCTTTCGTTTCAGATTTATTTTCTGAAGCCGATGTTGAACTTTCTTTTTTTTCTTTTGTTTTTTCTTGTGATTCTGATGTTTGACTTTTACTATCTGTTTTAGCTGTTTCCATCTCTGTTTCTGATGATTTCTCTTGGGAAGAACTCTCTTCACTTGAATCAGAGCTTACAAGCGGATCCATTGATTCCTTGAACTCAATCGATTCAGAACTTGATTGATGTTGCTCTGTTGTTTTTTCTTCTGCAAACATTGTCGCTCCGAAAAATGAATTTATTAACAATACGCCACATATAAACCTCTTCATTATGTTATTCATATAATCCCCCTTATACAAAATCATTTACAACTTTAGTATATATGAAAGCGCTGTTCTGTTCAAATGATACCCTTTTAAAAACTTGAAAACAAAAAATGCTTTTTTTCTTGTATGAAATATACGTTATTTAATATATAAAAAAAAGACTGTGGGATTACCACAGTCTTTTTTATTATTTTTCAAAATAATCATAATAGGCATCTAAAATTTCTTTTGTTACTTGCGAATTCATTTTATCTGCTTCATCACTAATATGAGGAATAACTAATGACACACTCACTTTAGGGTCATCCGACGGTGCGTAAGCGATCATTGTACTATTATATAGCTCAATCGGATTGTCCGGGTCATTTGGATTATCTTTTGGAACTTCGGCAGTACCTGTTTTGGCAGAGGCTGTATATTTCGTGCCGTCCATCCACATACCTGAACCTCCTTCGTTAACAACTTGATACATTCCTTCATGAATAATATCATATTGATCCTGTGAACCAACATGAGCCATTACTTTAGGTTTGGTCGCTAATTCCATGCCACCCAACTTACCATCAGGGTCATTGCTATATAGACCTTTTACAATGCGCGGAGCTAGTTTCACACCATTGTTGGCAATTGTACTAACATATTGTGCTAATTGAATTGGCGTGTAAGTATCAAAGTTACCATATGATAAATCGAGTAAGTTACCCATACGACCTTGAATTAAAGTGCCGTTCGGTTGGTAATAATCTTTAGTTGATAATCCAAAAGATTCACCTGCCACATCAATACCGGTCGATGTTCCTAAACCAAAATCTTGATAGTTATTACGAAGCGTAGCAAAGACATCTGTATGATCTCCTAAGACCATATTTTTAGAATAGGTTTCGCCCATTAATTTAAAGGCAATTTTCATCATGTAGACGTTTGACGAATCTTTTAACGCTTCAACAGCGGTCATTTCTCGAGACTTACCGTTAGTAAACACCGATTCTTTAACCGCATCCCCCATAATTTGAATGGGTTCATCGACTAATACTTCATTTCCAGAAATAACACCATTACGCCAGCCTGCCATAATCGTAGCAGGTTTCACTACCGATCCCGGTGTAAATGATTTGTTAATTGTCCCCAAGGCATCCATCGATAACTTGCCACTATCCAAGTCATGGTTTATACCAGCTAACGCATTAATTTCTCCGGTTTTAGGATTCATTACAACAGCGTAAATCCCTTCAGAATACTGAGTTTTGCCACTGTTCATTAATTGTCCATAGTTACGATACAAGATATCTTCAATCTTTTCTTGGAATTCTTGCTCTATAGTTAAGACAACATTTTTACCTTTTTCACCAGGGTATTTCTCAACTGTTGATTCAACACGTTGTCCATCTTCTGTCAATTTCATTTCAAGATTAGACTTGGTCCCTTTTAAAGCCGTCTCGTAATATTTTTCAATATAACTTAACCCAACACGGTCATTAACCGCATAACCATTTGCCACATACCGGTTTCGTTCTTCAGCCGGCAAACCATTTTTCTCAGTGGATACACGACCAAGGATAGTTCCTAAGAATTCATCTTCGGGGTAACTTCTTTCCCAGTCCACTCCCGCTGACAAGCCTGGAATATCTCCCATGCTTTCACCAACACGAGCTACTTCTTCAGTTGTGACATCGTCTGTTTTCACGTAGACAGGTGTCATTTCTTGTGCGCCACTGATTCGTTTGAAGACGGAAATAACCTTTTCCTCATCTTTACTATAATCAATCTCAGCTTCTGTTACTTTGTCTAAAGTATTTTGATACACGACATCATTACTTAAAAAATTCCCTTTAGCATCTACTTTTTCTGATTTTTTTAATCGCCCTTGAGCTTCTTTTAAATGGTCAGGATCTGCTAGCCAGTAATCTTTTTTATCACGATCCGTTACATTGTCAGCATCGATTGAAATAATCTCAGTGATTTTTTTGGCGGTTTCTAATAATTTTTCACCACTCATATTCTTAGGTTTCGTGTATAATACCGCTTGTTTAGACGTATTTTCCACTAAGACCTTACCATTACGATCATAGATTTGACCACGGGGAGCATTGCCTTTTATCGTTGTTTTTTGATCCCATTTAATTTTAGTATTAAAAAATTGTCCATTCGCTAACTGTAAATAGGCTAGTTGAATTAGCAATGCTACAAACAAGCCAAAGACAATAAAGAATAAAAAATTCAAGCGAAATGGAATGTGATTTTTTTTATGAACAACTGTCGGTGCCACTTCTTTGTGGGAGTCAGTTACTTCTTGAAATTTACGTTTGATTTTACCAAGCATAGTCGTGGTCCTTTCGTTCTATCAGACTCATCTTAAGCTACTTGCGCAACAAACAATTCTATTTGTTTACGTCCTAAGATGACGTTTATTTTCCTTTTAAAAGTATCTCATTAATTAACTATAGGTGCAAGTCATACCGCCTCTCTTAAGAGTTCTTTTAAGAAATAAAAACCAGACCTCAGAGGCCTGGTTTTTGCAAATATTATTCTGTTGGTCGGCTATAGTTTTGAACTTCTGTTGTCACAGCTGTTACAAAATCTTCTAATGCCATTGAAGTTGTTTCTTTACTTCCGTATTTACGGACGTTGACTTCACCAGCTTCAACCTCTTTATCCCCGACAACTAATTGATAAGGGATTTTTTGTGTTTGTGAGGCACGGATCTTATAACCCATTTTTTCGTTACGTTCATCTACTTGGAAACGTAAACCTAGTTTTTCAAGACGTTCTTTAATCTCGAATGAGTAATCCATGTGGTGTTCATTACTTACTGGAATGATTGTTCCTTGGATTGGTGCTAACCAAGTTGGGAAGGCTCCTTTGTAAACTTCTGTTAAGTAAGCAACGAAACGTTCCATTGTTGATACGATACCTCGGTGAATAACAACTGGACGGTGGTTATTTTCACCATCTTCACCAACGTATGTTAAATCAAAACGTTCTGGTAACAAGAAATCTAATTGAATCGTTGATAATGTTTCTTCAATACCCATGGCAGTCTTAACTTGAACATCAAGTTTTGGACCATAGAAAGCAGCTTCACCTTCAGCTTCCACATATTCAAGACCCATTTCATCAACGGCTTCTTTAATCATTTTTTGAGCTTTATCCCACATTTGATCATCATCAAAATACTTTTCAGTATTTTCTGGATCGCGGTAACTTAAGCGGAATTTGTAATCTGTGATGTTGAAGTCTTCATAAACAGCAACCATTAATTCAATTGTACGTTTGAACTCATCTTTAATTTGGTCAGGACGAACAAATGTGTGTCCATCATTTAATGTCATTTCACGGACACGTTGTAAGCCTGATAACGCACCACTCTTCTCATAACGGTGCATCATACCAAGTTCCGCGATACGGATTGGCAATTCACGGTAACTGTGAACTTCATTTTTATAAACCATCATGTGGTGTGGGCAGTTCATCGGACGTAGGACTAACATCTCGCCGTCACCCATATCCATTGGCGGGAACATATCTTCATGGTAGTGATCCCAGTGACCTGACGTTTTGTAGAATTCTACATTAGCCATGATTGGTGTGTAAACATGTTGGTAGCCTAAGCTAATTTCTTTATCAGTGATATAACGGTCAACAACACGACGGATTGTCGCACCATTTGGTAACCAGAATGGTAAGCCTGCACCCACATCACTATTTGTCATGAATAAACCAAGTTCTTTACCTAGTTTACGGTGATCGCGTTCTTTCATTTCTTCACGGAATTGCATGTATTCTTTCAATTCTTTTTTATCAAAGAAAGCTGTTCCGTAGACACGTTGCATCATGTGGTTATCAGAATTCCCTCTCCAGTAGGCACCGGCAACTGATAATAATTTGAAGACTTGAATACGACCTGTTGATGGCACGTGAACCCCACGACATAAATCAACAAAATCACCTTGGTCATAAACAGTAATTTCTTCATCAGCTGGTAAGTCAGTAATTAGTTCTACTTTATACGGATCTTCTTTAAATAGTTCAAGCGCTTCTTCTTTAGAAACTACTTTACGAACGATTGGATTGTTCTCTTTCACAATCGCCATCATCTCAGCTTCAATTTTTGGTAAATCTTCTTCAGTAATTGGGTTTTCACCATTATCAGTATCGTAGTAGAAACCATTATCAATCGCTGGTCCTACACCAAAGTGAATCGTTGGATATAAACGACGAACCGCATTAGCCATTAAGTGAGCAGTTGAGTGGCGTAAAATTTGTAAAGCATCTTCGTGATCAGGTGTCACGATTTCTAATGAACCATCCGCATCTAGTGGTTTTACTAAATCAACTAATTCTCCATTGAATTTTCCTGCTAAAGCTTTTTTAGCTAAACTTTTACTAATGCTTTCTGCGACTTCTTTCGTTGTCACACCAGCACCAAATTCTTTCACTGCACCATCTGGAAATGTAATCTTAATCTCTGACATGTAAAACTCCCCCTTTTATTTTCTCTGCGTTGGTCACTAAAACTAATAAAAAAACGCCCCAGCATTTTGCTTTCGCAAAACACTAGGACGATATGATCGTGGTACCACCTAAATTCAGAATTATCTCTAATTCTCTCTTCACGTGATAACGGTACGACCGACTTAGCTTTAACTAAATTCTTGAAAGTAGTCATCTCTTGGGCTTGTTTAGAAAACTTCCAGCTAATGTTTCCCTCTCTGTAAACAGCTGACAAGACATGGTGTCTTTCGCATAGATTTAATATTAATATACTCTCATTTAATCATGAACTATTTGATAAATCAAGGTTAAAGCTACTTTATTTTGTTTGATTGCCACCTAAACCGTAATTTTCTTTTTTCATATCATTGATAATAATACTGACAGCTTCTTTTTTAGCACCTGTTGTCCGCACGATAGCATCAGTTACTTCACTAATCATCGCTGCTTTTTGTTCTGGCGTACGACCTTCCATTAAACTCACTGTAACGATTGGCATCTCTTTTCCTCCTTTAATAATTCATTAAATTTACCAACTTTTAGGACTCCATAGAGTTCCGTCTAGCTGTCCTTCCATTTGTTCTTTCCTGATAGCTTGTTCTTCATAAATTCGTTGCGCTGCGGCTAACAAAGCCTTTTCTCGATAATCGTGACTCGTTTCCTTTAGTTCAGCTACTAAATTATTAATCCATGTTGTTTCCATTTAGTACCCTCCTTCTGCTGTCATCTCTGATAAAGTATCGTTTAAATCCGCTAGTGTTTCTGCATTCTCTTCAAGGGCACCAACTAATAATTGTAACTTAGCTTGATCCTTATGCTGACTTCTTTTCAAGTGACTAATTAACCACTGCGTTCGTTCAGCTAAAGATTGATTAGCTGGACCCGTTAAATAATATTGGTAATCAGTCACTAAAGATACTTTCTCTGCATCTGTTTGATAAACAAATTGATTAATCGCAAAGTGTGGTAAATAGATCATCTCAAAATAATTTGCTAGTGCTTGATACGGAGCTAAGATGTGTTCCATCGTTAGTCCTAGTTTGCCACCTGGTCGGTAATCTTTCTGATTAGCACCGACTGAAATCACCAAACCAAACGCTTTCCCTTTCAATGCTCCTGAACTCAAACTACTCAGTACTTGGTCTTGCCACTCTTTAAGCAAAGACGGACTACTATACCAGTATAAGGGGAACTGAAACACAATCCGATCATGCTCTTTTAATAATGACACTTCTGTTGCGATATCAATAGCCGAAGTGCCATAACAACTATCCAAATGGTGTATGGTTACGTCTTCAAAACCAAGGATACTCTCTTTCAAAAACTGTTGTCCCATTGATTCTTGATAATTAGGATGTGAAATAATAAGTAATGTTTTCATTTGTCATGCCTCCACTGCTATTATAGCGGAAAATAATGATGAGACGAATAAATATGCATAAAAAAAGCCCCTGATTTAACAGGGGACATTCTTATAATCTATTTTCTAATTCTTTTTGTAAATCTTCAAATCCAGGTTTACCTAATAAAGCAAACATATTTTTCTTGTAAGCCTCAACACCCGGTTGGTCAAATGGATTCACACCATTTAAGTATCCTGAAATTCCTACTGCAATTTCAAAGAAGTACATTAAGTAACCTAATGTATAAGCGTCCGTTTCTGGAATCGTAATCACGAAGTTTGGCACATCGCCATCTGTATGTGCTAATAATGTTCCTTGGAAAGCTTTCGTATTAACGAAGTCAATTTCTTTTCCTTGTAAGTAACCTAAACCATCTAAGTCTTGTTCCATTTCTGGAATCGTTAATGTGTGACGCGCTTTATCAACTTTAATCACTGTTTCAAAGATGTTACGGCGTCCTTCTTGAATGTATTGACCTAATGAGTGCAAGTCAGTTGAGAAGTTGGCACTTGATGGGTAAATACCTTTTTGATCTTTCCCTTCAGACTCACCGAATAATTGTTTCCACCACTCTGAGAAGTATTGCAAGCTTGGCTCATAGTTGATTAATAATTCAGTCACTTTACCTTTACGGTATAAGATGTTTCTTAATGCAGCATATTGGTAAGCCGCATTATCTTCTAATTTATCGCTCATAAAATCAGTACGAGCATCAGCTGCACCTTTCATTAAACCATCAATATCAGCTCCACTGGCTGCGATTGGTAATAATCCCACAGCAGTTAAGACTGAGAAACGTCCACCGACGTCGTCTGGAATCACAAATGTTTGCCAACCTTCAGCATCTGCTTCAACTTTGACAGCACCTTTGGCTTTATCAGTCGTAGCATAAATACGTTGGTTCGCTTCTTCTTTACCATATTTTTTAACTAATAATTCTTTAAAGACACGGAAGGCAATTGCTGGCTCAGTTGTTGTTCCTGATTTAGAAATCACGTTAACTGAGAAATCACGATCCCCAATCACATCGATTAAATCTGCTAAGTAAGAAGAACTAATGCTGTTTCCTGCGAAGAAGATTAATGGTGCTTTACGTTCGCTACTATCTAGTAAGTTATAGAATGAGTGATTTAAGAAATCTAAAGCCGCTTTAGCTCCTAAATATGAACCCCCAATCCCAATAACAACTAACACTTCAGAATCTTTTTGAATTTTAGCTGCCGCTTCTTTAATACGCGCAAATTCAGCTTTATCATAATCTGCTGGCAAATCAATCCAGCCACGGAAGTCACTTCCAGCACCTGTTCCGTCACGTAATTCGTTATGAGCAGCGGTTACTTGGCTTTGCATATAAGCTAATTCATTTTCACCAATGAATGAACTCATTTTTGAATAGTCAAAATTAATATGTGTCATATTGTTTTCCTCCTAAAAATAGTAACGATTTAATATCTTAACTGTACTGTTTTTATGAAATTTTTTCAAGTAATTTTCATCTCTTTTAGTATTAAAATACCCTACCTAAACACCCATCTTTCAATCAACGGATGCTTTATGGTAAACTAAAACCTGAAATGGAGGTCATTCATTTATGACATACGATGTGATTGTAATCGGTGGTGGAACTAGTGGCATGATGGCAGCGGTCAGCGCTGCTGAAAATGGAGCCAATACCTTATTAATAGAAAAGAACAAAAAACTAGGGAAAAAATTACTCCTAACCGGTGGTGGTCGCTGTAACGTAACGAATAACCGTGAACCAGAAGACATCATTCAACATATTCCTGGTAACGGAAAATTCTTATACAGTGCCTTTTCCCAATTTGATAACCATCAAATCATGGCCTTCTTTGAAGAGAACGGAGTTTCATTAAAAGAAGAAGACCATGGTAGAATGTTCCCTGTCTCTGATCGTTCAAAAAGTATTGTTGAATGTTTACAAACTAAAATGTTAGAACTGGGTGTCACGATTCAACAAGCTGACCCTGTTAAACGTTTATTAATAGAAGATCAACGCATTGTCGGCGTCCAATTAGATTCTGGCGATCGCCAAATTGCTCCTTGTGTCATTGTTTCAACAGGTGGTCGAACTTATCAACAAACTGGGTCGACTGGTGATGGGTATCGGTTTGCTAAAAAAGCTGGCCATACAGTCACACCTCTTTTCCCAACGGAAGCGCCTTTATTATCAAAGGAATCGTTCATTCAAAATAAAACCTTACAAGGTTTAGCTTTACAAGATATAAAATTAAGCGTTTTAAACACAAAAAATAAAGAGATTGTCAGCCATGAAATGGACATGCTATTTACCCACTTTGGTATCTCTGGACCAGCCGCTTTGCGCTGTAGCATGTTCGTTAATAAAGAACTCGAAGCACGGGAATCGGTGACACTTGTACTAGATGCCCTACCTAATAAAAGTCAGGCTCAACTTGTTTCAGAGTTTGCTCAACGTCGGGCTGAAAGTGAACAAAAATCGATTAAAAACGCCTTGAAAAATATGTTACCTGAAAGGTATTTAGATTTCTTAATTAGCCAAACTGAAATTGATAGTTCGGCAACTATTAAAAGTCTAAATGAAAAAGATCGCGATCAACTGATTGACTTAATGAAAGCTTTTCCGATTGAGATTAACGGCACGTGGCCTATCGAAAAATCGTTTGTCACAGGTGGCGGTATTTCTCTAAAAGAAATTAATCCAAAATCAATGGAAAGTAAGTTAGTTAGTGGTCTCTTCTTTACTGGTGAAGTCTTAGACGTTAACGGCTATACCGGTGGTTATAATATTACCGCAGCTTTTGTGACAGGACACGTTGCTGGTAAACACGCGGCAGAAATTGCTAGCTATTATAATTACTAACCCTTAAATGTGATAAGATAGACATTGTTAGCGCTATCATTTTGTTTTTTTAATATTTTAAGGTATACTAACGGTGAACTATAAATTATTCAATTCATTGGAGGCGTTGAGATGTTTCAACAAAAAAAAATCTATAAAACTTTAGAAAACCGCAATTTTACTGCTGAGTCACTAGCAACAGAATTAGCAGATTTAAAAGAGTTTAATTTTGAAAATGTATCTTATACTGGGCTAAACCTAAATTTAGATATGTTAATGACACAACACATTCGTAATGATGAGTTTCAACTAATCGAAGTTCAAGGCGGTCTAGCTAAGAAACCTTACGCTACTTGGCAGCAAGATTTAGCCCTTGCTATTAACATCTACAATAACTTTACTGATTATACAAAAGCTCACTTCAATGACTTTATTGAAGAATCTAAAAAATTCGAAGCTGAAACTGGCTACGGTCAAAGTACAGCGCAATTTAAAGATTATTTTGAACAAGGAAATGGCATGTATTTCCACGATGTTCTACACAGTGTCTTTGATATTTCTCGTCGTTTAGATTTATCAATCGAAGATTTCGAAGAATCACTAACCGCTGATGGACAAGCACTAAGTGACTTCCCATTACCTGAAAAACGTGTCTTTGAATCACAAAAAAGAAAATAAAAAAAACAGCCAATTGGCTGTTTTTTGTTTACACAATTAAATCATGAAACTCTCCTCGAACAAGTTGTGCAAGTGCTTGTGGGGCCACACTCATCTGAACTCCTCTTTTTCCCGCTGACACATGAATACTATCATGTTCTAAAGCTGATTGATCAAAGTAAGTCGGATATAACTTTTTCATGCCTACTGGTGAGCAGCCTCCGCGAATATAACCAGTTGTCTGTTCTAGGTCTTTCAAAGGTAACATTTCCATCTTCTTATTGCCGCTGACTTTGGCTAGCTTTTTTAAATCAAGTTCATGATTACCCGGAATAGCAACTACGACTGGTCCTGTTTTATTTCCTAAGGTCACTAAGGTTTTAAAAATCTCTTCTTCTTTTTGACCAAGAGCATGCGCCACACTCACTGCATCTGTGTGTTCATCTGTCACTTCAAATTCCCGCTCTGTGTAGGGGATTTTTTTTTGCTCTAATAAACGAATGGCATTCGTTTTTTGTATTTTTTTCTTTGCCATCTATCTCACCCTTTTAAGTCGAACTTATTTCGTTAAACGACGCACTTCGGAAATAGTTAATTGCCCTGGTGCCGTCGCCGATCTAACTGTTGCAAAGGTTAAAACACCTTGTTTATTTGTTCTAGTCGGCTGACCCACTTCACCCATACCGATTAAAATAAGCGGTTGGATGACATTCCACTGTTCTTTCACTAAAGATAATCTTAACAACTCAGTTTCTTCCGTGACCTTGTATGCCATTTTAATTAAATCTGGTTGACAATAAGACATTTCATCTAACTTATTGGTGATGTCTGGTAGTGTGGGCATGCCATAGAAGTCATGATAAGATAATACACTTGGTTTACCTTGTAACTTAGCTTTTTTCAATAGTGCTTGACGGTAATCCGTTGGACAGCTCATTTGAATATCAACAGCATCCACCTCATCCAGTGTTATTAACAGATCCACTAACATGTGATAGGCTTGCCAGTCTCCTTGGTAGTTTCCACCTTCTGCTTCCGTTCTGACTGTCACTAATAAAGGAATCCCTTTTAAAATTAAGACCAGCTCTTTAATCATTTCAGAAACCATCTTTTGATTATCGCAATCCTCTAAATAATCTAGTCGCCACTCTACTACATCGGCTGCTTCATCGGCTGCTGCATAGGCTTCTAAAAATACTTCACGAGCATCTTTCCCTGCAATTGGTACACATATTTTAAGTGGTTCTTGTTCTCCAAGCAAAACTTCCCCTATTTGAACTGTTTTCATTCCATTCACTCCTTTATGACAAAACTTGATAGATTAAAACTTTTAAATAATTACCTTCCGGAAAACTTTTACTCGTTTTGAAATCTACAGGCAATCGATTTTCACCAATCTGTTTAAACTGTTTCCCTTGTTTGCGTAATGCCGTTTCAACCATTTGTTGATATTTATCAACAGTTACATTAGCCGCATTCGTTGAAGCTATCAAGATCCCCTCATTATTCAATAATGGTGCGACATCTTCTACTAAGTCGCCATAATTTTTAGCTACTGAAAACGTCCGCTTCTTGCTTCTAGCAAAGCTTGGTGGATCTAAAACAATCATATCAAAACTTAACGCTTTACGTTTTGCATAATTAAAATAATCAAATACATCCATCACCACAATGCGATTATTATCTAGTGACAAACCATTTGTTTCAAACATCTCTTGCGTTTTCGGCAGACTACGTTTGGCTAAATCAACACTAACTGTTTCTTTTGCTCCCCCCATAGCTGCAGCAACTGAGAATGCCCCTGTGTAACTGAAAGTATTTAAGACCGAACGGCCTAGTGCTAAACCATCGACTAAACGACCACGAACTTCTTTTTGATCTAAGAAAATCCCCGTCATCAATCCTTCATTCAAATAGGTAGCATACGCCACACCATTTTCTTTAACGACTAAAGGTTCTGGTGCCTCTTGGCCAAAAATAAATTGGGATTCAGGCAAACCGTTTCCTTGGAAACGAATTTTTTCATACCCGCCAACAATTTCGGGATTGACATTTCTAAAGGCGTCAATAATAATTTGTTTATTATGATAAATCGTTTCGTTGTACCAAGAAAACACGGCATATTGATTATAAATATCAATCGTCACACCACCTAGTTGGTCGCCTTCACCGTTAAACATTCGATAAGCTGTCGTCTCATCATTGCTTAAAAAATGTTGCCTTAAACTTTTAGCCTGCTTAAATTTTTCTTCAAAAAACGGTCGTTCTAATGTTGAATAAAATTGGGGCGTTAATACCCAACCAGACCCTTTATTTTGATCTCCTAAATAGCCAATCCCTAAAAAGTCATCTGATTGGGTTACAAATTGAACCCAATCTAATTGGTTCATAAGATCTTTTTCATTCAACAAATCATTACGTCGAATCAGAGGATAGCCCGCTTTGACTTGCTGACTAATTTTAGTTTTTAATTTAATTTTTTTCATTTAATTAACCGCCTACTTAACTATTCAATCACCACGGATTGTTTCTATCATAGTTTACCACATTTCTTTATTATTCTCTTAAAAACCAGAACAGATGTATTTCTAACAATTTATTAAGATAGTACTAATTTGTTTGTTTATTTCCTTTTCAGAGTCTATAATAGTAAGAATGAAAGAGCCTAAATGGCTTTAATAACTTACTATTACGAATCACCACATAGATGAAACAATCAGTGACCTGAAAGGACGTTTTAAATTTGAAAAAATCTTATTATCCAAATTGGTTAAACAAACGCATGGGATTCTTTACCTTGCTAGTTTTACTTAGTTGGGCAAAAGCCATTTTTGCTTACTTAGTTGATTTTAACTTAGGTGTGGAAAATGCCTTCCAATACTTTATTTTATTCATTAACCCATTTGCTACAACTATTTTTATTTTGTCAGCTGCGCTTTATATTAAAAATAAAAAAGCGTCTTATATTACCATGCTTTTACTTTACACAGTCATGTCAATTCTTTTATTTTCAAACGTGACTTACTACCGAGAGTTTACTGACTTTATTACCATTAACACGATGTTAGGTGCTGGTAAAGTTTCCTCTGGTTTAGGAGAAAGTGCCTTACGCTTATTCCGCTGGTATGATTTTGTTTACTTGCTTGACTTAGTTATTTTGCCAGTCCTGCTTCTTAGAAAGAAAATTAAGATGGAAGAAAAACCAATGCGTGGACGTTTTGCGATTGCTATCACCACTTGTGCGGTTCTTTTCTTCTTAGGTAACCTAACATTAGCTGAAACAAGTCGTCCCGAATTATTAAAACGGACTTTTTCACGTGATTATTTAGTGAAGTACTTAGGAATTAATGCTTTTACTGCTTATGATGGTATTCAAACCTTTAAAACAAACCAAACTCGTGCTCAAGCAAATGAAAATGACGTGGTAAACGTGGAACAATATGTTGCTGATCACCGTGTCAAACCTAACCCTGACACATTTGGTATGGCTAAAGGTCGTAATGTTATTTATATCCATCTAGAGAGTCTGCAACAATTTATGATTAACTATAAATTAAAAGATGAAAATGGTGTTGAACATGAAGTCACACCCTTCTTAAACAGTTTATATAATGGAACTGATACTTATAGCTTCAGCAATTTCTTCCATCAAGTTAAATCCGGTAAGACAAGTGATGCTGAAACATTATTAGAAAATTCTTTCTTTGGTTTGAACCAAGGTCCCTTGTTTACTCAGTTAGGGTCTAAAAATACGTTCCAAGCTGCCCCTGCAATTCTTGGACAAAAGGCTGGTTATACTAGCGCTGTCTTCCACGGTAATGCTGGAACATTCTGGAACCGTAATGAAACTTACAAACGTTTAGGATATGATTATTTCTTTGACGCTAGTAACTATGATGTGACTGCTGAAAATTCATTCCAATACGGCTTACATGACAAACCTTTCTTCAATCAATCGATTCAGTATTTAGAACATTTACAACAGCCCTTCTATACGAAGATGATTGCTGTTTCGAATCACTACCCTTACTCAGAATTCAAAGGTGATGAAGCTGGTTTCCCAATTGCCCAAACAAATGATACGACCATTAACGGTTACTTTGCTACAGCTAATTACTTAGATAAAGCTGTTGAAGAGTTCTTTAATTACTTAAAAGATAGCGGTTTATATGATAAATCAATGATTATCCTATACGGCGATCATTATGGTGTTTCAAACTCAAGAAACACTGAACTTGCTCCTTTACTTGGAAAAGACGCTGAAACATGGACTGATTTTGACAATGCTCAACTACAACGCGTGCCTATGATGTTCCATATCCCTGGTACAACAACTGGTGGGGTGCAAGATACCTACGGTGGTCAAGTTGATGTCTTACCGACCTTGCTTGGTTTACTAGGACTTGATACTAAACCCTACTTAATGTTGGGACAAGATTTATTATCACCTGACCGTGATGGTATTGTCGCATTCCGTAATGGTGATTTCTTAACATCTGATTATACGGTATTGCACGACGTCATCTATGATAACAAAACTGGTGAATTGATTGCGGAACCAACACCTGAGCTGAGTGAAACAATCGCAGCATTAACTGATAAAGTTAAATTACAACTAAGTAATTCTGATAGTTTGACAAATGGTGATCTTCTTCGTTTCCACGATGCAGGTCTAACCGATGTCAATCCAGAGGATTACAATTACACGAAACAATTGCCACAATTGGAAGCAATCGAACAAGAACTAGGTGCTGGATCAACCAGCGTTTACAATCAAAACAAAAACACTTCTACTGTCGACTTATATAAAACAAAAACATATAAAGAATATAACGAAGCAAAATAAAAAAGCCCCGCATTAGCGGAGGCTTTTTTTTGTTTCATTTAAACGGATTTTAATATTGTCCGTCGTCCGTTTTGTATACAATTGCTTTGAGCATGCTGGGCAATTATAAACTGCTCTCTCTGGCTTAGAAAAATCTTCAGCAAAGATTTTCACTAGCTTTGTATAACAATGCTGACATTGAAATTCTTCTCGGTTCATCTCAACACCCCTATTTCTTAATAAGTTCTGCCACACACTCCACATGTGGTGTTTGTGGGAACATATCAACTGGTTGAACTTGTTTCAGTTCATAACCCTTATCTGCAAACAATTGACAGTCACGAGCTAAACTAGCTGGATTACATGACACGTAAACAATTTTCTTGGGCGCCATTTCAACGGCCGTATCGATAAATGATTCAGCCAAACCTTTGCGTGGTGGGTCAACGATTAAAACATCTGCTTCAATCCCATCTTTCAACCAAGTTGGCATTAAATATTCAGCACGACCAATTTCAAATTTAACATTATTGATGTCGTTCATTTTAGCATTGATTTTAGCATCAGCAATGGCATCTGGATTTACTTCTAGTCCCAGAACTTTATCGACTTTATCTGCTAAAGATAAACCAATTGTTCCAATCCCACAGTAGGCATCGATCACTGTATCTGATTTTCTTAAGTTAGCAAACTCAATCGCTTTTTGATATAACACTTCTGCTTGAACCGTATTAACTTGATAGAATGATTGAGCAGAAATACGGTATTTCTTCCCTAACAATTCATCTGTAATATAGTTTTGACCAAACAATGTTTTATTCGTTTTACCTAGAATAACATTGGTTGCATCTGGATTGATGTTTTGAACAATTGAAACCACCTCAGGTAATTGTTGGTGAATTTCTTGCACCATTTTTTCATAGTTAAATAATTTAGGTGTGCGCGTCACTAAGACAATCATCATCTCGTTTGAGTAATGACCACGTTTCACAATAATGTGACGTAAGTTCCCATTATTTTCAGCTTCAATATAAGCTTTAACACCATATTTTTCCATGACATCACGAACAATAATAATCGCTTCATCAATTTTTGGATCTTGGATGTAATAGTTTTCTAACGGCACTAAGTCATGGCTATTCTTTCTAAAGAAACCAGTCGATAATTGCCCATTAACTTTACGAACTGGGATTTGTGCTTTATTACGATATTCCACTGGATTGTCCATGCCAATAATTGGTAAAACTTTAGTCTCAGGCATTTTAGCAATTCGTTGGAAGACGTTATTAACTTGTTGCTCTTTAAAAGCTAATTGACCTTCATACGTCATGTGGTGTAACGGTGCAATACCTGTTCTAATCAATGTTTCATCGATATCTTTAACACGATCAGGACTTTCTTTTAACAGGTTTAAAACTTTAGCAAAGCCAAATTTTTTCCCTGTTTTCAAAACTAATACTTCTGCTTCTTCACCTGGCAATGTGTTTTCAATAAATAGTGGATAACCTTCTACTTTGGCTACACCTAGACCATCATGTGATAAATCGATAATTGATACGGTAATCGTATCGTTTTTTTGTATTGATAAAGTTTTCATTCGAAACTCTTTTCTATAAGTTATTTTTATATAAGGTAACCATCAGATTTTAAGAAATCTGACCGTCACCATTGATATCTTGATTCGTTAAGCTTTCTACTTCTTTAACAAAAGCATCAGATATTTCTAATTCTTCTGGATCTCCAACAACAGCATCATCGGAAATATCGTCGAGATTAGCAAACATTTCAATGTGTTGACGTAGATTGATAAATGTCATTGGCGCATCGCCACCGTACTCACCATCTAAGTTAATCATCATTTTGAAGTTTTCATCTAATGGCTCGGCTTTGAAAGCTGATGTTTTGATATAAAGAATCCGTGGGTCATTGATATGTTTCCCACCATGAACCACCATTGCTGCTAAGTGTAGCAACTCAATTAAATTGGCTGTCTTCACAACAATTAGCGAAAATTTACCATCGTCTAACCGAGCGTTAGGTGACAAGTTCTCAAACCCACCGACTGAATTTGTTAAACCAAGGAAAAACATTGAAGCTTTTCCTTCATAAACCCCATCATCATAGGTTAAGCGCATATTGATTGGCTTCACTCGCGGTAACATTTCTGCCCCTTTTACCAAGTAAGCTAAATAACCAAAGACACTTTTTAATTTTGATGGCACTTCATAAGTTAACTCAGTTAGCGAACCACCAGCACCAATATTCATGAAATATTTTTCACCAGCTTGACCAATATCCATTTTAACTGTTTGATTTTTCAAAATGATTTTGGCAGCTTCGACAATATCTCCACGTGGAATTTTCAAGGCTCGCGCATAATCATTCGTTGTCCCACCTGGTAAAATCGCTAACTTCGGTCTTTTTTCTAGTGGGGCAATCCCATTAATCACTTGATTGATGGTGCCATCCCCACCGGCCGCCACGATTAAATCAAAACCTGCTTCAGCTGCTCGTGTTGCCTCATCTTGGGCAGAATTTGGTTCTGGTGTTGTGGCATAAGCACTCGCTTCATACCCCGCACTTTCTAAAATATCCAGCACATCTGGTAAACTTTTTTTCAAAACCTCTTTACCTGATGTCGGATTATAGATAACTCTTGCTCGCATCTTTATCGACTCCTCCATTCCGAAATCGTCCTGTGCTTATCAGAACCTATCTCTTACCAAGTTCTTCTGTTAATAGTTTATTAACGACTCCTGGATTTGCTTGACCTTTAGTTGCTTTCATAATTTGTCCCACTAAGAAACCAACAGCACGGTCTTTACCATTTTTAAAGTCTTCAATTGACTGGCCATTATTATCTAAAATCTCATTGATAATCGGTAATAATTGAGCAGGATCAGACAATTGAACTAACCCCTTAGCTTCAACCACTTCACGGGCATTTCCGCCATTTTCAATTAATTCTTTGAAAACTTTTTTAGCAATCTTAGAACTGATTGTGCCATCAGCAATTAAATTAATCATGCCTGCTAAGTTGCTTGGTGTTAACTTAGTTTGATGTAATTCTAAATGTTCGCTATTCAAGTGAGCAGATACCTCACCCATCAACCAGTTTGATGCTTGTTTCGCATCAGCACCTTCAGCTAATGTCTCTTCAAAGAAATCTGACATTTCTTTTGATAAGGTTAAGACCATTGCATCATATTCTGGCAAGTCTAACTCTTTCACATAGCGTTCGCGGCGAGCTGCTGGTAATTCAGGTAAGCTAGCGCGTACTTCTTCGATCCATTCATCAGAAATTTCCAAGACTGGCAGATCTGGTTCTGGGAAGTAACGGTAATCTGCCGCTCCTTCTTTCACACGCATTAAGATTGTATCACCAGTAGCGTCATCATAACGACGTGTTTCTTGTTGAATGATACCACCTGACATTAAGACTTTCGCTTGACGTTTTTCTTCATAAGCTAAACCTTTACGGACATAGTTAAGTGAGTTCAAGTTTTTCAACTCGGCTTTAGTTCCAAATTCTTCTTGCCCATAAGGACGTAATGAAATGTTGGCATCACAACGCATTGATCCTTCTTCCATTTTTACATCACTTACGCCAGAAAATTGAATGATTGAACGAATCGCATCTAGATAAGCATAAGCTTCTTCTGGCGAACGCATATCTGCTTCTGAGACGATTTCAATTAACGGTGTTCCTTGGCGATTTAGATCCACGTAAGAATAGCCATCTGTGCCATGGATATTTTTACCGGCATCTTCTTCTAAGTGAACACGTTCAATACGAATACGTTTTGTTTCGCCTTCAACTTCAATATCAATCCAACCATCATAACCAATCGGTTGATCATCTTGTGAGATTTGGTAAGCTTTTGGATTATCTGGATAAAAATAGTTTTTTCGATCAAAGTGAGTATCTTTTGCAATCTTACAGTTTAAAGCCATCGCCGCACGCATCCCAAATTCAATGGCACGTTTATTAGCAACTGGTAAGACACCTGGATAACTCCAGTCGATCACATTAGTATTTGTATTTTGCTCGGCACCAAAATGAGCTGGAGCAGGCGAGAAGATTTTAGAGTCTGTTTTTAGTTCAACATGGACTTCAAGTCCGATAACTGTTTCGAAATTCATTACTTGCTCCCTCCTAACATTTCTGGTTTTTGATTATGAAATTCTGTTGCTGTTTCAAATGCTTGCGCAGCACGATACATTGTTGTTTCATCAAATGGTTTACCAATAATTTGAAGACCCACTGGCATACCGTCTACTAAGCCACATGGTACAGACATTCCTGGTAGTCCAGCTAAGTTAACCGGAATCGTTAATAAGTCACCCATGTACATCGTAATTGGGTCATTTAAGTTTTCACCTAATTTATAAGCAGGTGTTGGTGCTGTTGGCGAAATAATCAAATCATACTCTTTAAACACCTCATCAAAATCACGTTTCACTAATGTTCTAACCTGACACGCCTTTTTAAAGTGAGCATCATAGAAACCTGAACTTAATGAGAACGTCCCTAACATAATGCGACGTTTCACTTCTGGTCCAAACCCTTCTGAACGTGAACGAACATATAAATCTTCAATATCTTTAACATTTTCTGCACGATAACCGTAGCGGATACCATCAAAACGTTGTAAGTTTGATGACGCTTCAGATGATGCGACAATGTAATAAATTTCAACCCCATATTTCGAATGCGGTAAGCTAACTTCCTCAACGGTTGCACCCAAAGCTCGATACGTTGCAATGGCTTTTTCAACTTGAGCTGTAACTTCTGGGTCAATCCCTTCACCCATATATTCTTTAGGAACAGCAATCTTCATTCCTTTAACACCGTCATGTAGTCCTTTAGTAAAATCAGGGACATCTAGTTGTGCACTTGTACTATCTTTTTTATCCCACCCACTTAAAGCATTTAAGACTAACGCGTTATCTTCGACGGTACGTGTCATTGGTCCAATTTGGTCTAAGCTTGATGAAAAGGCAATTAAACCATAACGAGAAATTCGACCATACGTTGGTTTCATCCCTACAATACCGTTAAACGCTGCAGGTTGACGAATACTTCCACCTGTATCAGTTCCTAGGGCAACTGGTAATTGTCCGCCTGCAACAGCGGCAGCAGAACCACCTGAAGATCCTCCCGGAACACGTTCATGATCCCAGGCATTTTTAGTTTGTTTATAATATGACGTTTCGCTACTACCACCCATGGCAAATTCATCCATGTTTAATTTACCCATTGGAATCATGTTTGCATCATAAACTTTTTCCATCACGGTAGCATCATAAATAGGCGTGAAATTATGTAACATTTTGCTGGCAGAAGTTGTTAAAATGTCTTCCGTCACAATGTTATCTTTAATCCCAATTGGAATCCCTGCTAAAACATCCTCAGCTGAGATACCAGCTTTGTCAATCTCTGCTGCTTGCGCTAGTGCTTTTTCTTCATTCAAAGTAATGAATGCTTCTAACTCAGGTTCTGTTGCTTTAATGCGATCAAATGTTGCTTTAGTTAATTCTACAGCCGTAATGTCTTTAGCAACTAATAAGTCGTGTAATTCTTTTACCGATTTTTGAAATAATTCAGTCATTATGCCCCAGCCTCCCCATTGTCTAACATTGCTGGCACTTTAATGTAACCATCTTGTTTTGTTGGAACATTTTTCATTAATAAGTCACGATCTGTTCCAGCTTCTGCTACGTCTTCACGCATCACGTTGATGTCGTGAATGACGTTTGTTGTTACAGGCACGCCTGTTGTATCCACCTCGTCTAAACGCTCAACCATTTCAATAATTTTACCTAATTTATCTGATAATGCTGTGATTTCAGCATCGGAAAATTCTAATTTTGATAACTTTGCAATATGTTTAATTTCCTCATTACTAATAGTCATAATAGCCTCCTTCTAAGCTTACTAATTAAATACATTGGTCACGACTTTATCGCTTCCTGCTTCTTTTTTCACAAATCCTTCTGGACCTTCTAAAGAATTAATTTGAACCTCCACAGCACCAGCTACATTGAATAATGTCTCTGTTGCTCTTGAAACGTATTGAATGAAACTATGCATCTCTGTTTCACCAAAATATTTCGTTTCAATTTTAATCACTGTTTTCTGAAGTTCCCGATTTCGATAATAAGCTGTTCCTGAAATACCACTATTATTCGGGAAAAACTCCTCCACGCTATTTTTAAAATCAGCAAACTTAGCTTCTAAACCATCTTCTGCCGCACTGCTTGGGTTATTTGACCCTGGCATTAAGGCCACATGCTCTTCTTCAACTGCTGACCAATCAGTTAGTTTCTTACCTTCCTTGCTAAAAGCTTGGGCAAAGTATGATCCACCAGAAATGTCATTACTGTTAGCTTGACGATATAAACCAATGGTCACTGGTACATCTGACATGCCTTCAAAACTACGAATTTCTTCTAATAGCTTTTCAGCCGCCGCTTTCCCCGCTTCTTCAATTTCAGGATCTTTGATTTCAATCGGCGGTTCAGCACTATAATCCACAGAGTTTAACGCTACCCCTAAACTAATGCCAGCAATTTTCTTTGTTTTCTTATCTAAGAAATCTTGTTCAATCACTTGTTGGAAAATATAAGGTTTGTTTTTATCTTCTGGGTTCAACCCTTTAGGATTATCACTACTTTTGCGCTCGATTAAATCAAGGACTTGTTCCCTTTGTAATAATTGGCCCTCTTGGAAATAGAATTTATCCGTAGCGAAGTGTTCTTTAGAAATTTCAATTAAGCCACGTTCATAGTTCACAGTGTTTTCTTGACTATTAAGCAAGTTAACTGTCAATCCACGTAGCGGGCTTGTTTGATAGTGACCATCTGTCACGATTGATTCATAAGATTCATCATCAATTCGACCCGTCACAACCGCCTGTCCTTTAGGTGTATCGGGATCTAAATGTGAGGTTCCTTTTTCAATTTTTCCACATCCAGCTAACAGAGCTAAACTTAAAGCTGTCACCGTAGCTAATTTAATTTTCTTCATGACTAACACTCCCTTCAATTGCCGCAATCATCTCTTCTTCATTCCAAACAGTGATACCTAGCTCCTGAGCCTTTTCTAACTTACTACCCGCTTCAAGACCAGCAACTACAATATCGGTTTTTTTAGAAACACTCCCAGTTACTTTACCACCTAGTGCTTCAATTTTATTCTTCGCTTCTGTTCGTTTATATTGCTCTAACGTTCCAGTTAAAACTACAACTTTATCTTTAAATGGTGATTCCACTTTAGCTAAATCGGCTGCTGTTACACCACGATACGTTAAGTTAACTCCTGATTCTGCTAACTCGGCTAATAAGACTGGTACTTTTTCATTTGCAAAGTAAGTTGTTAAGCTATTAGCAATCGTTGAACCTAGGCCATCAATTTGACTAACTTCTTCAACTGAAGCTTGACTAATAGCGTCCATCGTTCCAAAGTGAGCTGCTAACATCTGCGCTGCTTTAGCACCCACATGTCTTATGCCTAAGCCAAACAACAGTTTTTCTAAAGAATTTTCTTTACTTGCTTCAATTGCTTTTAAAATATTATTAGCAGATTTTTCTTTGATTTTTTCTAAGCTCAATAAATCTTCTGTTGATAATTTATATAAATCGGCTACATCTTTAATCAAGCCAGCTTCAAACATCTGCTCTAAAACACGTGGTCCTAAACCGTCAATATTCATCGCTTGGCGTGACACGAAGTGGCTCAATCCTTCTTTAATTTGAGCAGGACACATCGGGTTTAAACAACGTACTGCAACTTCTTCATCTAAGTGGACTAATTCGCTGTCACAAATTGGACAATGGGTTGGTGCTTCATACGCAACACTAGTAGCTGGTCGTTTATCTAATAACACACGGGATACTTCTGGAATAATATCTCCCGCTTTATGAATCATGACTTTATCACCTAAACGAATATCACGCTCACGAATTAAATCCATATTATGAAGACTTGCTCGCGCAACAGTTGTACCAGCTAGACGAACAGGTGTCATCACTGCCGTTGGTGTTACCACCCCTGTACGGCCAATCGTCCACTCAATATCTTCAATTAGTGTTTCCGCTTCTTCCGCTGGGAATTTATAAGCAATTGCCCAACGTGGCGCTTTAACTGTATAACCAATTGCTTCTTGGTCTTCAAAATTATTAACTTTAATCACAATACCATCGATTTCATAAGCTAAGTTAGGACGTTCATCTTGGAAATGCTGAACGTATTCCCAGACCTCATCTATTGACTGGCAAACTTTACGTTCATGATTGGTTGCTAGACCTAATTCATCTAAAGCATTTAGTCCTTGTTCTTGACTAGCAACATCTAAATCACCTTGATTAGCCACCGCGTACATAAACGTGCTTAGCTGTCGCTCACCTACTACTGCCGAATCAAGTTGTCGTAAACTTCCGGCTGCCGCATTTCGAGGATTAGCAAAGACCGCTTGACCACTTTCTTCACGTTCTTCATTCAAACGAACAAACGAAGATTTTGGCATGTAACACTCTCCACGAACTTCCATGGTTAAGGGCTCATTTAATTTTGCTGGAATGGATTCGACCATCTTCAAGTTAGCCGTAATATCTTCACCGACTTTACCATCACCACGCGTAGCGCCTTGAACAAATTGACCATTTTCATACTTCACCGAAACAGCTAAGCCATCAATTTTCAGTTCACACATGTATTCAATTGGTTCGTCAATCAACTTCTTAATGCGCCCTTCAAAGGATTGGAGGTCCTCTAAATTAAAAGCATTTCCTAAACTTAACATCGGTGAATCATGAATGATTTTTGTAAACCCAGCAGCCACTTGCCCGCCAACTTTTTGGGTAATGGAATCACTTGTTACCAGATCAGGATAAGCTTCCTCCAATCCAACTAACTCATGATATAACCCATCATAGATATGATCTTCCGCAATCGGTTGATCACTTTCATAGTAGGCCTGAGCCATTTCATTCAATTGCTGGCGCAATTCACTTATTCGGTTTTGTGCTTGTTCTTGATCCATGTCTCAGACCTCCTAATAATTATCTCTTACATTTTTTCGATTGGTGCATAGGCTGCTAACAATCGTTTAATCCCTTGACCTGGGAAAGCAATATCTAACTCGATATCTTTAGCTGTACCACTAACTTTAACAACTGTCCCTGTGCCCCATTTTTTATGGTTCACTTTATCACCAGACGTCCAGCTAGCTGAGTCACCACCTGTGGCAACTTTAGCTGAAACCTTTTTCTGAACAGGTTGTTGATACGCTGGTTTCTTAGTCGGACTAAAGCTGCGTCCCACTTGACTTGAAAAGACTTGGGAACGGTTAGCTTGGCCAGCTTTTTCAATTAAATCTTGATCAATTTCTTCAATGAAACGTGATGGTTGATTGTATTTGGTTTGACCATATAAAGTTCTTGAATACGCATTTGAAATCACTAGTTTTTCTTCAGCACGAGTAATTCCAACATAAGCTAAACGACGCTCTTCTTCTAGCTCATCATCATTTTCCATCGCCCGAGATAACGGGAAAACTCCTTCTTCCAAGCCTAATAAAAATACAACTGGGAATTCTAAACCTTTAGCCGCATGCAAAGTCATCAACGTAATTTGTGATGATTCTTCTGGCAGATTATCTAAATCAGATACTAAGGCTAAATCATTTAAGAAGACTGTTAATTTTTCTTCTGGATTTTCAAGTTCTTCATCCGCTTCAGCTAGTTGTTTATCGAAAGCTTGTGTGACCGTTAAGAATTCATCTAAGTTTTCTAAACGCGTTTGTGATTCTAATGTATTTTGACGATTTAAATCCGCTTCATAACCACTACGTTTTAACGTTTCTTTAACTAACTCTGTGACCGTTAAGAACGGCACCATTTTTTGTAAGTCTTGAATCATTTGACCAAAGTCACCCAGTTCTTTGGCAGCTTTACCCGTGATAGCTGCAAGATCAATATTAATCGCAGCTTCTAATAACGGCCAATCATGTAAATCAGCAAAGTCACGCAATTTTTGAATCGATGTATTTCCGATTCCACGTTTAGGTTCATTGACAATTCTTGCCATGCTTAATGAATCACTCGGGTTAGCAATTAAGTTTAAGTAAGCTAAAACATCTTTAATCTCTTTACGATCATAGAATTTATGACCGCCAACCATTTTATAGGGCATGTTAGCTTTTAATAACATTTCCTCCATCACACGTGATTGGGCATTCGTACGATACAAGACAGCAAAGTCACCGTATTTGCGACCTGACTCACGCATCTCATTTTGAATCGTTTGCACGATATATTGTGTTTCATCACGTTCGGTGTCTCCACGATAATATGTGATTTTCGAACCATCAGTATTGTCAGTCCACAATTTCTTTGCTTTACGATTTGTATTATTATCAATCACATGATTCGCTGCTGCTAAAATGTTTTTAGTTGAACGATAGTTTTGCTCTAATAAAACAACTTTCGCCGTTGGGTAATCTTTTTCAAAATCTAAAATATTTTGCATGTCAGCACCACGCCAACCGTAAATACTTTGGTCAGCATCTCCAACCACACATAAATTTTTGAAGCGCGCTGCTAACATATTAACTAAGGTATATTGAGCATGGTTGGTATCTTGATACTCATCCACATGGATGTATTGGAATTTATTTTGATAATAAGCCAACGTTTCTGGCGAATCTTCCAACAAACGAATCGTTAGCATAATCAGATCATCAAAATCCACACACTGGTTGCGACGTAATTCTTTTTGATAACGTTTATAACAATTGGCCACTGTCCGACCAATGTAATCATTGTTTAGTTCCGTGAATTTATCGACTGTCTGTAATTCATTTTTGGCATTACTAATACGAGATAAAATCATGCGTGGGTCAAATTGTTTCGGATCTAAATTTTCCTCTTTTAAAATTCGTTTCACTAAGGTCAATTGTTCTGAACTATCCACAATCGTAAAGTTGCTGTTGTAACCAATCAAGTCGACATCACGGCGCAACATTCTGACACACATTGAGTGGAAGGTTGACACCCAGACAGCATCCCCACCTTGAGGTAATAAATCGCTGACACGTTCTTTCATTTCACGAGCCGCTTTATTGGTAAAGGTAATCGCTAAAATGTTCCAAGGGTTGATATTTTTTTCAGTCATTAAATAAGCAATACGGTGTGTTAGCACACGTGTCTTACCACTACCTGCTCCCGCCATAATTAGCAATGGGCCTTCGGTCGCTAAAACAGCTTCTTTTTGACGTGGGTTCATCCCATCAATTAAGGTATTACGGTTCATCATTTTACAATCTTCCCTTCAACAATTCGCTCTTTATCTTTAGCTGCTTTGAATAACAGTCACTATCCTTTTCAATCCTTATTATTATAGCAAATTTCACGGAAAACTTCTTCCTAAAGAGGCTAAATTTATGAGTTTTTTTACAATAAAAAAAGCGGCCAACACATATTGTGCTAACCACTTTTAAAATTAGATTAATAAGCTCTTAAAGTTTAGTAACTTCAGCTGCTTGAGGGCCTCTGTCGCCATCTACTACTGAAAACTCAACTGCTTGACCTTCTTCTAATGATTTGAATCCGTCACCTTGAATTGCTGAGAAGTGTACGAATACATCGTCTCCGCCTTCCATTTCGATAAATCCAAAACCTTTTTCGTTGTTAAACCATTTCACTTTACCTTGTTCCATTGGATAGAACCTCCATTTATTGTTTACTTGTAACGAGTCAATCGATGGTTGTTCATCAAAAAACAGATACTGCTTTTATCTAAAATCGCCTTCTTCAAAACTCTGTTTACAAATTCATTATACGACACCCAAAACATTATCGCAATAGGAAATAAACCGCTTTCTTTTTTTATTTATTATCGGTCATTTTTTGAAATTTTGTGAATAAAAAACCACTGACAAGTCAGTGGTTTAACATAATAAATTAATCTGCACGTTTTTTGTTCTTTTGAGATTTTTCACGCTCAGCTTTGTTAAGAATTTTTTTACGTAAACGGATGCTTTCTGGAGTTACTTCACAGTATTCATCATCGTTCAAGAATTCTAATGATTCTTCTAAAGACATCACTTTAGCTTTTTTGATAACACTTGTTTGGTCTTTATTCGCAGAACGAACGTTAGTCATTTGTTTCGCTTTAGTGATGTTTACAGTTAAATCGTTCTCACGTGAGTTTTCACCGATAACCATTCCTTCGTAAACTTCTGTTGTTGGTTCAACAAAGACTGTACCACGTTCTTCAATACTCATGATTGAGTATGTTGTTGCTTTACCAGTATCGATAGAAACTAGGGCACCGTTACGACGGCCACCAATTGTACCATTGATCATTGGTAAGTATTGATCGAATGTGTGGTTCATGATTCCATAACCACGAGTCATTGACATAAATTCAGTTGTATAACCGATTAAACCACGCGCTGGTGCTAAGAAAGTTAAACGGATTTGACCGTTACCAGTGTGGACCATGTCTTGCATTTCACCTTTACGTTGGCTTAATGATTCGATAATTGAACCCATGTGTTCTTCTGGAGTATCGATTTGAACGCGTTCAAACGGTTCGCATTTCACGCCATCAATTTCTTTAACGATAACTTCAGGACGAGATACTTGTAACTCGTAACCTTCACGACGCATGTTTTCGATTAAGATTGATAAGTGTAATTCCCCACGACCTGAAACAGTCCAAGCATCTGGTGAATCTGTATTTTCAACTTTAAGAGACACGTCAGTTTGTAATTGTGATACTAAACGTTCTTCAATTTTACGAGACGTTACGAATTTACCTTCACGTCCAGCAAATGGAGAGTTATTTACTAAGAATGTCATTTGTAGTGTTGGTTCATCAATATGTAGGATTGGTAAAGCATCTTGAGCATCAACTGGAGTCACAGTTTCCCCAACGAAGATATCTTCCATACCTGAAACGGCGATTAAGTCACCAGCTTTTGCTTCTTGAATTTCAACACGGTCTAAACCGAAGAAACCAAAGATTTTAGTCACACGGAAGTTTTTAGCTGTTCCGTCTAATTTCATTAATGACACGCTATCGCCAACTTTGATTGTTCCGCGGAAAACACGGCCAATCCCGATACGACCAACGTAGTCATTGTAATCAAGTAATGATACTTGGAATTGTAATGGCTCATCGCTATTATCAATTGGAGCTGGGATGTGTTCTAAAATAGTTTCAAACACAGGGTTCATTGTTTCTTCTTGATCCGCTGGATTATCTGATAAACTTGATGTTCCGTTTAATGCTGATGCATAAATAACTGGGAACTCTAATTGATCATCATCAGCACCTAACTCGATAAGCAATTCTAATACTTCATCAACAACTTCTGCAGGTCGTGCAGATGGTTTGTCAATTTTATTTACTAATACGATTGGTGTTAATTTTTGTTCTAACGCTTTTTTCAATACGAAACGTGTTTGTGGCATTGTACCTTCGTAAGCATCGACTACTAAGATAACACCATCAACCATTTTCATAATACGTTCAACTTCTCCACCGAAATCGGCATGTCCTGGTGTATCTAGAATGTTGATTTGTTTGTCATTATATTTAATGGCAGTATTTTTAGCTAAAATTGTAATACCACGTTCTTTTTCAATATCATTTGAATCCATTGCGCGTTCATCTAAGGCTGTACGGCCATCTAATGTTTGCGATTGTTTTAACATTTCATCTACAACTGTTGTTTTACCGTGATCGACGTGGGCGATAATGGCAACGTTACGAATATCTTCTCTTAATTTCACTTGTAATTGCTCCTCACTATTTTAATTACTTTTCTATTGTCTGTCACATCATTCTTAATTAACTCGACTTTTCATTATAACAATAAAAGCACCTGAAAAACAATAGAAAGTTTTTCAGAAAGCCCTATCAATAGCTGATTATATCAGCCTTATGAGAGTAGCCTAAGCATTCATCTTTAATTTCATTCCAGAACTTAATTTCTGGCTTTCTTGAACCGCATGATACAGAGAGTAACCAGAGGCTTCTTCAAAATCTCTCCCTAACTGACGCTCTTCGCCAATACTTTTTATGACACCTTTAAACGCCTGATAGGCTTTTTTGAAATCATCAACCAAAACGCCCGTTTCATAAACATCTTCAAGCGTCTGCCACATGACCATCACTTGAATCATCTCAGTCTGACTCCACTCAATATCTAGCGGATAACTATAATTTTCTTGCATCTCTCACACCTCATCATTTCTATCTAGTTCATTCCAGTATAGCAAAAAAAGACAACTTTCGTAAGTCGTCTTTTATTTTGCTGAAGTTGGAATTTGTTCAGTTATCTCATTTTTAGGAAAGAACAGTTTAAAGGTTGTCCCTTTCCCTTTTTCACTAGTAACATCAACTGTCCCTTTATGAAGTTTCATGATTTGCTGCACAATAGATAGACCTAAGCCCGATTCTCCGTGTTTGGTGTTTTTTCGAGAGGGATCTGCTTTGTAATAACGTTCCCAAATATTTTTTAATTCATCTTCGGTCATGCCGATTCCAGTATCAGAAATCAGCACCTCAGTTCCTTCAGTCAATTGCGTCAAACTAATTTGAATTAAACCGTCTTCCGTAAACTGAATCGCATTTTGAACAATGTTCACGAGCACTTGCACAAACCGATCAAAATCAGCTGTTACTGATACTTTATCTGTCGTCAAGACTTTAATTTCATTGCCCACTTCTTCGGCTTTTGGTGTTAATTGTTCAGCAATTTGATTGGCCATATCGGTGGCATCAAATTCTTGGATTAACAAATTAATTTGATTCGTTCGAATTTTTTCATAATCCAAGTTTTCATTTACCAACCTTATTAAGCGTGTCGTTTCATTGCGCATCAAAGAAATACATTTTTCTTCTTGGTTTTTCGGGATTGCCTGATAAGCTAAACCTTCAAGTAAGCCATTGATAGTCGTTAACGGCGTGCGCATTTCATGAGCAGCATCTGCCATAAATTGACGCCGGCGTTCTTCCTGCCGTTCAATTTCTTTTTGCGATTCTTCCAACGAATTGGCCATGGTGTTAAAGTCTTGAGCTAGTTCAGCTAACTCATCATTCCCCTTCACCTTCACTTCAACAGCAAAATTACCCTCAGCAATTTCTTTCGTTGCACGTTTCATCCCATTAATGCGTTTCACTTGGACTTTAGCTAATAAATAACTCACAATCAAGGCAACTACACTAGAGACTAAAAAGGCTTTGAATAAATTTTGTGTCAAATCTTTGATGCTTTTTTCCATATATTCAATCGGTTGTAACACCGCCATCGCCCCATAAAAAACCGTCTTATTGCCATCGGAGAGAAATAACGGTGTTAAGACCATAGCTGACATCACGCTATCTTTGCCGCTCAAACCTGGTGCTTCCAAAGTTTTCCTAACAGAGCCACCTCGCCCATTTTCCAATTGCTGCCAATCTTCTTCCGTAATAAAACGCGGTTTTGACCCTTGTACTGAATGTGGGTATTGAACGGTTTCATTCGCATCTACCACCATAAATAAAATTCGTTGGTTTTTCAATGCACGCTCAGTTAACTGAATATTTGGAACAAGCTGACTGGGTTGATCCATACTGTTTAATTGAATTGCATCGGCGTAGTTAGACATTTGTTCATAGGTTGTATCAAGCACGGCATCTTTCGTAAACTGGGTAAAAGCAACCCCAACAATTATCAAAACTGTGACAATAATGACCCAAAATGCTAGCATCTGTTGTAGTAAATACTTCATTAACTGTCCGCTCCTGAATCATCAAATTTATAGCCTACACCCCAAACAGTTTGAATGACTTGGGGTCCGACTTTTTCAATCTTTTGACGGAGTTTTTTGATATGAGCATCTACTGTCCGTTCATCACCAAAGTATTGATAATCCCAAACCATTTCTAATAATTGTTCACGGGAAAAAACTTGGCGGGGTTTCTTAGCTAAAGTGTAAAGTAAATCAAATTCTTTCGGTGTTAATCCTTGAATTAAAGCGTCATCTAGATAAACTTCACGTGTTTTCGTATTCATTTTAAAATGAGTTGTCACGATATCATAGTTTGCAGCATCAACATCCGAAACAACCACTCCTTTGGATAATTCTGCACGACGATGTAACGCTTTGATACGAGCAATCAAAGTCAAAGGGCTAAATGGTTTTGTGACGTAGTCATCTGCTCCCATCTCAAGACCAATCACTTGGTCACTTTCTGAATCACGCGCCGTCAACATGATGACTGGCACCGTAGCAGAAACTTTACGAATTTCACGACAAACAGAAACCCCATCTAATCCTGGTAGATTTAAATCCAGCGTCACCATGTCCCATTTTTCAGGGTTATCTAGAAAAGCATTCAGTCCTTCTTGACCATCCGCTTTAAATGTTGCCTCCCAGTTTTCATTTAAGAAAAACATCTGCATCATTTCTGATACAGATTCGTTATCTTCAATCATTAAAACGTTCATCTAACCATCCCCTAAAGTCCTATTTTCTTCATTATACTATATCTTAAAAACAATGCTTACTAATCCAACTGACTTTCTAAGTTATTTCATGATATTCACAAAATAGTCACATTCCTATAATCCTCCTATTTTTCTCGTATCAAAAATTATGCTATAATAAAGGTGTACACAACCGTACCCACTTTTAATTAAGGGGGCGTTACGGATTCGACAGGCGGTACGAACATTTGAATAGCGAGTAGTTAGGTAGGACTTAATCCACCACAGTTAAATATAACTGCTAAAAACGAAACTTTAATGGCTGCCTAATTTAATTTAGGTGTGTCATCTAACCCCACATGATTGGCTAGGCATGATTGTGGTTCCAACTCCTAGAGTAGGTTGAAGTGCTGATAATAGCTTATAACCGAAATCACATATCTGCGTTAGACAGACTTCTTGCTTGTTGTCAGTCGTTTAACTAAGGCATACAACATCCACACTCGTAGAATTTTGGGTGCAAGGCCGTTTGGACAGGGGTTCGACTCCCCTCGCCTCCATAATATGCCATTGCTATTATGGAACTAGTAACCTGTGGATTAATTCACAGGTTTTTATTTTGCCTTCAAACGTATTCTTCCATTAAAATAAGAAACGTGCAAAGTATAGACTAACGGGGGAAATAAATATGCAAAACTATCAAGTATTACTGTATTACCAATATGCAGAAATCAAAGATCCAGTTCAATTCGCTAAAGAACATTTAGAGTTCTGTCGCTCACTTAACTTAAAAGGACGTATTTTAGTTGGTGAAGAAGGAATTAACGGGACTTTGTCTGGTTTAATTGAAGACACAAACAAATATATGGAAGTTATGAATGATAATCCGCTATTTAAAGATATGATTTTCAAAGTTGATATGGCTGACAACCACGCTTTCAAAAAAATGTTCGTTCGTCCTAGAAAGGAAATTGTTTCTTTAAACCTTGAAGATGATATCAACCCACTTGAACTAACAGGTGCTTACTTATCTGCTAAAGAATTTAAAGACGCTATTTTAGATGACAATACTGTCGTGATTGACGCTCGTAATGATTATGAATTTGATTTAGGTCATTTTCGTGGAGCCGTTCGTCCAGATATTAAATCATTTAGAGAACTACCACAATGGATTCGTGATAACAAAGAGGAATTTATGGATAAACGCGTGGTGACATATTGTACCGGTGGTATTCGTTGCGAGAAGTTTTCTGGTTGGTTAGTTAAAGAAGGTTTTAAAGATGTCGGTCAACTTCACGGTGGCATCGCTACATACAGTCGTGATGAAGAAGTTCGTGGTGAACTTTGGGATGGGACAATGTACGTCTTTGATGAACGTATTTCAGTTCCCATTAATCATGTCGAACCTACGATTGTTGGTCGTGATTGGTTTGATGACACGCCATGTGAGCGCTATGTCAACTGTGCTAATCCTTTCTGTAACCGTCAAATTTTGACATCAGAAGAGAATGAAGCAAAATACCTCCGTGGATGTTCTCCAGAATGTCGCTCTCACGAGAAAAATAGATATGTTAAAGAACATAATCTAACTCATGATGAATGGGAAGCTAGATTAGCTGTCTTAAACGAATCGCTTGAATCAGTAAAAGCATAATAAAAACACCTTCAATAAGAAGGTGTTTTTATTTTAGTTTAATATAATGGCCAATCATCGCAATGGAAGCCTTACGACTACCCGCATGTAAAACTTCTTTCCCCAATCGTTTTCGGTATTCATCAAAGCCATTATCTTCTAACAACTTAAAAGCTCTTCCGTAAAAGGCAAAGACACTTTCATCTTCTTGTAAATTCATCATTTCTAAATTTGTTTTACACATGACTCGAACCTCTTTCATTCTGACTTAATCCTATTATATCTTTTGAACTAGATTTTTAAAACAAAGAAGATTGGGTCCAACTAAACATTCTATAAGCATTATGTTAAACTAAATAAGTCATATATCATAAAGGAGGCGTTAGTATGTCAGAAAAAACAACTGAAAAACTTACTGGTAAGATTGCCGCTATTAGTCAAACACTAGCTGCTATTCAAACATCACGTCCCCATATTACTTATTCTAAAAAAACAAATTTAAGCAGTAATCTTTATTTAAAACAACAGCTACATCAAACCAATCAACTACTAGCTAAGCTAGAAATTAATTTAGCCGAAGACTTAGATAAACTCAAAGAAATCGACTAATATCTTGTTGATAAAATCAATAGAAAGGAGACCCTCATGCCACTAAATTTTTTTAAAAAAGAAATTAATCTTCAAGAACAATCTGTTAATGACTATATATTAACCATCACAAAACAGTTAGAGACTTTAAAGGTTGAACTATCAGACTTAAAGGACACCGACGCATCAGTAAATCAACAACAAGCTATTACCAATTTGGTTGCAAATTACACACCATTAATTGAGGGTCTCCAACTTGCATTTGACACACTGAATGTATCAAATACTGAGTTAACTCAAAGTTATTTCGCTGAGGTTAAAGGACGAAAAATCAAAAGTAAATTCTTGACCCATCGAAAAAATAAATTAAGCCTCAAATTAAATGCTCTCGCACATAAAAACAAATCAACCTTTACTAGTTGGCGTTATCACAGACTATCAAACAAACATAAAGCTATTGAACTACAACTTCTTTCACTGACTAAATTAGATCACTTAGAACCTGATACGTTTTCAGAAATAGAGATTATTCAACGGCAATTAAGCGTTGGCTTCAGAAACCTTGAACAAGGCAATACATTAGTAAATACTTTAGATAAAAACTCCCCTTGGCTAAAAGAATTAGAACAAGCTCAAATTAATCGGATTTGGAATCAATGGTACCAAGAAAAGAAGAGCTTGCCATTAGACTCTCTTTCTGAAATGACGAAAGAAGCATACAATTCATTTGAACCAATTATGTTTTACACACTCTATTATTATGATGGTTGGGATATTCCTGCTATTGCGGCATTTAATAATTATTTAATTCAACAAATTACATCAGATGAATTATCAGCACAGCAAGTGATGACTGACTTAATGACCAAGCAACGGCAACAAGTCGGATCCCCAGCCTATTTAATTCTATTCCGAAATAGTCATTACTCACCTTTGAAAAAAATCGAGTTAATGCTTAATCAGCTCGGCGGGGAAATTGATGAGTTTAAGTTCTTACAACTTAGCGGACCATTTGAAATTTACAAAGACCTAAGCCCCCACAGTCGTTTTATCGAACTTCTTTGCCAAACGGTTCGTGATGCCTATTTTAAACGTGAAATCGATTCACGGAGACTTCATCAATTTAGAATGTATTTAGATCGTCAAAATTTAAATTATATTCGTAACAACTTCCCGTCAAAAAGAGACGACCTTTCACTTCTGAATTATATAAAAGCCCCTCTACCTAAAGGTTTGGCTGGTCAAAGTTTAATTAGAGAGCGTGGTCGACTTCATAATAAAGTACCAGATACGCGAAATTACAGTGACTATATCTTAGAATTTTCCACAATTAAAAGACTAACCCCCAACTTTCATTCAGAATTTATCTTGGATAATAATGGCATGTTTGTTAGTCAGTGGAACGTCTTGAAAATCAAAAACAACCGAGTCATTAGTGATCCTGATGCTTACGAATGGACTGAAAATTTCGAACGTCAGATATTAAATACCGAGTCCCTAAACTATGCAACTAAAAACGATGCTGAACATAAACGATTAGATAGTATCCCGCCAGAGAAATATGATTACCTAATTCGTGACAAGGCGAGTAAAACATGGTCCAGTCCAACTTTGAACCAATATTCATTTAAACAAGTCGATAATAAAAAAAACAGAAAAGTCTAGCCATAATTGGCTGGACTTTTCTGTTCTAAAAGGAGCATCCTGATAAGTGGATGCATCCTCGGGAAGATCACACAACAACTTCACTTATATAGTTAAGGGGCTATGTTACCCACAAAGCTAATTGTAAATGAAAAAATGCTGTGCTATTATGTAAGCAGATTTAGCAAATAATACAGGGAATAAACTTTTCCAATGTCCTGGCCGACTATTAGATATTTGTTAGGTTATTGCACCATCCGCTTACACCACGAGTATAGTTTCTTTTATTCCTCTCGTCAATGGTAATGCGGAATTTTTTCCGATACTTTTGAAAAGAGGATTGCTATGACTATTTACGAAAAAATAAAATTACTAGTTTCTGAGAAAGAGAATCTAACTGTCTCTAAGTTAGAACAAGAACTAAACTTCGGTAGTGGCACTATCAGGCGGTGGCAGGAAACGATTCCTGGTGTTGATAAATTATTAAAAGTGGCTAACTACTTTGAAATTCCTATTACACTACTACTTGACGACCAAAAACAATTTAATTTGGAAGCACAGTATAAACCATTCACTATTGAAATAGCCCAACTAATCACGCAATTAAGCGAAGCTGACCGACAATATTTATTAAAAGAAATGATTGAGTATGGAACCTTCCAAAAACAAAAATTAAAAAAGAAGTAGCAAGTTGCTACTTCTTTTTATTTATTTCTATTAGTCATTTCCTTCTCATATTGACTTTCATTTGCTTTGTTAACACGACGCATTCGACCTTTAATCGGCATGGACTGTAATTCCTTAAGAACCTTATCACCCTTACCATTTAAAATTTCAACAAACGTCGAAACATCTAACAGACTAATCACACCAATATCATCTCCAGATAGACCATCAATATTACAGATAGCTCCAACGACATCGCCTGCACGCATCTTAGTCTTCTTACCAGCATTGATGTGAAGCTTCATGATCTCATCTTTAAAAACTAATTCCTTTAATGCTTTTAATTCTGGTTGACGATTTTGTTTAGCTGAAAATGATGACATTTGAGAAATAACTAGCTCTTCTTTAGGAGCCATAAACTGTTGAATATCGGAATAACTTTCTCTAATTGCCGAAAAGCGCCTTTCGTCAAATTGATTCACAAATACTAACGCTCTACCTGAATTCTCAAATCGTGCTGTACGCCCAATTCTATGAGTATAATTTTCTACCTTATCAGGTAAATCAAAATTAACAACTAAAGTAACATCAGTCACATCTAAGCCACGAGCAGCAACATCAGTTGCCACTAAATAACGGAAATATCCTTGTTTAAATTCATTAATCGTTTTTGTCCGATCTCGCTGCTCCATGCCACCATGTAACATTTCAGGTTTGGCACCTAATTGCTCTAATGCATCCACAACCTCTTCAACTGCATCGCGAGTGTTACAAAAAATAATAGATGTATCAGGATTTTCAACCACTATTACATCCAATAATAATTGGAGCTTATCATCTTCCAACACATTATAGTAGACTTGCTCAATTCTTTTTTGCACTTGGTTAGCAGAGCTAACTTCAATCATTTTTGGAACAGTCAAATATCTATCAACTAATTCCTTAATTCTATCGGGCATTGTAGCCGAAAATAAAGCTGTTTGATGCTTATTAGGTAGCGCCTTAATCACAGCTTCAATTTGTTCAACAAATCCCATATCGAGCATTTCATCGGCTTCATCTATCACTAGATATTTAATTTTAGAGAGGTCTATTGTCCCACGTTTAACATGATCTAATAAACGACCTGGTGTTGCAACCACAATATGCGTTCGTTGTTTCAACATTTTCTCTTGTTGTTCAAATGAACTTCTACCAAAAACTGCCTCAACCTTCATTCTCTTAAAACGACCAAGATTGAAAATTTCAGCTTGAATTTGCAAAGCAAGTTCACGTGTTGGTGCTAAAACTAACCCTTGCGGTGCACGTTCTTCCCACTCGACCATATCGACTAAAGGTATCCCAAACGCCGCTGTCTTACCACTTCCCGTCTGAGATTTAACTAAAATATCTTGACCTTCTTTAAATACCGGAATCACTTCAGATTGAACCTTTGTTGGCTGTTCATATCCCATCAAGTTTAAAGCCTTGATGATTGACTGATTGATTCCTAACTTTTCAAATGATGACATATAAACCACTTCCTTATTTTGTGATAAAAAAAAAGACACACCGTGGTGTGTCTCCAGAGCTCCGGCAGTAGGACTCGAACCTACGACATCATGATTAACAGTCATGCGCTACTACCAACTGAGCTATGCCGGAATAATACTAAAGCGTGGCAACGTCCTACTCTCACAGGGGGAAACCCCCAACTACCATCGGCGCTAAGAAGCTTAACTACTGTGTTCGGCATGGGAACAGGTGTATCCTTCTTGCTATCGCCACCACACTTGTGATGTATTATTTTCTTTTGAGTAATTGCTCACTCAAAACTGGATAGTAAAGTTTAATCAAAACATTCCTTGAATCCTACGTTTTATTCTTGGTTAAGTCCTCGACCGATTAGTACTAGTCCGCTCCATACATCACTGTACTTCCACTTCTAGCCTATCTACCTGATCGTCTCTCAGGGGTCTTACTTTCCGAAGAAATGGGAAATCTCATCTTGAGGGGGGCTTCACGCTTAGATGCTTTCAGCGTTTATCCCGTCCACACGTAGCTACCCAGCAATGCCCTTGGCAGAACAACTGGTACACCAGCGGTGTGTCCATCCCGGTCCTCTCGTACTAAGGACAGCTCCTCTCAAATTTCCTACGCCCGCGACGGATAGGGACCGAACTGTCTCACGACGTTCTGAACCCAGCTCGCGTGCCGCTTTAATGGGCGAACAGCCCAACCCTTGGGACCGACTACAGCCCCAGGATGCGACGAGCCGACATCGAGGTGCCAAACCTCCCCGTCGATGTGGACTCTTGGGGGAGATAAGCCTGTTATCCCCAGGGTAGCTTTTATCCGTTGAGCGATGGCCCTTCCATGCGGAACCACCGGATCACTAAGTCCGTCTTTCGACCCTGCTCGACTTGTAGGTCTCGCAGTCAAGCTCGCTTATGCCTTTGCACTCTACGAATGATTTCCAACCATTCTGAGCGAACCTTTGAGCGCCTCCGTTACTCTTTAGGAGGCGACCGCCCCAGTCAAACTGCCCATCTGACACTGTCTCCCACCACGATTAGTGGTGCGGGTTAGAATGGCCATAACACAAGGGTAGTATCCCACCAACGCCTCAACCAACACTAGCGTGCTGGCATCTAAGGCTCCTACCTATCCTGTACATGTGTCACAGACATTCAATATCAAACTACAGTAAAGCTCCATGGGGTCTTTCCGTCCTGTCGCGGGTAACCTGCATCTTCACAGGTACTAAAATTTCACCGAGTCTCTCGTTGAGACAGTGCCCAAATCGTTACGCCTTTCGTGCGGGTCGGAACTTACCCGACAAGGAATTTCGCTACCTTAGGACCGTTATAGTTACGGCCGCCGTTTACTGGGGCTTCAATTCTGAGCTTCGCCGAAGCTAACCCATCCTCTTAACCTTCCAGCACCGGGCAGGCGTCAGCCCCTATACGTCATCTTTCGATTTTGCAGAGACCTGTGTTTTTGATAAACAGTCGCTTGGGCCTATTCACTGCGGCTGGTCCGGAGACCAGCACCCCTTCTCCCGAAGTTACGGGGTCATTTTGCCGAGTTCCTTAACGAGAGTTCGCTCGCTCACCTTAGGCTACTCGCCTCGACTACCTGTGTCGGTTTGCGGTACGGGCAGTAATCATCTAACTAGAAGCTTTTCTTGGCAGTGTGACATCGGAAACTTCGGTACTTAATTTCCCTCCCCATCACAACTTGTTCTTATAAGAGTAAGCATTTGACTCACCCTAAAACTCATTGCTTGGCCGTGCACTTCCATTCGCACGGATTTCTTAGCCTACTGCGTCCCTCCATTGGTCAAACAATAATTACTGGTACAGGAATATCAACCTGTTGTCCATCGCCTACGCCTATCGGCCTCGGCTTAGGTCCCGACTAACCCTGGGAGGACGAGCCTTCCCCAGGAAACCTTAGTCATACGGTGGACAGGATTCTCACCTGTCTTTCGCTACTCATACCGGCATTCTCACTTCTAAGCGCTCCAGTAGTCCTCACGATCTACCTTCAACGCCCTTAGAACGCTCTCCTACCAATGCACCTAATGGTGCACTCCACAGCTTCGGTAATATGTTTAGCCCCGGTACATTTTCGGCGCAGGGTCACTCGACTAGTGAGCTATTACGCACTCTTTAAATGGTGGCTGCTTCTAAGCCAACATCCTAGTTGTTTATGCAACCCCACATCCTTTTCCACTTAACATATATTTTGGGACCTTAGCTGGTGGTCTGGGCTGTTTCCCTTTCGACTACGGATCTTATCACTCGCAGTCTGACTCCCGGATATGAATATATGGCATTCGGAGTTTATCTGAATTCGGTAACCCGAGATGGGCCCCTAGTCCAAACAGTGGCTCTACCTCCACAATTCTTAATCCGAGGCTAGCCCTAAAGCTATTTCGGAGAGAACCAGCTATCTCCAAGTTCGATTGGAATTTCTCCGCTACCCACAGCTCATCCCCGCACTTTTCAACGTACGTGGGTTCGGTCCTCCAGTGCGTTTTACCGCACCTTCAACCTGGCCATGGGTAGATCACATGGTTTCGGGTCTACGACAACATACTCATTCGCCCTATTCAGACTCGCTTTCGCTACGGCTCCGACTCTTCATCTTAACCTCGCATGCTATCGTAACTCGCCGGTTCATTCTACAAAAGGCACGCTATCACCCATTAACGGGCTTTAACTTGTTGTAGGCACACGGTTTCAGGATCTATTTCACTCCCCTCCCGGGGTGCTTTTCACCTTTCCCTCACGGTACTGGTTCACTATCGGTCACTAGAGAGTATTTAGCCTTGCGGGATGGTCCCCGCGGATTCCGACGGAATTTCTCGTGTTCCGCCGTACTCAGGATACTCATAGGTGTGCAGTCCATTTCGCCTACGGGGCTTTTACCCACTACGGCTGACCTTTCCAGGTCGATTCGACTATCAACTACAGCTACCATATTTGAGTCCTACAACCCCAAGAAGCAAGCTTCTTGGTTTGGGCTCTTACCGTTTCGCTCGCCGCTACTAAGGTAATCGAATTTTCTTTCTCTTCCTGCAGGTACTTAGATGTTTCAGTTCTCTGCGTCTCACCTCATATACCTATGTATTCAGTATATGATGACAGCCTATAACAGCTGCCGGGTTTCCCCATTCGGAAATCTCTGGATCATAGCTTACTTACAGCTCCCCAAAGCATATCGGAGTTAGTCCCGTCCTTCATCGTCTTCTAGTGCCAAGGCATCCACCGTGCGCCCTTATTAACTTAACCTATGTTGCTAACAATGATGTTAGACTTTCAGTTTCCACTCTGTAGCGATACAGGCTCCACTGATCCTTTAAACAGCGTTTTGAACTTTGTTTAAAAACTCTTATGAATAGTACTAAAGTACTATCACAACGCGGTGTTCTCGGTTTGTTTTGATTAATTTCTTTAACTATCCAGTTTTCAATGAGCAAATGTTTGAGAGTAGACCTCTCAAAACTGAGCAAAGTAAGAACGGACCTGTAGGATTCCGTTATATTCCTTAGAAAGGAGGTGATCCAGCCGCACCTTCCGATACGGCTACCTTGTTACGACTTCACCCCAATCATCTATCCCACCTTAGGCGGCTGGCTCCAAAAGGTTACCTCACCGACTTCGGGTGTTACAAACTCTCGTGGTGTGACGGGCGGTGTGTACAAGGCCCGGGAACGTATTCACCGCGGCGTTCTGATCCGCGATTACTAGCGATTCCGGCTTCATGTAGGCGAGTTGCAGCCTACAATCCGAACTGAGAATGGCTTTAAGAGATTAGCTTGGCCTCGCGACCTTGCGACTCGTTGTACCATCCATTGTAGCACGTGTGTAGCCCAGGTCATAAGGGGCATGATGATTTGACGTCATCCCCACCTTCCTCCGGTTTGTCACCGGCAGTCTCGCTAGAGTGCCCAACTTAATGATGGCAACTAACAATAGGGGTTGCGCTCGTTGCGGGACTTAACCCAACATCTCACGACACGAGCTGACGACAACCATGCACCACCTGTCACTTTGTCCCCGAAGGGAAAGCTCTATCTCTAGAGTGGTCAAAGGATGTCAAGACCTGGTAAGGTTCTTCGCGTTGCTTCGAATTAAACCACATGCTCCACCGCTTGTGCGGGCCCCCGTCAATTCCTTTGAGTTTCAACCTTGCGGTCGTACTCCCCAGGCGGAGTGCTTAATGCGTTAACTGCAGCACTGAAGGGCGGAAACCCTCCAACACTTAGCACTCATCGTTTACGGCGTGGACTACCAGGGTATCTAATCCTGTTTGCTCCCCACGCTTTCGAGCCTCAGCGTCAGTTACAGACCAGAGAGTCGCCTTCGCCACTGGTGTTCCTCCATATATCTACGCATTTCACCGCTACACATGGAATTCCACTCTCCTCTTCTGCACTCAAGTTCCCCAGTTTCCAATGACCCTCCCCGGTTGAGCCGGGGGCTTTCACATCAGACTTAAAGAACCGCCTGCGCTCGCTTTACGCCCAATAAATCCGGACAACGCTTGCCACCTACGTATTACCGCGGCTGCTGGCACGTAGTTAGCCGTGGCTTTCTGGTTAGATACCGTCAAGGCGGGAACAGTTACTCTCCCACTTGTTCTTCTCTAACAACAGAGTTTTACGATCCGAAAACCTTCTTCACTCACGCGGCGTTGCTCGGTCAGACTTTCGTCCATTGCCGAAGATTCCCTACTGCTGCCTCCCGTAGGAGTCTGGGCCGTGTCTCAGTCCCAGTGTGGCCGATCACCCTCTCAGGTCGGCTATGCATCACGGTCTTGGTGAGCCATTACCTCACCAACTAACTAATGCAGCGCGGGTCCATCCTTCAGTGACACCGTAAAGCGTCTTTCATAGTTTCACCATGCGGTGAAACCAATTATGCGGTATTAGCATCTGTTTCCAAATGTTATCCCCCGCTGAAGGGCAGGTTACCCACGTGTTACTCACCCGTCCGCCACTCTTCTCATATGAACTGGTGCAAGCACCGGTTCGGAGAAGCGTTCGACTTGCATGTATTAGGCACGCCGCCAGCGTTCGTCCTGAGCCAGGATCAAACTCTCAATAAAAGTTTTGATTGTTTCTTACGAAACAGCTCATTTGTTGTTTGCTAGCGAATGTTACTTCACTTACGTTTTTATAAAAAACGTTAAAATTTAGTTTGTTGTCTCAACTAATGAGGACAACATCCTACACGTTTGGTTCGTCTTACTTTGTTCAGTTTTCAAAGGTCTACGTTGTCGCTTGTTCTAACGACATGTATTAATATAACAACTATACAGCCACATTGCAAGCTCTTTTTAAGTTTTTTTTATATTTTATTTTTAATATAGATTTAAAATAAAAAAACGTCTATTTGTTAGACGTTTTTAGAATAATCTGTACACGTATTCATTTTTAGGCGGGGAAATTTTTGTTGTTTTTTCAACTTTGACAGTTGGCAAGGTTTGTCCAAATGGTTCATAATATTGCGAATCAATAACTCCTTCTATCGATAGCCACTGATTATCTGGATAAACCAAGTCGCTTTCACTGTCTAACAATAAACCATACACCCCAGAATCAGCTACACAATGAAGGACGCCAAAACGAAAAAGAAATTGTTTACCTGTTTTTGGTTCATTATACATAAAGCCATTTAGTTTAATCGGTTTACCTGCAAACGCTTGTGGATAATTATAAATTAATTCCATCACTTGTAAATAATTATCCTCATTTAGGACTACTTCAGTTAGATCTCCTAGCTCTTCAAAATCTTTTTTCATCATCGCTTCATAGTCTTCATCATTAAAAAAGATATGAGTATTTGGTTTCAAGTACTGCTGCTCAATATCACCAAAACTCGTGCTATCTTTACTGACCGGAAAATTAAACCCTTTCGAGGTCACGACACTAGCATCTAGACTAACTGACGGGAAAAACAAAACAACAATAATCGGTAAAATCAAAAGTACCGTCGACATTGCTTTCCCTAACGGAGATGTCCCACCGTGATTATGCCCGCAGTTCTCATGTTCGTGGAGCCCGTCGTTTTCAACAGAATCCTCTTTCGCCCACTTAAACAATTCGACTAAAGTTAATATCAATGCTAAAACTAACGTCATAATGATTAGATATTGATAACGAGGATTAATATATTGATTTAATTTATTAGTGACAAACAAATAGCTCATCATCACAAAGTAGCCTGCTAATATAATAATTCTTGTCATCATTTCTCCTCCTTATATAATCAAACCGTAAATGAATACAATCACAACAATTATCACAATCAACTTCCAGATAAACTCTGTTTTAAAGTGACGCTTCATCATCAGCAAGTTCTTAATATCAACCATTGAACCTAATACTAAAAAGGCAATGACCGGTCCTAGCCCAAACAAACTAACCATCGTAGCCCCGATGAAAGCATCCGCTTCTGAACAAAGCGATAACACAAACGCTAACAGCAACATCGCTAACACAGCTGTTATCGGATTTTTGGCTAACGGATATAGCCATGACGTTTGTAAAAATATTTGCATAGCTGACGCTAATAGCGCGCCAATCACCAAGTAACGACCTGTATCAAAAAACTCATCGACACTGTGAGTTAACGCATGATAGACTTTCTCTGCGAATCTTGTTGGTGTTTTTGTAACGCCACAGGTATCACATCCATCAACTTCAACCAACAAAATATCATCTTTATATTTATAAGCCAACCACAGCCCGACGACTAAACCGACTATCAAACTTCCTATCACCCGTAAAAATACTGGATACGCCAAATTATTGAACGCTATGTACGTTGAAAATAAAACAACCGGGTTAATTATCGGTGCTGTCACCATAAACGCAATCGCTGTATAACTAGGAACGCCTTTTCGAACTAGCTCCTTAACAACTGGCACAATCCCACACTCACAAGAGGGAAAGAAGAACCCCAATGTCATTCCAGAGATAATCGCAAGCACTTTATTTTTGGGAATAATCCGACTCACTTTTTCAGCATTTAAAAAACTTTGGAGGAAACCTGTCACCAGACATCCAAACAAAACAAATGGAATTGCTTCTATAATAATAGAAATAAATATCGTACTCATTTGTAAAATAGAATTCGGCAATGTCATCTAACTTCCTCCTCAACAACTTGTTATATTTTATTATTTTACCACTTTTAACAAGAGATAAAATAAAAAACATTCCAATTAAGGAATGTTTAAGGTTTAACGTAGGTGATACTTATTCACAACATGAACAACGTCACGTTTACGATAATCTGCTTTGACGCCACCTTCAATACGATGATCACGTAATGACATCATTAAAATGTAAAGGATAACCGCACAAACAACAAACGCGATGAACATCCATTTATAATCCATACCTGTAGCATCCAAAATCGCTCCGATAATAACCGAAGGCGTGACACAACCGAAAATCCCTCCTAAAGAGAAAACACCAAAAGATGGAGAAAAAGCTTTCCCTTTAAACATTGCTAACGGCATACTATACAATACTGTAAATGCCGCATTTGTTAACAAATTACCTGCCGACATAATCAAGAATAAGCCTAGCTTACCATCATTTCCTGCAGGGATCAAAGGCATTAAACAAATTATAGCCACACCAGCGATCATACTTAGACCTACAAAGTGTCCTTCTTTTCCTTTAAACCATTTATTTATAACAAACGAACTCCCGATTCCACCAATCAACAAGAAGATTCCCGCTGCAGCAGCAACAATACCTAACGAGCTCATTTCAAGTCCCTTGTTCACACTTAAGTATGTTGGCATTAAATTCGCAGCACCGATGACAATAAAATTGACACAGGCAGCCCCAGCTGACATGATCCATAGATTAGGATTGTTTAGGATCTGACGAATTGGTAAATCCGGTTCCGTTTCATCAACTTTAGCTGATTCGATATTCGGCATTAAGAATGTAAATCCTACTGCCGCAACTAGTGCAAAAAATGCGACAATCCAATAAATCGCGCGCCAGTTAGTTTCTGCTAACGAAGCAAATAAAACTGGACCTGCCAAAGCAGCCACACCTAATGAAGATAATAAAATGGATTGCGCAAAGCTTTTCTTATCCTCTGGCATCACTTTATTCACTGCTAACGTCGCAGCTGGCGGATAAGCTGTATGACCAAACATGCCAGAAATAAAACGGACAGCGATAAATAAGAACAATGATCCCGACAAACTACTGAAAATAATTGCTGTTACACCAATAATTACTAACGAAGTAACAATTACCCACTTCGTATTCAATTTGTTTAATAAAAAGCCGATTGGAATTTGCATCAAGCCTATCCCAAGATAGAACATACTCACAATTGCCCCTTTTTGTGTTTCGGTGAACCCATACAAATCTGTAAAGGGAATTAATGAAAAGGCCATTGATTGTTTATCTAAATAAACAATACTATACCCTAAAAATAACAAGAATAAAGTACTCATTTGTTTCTTAGTCACGTTTTTATTTCCTCCTTTTAATGAATAGGTTTTATGATACCATATATTTAAAAAGTGGCAAAGAAATAAGACATAACACAGATACCTGTCACCAAAATAAAAAAGCTGGAATTTACCAGCTTTTCTATAACTATTCTTTTTCCATTAGGTATTTTGCAATTTCAAGCGCTTTACCACCATATACTGTAGATGGTCCGCCTCCCATTAGCACAGCGACATCAACTACTGAAGCAATTTCTTCCATTGTCACACCTAATGACAAACATGTTTTAACGTGAGCTAGAATACAACCTTCGCAACGAACTGCAATCGCAATTCCAAGAGCAATAAATTCTTTTTGTTTTTTATCTAAGGCTTGATCTTTCACTGCCGCTCCGTGTAATGTTGTGAAACCATGAGAAACATCACCACAAAATTCTTTCATCAATTTACCGTTACCTGCTAATTGAGCATAATCTTCTGTATAATCTTTCATCTTTTTCGCCTCCATTAATTTGATACTCTAACCATACCTCAAAACTAAAGAAAGCGCCACCAAATCAACATAAAAAAAGAACTGCTTAAGCAGTTCTTTTTTGTTCTCTGTTCATTGCTAACCAATTAATATAGCCATACGTACTATTAATTAAAATTGCAACAGTCATTGCAATCATCGCGGCATCTCCAACTTTGATCCACAACCATAATTGTAAGACATTAACGACAATCCACATAATCCATTGTTCCGCAAAACGTTTCGTCATTAAAATCTGAGCAATGATGCTGACAGATGTTGTCAAGGCATCTTGCATTGGTGAGTTGCTCTTGAATGCAATCAATAACATGACAATAATCGTATACAAAATAGCCGTACTTGCCAACGTCACAAACCAACCTTTTGCATCTAGCGTTTTACTTTCTACGACTTCAGATTCATCACCTGTCACTTCATGCATATTCAATGACCATGTATACAAGCCAACAAACTGCATCACAAAGTAAAACGTCGCTAATGCCGCTTCACCTAACACAAAATGCTGCATTGAAATAATAAAGTAGAAGCCAGCGTAGAAAATACCAAACAAGTAGTTACTCATTTTCCCTTTCGCAACTAAGAAGACACAAAAGATATTGGCAATCGCTGTTAACATCCCCATTGTTGAATTATCAACTTCTTTAGTAAAGAAGAACGTAGCTACTTGGATTGCTAACAATCCCAATAAATAAACCCATTCCCAACCTTTAATACCTGAAACTTCACCTTTGATAAACTTTCCAGCTTGATACTGGTTTTTATCATTCATAAACATACCTTTTAAATTTTTAAACATCAACTTAAATTTTTCCATTATACACTCCCATCAGTATTTTCTATTTATATAGAAGAAACTAGTTATTTATGTGAATCTAACATGCTACAAACAACATCACATGCTTGATTATAACGACCCATATAACTCGGTTCATCAAGTAAGACAACCTTGTCTTCCCAACCGTATTTTTTGATAATAGCCATAAAAGCATTGTGCATCTCCCAACGCTCATCATCGTTAGCTGTCGTCATATCACGGAATCCGTCATCGACGTACTCTGTAATTGGTGGAATCACGAAAATCTTTTCGAATTTCTGGCGTTTAGCGTGAATTTCAAATGTCTGACGAACACTTTCATAGTCTGCCGCAGCATACATTTGTGTATAAACTTCAGTCGTTGAAATATCCGTATCAAAAAAGACTAAGCCCGGATTTCCCATCTCACGAATGGCACTACGATTTAACTCGAATTGAGCTAACCCCATACCTAATAAATCTTGAACTAGTAATTCATTATCACGCACATTAAACAATGGTTCGTAAGTTCTCGCAGCTTCATACGTGAAGGGCGCATTAAAGCGACGTCCCAAATCACGAATTAACGACGTTTTACCCGTAGACGGACTACCAATGACTAAATAATTTTTAGAAAAATACTTCCTAAAAGGTGGCAAGATATAGTTCCAATGTTTTAATGGATTTTCTCTGATGGCCGTTCCGCTAATTGGCAAAATTTGTCGATCAACTAAAACAACCTCATCTTGTGGTCTCAATTCATTTAACTTTTCTTGATATTCTTTTTCCCCTGTATACCAAACGTATTTAGCATTAGGATTGACCGTCAATTTTTTAACCTCTGTTAAAACTAAGTCTAACCATGGTTCCCAACCATGTGGCATAGCTGGAATGTGATCCTCATTAACATAACTAACTGACACGTTATCATCTTCTGAAAAAATCTCACGGGTACTTCGCCCTCTTTGAGTCAGGTTCATCCCGGCATTTTCACCACGATCACCCGTATAACCACTAACAATGACAACACATCCATCATTTTCTCGTTTAGCACGGACAATCTCCGAATAGTGACCTTGATGCAACGGACTTACCGTCCCAAAGAAAATACCAATACGATCACCTTTGATTTTCTTTTCACTGATATCATGTAATTTATTCTTCATCACAAGCTCCTTAAATTGTTTTCAAAAAATACCTTTAATAAAAAATAGTTTACCATATTCAATTCAGATAATGCCACGATGATGCGTTTGTATAAAAAAAGAGAGCGCCAGGCGCTCTCTTACTATTGTTCTATTTCATACGACCGATTGGTTGTATCCATTTTTCATTTACTTCTAAATGCGTCATGTATAGTTCAAGTCGTTCATACAAATGAACTCCAGCTTCTTCATACTCGGCTGCTAATGCTTCACCAATTTGACTAACTGTTTTCTTACCATCAACTTGTTTCATGATAAAACTACCATAGTCATCCAGTGTCATGTAGACAGCTTCAGGAATCTTAATATAGATTTTTCTGAAGAAACGTTGTATCCAATGGTTTTGCGGCTTAGCAATCACCACTAACCCTTCCTCGTTCACAAAGTGTTCAAGGTCGGGGGTGATTTGATAGACCACATTTAAGAAATCATTCGTTTCTTCCATCAGAATTATTTGTCAGCTTTTTTAGACATAATTGGAGCTAGAGATAATACAACTAGCGCAGCAATTAATACTAACGCTCCACCGTTACCACCAAGGAATCCAGTGATTTCACCAGGTTTGATAACGTTTGTTAATTGTAGAATCGCACCTAATAAACCAATGATAGAAGCTCCGGCGATTAAACCTGAAGATAAGCTGATACCAGTGTTGATACGTTCTTCTTTAACTTTTTCATCACGACGGCTCATGAATTCAACGAATGTACGCATGATACCACCAATTAAGATGATTGAAGTAGTTGCGATTGGTAAGTAAGCACCAACGGCAACTGACATTACAGGTAAACCTAGTAAGAATAATACGATACCCATCGCAACACCGATGAATACGATTGTCCATGGAAGGTCACCGTTTAAGATACCACTTGTTAATGTGTGGATTAAGCTTGCTTGAGGAGCAGCAAAGTCACCAGCTTGAATTTGTTCAGCTAAGACTGTGATTACACCTACAACAGTTGCAACACCAACAACAGCAGAAATAATGAAGTATTTACGCATTTCTGAGTAGCTACCACCTAAAACCATTGTTACTTTTTGTGTTTGCATATAAGTACCAGCTACAGAGATAACTAATACTACTAAAGTACCAAACATTAATAAGCTAATTTGGTTAGCTGTTCCAGCCCAACCCATCATTTTGAAGACAGCTGCCATAATAACTAATGAAGCAATTGTCATACCAGAAACTGGTAAGTTAGATGTACCTAAAGTACCTGCTAAACGACCAGCAACGATTGCGAATAAGAAACCTAAGATAAGAGTTAATACAGCACCGATTAATGCCATAGCAACGTTTCCTGAAATAACGAAACCAATAACGAATGTTAAAATAACACCAGCTAAAAGAACCATCATTGAAGAACCGTCGTTATCTGAAGAACCGCCATCTTTTTTGGCAGCCATAGTAGCTTTAAGCGAGCTAATAATTGTTGGGATCAATTGTAAAGCACCAATTAAACCACCAGAAATCATCATACCAGCACCAATATACTTAGTATATGAACCAGCAATTTGACCAACACCAATACCGTTTACAGCAGTAGCTGCATCGTTCCATAACATAGCGTCAGGACCAGCGATATCAGTAAAGAAGTGAATTAATGGAATAATAGCAAAGTTAGTTAATACAGAACCTGCAAATAACATAACTGCAACTTTAAGACCAACGATGAAACCAATACCAGCTAACATTGGGTTAGCTTCTGTACTCATTTCAGCAGTATAAGCTTGTTTGCCTGAACCTTTGATTGGCATTGTGAACATGTTGTTAACAAGACCGAATACGTTACCAGTTAAAGCAGTGATGATACCACCAATACCAAAACCAATACCCATACTCTTAAGTGAATCTCCACCAACTTCTGAAGCAACTAATGATTCAGTAATGGCCATTGATTCTGGGTAAACGATATTTCCGTGTTCTTGAACTAATAAGTAGTCTTGAACGATTGAAATACCACCAACTGAGAATAAAGTAGCGATAACACCTACAGCCATAGCTTGTAAGAAGTTAACTTCTTCACCCATTAAAACAATTGCAGGTAAAACGTAAATCATACCTGAGGCAATTGATTCACCACCAGCTGACATACCAGCTAAGATGTTTTTACCTAAGATACTTTTATTTTTTAAGAATAATGTCACTAAACCTGAACCCAAGATTGAACCAGGGATTCCTGCAGCTACTGTCAATCCGCCCTTCATACCTGAATAAGCTGTTGACGCTGCGAATAAAATTGCTAATAAAATACCGAATAATAAGATCAAGCTTCCACCTGATTTTGTGTTTTTGCCATCTTCAACGTAAGGAACATATTCTGATCCGTGTACGCCTCCGTAAGCATCTTTAGAAAGTTTCTTCATGCCTTTGAGTCTCCTATTGTCTTTTATATTTTTTTACAAAAGCAAACACTGTATCACACCACTTCACAGCAATGTGATACAGTTCCGCTTTAAGTAACAAGATTGTGACTAATCAATAAGTATTTGACGAGCAAAAATTATTTGATTAATTGGTAAATTGAGTCAGCGTAGATAACTGCTGCACGGTAGATATCTTCTTCAACCATGAATTCGTTAGCTTGGTGCATAACGTTTGGACGGTCTGGGAATAAAGCACCGAATGCACAACCACGTTCGAATAAACGTCCGTAAGTTCCGCCACCGATAGTTTGTTCAAATCCTTTAAGACCAGTGTATTTTTCATAAGTTTCTAAGAAAGTTTTTACCATTGGATCTTCAGCTGAAGTATAGTGAGGTTCTTTAACCCCTGCTTCAGTGATCACTTTAGCATCAGAAATTGCTGATTGCATTTGTTCAGCGATTTTAGCTGAATCTGTTCCTTTAGGGAAACGGATATTGATTGAAATTGTTTGGTCGCCATCTTTAGTGTAACGGAAGATGTTAGCACTTGATGTTAATTCGCCCATGATTTCATCTTTGTGAGCAACGCCTGTTAAGTTACCTTGAGAGTCGTTGTGTAAGAATTTAGCTGTTGCTTGGATGTAAGCTTGGCCTTTACCATCAAATTTATATGATGATAAGAAATCAGCTAAGAATGTCGCAGCATTTACACCATCAGTTGGAGTTTGTGCGTGACATTGTTTACCGAATAATTTGATTGTTACGTTTTCGCCATCAGCAGTGAAGTCAGCACGAACGCCATTTTCAGCAACATAAGCTTCTAACGCAGCTTTCATTTCATCAGTGTTTAATGCAGTTGTCATTTCAACTGTAGCATCACCAGGTACCATGTTTGAAGCGATTCCTGAAGTGAATGTGTTTAATGTTACATCGCCTTCTGAAGGAGTAGTTCCTTTGAAGTCTAATGTGTAAGATGCAATACCTTTTTCACCATTGATGATTGGGAACATAGCATCTGGAGAGAAACCGAAGTCAGGCATTTTTTCATTAGCCATGTAACGGTCCATACAAGCCCAACCGCTTTCTTCGTCAGTTCCGATAATGAAACGAACTTGTTTAGATACTGGTAATTCTAATTCTTTAATAATTTTCAATGCATAGTAAGCTGCAACAGAAGGTCCTTTGTCATCGCTTGATCCGCGAGCAAATAATTTTCCGTCGATGATTACTGGTTCAAATGGATCAGTGTCCCATCCGTCACCTGCAGGAACCACGTCAACGTGTCCTAAGATACCGAATGTTTCATCACCTTCACCAAATTCGATGTGTCCAGCCATGTTTTCGATATTTTTAGTAACGAAACCATCGCGTTCAGCGATTTCTAAGAATTTAGCTAATGCTTCAGCAGGAGCTGGTCCTACTGGGAACTCTTCAGTAGCGTTTTACATGTCTTTAACACTTGGAATACGGATAAGAGCTTCTAAATCCGCCATTAGGTCAGATTTACGTGCGTCAACTTCTTTTTGCCAATCAATTGTTGTCATAAAAATTCTCCTTCTTTCTGTTTGGGTTATGAGAAAACTTATCATGTAAGCGGTAAGTATCTCTAATACAATTATCATTATACAACGTTTTCATTTTTTAAGTTAGTAATATCCTTTTTTTTAAGAGAATTCTCATATAATTTAATTGTCATTGAAAGCCTTAACAGTCTGATAAGACTAGTAAATAACTAGGTATAAAGTACTTTTTACTATTAAGCCAATGATAGCGCTATCTTCGTCATTTTTTTCACAAACAATAAACTTACCTTTAAAAAACCCAACCTAAAAATTTGTTATTTTATTTTCTAAGACTTTTCTTACTTTAAACAAAAAACATCTCTTCCGAGATGTTTTTATAGCGTTTTTGATTCGACCACACTTTGACCATTACCTGTTTTAGTAATTATTAATTGCTGTCCAATCCGCTGCTTCATTTCAGTGACATGAGAGATAACGCCTACCATGCGACCACTATTTCCTATTTCCTCGAGAACTGTTATAGCTTGATCTAATGTCTCTTGATCAAGAGAACCAAACCCTTCATCTATAAACAAGGCATCTATAGATACACCACCCGACTTGCCTTGAACCACTTCGGCTAAAGATAAAGCGATTGATAAGGCAGCGATAAAACTCTCTCCTCCAGACAACGTGTCTGTTGAGCGAACCTCATTTGTATTGTAATCAAAAATATCAATTTCTAACCCAGTTTGATTTGCGCGACTGGCTTTTTCTTGTTTCAATTCAAAACGATAACGCCCGTTAGACAGCTGCCCAATATAATGTTGATTAGCATAATTCAAGACTTCTATTAAGAATGCTTGTAAGACATAGCGTTCTAAGGTTAAATTCAATTGATTATTACCGCTTACCGCTTGTGTTAAGCGAGATAATTCTTGGTAGTCCGCATCTGTATTAAGCTTGGACCAAAGCGCTTGAACTCTAGACAATGATTGTTTCGTTGTTTCTAAACGTTCTTCTTCTTGTCCGCATATTTTTGACAAGTCTGTTTTTTCTTGTTCGAATGCGAGGCGTGTTTCTTCTAACTCAACTAGATCAGGTCTTGTTTGTTTAGCTGTTTTAGTCCTTAAGTCATTTTCTTCTTGGGATAAACGCGTTAGTTCGTCCTCATATTGCAAGACTTGCTGACTTTGACGTAACATCTCTTGGTGATCAAAAGTTTGCACCTTAGCTACCAACTCTTCAATGCTCAGCTGTTTGCTTTGCTGCAACATTGTTTTCTCAATCAATCCTTTTAACTCTACGATTTCTGCTTCTACAGACAACTTTGTATCTCGGTATCGTTTTAGTTCAGCTGCTAATAACTCATGCTGTTTTTCAGCTTTTTGCAACTGATCTTTAGCTTCATTATATTCTAATTGCGTCTGCTTCACTTGCGACTCAAGTTTACTCAATTCTGAAGTTAAAATTTCAGAACCAACGCATCTGCTAGTTAACTGATAACCTTGTTCAAACAGCACTACAACCTCTGCTTGTCGTTTCTCAAGTTCCCTTGTCAAACGTTGAGACTCTCTTTTCAATTTATTGAATGCTTCCTCTAACGATTGGCATTTCTCTTGCAAAGCCGCCACTTCTTTTTGAGTCCTATCAATTTTTTCAAATGATGCAGCCAGTGCCCCTTCATCAGCTTTTCCATGAATACCATCTGCAGTTGGATGTTCCTTTGACCCACAAACTAAACAAGCCTCTCCTTCAACCAGCTCCGCTTGCAACTGCAAGACCATCAACTCACGACGATTGGCCAATAAAAGCATTGCCTCTTCTTGCTTTGTTTCATAAAATCGCTTCGACTCATGCAACTGCTTTTGAACACTTTCATAATCAGTCACGGTCTCTTCTTTAGCACTCGATAAACTACTTAGTACTGACATTTGTTCACGTGCTTGCCTTAAAATCTGTTCTAACTCAGTAATCAACCGTTTTTGTTCTGCGGGTGTAGAAGAATTTTCAGTTTTAATAGTGCTTTCAGACGGCAACTGAATTTCTGTTGCTTGTAAACCAGCTCCTAAATTTATTAATTCTTCAGACAGTTTCGCCAATTCTTTTGCATTAGGAATTAACGTCCCTCGCAATTCATTCACACGCTGTTCGGCAGCTGTTAGATTTTCGTGATTCGTTTCAGCAAGTTTAAACTTAGTTTGTCTAGCAGTTAGCTCTTCTCTGGCCTCAGCAACTTCTTTTTCGCTAGCAACAATGGCAGACTTCGTTAGCTCTTGGTTTTGTTTAGTCTTGATGTACGTCGAAACCGGACTAACTAACTCAGCTAACCAACTTTTTTCAGCTACTGATGCTTTTAACTCAGTCATTTGATCTTTATTTTCTTCAAGAGTTGCTAATTGAGACGCCACTTCCGTCAAACGGTTAAAGGCTATCGTTAAATCTTTCCCAGCTTGCCATGCGCTATCACTTTTTTGCCAATCTTTTTCAACGGATTCGACCTTCTTCTCTAACTCTTTATAAGCATCTTTTTTCTCTATCACTAACTTTTCTAACATGATTAAAGATTCTTCATTAACTAAGGTAGGATCTGTTTCATCATTATTATATGATTCTGGCCAACTAACATTTTTTAAAACACCTGCTAATTCATGTTCATCACTCTCACGTGTTTTCGAAGCTTCTTTATAACGTTCTTTTAGCGATAAAGTAAAGCGACTATACAACTCTGTTCCAAACAGATTGCGCAAGATTGCTTCTTTGCTATCACTTTTCGCTGATAAAAACTTCCTGAAATCATTTTGGGGCAAGAGGATAATCTGACGGAACTGTTCTGCCGTTAACCCTAACAATTCCTGAACTGCTGTATCAACTTCATTTTTCTTACTGTAAGCATTACCGGTTTCCTGCCCATCGATATCCGACAACTCAGAAAATGTTTGTTCTGTTTTACGTGTCACCAACTTATCTTTTGAGCGCGCACCAAATGAATCTTGCTCTGGTTTACGGTTAACGCGATAAAACTTGCCATTGTGTTCAAAAGTAAAGATGACTTCCGTCACTTGAGAACCATCAGCAAAGTCACTGCGCATCGCTTTAGGCTGGCGAGAACTTGTCCCCTCGCCAAACAGTGCATACGTCATAGCGTCAAAAAGTGTTGTCTTCCCAGCACCAGTGTCACCACTAATTAAAAACAACGAACTCTCCCCTTGGTTGAATTGTGTAAAGTCAATCACAGAATGACTATGAGGGCCGAAGTAATTCATTTCAATTTTTAATGGTCTCACGCTTCTTCCCCCGCCTTTCTCACTTCTTGCAAGACATCTTCTACTAAGTTTATCTGCTGCAAACTCATCTCTTGCCCAGCAGTGACATCTTCATAAAACTGTTTTAAAATATCTTGATCGCTAGCAACTGTTCGTTGAGATAACTCTTCTTCATCCCATGTCCCGACAGTCGATTGTCCCATAAAGTGTAACTCCACAACATCACCATAAACTTCACTTAAACTTTGACGAATATTTTTGACTAACGGACGATCAGTCAGTTTCACACTAAAGAATGCTTCTCCTTTTTTAGGTTGCTTACTGGAAAAATCTTTTGACATCAACTCGTCGAAAGTTCCTTTTAAAACAATCAAGTCATTTTTAGGAGTAATTTTTCGGAAATCAGAGGTGACACCTTTTTCAGTGATTTCAACAATATAAACACCTTTTTCATTTGTCGCTTCTTTCGTATTAAATTTAACTGGTGAACCACTATATCTGACATACTTATCTGGACTAGCTTGCCATAGATGCAAATGTCCCAAAGCTACATAATCAAAATCTTTAAAGTGAGTCGCTCTAACCGCATTCAAGCCACCAACAGTTGACGTTGTTTCACTTGTTAGCTCATAATCAGCATTTTGCTCACCTGTCACATGAAAATGCGTAATCAAAATTTGTTTCTTACTAGGATTAAATTGTTCCTTCATTCTATCTATAACCAGTGCTATCGCACTATCGATTGAGCGTAGGTCACTTGGTTCATCGATATCGAAATAAATGCGTGCATCTATTGGGTCGAAAAATGGTAGCATAAATATCTGCACATCATTTAATTCAACTGGTTGAAACGCTTCTGAAATTTGGGTACGCAAATATAGTTGGTTTTCTTCAAACCAACGATTACCAAAGTTCAAACGATTGGCACCATCGTGATTACCACTGATTGCATAGACTGGCAAGCCATCTTCAATGTTTAAAATATGAAGCATTTTATCGAAAGCCTCAACTGCAGCAACTGAAGGAATCGCTCGGTCATACAAATCACCTGCAATAATAATCCCATCCACTTTTTCATCTTTGGCTATTTGACGAATTGTTTCAAAGGCATGCCACTGCTCATCTAGTAAATCAAAGCCATTCAATTGTTTACCAATGTGCCAGTCCGCAGTATGTAATAGTTTCATAAGACGCCTCTTTCTCTGTTGTTTTCTCCATTTTAACATAGCTAAACCCAAACAAAAAAGCAAAGGCTGAGGCCTTTGCTTTATTTATTATCTAAATCTACTTCTTGCAAGGGAATTAATTTTGTTTTGTAGCGCACTTTATAGTATACGAATAAAACCAACACTAGAGGAATACTCATATAAGTAAACAAAATTTGTCCCCAATCCATATTAATAAATGCTGGAATATCTTGTCCTACAATAACAAGTACACATAAGGCCAAAGCTAATAATGGGCCAAACGGGAATAGTTTCGCACGATATTTCAGCACGCCTAAATCTTTGCCTTGGGCTTTCATCGCACGACGGAAACGCAAATGACTTAAACCAATCCCCAACCAAGCAATAAAACCTGTTAAGCCTGATGCAGCAATTAATAAACCATAGAAACTCTCACCAAAGATTGAACTTAGGAAAGCCACTGCTCCAACCATTGCTGTTAGGATTAGCGCATTAATTGGTACCCCACGTTTGTTAACTTTAGCAAACACTTTAGGAGCTTGTCCTGATTTCGCCATTGAGTGCAACATTCTTGATGAAGCATATAAACCTGAGTTCCCAGCTGATAAAATCGCAGTTAGGATGACGGCATTTAAAACACTAGCTGCTGTAGCTAACCCAGCACGTTTAAAGACTAGAGTGAATGGACTTGTTGCCACGTCCGCTACATCACCACCTAATAAATTAGGTGAAGTATAAGGAATCAAGACACCAATAATGAAGATTGATACTATGTAGAATAAAATAATACGCCAGAAAACTTGTTTAATCGCTTTAGGAATTGATTCTTCTGGGTTTTCCGTTTCACCGGCACTTACCCCAATCAACTCTGTTCCTTGGAATGAAAAACCAGCTACCACGAAGACACTTAGTAAAGCAGGAATACCACCTACAAATGGCGCTTCGCCAACGGTAAAGTTTTTCATACCTACAGGTTCGCCACCCATAATACCGAAAATAGTTAACGTTCCAATGACGATGAAAATAATAACCGTAATCACTTTAATCATTGATAACCAGTATTCTGCTTCACCAAACGAACGTCCCGATGTAGCATTAACACCAAAAATCAACGCTAGGAAAACCATGCTGAACATCCAACTCGGAACGTCTGGCAACCAATATTGCATAATAATCGCTGCTGTATTAATTTCCACAGCCAAGGTAATTGCCCAGTTAAACCAATAGTTCCAACCTAATGCAAAACCAAAGGCTGGATCGATAAAACGACTAGCGTAAGTACTAAAGGAACCTGACACTGGCATATAAGTTGCCATTTCACCTAGTGACGTCATCATAAAGTAAACCATGACACCCATTAAAGCGTAAGCAACTAATGCTCCACCAGGACCCGCTTCGGAAATCGCTGACCCACTGGCTAAAAACAATCCCGTTCCGATTGATCCACCAATGGCAATCATTGATAAGTGACGGGTTTTCAAACTACGATGCATCTCTGTATTTTCTTGCGACATAATTCTACTCCTCTAACTAATGTATTACTCAAAAAAACAACCACTCTTCATGTCGATTCTATCGTCCATAAAGGGTGATTGTTTGTTAATTTCACACTTTAGTCTGATAGCGCAACACGATTGCTCGTGACAGTTATACACCTATTAAGTGTATCCCCAGCCTAACTAATGAAACGATTAGTTAGGCTTCGGCGGAAGTTCTTTTTATACTTTTTCAGCGGATCGTTCATCCTCTAAAGTACGACTCGTAACTTTCGCAGCCTCTACCTCTAAAAAGAGTATTCAGTTGTTCTTTCAAGTTGAATTTATTATAACGGAAAGTTTCCGAAAAGACAAGATGGACCTTTCCGCATTGTGTCCTCAATCAAATTACTCTGTTATTTGAGTTCGTTTGCTACCATGAAGTGACCAACGATATCAGAAATTCTTGATAAATCAACGTTACCGCCTGACACGACTGCCACAGCTTTTTTACCTTTAACATATTTCTCTGCTTTGCCACTTAGAACAGCGGCTGTTGCTAACGCACCTGCTCCTTCAACTACTACTTTAGTACGTTGAATTAAATCTTTAATGGCAAATTCAATTTCATCTTCGGTCACGAGAATCATGTCAGTCACACATTCTTTAACGACCTCAAAGGTTAATTCACCAGGATATTCAACAGCACAGCCATCAGCTAATGTTGTGCCATCTTTATGAGGGGTAATTTCACCTGCTTGGTAAGAACTTGTCATCCCGTGAATCGTTTCAGCTTGAACACCAATGATATTAATAGAAGGATTGAAGGTTTTAAGCGCTACTGCTAAACCTGCAATTAATCCGCCACCGCCTACGGGAATGATGACTGTATCTACATCCCAAAGCTCATCTAATATTTCAAACCCGATTGTTCCTTGTCCTGCCATTACTAAAGCATCATCAAATGGCGGGATAAAGGTTTCACCTGTTTCTTCTTGAACTTTTTGACAATAGGCTTTCGCTTCATCAAAGTTAGCACCATGCAATACCACTTCTGATCCATAACCTTCAGTCGCTTGCACTTTAGCTTTTGGTGCTGCAACTGGCATCACAATTTTACTTTTGATCCCTAATAATTTACAAGATAAGGCAACCCCTTGCGCATGGTTCCCCGCTGAACACGCAATCACTCCGCGCGCTTTTTCTTCATCTGTTAAACTAGCAATTTTGTTGAAGGCTCCTCTAAATTTAAATGAACCCGTTAATTGCATGTTTTCTAATTTTAAATAAACATCGCCACCACTTTGGCTAGATAAATAATATGATTTTAATAACGGCGTTTGACGTGCATATTGTCCAATCACGTGACGCGCCTCTCTGATTTGGTCAATGGTTACTGGTAATTGCGTTTGGTTAGTCATTTCTGTCAGCTCCTCTGTTAGTTTTAGATTAAAGCCTTACTCTCTTACTTACAACCATAAGATAACACCTCTCAACCCTTGATACAACTGTTTTGATAATTTTTTCACAATCTTTTAGCTAATTCTCATTTAAAAATGAAAAGGCTATCATTTCAAGCCCAATTGCTCTGTGAAACTAAGGAAGTTCTCATAAATCTTAAAAAAACCACTATTAATATAGTGGTTTTTACTTTTATTCTTTTTCTTTTAAACGATAACTTTCCATTTTACGACGGAACAACTCACCATTTGTTGGTGGCGTATAGGTAATCGCGTTTGCTCCGGCTTCAATCGTTTCTAAAATATCTTCATCTTTCGGACCACCAGTTGCAATAATTGGCAAATCTGGATAACGCTCACGGAAATGGCGAACAGTTGCCGCTGTATCTTTTCCCGCGCTAATATTAATAATTTGCACACCTGCCTCAAGTTTTTCATCGATTTCAGTATAAATCGAAGTTACTGTACTGATAACTGGAATTGCCACAACATCACTCACTGCCGAAACCGTAGTCACAGGCGTCGGAGCATTTAAAACAACACCGATTGAACCTTGTGCTTCCGCAAATAAACTCATGTAAACAGAACGCTCACCTTGAGTTAGTCCGCCTCCCACACCAGAAAATACTGGAATATCCGCCGCTTCAATGACACCTTTCATGATAGCTGGGTGTGGCGTGAATGGGTACACCGCAATGACAGCTTCTGCATTACAGTTACAAATAATAGCAATGTCCGTTGTAAAGATGATCGAACGGATTTTTTTACCAAAGATTCTAATCCCACTAGCTTGTTTAATAACTTCTGGCACCTTAATGATATCTTGACGCAATTCTGTGGTCACTTCTGGAACAAATCCTTTTTCCATCTATAATCAACCTCCCAATCTTCTTTTCTTCATTCTACTTCATTTCAAAAAAAAGAGCACGCAAAACAAAAACTCCCCTCAATAGAGGAGAGTTTTCGTTTAACTTATTTTGCTTTTTCTTTTGTCTCTACAATTGATTCAACTGCAGATTTTGTTGGAGCTTTTTTATCTGTAATACATTTAGAAACAACTACTAAGGCTAAAACTAAGAACAGAACGTTCACAAGGAAACCTAAGCCTGCAGCCGTATTTAAATTGCTTGTTTTACCAAGCGCTGTGTAGACAGCCAACGTAATAGCCATACCAAAACTACCACCTAAAGCACTTGCCATTTTGTATAATCCTGAAGCCACACCAACTTTATCAGCCGGAGCACTTTCTAAGACCATATCTGTCGATGGTGTTGCATACATCCCTTGACCAATACCTAAAATAGCAAGACCTAAGAATGTTAAAACTAAGTAAGGCGCGCCAGGGATGAATGTTAATGCCATTAAAACAATCCCTGAAGCGGAAATAACTGGACCTAACATCATCGGACGTTTTGCGCCCCCCGATTTAAGTAATTTTTCACCAGCCATGATTGAAATAATAATTGATACTAGGTAACCAACAGAGATTAAACCAACTTGCGAACTTGATAATCCACGAGTTTCACCTTGTAAGTAAATTGATAAAATTGCTGATGCACCAGTAATTCCATTCATTAAGAAGTTTGAAATTGTCGCACCAAAGAAGTTTGAATCTTTAAATAGAGAAAAGTCTACTAATGGCTCTTTGTGTTTAGCTTCAATTTTTGAGAAAACAAAGGCTGATGCTAAGAAAACTGCTAATAAACCAATTGTTTTCGCGCTTAACCAACCAAACTCAGCACCTTTAGTGATAAATAAGTTAATACTTAACATTAAGATAATAAATGTAATCAGACCTAAGAAATCAAATCTTACATCAGATTTTGATGCAGCAATATTTTTTTCTTTTGTTCCATAAATTAAAGCTAATGACACTAATGATACGATGATTGATACCATAAAAATTGCTTTCCAACCAAAGGCTTGGACTAAGACACCACCAATTAAACCTGAAAGTGCAGTACCACCCCATGATCCAATTGACCACCATGTTACAGCACGTTGGCGATCTTCACCCTCGAAGTTATCTTTTAATAATCCCATTGTCGCAGGCATGATACACGCTGCAGAGATTCCTGAAATGATACGACCAATAACGAATAAAGTTTCACCATTGGCTAATAATAAAATAACTGAACTAACAATACTTAAAATAATACCTAAATAAGTGATTTTTAAACGGCCAATTTTATCAGCAAATCCCCCGGCAACGGTAATAAAGATCCCAGAGAATAAGGCTGTTAAGCTTAAACCAAAGTTAACTGATTCTGCAGAAATACCTAAACTTTCAATAATATTTGGCACACCCACTGTGATGGCTTGCGCAAATAACCAAAATGTTAATACGCTAAGTACAATACCTGTTAATAATTTCTTTTGTTTTACTGTCATGAGTTTCTCCTTTTGAATTTATAAGACGACCTTATAAATAGTTATATGTTTGCTTTCTTGATAATGTTTTATAAACAGGTTTATCTCCTGTTGCAACACCTGCATCTAGTTTCATACTTTGAATATTTAAGTCATCATACATTCTGATATGCATTTCAACTTTATCCAAATCATAGACAACTGTGTAATGGTTATACTGACAACCTAAATCTGTTTTCACCATATCGCGGGGGATATCAAAACTTGATTGCATGTGGAAAATAGTATTAATTGCTGTTTCTTCATGGAAGTCACCAATTAAATTTTTCATATAAGCCGCACGGATGAAACGCCCTGGCGCAGTGTAGTCACCTGGCATCTCACGTAAACCAGAACCTTTACCAATTGATTTAACAGCTAAGTCACCCATTTGAATGTTCGGTGAACTTTCTTCTGAAATCGCAGTATAATTTCTTAAGTTTGTTAAGTGCCAATCAAACGTCGGACTATTCGTCATAATCCCAATCGGGTTATCAAACACTTGGAAACCACCTTCAATCGATGGTTCAACAACAACTGACGCTCCTGTTGTATCAAAGAACATAAAGTGCTGTGGTAATGCCATTGCTGGGTTGAACAAGCCTTCATCAATAATTGCTACTTTATTAATTTGTTCTTTTAAATCAGCTACTGACTCTGAGTTACCCAACGCCCAGAAAACAAACTCTTCTGCATAAACTGGTGTTTTACCTAGCTCAGCAATTTTTTCTTTAGACGCATAAACGTTGTAGTCACCAAAATATAAACTTTGACCTGATAAACCTTTTTCGTTAATACCATCTACAACTGAATCAAAATTCATTTCAGGTGTTTTTTCGCCACCTACACCCATCACTGAGTACTTAAGATTCCAATGTGAATAACCTGTTGCTTCATAGCCTCTTGGCAATTGAGCTAACGCATATGGTAATTCAATATCGAATTCTTGCGTACGTGATTGATAATGAGTATTCTCTTTAGTAATAATTTGAATACCTGTACACATCATCCATTCCTTCTTTCTCTTTGTTAATTAAAGAACAATTTGATTATACTCCTATCCGTTTAATAAAAAAACTATTTTCGATACAAAAATGCATATTTTGGGTTTTTATTGTTTTTTTTTAGAATATTGAGGAGTATAATAAAACTTGTAAACAGAAAGGATGATACAAATGGATAAAAAATTAATTTTAGAAGAAGCAAAAGCTATTCAAGCTGAAATGGTTGCGTGTCGTCGTCAATTACACGAAAATCCAGAAACAGGTTTCGATTTAGAAAATACAACACAACTTGTAATGGATAAACTAACAGCCATGGGTTATACACCTGAACGCTGTGGTAAAGCCGGTGTCGTTGCTACTGTTGGAAACAGCAATGGTAAAACATTCTTATTACGTGGTGATATGGACGCTTTACCTATTACAGAAGAAACAGCTTTAGACTTTAAATCAGAAAACGGTAAAATGCATGCTTGTGGTCACGATATCCACACAACAATGCTGTTAGGCGCTGCCCAATTGCTTAAAAAGCATGAGTCAGAACTTAACGGAACGGTTAAATTAATGTTCCAGCCGGCTGAAGAAATCATGGAAGGCGCTGCCGATATGATCGCTAATGGCGTCTTAGAAAATCCAAAGGTGGATGCTGGTTCAATGATCCATATCGCCCCAGGCTTACCTATGGACGATGGTTCAATCATCGTAGCTAACAAAGGAAAATCATTGTCATCATGTGACTGGTACGAAATTAACATTACTGGTAAAGGTGGTCATGGTTCAATGCCAATGATGGCAATCGATCCTATTACACCCGCTGCTAATATTTTCTTAGCCTTAAACGAAATTCAAACACGTGAATTACCAGCTGATGCACTAACAGCATTAACTGTGGGTGAATTCCATTCAGGCACAACTTCAAATGTTATTCCGGAAACAGCTAGTCTAAAAGGTACTTTACGTACTTATGACGAAGGTATGCGTCAACAAATTAAAGACCGTATGACAGAGATGGCTGATAACATCGCTAAAGCTTATCGTTGTACTGCTGAAACTAAATTCTTATCAGGCTGTCCTACTTTAGAAAATGGTGCTGATATTGTTGATTTAGCAGAAAGTATCTTACCAGAGTATATTGGTGCTGAAAAAGTGATTCGTACAGAAGACATCCCAGGCCTACCCGTTCAAATGGGTTCTGAAGATTTCGCTTATGTCAGCCACGAAGTACCAACAGTGATGTACGCATTAGCTGCTGCTGATTCAAGAGTGAGCGAAGCTTATCCAGTTCACCATCCAAAATTAGTTTTAAATGAAGATATCTTCCCTTATGGTGTCGCTGCCCATGTAGGAACTGCTATGGAATGGTTAGCTAAAAACTAAATTTTTAAATAAAAAGAAAGCTGTTAGACAGCTTTCTTTTTTGTTATTATAGGGTCAATTAGTTATTAAAGGAGAAATAAATATGCTTGAGGTCCTTCTAAGAAAAATGGAACAAAAAAAATTACATATTTTGACACAAGTGAGTCAGGTTGAAACCATCTCTTTAGTACAATTTTCAGATGACCTGAACCTCTCTCGTCCCACTGTTGAAAGACAAGTTCTTTCACTTATTGATGACCTCAATCATCTCTATGGTGAAGATCAATCCTTCATAAAAATTAGTGATGGCGTTATTTTTTCTACTATAGATATTCATACGACTAAACATAATCCAACTAGGGTTTTGATTAATTCCTATCTAGGATCATCTAGCCACTATCATTTACTTGATAAGCTAGTCCAAGAGAAATCCCAAACGACTGAGCTATTAGTTAAAGAATTAGAGACCAGTTTACCGTACATCAAAAAAATGATAACTGAGCTAAACAAGCAACTGAATGAATTCCAGTTGAATATTACGCTAAAAGGAAATCTTATAAAGTTGGATGGCCCCATTTTAAATAGGATCATGTTTACTTACCTTTTTCACTTTATTATGTCAGACACTGAGCACGATATGACACAATCCTTTCTAACAGATCAAGTTTTCAATGACTTAGATGCTACAAATAAATACCGAGCATCCGCACTTTCAAAAACAATCGAACTCTTTACAGATGATTTACAACGGGATATTAATTGCCCACCAACAACAGCTGAACTTATCACTGAGTTATTTAAAGCACACCCTTTAGTTGACACAATAAAACTAAAAAAAGCCGTGAGTGAAAATTGTGTGCCATTCTTAAACTTCTTATTTATCCAAGTTATTAACAACGACTCTAATTTTTTGAGTAACAATGGTCTATTAACTAACAACCTGACCGACCACATCACAACAAGTCAACACGAAGTTGTCTTGTTATCTAGTGAGCTATTACAACGGTTCGGGCAAGCCTACACTGTCACGTGGAACAAGGATATTCTCCCCTTCATCGAAACTGGTATCGTCCTTCATATTCTGACGGTTCAAGTCCATGGCCTAAACATCATCTCTCGTTTTTTCCGTTCTATTAAATTTCAATACGGCTACCGAGTTGATAGCGAATTTTCTAAGTCCGTTTTGACCTTTGTTAAAACACAACAGGTCGAATCTAAATTAACACCAGAAACTTATTTCCCAGATATCCCCAAAGCAATTATGCTTGCTTTAGTTCTGACTTATCAATTTAGAACCTTATTACCGGTTTCAATCGCAGTCAGCATCTCAACAAACAACATGGCAGAAAGTTTAATTCGTAAAAAAATTAGCCAGTTTATTAATCCCGATGCTTATCAGTTCTCAACAAATCATGAAACCGCCGATTTAATTATCGCCGACCACTTCTTATCTTCCTTAATGGATAAAGAAAGTTTAATCATCTCTGATATTACAAATCATAATGTCTGGTCAGACATTACTTCAAAGATAAGTTATGTGTATAGCAAAAAAAATAAGTTAACTTTATAAAAAAAGCCTGCTCAAAAGAGCAAGGCTTTTTATTTTAATTTATTATTGTAAAATTCTATCATTCTATCAATTACTTCATCTTTAATTTCTGGCTCATTGTGAATCTCGTGTCTAAATCCTGGATAGATACGAGTTTGTATATCTGTATGCCCTGTACTCCACAGCATATTAGATACATGGTAGACACCTTCACCATAATTTCCAACTGGATCCTGATCTCCAGCTATATTGTAAATCGGTAATTCTTTAGGAACCGATTCCGACCATTCCACTTGATTAACATCTGTAATAAGCTCACAAAAATCATGAATCGATTGAATCGTTGGTAGCATCCCCAAATTATTAAAGGGATCGCTCTCATTTTCAACAATTACCTCAGGTGTAACAGAAATCCAAGCGCTTGGTGATTCTTCCTCTGGATAACGGCTTTTCATTTCCGAAAACAACATACCTACTAAAGTTTCATCACGTTCATTTCCTTTGCCAGCTTTCACTAGCTTACCTGATTTTTTTAAAATATCTTCCACTTGTCCAAATATTATGGTCGTTCCACAAAAAACGGCTGCTTTAACTTTATCACCATACAGCGAAACAAATTTTCGCACAATTAACGAGCCCCAACTGTGACCATAAATCCCTACCGGTAAGCTCGGATATTTTTCTGTGATGATATTAAATAATTTATATTCATCTTCAACAGCAGTCAGATAACCTTTATCCCCGAAATCTCCCCACGAATCATTAACTTGGGCTGTCTTACCATGTCCTATGTGATCATTGGCAGCAACTATATACCCCGCCTCTACAAACTTAGAAATCATATAAAAATAACGTCTCGAATGTTCTCCAAAACCATGAACGAGTTGAATAATTCCTTTTGGTTTTTTTACAGGTGTATATACCCATCCTTGAATAGTATCTCTACCGTTGAATGATAAAAACTCAATTTCATGTGTTGCCATAATATCTCCCCCTTTATATAACTAAACGATACACCTAACAGAAAAATATTGAAAGCGATTACACTCGGTTTCAAAAAAAGCCTGCTCAAAAGAGCCAGGCTTTTTATTTTGTATAAACTTTACTTAAAAATTGTTGCAGACGCTCTGATTTGGGTGCTTCAAAAATGTCTTTCGGGTGTCCCTCTTCTTGGATAACACCCTGGTCAATAAAGATGACACGATCAGCGACTTCACGAGCAAAATCCATTTCATGGGTAACAATAACCATCGTCATCCCATCTTTCGCTAACTGTTTCATAACTGATAATACTTCTCCAACCATCTCTGGATCTAAAGCCGAGGTTGGTTCATCAAACAACATCACTTCTGGTTTCATTGCTAACGCTCGTGCAATTGCTACCCGTTGCTTTTGTCCACCTGATAAACTATCTGGATATAATTCTTTTTTATCTAATAGCCCAACTTGGTTTAATAAGTTCTCAGCTTCTTGTTCCGCTGTCTGTTTATCTACACCTTTTATTGTCATTGGCGCCAATGTGATATTCTCTAAGACAGACTTATGAGGAAACAGATTAAAGTTTTGGAATACCATACCAATTTTTTGACGCCACGCATCTAATTCTTTTTCAGTTTTAGGTAAATGTTGACCATCAATAATGATGTCTCCTTCATTAGGTGTTTCTAAAACATTTAAACAACGTAGGAAGGTACTTTTCCCACTTCCTGAAGGACCGAGTAAAACAACCACTTCACCTTTTTTGATATCTGTAGACATCCCTTTTAAAACTTCTGTCTCACCAAATTTTTTATGAATATTTTCTGCTTTAATCATTTTGTAGTCTCCTTTCAACCACACCAACGGCTCTTGATAAGGTAAATGTTAATACGAAATAAATTACGGATACGATTAAAATTGGTAAGAAGGGCTTGAAGCTGGCTCCTTGAACCACACCAGCTTGGAACATTAAGTCGGCCACACCGATGACTGATACAACGGATGATTCTTTAATGACTGTCACAAACTCATTCCCCAAGGCCGGTAAAATATTTTTAATCGCTTGCGGCATAATAATCTTTTGCATCGTCTTCATTGAACTTAACCCTAATGAACGAGCTGCTTCAAATTGACCTTGAGGCACAGCATTAATCCCTGCACGAATAATTTCAGCTACATAGGCTCCACTGTTTAAACAAACAGCAATTGCCCCAGCTGCAAAAGCACTCAAGTTTAATCCTAAAACGCCTGTCCCAAAATAAACTAAGAAAATTTGAACTAAAAGCGGTGTTCCTCTTACATATTCGATATAAACTAAAGCAATTCCTTTGAAGAATTTATTTTTTGATAACTTCATTAAAGCTAAGACTGCTCCAAACAAACTACCAAATAATACTCCCAGAACAGATAAACCTAATGTTACACCAGTTCCTTTTAAATAGAAGGTTCCGTATTTTGACCAGAAACTTTCATTGTCAGCTAACAGACCGCCGACTTCTTTTTGCCAGTCAGCCATTTTATTTTCCAATGTCACATTTTCAATTGTTTTATTGATTTCTGTTGCTAAGGCTTTTGACTCTTTCGCTAAGGCTACCGCCATTTTATCTTGACCCACTTCACCGATTTCATAATCAGCAATCATCAAGTCAGGATTTTGTGCCACGTATGCTTGAGCAACTGGACGTTCTAATAAGCCACTATCGACTTTATTATTTTTTAAGTTAAGAATAATATCAGTCATTTTAGGTAAGGATGTTAATTCTGTGTCAGGAGATTCATTTCTCAACAATGTTTCTTGAGCAGATGATTTTTGCACCCCTACATTTTTAGTTGTGATGTCCGTCTCTTTAGACCAATCTTTTTTATCCGCCTTACGAATGACCATCGCTTGATCGATGGCAATGTATGGATCAGAAAACAAAACCTCTTTACTACGTTCTGGTGTAGGTACCATCCCAGAAATAATCATATCGACTTTCCCAGTACTTAGTGCGGGAATTAACGCATCAAAACCTAGTTCTTTAATTTCTAGTTTCACACCCAAGTCTTTTGCAATCGCTTCGGCTAATTTTACATCAAGACCTACGACTTGATCCTTGCCATCTACTTTCGTATGAAATTCATAGGGTGGGTAATCCGCACTTAACCCTAAAGTAATGGTCTTGCTCTTTTCAACTTTAGATAGACTATCATCTGACTCAGCAGCCATGCTTATTGGTGCGATCATCATAATCAATCCCATCATCAAAATCATTTTATTAATCACATATTTTATCGTCATAATTTCAACCAGCTTTCTTTTTCTATAATATAACTATACTCATTAGATGCATAATATTCAACATTTTTCATTTTTTATACATAATTTAAATGAATTATTTATAAAATATGCAAACAAACACCGTTTAGTTCTGTTTTAAATGCATATTTTTTTGTGTTGACTTACATCATACCCAACTATATACTGAAGTTAACTTCACATGAAACAAACTTCACATTCGATTGGAGAATAATTATGACTAATAATGTTAAATCACATCGGCTAGCTATCGATATGACACAAGCTGAACTGGCAAAACACGTTAAAGTCTCTGCCCGTACCATTATTTCTTTAGAACAAGGAAAATATAAACCTTCTATCATGCTTGCCTATCGACTCGCCCTACTTTTCAATACCACTATCGAAGACTTATTTAATTTACCTGACAACTTAAAAATGGAGGATAACACTGATGAAAATACAAAGTAAAAAATACCTGACACTTGGAATTCTGTATGGCTTACTAACACTTTTTTTAGCATTTACCTTACGAGTAGATAACACGGATGTCTTTAGCTGGTTAGAATTATTTAAATCACTCTTCTTTCTGGTCGTGACGTTCTGTGCCAGCGCTTATCATCTCGTCTGCGCTTTTTCAGCTGAAGCACTTGAAGAGGAACAAATTGAAAAAGCTGATGAGCGTAATAACTTGATCAACGACAAAACAAATGCTGTGATAGGTCGTATCTGCTTTATCAGTTGCTTATTATTCGCTATCTTATTCTTAGGTCTTTGGGGCTTCTTCCAGTCAGATGGTTTCTTATGGACAGGTATCCTCTTCGCTGTTATCTTTAATCTATTAATTGTCATAAGTATTTTTGTTGAACGACACTATGAGAAAACAATTTAAAAAGACATCCTTAGAGGATGTCTTTTTTTAATCAATAAAATCGACTGTTTGAACTTGTTTTAACGCATACTTTGTTAATTTATCAACTGCAGTCATTTTGATACCTTGTAACTGTCGATTACCATTCATCGATACATACATAACCTTATTCTCTAAATCATAAGCACTTGTGTATTGTGTGTTGTAATCAAAGTTCGTCCCATCTTCTAAATCAAACACCCCATCAGGAATATCAAATTGATTCATGATATGAAAGAATTTATTTATTCCTTGTTCATGAGGAACAACTTTTGATAAATTATTCAAATATGTCGCACGAACAAAACGACTTTGCGAGGTGAAGTCCCCAGGCAGACCATGCATTCCTGACCCTTTACCTGCTGCTGGGATAATTGCTTCACCTAAAATAGCTGCTTTAACCAGTTTTTGTTCCATGCCAGCATAGTTGCTTAAGTTCGTAACATGCCAATCATAGGTTGGATGGTTCGTCATTGTCCCCACTTTATTTTCATGAATATCAAAGCCTTTTGTTTCTGAAGTATGCTCAATCACCACTGATCGACCCTTGCTATCAGTAATATTAAAATGTAGTGGATCGCATTTTCCTAAGTTATTTAACTTATCACATAAGTCGATGTCATTTGTTAACTTTTCAATTAATTCATCTAGCGAACTGACTGTCGCTAATACCCATGTCACAAACTCTTCTCCACGATATGGCGTTTTGCCTTCTGCAAGGATTGCTTCTTCCTTACCATAAACGCAGAAATCACTAAAGTATTGCATACTAGCTCCAATACCTGCACTATTCATCCCATCAGCAAATAGTACACCTTCAACGCCAAACGGTTCACCATCATAGCAAACACCTATTGCTTGATGCTTGAACTCAATTGGATTCATCGTATTGGTTAACACTGTTCCCGCTGGAACATTAGCCGCTACATAAGGAAGTGGCAACATATACTCTTGTGTTCGACCAAAAACAACCTTTCCCTCTTCGCTGATAATTCTAATACTTGTACACATAAAAAAATCCCCCTTTATTAACATTTAAATTATACCTTAAATTTAAATATTTACGAATAATTTACAAAGTTAATTTGACAAACTTCTAAATAGGTATTATCATTTAGATAAACTTCTAAATAGATTGAAAGGAGTCATCCATGTCAAACAATGAAGAACACATCACAACCTTTAAAGCAATTGGTCACCCCGTTCGTAATGATATTTTAACTGTGTTAAAAGCTGGACCAATGAGCGCTGGCGATATTTCTAAGAATTTCGATTTATCAAATGCTACCATCAGCCACCACCTCTCGATACTGAGAGAAGCAGGTCTAGTTCGCGAACGAAAAGATCGCAACTTCGTCATCTACGAATTAAATACCAGCGTCTTCGAAGAAGCCATCCGCTGGTTTAAAACATTTATCTAAAGGAGTGTTACCTATGACAAACATTATTAAAAATTACAAACTACAAATTTTCGCTTCATTTATCCCATTCGGTACTATCTTATTTTATTACAACCGCTTACCCGAACGAGTGGCAACCCACTTTGATACAAATAACACCGTCAACGGAACAATGTCAAAACCTATTTTTTTGTTGTTGCCACTATTCTTAGTCCTTTTAGAAATTTTCTTACTTTGGGTTGAACAAAAGAAGGGCACTCAAGATAAAAAAATCATCAGTTTAACAGCTTGGATTATTCCCGCTATTAGTTTATGGGCAACCGGCGCTAGCATTCAATATTCTGTCTACAATGAAGCGAATATTTTGAATACCATGCCACTTCTCCTTGGCTTAATCTTTATCATTATGGGGAACTACATGCCAAAAGCGTCTCAAAATAGAACCTTCGGTATTCGCATACCATCCACATTGAACAATGCAGACAACTGGTACCACACTCACCGCCTAGCAGGAAAAGTTTGGGTGATTGCCGGATTGTTCTTGATTGTGATGACAGTGGTTAACTTTAACCCTGTTTGGATTTTAGTGACTACTGTGGTAGCAGTTGTGATACCTGTGGTTTATTCTCTGACTTATAAAGCAAAATAAAAAAACACCCTAACGGGTGTTTTTTTTATAGGTCTTTAGATAGCTCTTTCAAGTATTCCCTAAACTCATTTTTTATATCAGGATGTTGCAAAGCATACTCAACGGATGTCTTCATAAATCCTAACTTATCACCAACATCTGAGCGTTTCCCTTTAAAGTTACGTGCATAGACAGGCTGGGTCTCATTTAATCGATCAATGGCATCGGTTAATTGAATCTCATTGCCCGCACCTTCAGTTTGCGTTTCTAGTAATTCAAAAATTTCAGGTGTTAACAAGTAACGACCGATAATTGCTAAATTGCTGGGTGCTTCTTCAACTGGCGGTTTTTCAACAAAACCTGACACTTGATATAAGCCTGCCGAAATTTCCTCTTTGGGATTGATAACGCCATACTTATCAACTTCTGATTTCGGAACTTCCATCACCGCTAACACTGACGACTCTTCTTTTTCATAATCATTGATTAATTGTTGGGTTAACGGAATTTCATCTGACATCAAATCATCCCCTAACAAAACAACAAAAGGTTCATCGCCAACAAATGCTTTCGCATGTAACACCGCATCTCCTAAACCTTTAGGATACGATTGGCGCACATAGTGAATGCGAATGCCAGTCGTCTCACGAACTAGTTCTAGCAACTCGGCTTTCCCTTTTTGTTCAAGATTTTGTTCTAACTCAGGATTAGAGTCAAAATGATCTTCAATCGAGCGCTTATGGCGTCCTGTCACGATTAAAATTTCTTCAATCCCTGAAGCTAACGCCTCTTCTATAATAAATTGGATTGTTGGTTTATCAACAATTGGCAACATTTCTTTCGCCAATGCTTTAGTTGCTGGTAAAAAACGCGTACCTAAACCGGCGGCGGGAATAACTGCTTTTCTAACTTTTTTCAAAGGTGACACCTCTCTTACTTGATTAATTGATAAATGGCATTTTCATATTTTTTTATTTTTTCATTTGCTTTCTCTACGGATCTATCTTTAACACCGATATAAAACTTAATCTTGGGTTCTGTCCCCGATGGGCGAATCGCGACCCAACTATCATCTGAAAAGTAATATTTAAGAACATCTGCTGGTAGCATCTCTATTTGCTCACTTCTACCATCCGAAAATAATCGCAGTTGAGATTGATAATCCTCAGAAATCAGGACTTCTGTTCCTGCAAGTTCATGTAGGCCTTCCGTTCTAAATGTCTTCATTAATGATGCTATTTTGTCACTACCTTCGATACCTGGCAGGGTGATTGAAATAGTTTTTTCTTCAAAATAGCCAAACTCTTCAAATAATTCATTTAACCCATCATATAAAGTCTTGTTTTGCGATTTATAATAGGCTGTAACCTCTGCTAATAGTAGCGCTGCTTGAATTGCATCTTTATCCCGTACAAACGGCTTTACTAAAAAGCCAAAACTTTCTTCAAATCCAAATAAAAACTCTTGAGTATTAGTTTGTTCAAATTCTTCGATTTTTTCTGCAATAAATTTAAATCCTGTTAAAACATTTAGCATTTCAACATTATATTTTTGACAAATAGCTGTCGGCAGCTCACTTGAAACAATTGATTTTAAGACCACGCCATTTTCTGGTAAAACAGCTTGTTCCGTTTTGACGCGTAAGATGTAAGCTACTAATAATGCCGCAATCTGATTTCCTGTTAGCACCTGATATTTACCGTTATTATCTCTAATGGCTGCGCCCATCCGGTCCGCATCTGGATCGGTAGCAATTAACAATTCCGCATCTTCTGCTTCCCCTAACGCAAAAGCCAATTCAAAAGCACTTGGTTCTTCTGGATTAGGTGATGGGACTGTAGGGAAATCTCCATTTGGAATGGACTGAGAGGGTTCATATAATACCGATTCAAAACCTGCGTTGTTAAAGGCTTTTTGCATCATCATCAACCCTACACCATGTAATGGTGTATAAACAATCCGCAAGGCTTTACCATATTCAGCAACGAGTTCTTGATTCATCGTAACCGTTTGGATTTCCTTCAAATATAGCTCATCCATTTTTTCTCCAATCATTTCAATATAATCAGAGTTTACATCGGCAACTTGGATGTTAAAAGGATCTGTTATTTTCTGTAACTCATTCACAATGATTGATATATCATCCGGTGCCATTTGACCACCATCTGACCCGTATAATTTATACCCATTATAATGTGCCGGATTGTGACTTGCGGTAATCATAATACCTGCAACACATCCCAGCTCACGCACGGCAAATGACAGCTCTGGCGTAGGACGTAACTCATCGAATAAATAAACTTTAATCTGATGATTTGCAAGCACTCTAGCTGCTTCTTCGGCAAATTCTGGCGAATAGTGGCGGGAATCATAGGCAATGACAACCGATTTTTTATTGTCTTCCGAAACGATTTGATTCACGAGCCTTGCAAGTGCCTCTGTAACATGACGCACTGTATAGCTATTCATGCGATTAGTTCCCGCACCGAGAATACCACGCATACCGGCTGTCCCAAATTCCAAAGGTTTATAAAATGCCTCTTTCAAAACATCTGGAGTCGTTTTCAACTGATTTAAATCTGCTTTCAAACCCACTGGTAAACCAGTAAAATCCTCCCAGCGCTTAACTTGTTCTTGCCAAAGCATTTCTTTACCTCTTCTCATCATTGTATTAATTCATTATAACAAGCTTCCCACGTCAGCGCACCCCTAGCCAGACATTTTTCTATAAAATCAGCCCTAAGTATGATACACTTTAGTTAGTTAAATAATAAATTGCTACCGAGCAGAGAGTATCAACTTCCCGTAGGTCCTAGTGGGGAGTTTGGTGCTCTCTTTTTATTTTGAAAGGAGGTGAGGTTATGGCGTGGTTACATTTACTTATCGCAGGCATCTTGGAAGTCGTTTGGGCTACCACTATGAAATTAAGCGATGGTTTCACAAAATTAAACTTCAGTTTATTGACAATTATTGGGATGATCGCCAGTTTCTTTTTCTTGTCGAAAGCCATCAAACTTTTACCTATGAGTTTAGCCTATCCAATTTGGACCGGCATCGGGGCGGTTGGTTCAATCATTATTGGCGTGGTTATCTTTAAAGATGCTTTATCTCTAAAAACTTGGTTCTTTGTTTGTCTACTATTAATTGGGATTATCGGAATTAAGTTAAGTAGTAATGCTTAAATAAAAACAGTACGTTTAAATATAAACGTACTGTTTTTATTATTTTATTGGCAGCTTCCCCAAGCTTTTATTTAAGTTGTAATGCGTATCCAACTTCTTCAACTTCATCGATTTCCATTTCATATTTTTCCTGACTTAATATAGTCATGACATCTTTTTCACTGTAATCAATAGGAAAAATAAATTTCCGCACAACCGGACTTTCAAAAGTTTCCACTTTATAGTAGACATTAAAAATTAAGAAGTCATGACAAAATTTTGAAACTTGCATTCCCTTCACCTCATTACGCCATAATTTTATAAGTTACGATTTAATATCCTTAGATTATTATTTAGGCGTCTTTATTGCGTCTTTTCAAGAATAATAAACCGAATAGCGCGATTAACAATGTCCCTACAGTTGCAATCAAGATACTTGTGTTTTCACCTGTCTGAGGCAATGCTTTTATACCATCTGAATTAAAATCAGAATCAATTGGGCCTTTAATCACTTCTTGTGGCGCAACTGGATTACCATCTTCATCAACATGATTTATGATAACTTCCCCATCTTCTTGCTCATACACATACACCACTTCTTGGGCTTTTTCTGTGAACGTTCCAGTGGCATTCACTGGTGTGTCTGTCAACGCCCAGCCATCGATACTTGCGGGTGTTGTTTGATACGGTAAGCCAACTTTTCCGTTTAAGGTTGCTGAAGGCGCTAATTCATTACCTTTTTCATCTTGATATTTCACGGTAACAGGTTTAGCTGCTGTCCGTTCATACACATAGATGACTTCTTGCGCTTTTTCTGTGAATGTACCAGTGGCATTTGTTGGCGTGGCTTTCAACATCCACCCATCGATGTTTGCGGGTGTTGTTTGGTACGAAAGTCCTAATTTACCATTTAAAACAACATCACCAGATAATTTATTACCTTCTTCATCTTGATATTTCACGGTAACGGGTTTAGCTTCTGTCCGTTCATACACATACACCACTTCTTGGGCTTTTTCTGTGAACGTTCCAGTGGCATTCACTGGTATATCTTTCACCACCCAACCATCGATACTGGCAGGAGTTGTTTGATACGGCAAACCAACTTTTCCGTTTAAGGTTGTTGAAGGGGCTAATTCATTTCCTTCCTCATCTTGATATTTCACGGTAACGGGTTTAGCTTCTGTCCGTTCATACACATACACCACTTCTTGGGCTTTTTCTGTGAACGTTCCATTGGCATTCACTGGTGTGTCTTTCAACACCCAACCATCGATACTGGTAGGGTTTGTTTGATACGGCAAACCAACTTTTCCGTTTAAGGTTGTTGAAGGGGCTAATTCATTGCCTTCCTCATCTTGATATTTCACGGTAACGGGTTTAGCTTCTGTCCGTTCATACACATACACCACTTCTTGAGCTTTTTCTGTGAACGTTCCAGTGGCATTCACTGGTGTGCCTTTCAACACCCAACCATCGATACTGGCAGGGCTTGTTTGATACGGCAAACCAACTTTTCCGTTCAAGGTTGTTGAGAGGGCTAGTTCATTACCATCTTCATCTTGATATTTCACCGTTACAGGCTTAGCTTCTGTCCGTTCATACACATAGATAACTTCTTGGGCCTCTTCTGTGAATGTCCCATTGGCATTCGCTGGTGTCTCTTTCAACGTCCAGCCATCAATACTCGCAGGTGTTGATTGATATGCTGATCCAACCTCACCATTAAGCACGACTGATTCAGCTAGTTCATTACCATCTTCATCTTGATATTTCACCGTTACAGGTGACGCTTCCTCAACTTTATCAAAAGTCTGTACTACTAACGCAGGAACTACAGCGTGAGATTCTGTCACGACAGAAAAACTAACTTCCTCTCTGTCTGAAAGTAATATCGTTCCCATATTTTCATGACCACCTTGAGATGTGAGCCACGAGCTATCAATTCCATTTTTTTTAAGTTTATTTAAATGGCTAACTCCATTATCACTTAATGCAGCTTTTTCTTTTGTAACATCTGAACCACTCAATATAAAAGCTTCTTTTTTTCCAGCTCCAAAGGTTGTTGGATAGCTTTGAGGTGATACGATTGTATCTGCCCATTGTGAATAACCAATACTACCATTCGTGTTGTCTTTCCAATAATATTTTTTCTTAACTTCACCTAATGTAATATTATGACTTGTTACAGGCTGTACAAATTCTTCAGCAGGACTTCCGGCAATGGTGTTCTTATACCATTCGTCGACTGTGGCTTTTACAACACTTTCTTGATAACCATCATTATCATCTTCGTTTTTATTAAAGAAATAATCTAAACTATAAATACTATCTCCAATTTTATTTTCCATAGCAATCATTTTAATCCCATCGCCATAATCTTGGATAACATCCCATGACTTTCCTACGAACTCTACCGTCCCGTCTTCATTATTAGTTGGACGTACAGCTTGCTGTCTAATCTCGTCTGAGTAATCGGATGAACTTCCAATCTCTTGATGTTTATCATTAATAATATCTGTAGCTAGTCCCACCACCGGTTGAACACTAAATACTATTGCTATTAATAAATAGCCATATTTTTTCATATTGTCCTCCTTGAAAAATAACTAGGTCATTTCTATATTATAATATATTAATATGATATTCGCATACAAACACAACTCTCAATACTTTTAATCATAAAAATTGCTATCGCCCATCAGGTTCAGTCTGAAAGACGATAGTTCTCACGCATATTTACCTGTCCTCATTTTAATTAAAATAATCCATCACAATTTATTTTACTGCTTTCTATATTTAAAACGGTATGTCAACAGCCCTGCTAAGCCAACTAATAGAGTTCCTAGCAAAACAGTAGCCGAAGAATTTACTTCTCCTGTTTGCGGTAAAGTTTTTTCTTGAGCACTAGTATCTTGCTCTGTTGGATCTGTTGGATCTGTTGGGTCTGTTGGTTCCGTTGGTTCCGTTGGTTCCGTTGGTTCCGTTGGTTCCGTTGGTTTTGTTGACTCTTCTACGTATACATAGGTTACCGTTTGCGGAGTATCAGTAAATTTACCAGTCGGATTACCTTGTACCTCTTTAAAAATGTATCCTGAAACTTCTTTTTGTTCCGTAGCATAATCGTCTCCAACATTCCCCGACTGCACTTCATCTGAAGCAATAGTGTTTCCATCTACATCTACATATTTCGCTGTTACTGTGCTCTCATAAATGTTCAAATAAGTATATCCCGATATTTCCTTTCCATTTGTCAATGTCACGATGTAGTTTACTAACGTTCCGTTTAAGTCATTTTCATATAGATCAGAAACTCCCGTTTTCCAATTGTATCTATTAAAGGATTTTAATTCTCCCATTTGAATGACCCCATCCAATGCTGGCCCACTTGATGTATTGCTTAACACTGTAAAGTTTGGCACATTTGAAAATGGCATGATTTTCGCTTTTTCAATACCAACCCCACCTTCTTCACCTACTGTGACAATATTATTCAAGTTAACTAATCTTGAACCTAGTAAATTATCCTCGTACATTGATGCTGGATCTAGCAAATAAGAATTACTGCTTGTATCACTAAAGTAATTCTTATCTGAAATTGGAGAATAATCTCTAATGTGATTATCTGAAACATTTAATGATGTCAGCTTACCTAACCTCGATACACTCTTTACATCATCCATAGAAGTCGAAACCACTGTAAGTTTCTCAAGGTTTTCCAAACCACTCAACCAGCCAAAACCATTATCCGTTGTTTCACCAATCCCTGTCATAACTAACTCGTGTAATTGAGATAGATTACTCAATCCAGATAATTCTGCTTTCATTCTCGGATAAGGTGTATAGTTTTTCATCTCACAGTTAAGGTAACCTAAGTGCAGATATTTTAAATTCGTTAAATTACCCAAGTCCGAAAAATCAATAACTTGTTGAATCCCAACACTCTCACCCACATTGTTTAACATTGTTGCATCATTACCCAAAAAGATAATCGAATTAAGATCAAGAGTTTGCAACCAAGTCATTTTTCCCACGTGATTCAACAAATCTACATCTGTTTCAACATATGAAACATATAATTCTCTTAAATTTGTCAGGTACTCTAAACCTTCCCATGACTTAACCTTCTTATTTTCACCACCACTACTGCCTGAAATATCCACAAAAGAATTTATTGATGCCAACTCTTCCTTTGTCGCAGAATAATCCTCATCCTTATATAGCGCTGCGTTAATCGATTTTCTTAATTCCAAATCAGGAATTAAAAACTCACTTATTTTTTCAGTAGCAGGCACCGCTTCATTTTCTAATTCAACACCATTAGTATTCTCCATCTCTGAAAAAGTCGTACTTACTTGTTGCTCTGCAGGTATATTTTCAGAAAAAGCTTCTGAATTAACTGCTTGCCCTACTACAGGGATTAACAAGTTTGCTGTTAAAATTGTTGTTCCTATTAATGCAATGATTTTTGCTCTATTTTTTTTCATAACGTCCTCCTATTTTTACATTTATAACTCAATACTGAATCAACTTTTTCGTACAAAAAAAGATGATTTGAATGCCGTATCATACATTAACTATAATTAAAGAAGCTTCCTTTTTATAGCATCGTATGAGCGATTCGTTATCATCTTTTTTTTAATTCTAAAAATTATTGAGACGTCATTTTTTTTAGTTTAAATATTATTTTAAAGGACTGTCATTATTGTTTTAAAACCATTTCTTTTTATTTTTTGTGTATTCACCATAACAAATCCGGCCTGAAAGTTCTTCCATCAACGCTTTTACCATGTAAGGTTTTGCCATAGACGCGTTACCACTTATCGGATCTTTTTTCTTGGTAATCATTTGCTTATTAGTCGTTTCTGAACCATATTTTTCCAACCATTCTTTAATAGATGATTTTTTATAAATATAATTAACAGTTTGAACATCTTTTGTGATTTTTCCAGAGGGATTCCCGATAATCCTATCCAGGTACCACAGGGTATTATTTTTTATAAAATATTCTTGGCGCGCATACACTTTTTTTTGTTCAACAATGTCTTTAGAATAATTTTGATAAAAATTCTGTGCAGCAAATTGTTGTCCTGTGACAAAGAATAAAAGCGTCCCTAGGATACATATATTAATCTTTTTCAACTTTACTCTCCTTGATTAATAACACTTTATCAGCAAACGTACCCCAGTCGTTTACTGTTGGCGGGTCTCTCCAAATAATTTTATCTGTTTTTATATTTGGCAGATAAATGTCAGTTAAGTATAAATCCGTATCCCCATTATAAGATTCTTGTAAATTGATATTTAAATCTTTATAGTTCTCAATATTTCGTTTAATAAACATGTTGTAAGCTGAGCCATGAGAGAAATCTACACAAATATTAATAATTGGTTCGATCTCATGTAATGATATTTCTTGGATTAATAAGAAAATGAGATCGTAATAGTATTTAGCTAATTGACTATTATCAACTTGTATTGGCAACAAGTTACGACAGTAAACATCAACAAACCGATGTGCGATTGAATGGAATGTTGGATACATCTCACAAAAATAACCAATTTGAGCTTCTTCAATAAAAGAAGTCGCTTTATTTGAAAATATTAACCAATTTGCAAATAACATGGCGCTTTCTTCGACAATATCAGTATTAGCATACACATCCTTCTTTATCTGCTCCTTAATGGTCAGTTCAAACATCTCAATTAACTCTTGAACTCTTCCGCTTTTCACCACTGAAATATCAGCCTTTTGAATATTCAATTGAATATACGCTATCAAAACAACTTGTTCATCTGGTGATAAACCAAGGTTCGTCATAGCTTGACTGAAATAATAATCTGTTTTTTCCATTGTGATCAAGCCATCAATCAGATTTCTATCCATTGAAGTAATATTTTTATTCGATAAAACACGAGTCAGCTGTATACAAATAAATAGTTTTAAATTTTTCCCTTGCGTCTTGGGAATTCTTTTAGTAAATACAGCCTGTACCATTTTTTTGATTTCTAAGTATTTCTCGCGAACCTCATTAGAAAAAGGTAAATCAAACCCACTAAAGTAAAAGAAATACAAATCATATAAGCTATTTCTTAATGCTAGTTCACTTGGCGCTATGAGTTCCATACTATTCAATTCAATATTTAATTCATTTTTTAAAAAACTTGCTAACTCTAAACGAAGTCTATAGGATTGCGGAATACTCAGAAATGCTTTTTTTGAAAAATCTGGCATGCTTTGACCACCATCAAGTATATATTGAAGTAAATGAAACTTTTTAGACCGCATTATGTATGTTTGTTTCAGTTTTTCTAAACGATTCGTCGTAACTGGTCCGTAAATTAAAATACCTTCTTTATCTATCTTGACTTCATTATTTTCAAGAACTTGATTGATTCCTTTGACATGCTGCTCTAATTTATAATTAGAGATATTCAATTCACTACAAACCATATTAGCTGTAAGAACATGATTATTATATTGTTCAAGCATCATCACAATTAACATCTCAACACGGTCATTACTCTCTAAAATATCTAAAATCATAAATCCTCCTAATATCTATACCTATCCGCCATCTCTTTTCATAAAATTTGCCTTAATACTATTATATATAAAACATTAATTTAAATATAGTCTAATTAACCCTGTTAAGTATCAGGTTTTTTATTTTTATAAAAAATAATGATACGTATTTATTCAACAGTCTATCTGAATTGTATTTGATTTAATACTAATATGTTATATCTAAAAAACAACCTAACGTTTGTTAGGTTGTTTCAGTTATAAACTAGTGTCTTCTCTTATAAAAAGTATATCCCAATATACTCAGTAAAATTGCCCCTAACCCTGATAACCAAAGAATAGATTCTTCACCCGTCTGTGGCAAAATTTCATTTGGTTTTTCTTTGCCTTTATCATTAGTATTTTGAGTTGGATTACTATTCTCCGTTCCATTGGAATCTATAGGATTCGTTGGATTTGTTGGATCTGTTGGGTCTGTTGGGTCTGTTGGTGGTACAGCCACTTCATTTTTTACGTAAACATAAGTAACAATTTGCTTATCTAAGCTAAATGTTCCAGTAGCATTGGCTGGTTTTTCTTTTAGCGTCCAGCCGTCAATACTTACAACTTTCGATTCATATGGCAGACCGAATTTACCATTTAATATCACTTCTTCAGATAACGCATTGCCTTGTTCATCTTGATATCTGATGATAACCGGTGCTGCTTCTGAACGTTCATAAACATAAATTACTTCTTGATCTTCATCTGCAAACTTCCCAGTAGCATTGGTTGGTTTTGCTTTTAGCGTCCAGCCATTAATAATTTCTGCTTGCGAGTTATACTCTTCTCCATTTTCCCCTGTTAATTCTTTAGCTGGATGTATATCATTACCGTCCTCATCCACATATCTAACAGTTACTAATCGATAACTATCAAATTCAACATTTTTATAATGCTTACCATCTAGAAACAATTCTGCTATCAAATTTGTCCCGGAATGCGCCTGATCCCAATTTGCTTCAACTGTTGACTCGACAAACACTTTTTCATTAACACCTAATTTATCAAATTTCACTCGAAGCCCCTTAATATCACTGATTGAACTCGGTACTTCTTCATTAAAAGAAACCCCATCTACAGAATACTCCATCGTATATGATGTTGTTTCAGGAGCAGTTACCTTGGGTAGCGACTTTAAAGTAACAGATTTCCCATATGTTTTCGACATTGAAAAATCCACATTTTCTTTACTGGATGGTTGAAACATATGGGAAAAAGTTATCAACGATGCATCGTCTTTTTCAATTGTAATTATTGGTTTTAAAGTTAAGTTTTCACCATTAATATATACTTCCATTCCATAGTTACCTGAAACCGCTCTCGAATTCATATTATTATCATCTAAAAGCATATTTTTTGTTGGAACCAATCCACCTTCAGCACGTGCATTTCCTGGAACTATTAACATTGAACTAAGTAAACACACTAAGCCTATATACCCCATCAATTTATATTTCAACTTTAGCCCTCCATTACATCATTATTTTTTCAAGTTATATTATCCCTCACTTCGCATTCTCAAGCAACCTCTTTTTAACACTTATAATACATTTGAATAACACTTTGTTAATTACATTCGACCCTTCATTTCCAAATATGTACCATACCGTTTGACCTGTTCCGATCAGTCCAAAAAAGCCCCGCACAAGCGAGGCTTTTTTTGTTATGGTCTTAACAGTAATTTTCCTGTGCTTTTTCGACTTTCTAATAGGTCATGGGCTGCCTGTCCATCTGACAAGGCAAAGATGGTCGGCTCAGACACGACTAAATCTTTGTTTAAAATAGCAGTAAACAATTGGTCCGCTCTGGCTTGTCTAATGTCGTGACTTGTTAGCACATTCCACAAATCTCCACCTGTTAACGTTTTTGACGTGTCCATTAACATACGCGGGTCAACCAGTGCTGGGTCGCCACCTGCCATTCCGTAGAAGACAACTGCCCCACCTGTTTTTGTTGCTGCAAAGCTTTGTTCTAAAGTTGAGCCTACCGAATCATAAGCGACATCTACGCCACTAGTAATAGTTTGGACCGCACTCACCCAATCGGTGTCATATAGGAAAACATGGTCTGCGCCTTTAGACGTTACTACTTTTGCTTTAGCATCTGATGAGGTTAAACCAATCACTTTAGCGCCTTTGGCTTTCGCTAGTTGAACTAAATTTTGTCCCACTCCACCTGCCGCAGCATGAACTAAAACAGTCTCTCCTTCTGAACTTAAATTATAACTATCAGATAATAAATATTGGGCTGTTAGGCCTTGAAGCAAGATTGCTGCAGCTGTGTCGAATGAAATACCCTCTGGAATTTTGATGATTTTTTCTTCAGGAACCACGACTAATTCTGCATTAGCGAACGGCACGTCAGCAAAGGCTATACGTTGGCCAACCGCGACATAGGAAACATTTTCGCCAACAGCTTTGACCACTCCTGAACCTTCGTAACCTAAAATATAAGGTGCTTCGCCAGCTAAGTGGTAATTCCCTTTTCTACGATAGATGTCAGCAAAGTTAACTCCGATACTTTTCATTTCTACTAAGATCTCGTTCTCATTCATAACGGGATCAGAAACCTCACCATATTTTAAAACATTTGCATCGCCAAACTCATTAAAGTATAAAGCTTTCATCAAACCCCTCTTTTCTCTTTGTTATTATTACCATCTTACGTTCTAGCAATAGTACACGCAACTTTAAACTCTGAATGAAGAATGGCTCTTTATGGTATAATAAAAACAACTATAGAAGGAGGTGCCTTTCATGAAGAAAACAAATTTTATCGTTATTTTTTGGCTAGTACTAGCTTTAATCTTTACGATTGTTTTATTATTTAACTTAACAAGTATTTTCCAAAGCATTTCCTATTTAATCATCCCTGAAACAAGCAATGATATGTATATGTCTGCTGACGAAGTGAAGCGCTCATTAATTTCAAACATCCCAATGGCAGTTATTTCAATTGCCGGTATGTGGGTTGGTATTAAATCAGGTTTAAAGCTATACAAACACACTGAAGAAGTTTAAGAAACAATTAAAAACCTTCTCTTATCCGAGAGGGTTTTATTGTGTTATCCAATTATACCTTCCATTAACATTTGGGTTATTGGTAATGTTATATTTGTATCAACCTTAAATAAATATACGCGGAGGAACAAGAACATGAGTGATAGTTTGTTTTTTACAACTCAAATAGAATTTACAAATTGGTTGGAGGATCATCATCTAACTTCTAATGAACTGTGGGTAGGTTTTTATAAACAGAAATCAAAGAAAGTAAGCATCTCTTGGTCAGAATCAGTCGATTGCGCACTCGCTTTTGGCTGGATCGATGGTATTCGAAAATCCATTGATGAAGAGAGTTATAAAATCCGCTTTACACCACGCAAGCCTAATAGCGTTTGGAGCAAGATTAATGTTGAGAAAGTCCAAAAATTAATCGAGTTGAACCAAATGAGACCTGAAGGATTGGCCCTTTTCAATCAAAGAAAAGATCAAATTGGTTATTCATCCGTTGACAGAAATGTTGATCTACCTACAGACTATCACTTTGAAATCACAAAAAATATAAAAGCATTAGCATTTTATAACCAACTTCCACCTTCTTACAAAAGAGATTCTATCTGGTGGGTCATGAGTGCCAAAAAAGAAGAAACACAACTTAGAAGACTCCATCGTTTAATTACCGCATGGGAAGAAAAAGATATGTTACGCCCATAACCCTTTTAATCACAATCTTGACAATAATACAGTTACCGTCAATAAAAAGACTATAAACACTGATACCACAGCGTTTATAGTCTTTTTTTATTCCCCTACACTACCTTCCATTAAACAAGTAGCATTAAATTGGCATCAAATAAATCCATAAGAATCACATCTATTTAAAACTTGTAATTTTTTCAGGTGCTAGGCGTACTGACTCATAGCCTTCGTCCACAGCTTTACCTATTGAAAGGATCATAACTGGTACAAAGCGTTCTTTATCTAAATCAAACGCTTCTGCTAATTGATCTGATTCAAATCCACCAATCGCATTCGTATCATAACCATATGTACGAGCAACTAACATCAGTTGCATCGCTGCTAGACTTGAATCGATTTTAACAACATCGTTCATTTGTTCTTTAGTGAAGCTATTATAATATGGAAGAATAGCTGCTAACTGTTGCTCTTTAACCTCTTCAGGCATTTTACCTTCAACTACAGCTTGCGAGTATATCTCTACACCATTTTCTTGACATAACATATCACCAAAAATTAAAATCATTGCTGATGAGGTATCATTTTGACGTCCATTAAAACGGACTAAAGGTTTTAATTTAGCTTTAGCTTCATCACTTTCCACTACAACAAAACGCCAAGGTTGCATATTGACTGAAGAAGGAGCTTTCGTTGCTTCTTCAATCATTTTCAGCATATCTTCTTGTGGTATTTTATGATTTTCATCAAACACACGGATTGATTTTCTGCCAAAGGTAATGTCATTAAAATCATTTGTCATTTTTTTTAACATTATAAGTTCCTCTTTCCTTCTTATTAAACAGCTTTAACTGTCAGTTCGATATTATTTTTAACAGCTTTTGAATAAGGGCATACTTTGTGTGCAACCTCTAACAATTCCTGCGCTTCTTCTAAAGTAAGCCCTTCAATATGACCTTCAATCTCCACCCCTAATTGGACGTCAGGTAACGCGGATTGACTCATATTATATAGACCAACTGTTGCTGAAACGACTGATTCACCCGTAACATTATGCTGTTCTTTAACATAGTCTAATGCACTATTAAAACAAGCACTAAATCCTGCTGCAAATAATTGTTCAGGATTGGTTGCACCGTCTCCTTTTTTCCCAGGTGGTAAAATCAACATTGATAATGAACCATCTGCAGAACGAACCTCTCCTGAGCGCCCTCCAGTATTAATCACCTTAGTAGAATATACTTTTTTCATTGCCATTCCTTCTTTCTGTTAATTAGATTGTGCGCAATCTATATCGCTAACAAATTGAATTGTACACAATCAAATTGTGTTTGACAAGTGTTTTGTTTTAACATAAACTGAACCTATCAAATAACTGGAGGTAGTTACTATTATGACGGAACAATCCCCTCATTTAGAGCAAAGCATTTGTTTTCAAATGTATGTGGCATCAAAAGAAATCATTCGCCTTTACAAACCTTATTTAAATGAATATAACTTAACTTATACTGGTTTTATTGCCATGTTAGCAATTGAAGATGGCATGTCTGTTAGTTCATTAGGTGAAGCTTTGTTTTTAGACTCTGGCACGCTAAGTCCCTTATTAAAAAAACTAGAGAAGCACGACTTAATAAAACGAGTTCGCTCAAAAGAAGATGAACGTGTCTTAGTTTTAAAATTAACGGAGCAAGGACAGTTACTAAAAGAAAAATTGCCAAAAATATCAGAAACTATTTATAAACAAATTAATGAACAAGCGCCGACTATCAATTATCCTCAACTATTAGAAACTCTGAGAACCATCAACCGCACATTGTAACTAAGGAGGAAGAAGAATGGGCACCACTACCCCTTTAAAAGATATCTATACACATGATTTTTTGTTAGATTTTTCTAAACAAGTCACTACTTTCCAATCGCATTTTAATAGTGACTCATTTGTTTTAGAAATCACTTCAAATTCTTGGACTGAATTAAGTTTACGACAAAGGATGATGAAAATCGCAACTTTATTAGGTGACCATTTAACAGGTACCTATCTCGAAAAACTAGAAATCATCCTATCACTACATTCGCAAAATCCCGGATTTAATTATTTGTTTTTACCAGATTTTGTCAGCGTCTTCGGTTTATCGGATGAGCATTTCGATATTTCTCTGGACTATCTAAAAAAATTAACTTGCTTCTCTTCTGCGGAGTTTGCTATTAGACCTTTTATTAATAAAGACCAAAAGAGAGTTCAACCTTTTTTATTAGAATGCAGTTTAAATCAGAATGAACATATTCGTCGCTTAGCATCCGAAGGCAGTCGCCCGCGACTTCCCTGGGGAATCCATCTGAAAGATTATATCCAGAACCCTGAATTGAATTTACCACTATTAACTAATTTGAAGAACGACCCTTCCCTCTACGTTCGGAAGTCAGTAGCAAACCACTTAAATGATATCTCTAAAGAGAATCCTGATTTGGTAATTGCAACCTGCAAAGACTGGTCAAACCACTCAAAAGAAACGGATTGGATTATCAAACGCGCTTGTCGCACACTTGTTAAAAAAGCAAATCCTGATGCGTTAAAACTTTTCGGTTACGCTGAACCAGGTACGACTTTTGAGATTCTACGGACTGAATTAAGCATTCTAAATAAGACGCTCTCAATTGGCGAGACTCTATCGTTTAACTATCTTATAGAAATAACTCTCACAGCTACACAGCCTCTTCGCCTCGAATTTGGCATAAATTATATGAAGGCAAATGGAACAACCTCGTTAAAAAAATTTCATATTTCAGACTCATTAACATCGGAACAGATCTTTTCTGGGAAAAAGAACTTATCATTTCAGGACTTATCCACGCGGAATCATTATCCCGGCACTCATCAACTACTTCTTTTCTGTAACGGGCAACAAGTTAATTGTATGGATTTTCATTTAACAACTAGTTAAATACCTGTTTGGGATAATGACGTCTTTATGATAGACTACTTATTAACGTCACAACTTCTAGGAGCTTTTTATGATTAATTTACACGATTATTCAAACAATAAAGTAACAATCACAATGACAATTGGTGGATTGAACGATAGGCTAATAAAACAAACTGTTGAGACTATCATTGCCGCGCACGGACATCAATTAGAATACTCAATAAATGAATCTGCATCTCAACTTAAACTGATATTAGCAACTCAGGAAATTCCAGAGTTCGTTAAACTTTTTACTAATGAAAATCTCGCTATTTATGAAATGAAAGAAATTAAAGAAAAGACCACCCCATAATGCGGTGGTCTTTTCTTTATATTTTATTGTTTTAAAAATCATATGGGCTCTTCTAAAGGAAGCACTTTTATCAGATGATATTTAATTTTTGAGGAGCTATTTCAGAAATCAAAAAATATATAAACTATAAATAGTTTTATTTTTTCCAAACAAAATAACTTAGGGTAATCACAAAATCAATTCCTAGAACAAGCAACCAAACTTGTACCATGTCTGTTAGTACTTTGGTTCTTTCTGGATCACCTACGATAACTGTAATTAGTAGTAACATGCCTGAACCTAAAAGAAAGGCTAAAACATGCTTCAGCCAACTCCTAAATTGTTGTTTCGCATACGCTATACCAACTAGCTTTTTAGGCTTGTCACCTATCTTCATTATATAATAAGCAAATCTTTCGTCTGCCCATTGGATCATACCTTTACCATAGATAACTGATACCCCAATATAAACACCGGCTAAAGCGTGAGCTGGTGTGGCTGTTGCGCCATTATACATATCGAAACCAGCTGCGGTTAACAAGATTAAATCTAGTATAGGAATCATGGACAAGATTCTAAAACCCAATCTGTCATTTTTAAATATACCTGACTATTAATCCAAGTCCAATGGCTACCCAAAATAAAATTTCACATAATAAAATTAACCCAATAATCAAATAATCTTTCCTCCAACCTAGCTTTCTTCTATCATTTTAAACAATACTATAACCCAAAGTTCATTTAGTAAAAGCTATTTCTTTGTCACGATAAACGCGGCACCTCCACCCTAACTACTTTCCACGTCGATTTTCTTCCTTATATTTTAACATAAGCCACTGTATTTCAGATACTGTATCAACATACAAAAAGAGCCCTCATTTCTAAGGACTCTTATTACATGTACTGAACTCTCTATTTCTCGTCAGCTATCACTTCAATCGGTTCAACCACATTCCCGTCTTTATCATAGATAACTGATTCGTTGATTCGATTATCTGATTTCGTTTGTTGCATGTAGAAAAATGAACCCGCTATAGCTGATAAAAGAATAATGCCCCATAACCAAATATTTTTATAAAATGGTTTCACTTGATTTCCATTGCTCATTGTAATACCTCCATGTAGGTTAGTTTATGCCTATTATTCTATCTCTAACAGCTTCGTTTCACAATAGTACCCTTTTCCGCCTACGGAAACTTTTTCGATCGTTTCATTTACATCTGTCCCCAAGGTTACCATGATTTCAGATGGAAGGTTCAATGCATAACCTTGCTCAAAAGCGTAAGTCTCTTTCCTCAGAATATTATTTTTATGCAAGAAACAAGCTAAGGCACAATTTGACGTGCCAGTTGCTGCTTCTTCATCAATATCAAAACGCGGAGCGAAGTTTCGACAAATAATCCGATTATCATTAAATGCATAAAGATGCATGCCTACCACATCATAGTCATCACTGATTGTTTTAATCTCAGAAAAGTTAGGTTGCAGCTGATGTAGTTGCTCTGCCGTTTTGATTGGGACTAAGATATCTTTCAAGCCAGTGGAAACAATTTGAATAGCCAAGTTGTCAGCAATAGCCTCAGGATCAAAACAGGCAGCGAGCTGTTCTAAAGCTAAAACATCATAAAATTCAGGCTGATTTTGTTCCATAAAAATCATATCGTCTTTTATGCTAATGTTTAGCACGCCACTGTTTGTTTCTATTGTATAGTTTCCTTTAGAAAGTTTATTTAAATGATTCAATATAACAAATGACCCAATCGTAGCGTGACCGCATAAATCAACTTCTTCTTTTGGTGTGAAGTATTCGATTTTATAATCCGCTATCTCAGAATCAGAAATATAAGCTGTTTCTGCATAACCTAACTCTTTGGCAATGGCCATTTTTTTCTGAGCACTTAATGGCTGATCCATTAGAACAACCCCCGCTTTATTACCACCTTTTTGATTTTTACTAAAGGCACTTGCAACATAAACCGTGACTGACATCTTAGCCCTCCTACTAACTCACTTATTAAACTAATTATACCGATTAATGAATGAATAGTAAAAACAGTTTGAATTTTATTATCACACACCATAAAAAAAGCCTCCGCACTTGCGGAGGCTTTTTCTTATTTTACGAATTTATTTAATGCTTCAAAGTATGCTTCAGGTTCTTCCAACATTGGGTTGTGTCCACTTTTAGAAAACTTAGTCACTTCTAGACCGTTTTCTTCTGTTATATCATCCCATAGCTTGGTTGGTGCTACCAAATAATCAAAATCACTTAGCAATAATAGAACTGGTTTATGCCAGTTTCTTAAAAAGTACGCTGTATCAAAAGTAGCAAAAGCTTCGCCCCATAAATGATCAAGAGCTGGCATGTTATTCTCTACGCCATCCCACAAGTACGCACCATCGAACTGATAGTCATAGAAACTGTGAGCTTGCATACGAATATTCATGTGACTAAAACGATTCTTTGGATCTGCTTCAATTTCATTTGCCAACTTAGCAATTTCACCATAGAAGTAATTTTTGCGTTCATCAGATGCTGTCGTTTCAAAATACTCAATACTGCCATCTTGACGTTCCTGAGTATTCGTTGGTGCTAAGTTAGACAGGATAATACCTGTTACCCGTTCACCATACTTTTCAGCATAGGCCATCGCCATAAAGCCATGACCCGAGTGTCCTAAAATATACATTGATTCAATCCCTAAATCTTGACGAATTAATTCAATATCCTCTACAACTTCCGATAAACTATAACCAGCATCTTCAGACTCTGGCCTAGCAAATCCCCTATGATCTATGAAAATTAAGTTTAACGCTTCAAAGATCTTATCTTCAAATAGTCTTGGGTAGTAAACACTACTACCTATAACCATGATCGGTTGTTTTGTTGTATCTCCTTTTTGGAAATAATTTAATTTATATGTATTTGTATTAATATGTTTCATCTCTTTCACCTCTAATAATTGTTATTATTATAGGCCACACATGTAGCCCATAATACTTGCTACATTAGGTATGTCTACTCTATAGATAGTACCTATACTTATCTATAGAGACTAGTTATCGGATGAAACTCCCTGATAATCCCATTTCTCTCACCTGACTTGTTTATTATTTTATTAAATATTAACACATGTAGTTTATAAGTTCAAAATACGCGAACCATTCAGTTTATTATAATTTTACTTCAGAAAAATATAAAAGCCCACATTTTCATGTGGGCTTTCTCTATCATTATTTTTCTAAATCCTTTAAGCAGTCAATAATAATTTGTGTGCCCTTTTCTACAGTTGCTCTTGGGCAGGCAATATTCACGCGCATGTAGCGTTTGTCGTTTTCGAAGAAATCTTTGCTTGTTTCTAGCGCTAGACCGTGTGCCACTAATGACTCACGCATCTCATCTTCTGTGACCTTTAAGTAGTCGACATTTAGCCAAACTAAGTAAGTTGCTTGTAAGTCTGTAATCACGACTTGCGGACACTCTCTTTCAATTTCGCTTCGCATGTATTGGTAGTTTCCGTAGACATACTCAGTTAGTTCTTTAACGTATGGCGCCCCATGTTTATAGGCTGCTTCCATTGCAAGACATGAAAAGTTATTTAGTAGATCTGAACTATGAGTGTAGGCTTCGGCTTCTTTAATTTTACCAAGTAAGAATTCATTTTCTACAATGTAATAGGCCACTTGAATACCTGCCAAGTTAAATGTCTTAGTTGGTGCAATTAAGACACATAAGGATTGGTCAAAACCAATTTTCCGAGCGACTTTCATAGCCGGCACAAAAGTATGGCCTGGCATAATCAAGTCACTATGAACTTCATCTGATACCATCAAAACATTGTATTTTTGACAGATTAACATCATTTTTTCTATTTCATCTTCTGACCATACACGACCTGTCGGGTTATGTGGGTTACATAGAACATATAGTTTAATATCATTTTCAATAATTTTTGTTTCAAAATCATCAAAATCAAACTCGACTTGGCTACCGTTCATTATTAAGTGTGTCCCAATCCAATTTCGTTTAGCACCTGTTGTCACATGAACAAAAGGTCCGTAACTCGGCATCGACAATAGGACATTATCCCCTTCTTCAGTAAAGGCAATGACAGCTAAATTTAGCCCTTTTAAAATAGAAGACGTAAAGAAGATACTATCTTCTTTATAGGTAATATCATTTTGCTGTTGATGCCACTTCACTGGTGCTTCTCTATAGAAAGAACCAAATAAAGAATAACCAAACACACCATGGTGTGCGCGTTTTTCAATTGCTTCTACGACTTCTTTTGGTGGATAAAAGTCCATATCCGCCACCCACATTGGTAACAAATCAGGATTCCCATATAACAAACCTAGTCCATCATACTTACCACAATGAGATCCTCTTCTTTCAATTATTTCATCAAATTTTGACATTCTCTTTCCTCCTATTCAGGTATGCGTTTTAACAAACGTTGTTCAAACTGTGTGATAACTAATGTCACGATTAAAATGACAACAATCCCAACTCCAACAAAGAATGACGTCGTGGCTAATTGATCAGAAAATAGTCCGGATATTTGATTGATAATTAAAGGCGACAATGCAAAACCTAAACTTGTGGCTGCTGAAAAGACGCCAGCAGTTATGGGAATTGCTGCTGGTTTTACAACAGAGGTCATTAAGAATAAAATACGGGTCATCACAAACCACGTGCTAATGCCATTAACTAGACAACCAATAAAGACAGCCATTGGTAAATGGATAGTAGCAATCAATAACTGACCAACTGCCATCCCGATGAAACCAATAATCATCGTGTAACTCCGAAAGACTTTGGCTAACTTAGTCACAATTAAACCAGCCGCTATCCCACCTAGACTTTCACAAGATAATGCCAAGCCTGCAACCTTTGCATCTCCAATATGGGCTTCTTGAATATGAAGTGCAACATTATTTTGACTCACACCACCTAAAAGAGTCACTAACATGCCTAAGATAATCACGAAAATAACAGTGGTACTGACTAAGGTAAGGCGATTGTCATCAGCTGAGGTCTCACCACTACTCTCTTGTTCTTCTAGTAATTGGGTTTCACGAATGGCTTTATCATTAGGTAAGAAAAAGATGGCAAAGACAACGCCAACAAAAGCGAATAAGAACATTGCATAACTGAAGTACCAACCAAACGAAGCTAAGATACCACCAAGCGCAGCCACTGCCATACCGCCAATCGCTTTTAGACTTGTGTTTAAACCAAGCATGTTGGAACGACTGTCCCCACTAAAGTAGGTAGCAATAATAGCGGGCATTGTCGAGGTCATTAGACCTGCCCCTAACCCAAGTAATACTGAAATAAACAGCAGAAAATTAAATCCGGGTTGAATAAATAGTGGCAAGGACCCTGACCCTAAAAGTAGCGCTCCTATGATGACAACAATTTTCTGAGAAAAGATATCTTGCAGTTTCCCCGCGACAAGAGAGACACCAAAACTAGCAAAAGCTGCTAAGGAAATAATTAATTGCAACGTTGAACGACCCACTTCTGGATAGGATAGACCAATGACACCTAAACTTGGGGCAATCCCTAAAGCAATGTTAGAAATTATCATTAGTAGACCAAGAGTGACAATCATTTGTTTACTTGTCATAGTGATGACCTACTTTCATCCGACTGTCAGAGGTAACCTGATGAATAGCATCAACCAACACATTCATTTTAACTTGAGTCATTGTTATTCCTCCAAATCTGTCAAAACAAGTGACGTACGACTGGATCCATTAAAAAGTAAGTAATAGTAAACGAAGCAACTGCCTTTATTCTCTAGAAAAATAAAAGAGGGCTAGACGTTAGTCTAACCCTCTTCATAATTATATACCCACCAAACAAGACCTACATAAATAGACCTACTCCATCACTTGTTTTTATTCGGAATATTTAAAAATCCGATTTACAAATGCTGTCAGTTGGTGTTACATTAACTATAAGCAGTGGTTAGTCCTTGGCGACTAATCTTTATCCATGGGTGTTACCAGCACCTATGGGATGCTTTTTTTATTTTGTCTACTATTACTCGCCACCATCATATGGCTAAAACACATAAAGGTCAAGGGGAACATATACGCTTTTATGATAACTAGTAAAATCAAAATCACATACTTTTTATGGGTAAACTTGTAATTTACTATTGCAAAAATCACATGATGACTAGTACATACACTATTTACTATCACATAGACCTTACCTTTTCAGCATCTATTTAGTTGGTCAGATTCAAACTGTTGCAGATGCTTTAATAAAAATAAATTTCCTTATTAATCTTTGCTTAAATCAAGTATAATTTATTTAAAATCTAGGAGGTTAACTTATGCAAAAAACTGACTATATAAATTGCTGGAAAGAAAAAAATGAAGTTGGATTAGATGAAGTAACTGATACATTTATCAACTTATTTAAAAAACCTGATTTTCTTCCATCAATTTATCATCCAATTCTGTATAAATACTTGAAAAACCCTCAAATAAAACATTGGGACAAAGAGTTATTCACATTTTCTTATACGAAAATACGAGAATTAGAACGTTCTATTGGCAAAGAAAATATGTCGATAACGCTATTATCTAACTTTCATCTTCTTTCTACCGCATATCAAAATTTATTGGATATAGAAAGTAGAATTTTATTAATGAATAGGTTTAAAGGAAGCGAAGAACTTAAAGCTAAAATTTTCAACATTAACATTTACAATGACCTTCTAAATGGAGTATTCGGAGAACTATTAAAGCTTTTTATTACTTTTGAAAGCGCTAAAGATAATAAAAACTTATCTCAAAAAACATTAAAGCCTCAAATTGAATTACTTGAATCTAATAAAAGGGGCTATCAAAACATAACCGCTTTAGCTGATGCTAATATTCGAAACGCAATTTCTCACGGCGGAGTCAAAGTAGTTGGACCAAAAATTTATTTTTCATTCAGAATTGGAAAAGAACATTTCCAACACGAGTCAACGGTCTATGATTTTAAAGATTCCCTTCTACGACTATTTGATGGAGTAAGCGGTATTATACTATCTTGGTTCAGCTATTTGTGTGAGGAAAACATATCATATAACGAAGTCTCTGGTAACTCTTTGATTAATGAAGAAACATCCCTTTTCTTCGAAAAATTATCAATGTCCACCTTATTAACTGCCTGTGATAAGGTATACCAAGTTGATATTGATAACGAATCTGGAAAAAGAAAACATATAAATGTTGAGTTTATTGGCACTGACTTGGATGTGGACCAAAGAATTCTTTTTGGAATATATACTGCAGAACGAATCTTCCATCTAAGACAACTTAATCAGGAAGACACAGTAATGATTTCTTTTAACTCTCCTAAAACTGTTACTTCTTTCTTTACGATCAATTGCTCAGATATCAATAATTTGAGTAATGGAAAAATTACAGTTGAGGATGTTTCCAAAATCATCTATCAAAGCGGAAATGTATTAATGTTTCCTGTTAATGATGAAGATAGAAATGAGTTTGAGGATAGTTTTAGACACTACTCAGATATCGAGACCCAGGATTACCATATTACTGAAATCGAAGATATTAGTCTTGAAAACGAAAAAAGAATCAAGGCTGTTGTTTATCTTAATCGAGCAAAAAGACCTAACCATGTTGAAAAAAACATCTCTGAAATTGTAGAACAGTTAAAAAAACTTGAGACTTACGGCTTCGCATCGAACAAAGTAAAACACGGAAAAATGGATGCCGATTTGATTTATTTGATTTTGTATAAAAAAGAGGTCCGTAAAGGAAAGGATAGAGCTTTATATCCAACAAATGACAATTTCATTGCTCAAATTCAATATGATAATAAAATGAAATTCCCAATTAGAAATGCTTTTGTTGACCCCAATTTAAAATTACGCCGTTATAAAACGATTGAATATAATTGGAATCCTAATTTTTAATTGTTTCTAGATAATTTCTTGAGAAAAAGCTTTATTGTCCTTTTTAATAATGATTAAATAACTTTTAATTATTTTTCTATTTGATTGTTTTGTACATAACCCCTGAAATACAAAATCAACATAAATCAGGAATTTTAAATCAATATCAAAAATAAATCAAACAAGACGGTGCTCTTTCGAGCTCTGCCTTGTCTAATATCAACTATTATTCCACTATCCACTAACATTTCACCCACTAAATAGCATGCATTAACAAATTTTGATATTTAGCCATTATATAAAGGTCTAATGGTCTAGTGGTTTAATCTTAATATATCTAAGTGATTATTTAATCGATTAGATATTATTTTTAGCTGGGCAACCTAAGCACTTACTCATTTTTGAGTAGGTGCTTTTTTAATTATCACTTATATCAGTTACATTCTCTGAATTCACTTTATAACGGTTGTCTTTTTTATTCACAGGTCCAAATCTAGTTATATAATACTCTTTTGTTTTAGCATCCCTATTAGCAATAATTGTAATCAATCCATCTTTTTTATCATTATTAAATAGTTTCAATAATTCTTTTATGTCTTTTTCATATAAAGTTATGACAGCTATATCTCTAATTGTAAGTTCTAATTTTTTATAAGATAAAATATTCTTAACCGCTTTATTAGGCCACCAACCAATCCTATCTATCGTTTTGTCTTTGACATTTTCGTCAAAATAATTTTTACTCACAGGCTTTAGTTCACTTAGTTCATCATTTTTTTCCGCCACCGATTTCGAGAATGAGTTTTTAATAACTGGATACACTAATGCCCCAAATCCCCCGACTAAAACACTGATAGTTAAACCTGATAACACATCCCTAAAAAAATCAACATTGAATATTATATTATATATCATTTATTTCCACCTCTATTTTTCTTATATCAACAGTCATATAAAAAACAGCCTCACCGAAAGGAGTGATTATGTACAAATAAAACTGCAATCAGCCTTATATATTCTTTAATTCCCCTTCGTTTATAGCCCCTAAGACACTACCAAACAGATCATTACATACTTTAGTTATCTCTATAAATTTTAGCCATCTTATTTCACTGTCTGACATCATTTTATCCCTACAACCCTTACTATGATTTAGCCCTTTTTTAAAATCATAATAATTAGCAAACGAACTTATATATTCCAAATATGAGGTGAATATTAGAAGATCATCAAAAAATGTATCATAAATCAAAGAATATTGTCCTTGATTTAAATATTTATTCAATAGACATATTAATTTATAGTTTTCCTCATCCATTTCAAACCATTCTTTTGGCAGATTTGTTGTTACACTTGGATTTTCAGCATCATATCTCAATGCACTTCCCATCTTAGTTATTTGCTTACCAATTAAAGCTACTAACATATCAGTTATTTGTAACCCTATATGTTGATGAGATTCTTGGCCTTTTAGAACATCAGTAAAACCTAATTCTGAAAAACCTAAATCAGGTATCCCTTCATCTAAAAAAAGTTGGTTTTCTTCGCCTTCCCAATTATTAACTACTTTGTTTTCAGTAACCCACAAATCTATCGACCACTTAAATTGTTCCCAATCAAACTGAACTTCATCGAAGTCTATTTCACTTAATCTATGCTTATGCTGTTTAAATACCTTAACCATATTTTTATATTCCGAAATTTGCATTTCCATTCTTTTATTTCTACTATGAATATCTATGAATTCTTTCAACTCTTTAATAAGTGCACTTATAAACTCTTTATTACTTATATTATTATCAAATAACAATTCATTAAGCTCTTGCGACGACTCTATTTCAAAGAACTTAGTAATCGAGTATTTTATTAAATGAACATTATGTATATGCCTGTCTCTTTGCAACTCTAACAACCACTTACTAAACCGTACATTAACAACAATCGAAAATTTACTAATCGCAAAACATAAGTTGGAACAGTCGTTCTCTATAAGAATTTTTAACAACTCCGTGTAAAAGTTAACCTCTTTTGTATGCATGTTTGCAATTCCATAGTTAAAATGAGATTTTAATATTTGTTGCCCTTTCAACTCAGAAGATTTATTTTGCCTCTCGAATCCATTAATTATTTTTTTGTATTCATCTTCAACTTTTCCTTTTACCGAATTTTTCACACTAAAAAGATTTGCAACGTACGAACTCATATTATCATCAGCTAAATTCAAACGCTTTTCATGAGAAAAATCTTTAGCAATCCGTATAGTTTCTTGTGGTCCTTTTTCATCTATATAAACATAACTCACATTATTTCCTCCCTTATATCACCCGAACAGTCCTTAACTATAGAACCAATCAAGATACCTACTTTTGAATAACACCAACTAATCACCTAAGCATGATATAATCCTTTTCATGCTTAAAAAATTTTAATGCACTAATCATTTGATCAACGTTCCGACAAACTTAGCTACTGACTTATATAAGTTATTTAGTATCTGTTTATACGGACCAGCGTACTTAACATAATATATTAGGATATTATTCATGAATAATCCCATTAATTGAATGGGAATAGCCATTATATAAATTAAAATAATAAATTTTAACCAGTTTACAATGTCATTGAGGGGAGTTGTAAAAAATATAAATCTATCAAAAATAGCAAAAGAGTCCCTAAAATTTATTTTAATATCACTAAAAATAGTTATCACTCCTAATATAGTAAGCAAAAATGATGCAGGAATAAAAGATAGTTTCAAAAACGAATGATGATTGTCTAAAACTGACAATAAAAAATTACTATCGTCTATGTTCTTCAACCGAAAATACATACCCAGATTTATTACTATGACATAAAGCAACATCACCATAAGCAATATCGCCTCCGAGCTAAATAAAATATTTGAGACTTCCTCTAGATCAGAGTATTTTAAAATATATAATTTTATCCATTCTGATATTATAAACATCGGGAAAACTGCAAAATAATAAACAAACATAGGAACCTGATATTTTGTCATATTATTATCCTTATAGTTTTTTAGCCACCTGGAACAAAAAATATCACATAACGATGATAAAAATAAAAAACTAGGGAAAATAAATATCAAAAAAATAAAAAACACAAGAAATAATGTTAGCCCTACGATAACTATTATACCTCCTAATAAAAGAAGTAATACTTTCCAAGCTGACAATAGCAATGCTAATATCACCAATAAAAATAAATAGTTTTCAATCAAAAAATTCACTATCAGTTTAAATACGTCACCTATCCTATTTTTTTTAATCCAATTTTTTACCAGTCCGTGTACCTTCTTCCACATAGAAATCTCCCTTCATACTGACTAGCCTCTAAACTGAAAATGTCATGATTAGTAAAGCAAGTCAAAAAAATAATAATATATATTACTAGCCGCACATAACGCTTTTATTTCATTCACATTATACATCAGATATAACAAAACGAACCACCAATTTAACGACAGCCCTTCCTGTTATTTTATAGTCATATCCCCTTCATATAGCTCTACAGATTCTAATCCTAAAAATACCAGTATATCTGTCATTCGTTTAGATATTTTAAGTAACTCCACTAAACTCTCATTCTTACGGGTTACCTCATGACCTCGAGAGTCTACTTGATCTACCATAATTCCTCAATTAGATATATCGGTAATCAGATGGTTTTTAATCTCCCATAGCTTCATGTAATCCGATACTAAATCTAATAAATACTTAGAGTCTGTTCTATTAGATATGAGCCAAACAACAATAAATACCTATGCACATGTTACTCCTGAACAATCTGAAAATACTAGTTAAAAGCAAGAAAATTATTTAAGTGTCTGACAAATCGATAGCTTTTCAGATAGCATTTTAGATTTATAGACAAACAAAAAAGCTAGGAATGTTGTTAAAACAACATTTCTAGCTTAAATAATATACTTACCCCACTGACCCTTCCAGCAGAAAGTTAGCTTTTTTTGAAGGCTCTAAGAGACTCTAAACGTTGATATAACAGTATTCTGTTTTTCTAGTGAATACTGTTGTATCCCGTTAATTTTTGCTAATTGTAGTTAGTTTTGAGTTAGTTTCAAACTGTTTCAACGAAAAAAACATGGATATTTCGGATGATTTTTAGTAAGAAAATTGCGAGCTAGAATAAATACTAATAAAACACCTTAATACAAAAACCCTAAAGATCTTTGATCCATATCACTTTATTATTGTCAGAATTTTAATTTTTAATTTCAGATATAACGCTTGTATAACTTGAATCTAAAATTGATTTAGGATTTTGATTATAGCCTAGCTCATATTTTGTATATTCCGCCACACTTTTAGATAAATACTCTTGTAACGATATATCCGTAATATATTTATTATTACTAAGTACTTCAGGCACCTGACCTTTCAATGCTTTTACTAAATGATACGTCCATATTCCATTACTTAATTTATCACTTGAATAAGAACTTTCTCCTGTTTGACAAGATAAAAAAGTAGCATAATAAGGGAACTCACTTGAAAATAGTTTGATTTCTTCATCATTAATATCCTTAATGTTATTCCTCTCATTTGGATTTTGAAACATTTGGGCACATGCATCTATAAAAATAAGTGCATTATTGCATTTTGATTTTTGTAGAGGCTCTAATAATATTCTCTTTAATGAAACGGCCGTCTCAATTACATTAGACGGGTGCATATCAAAAGTAGATAAATAATTGGTAATACCATCATGAAATCCATGACCAACGTAGTAAAAAATCAAGCGATCTTCTTCAGTTAAATTATAAAAATGGTATTTTAAATCATTTTCTAAATTACTCTTCAATGCATTTTCATTTATAATCATTACTATGTCTTCTTTAGAGATATTCATAGACTCCACTAACATTTTTTTAAATTCTAGCGCGTCATCAATAGCATACTTGACTTTAGTAATTTGATTATTTTCCCTTTTTGTATAATCTTCTATAGCAATGATGATAGCTAATGTTCTAGTATATCTAGGCGCACTCAATTGAGTTATTTGCTCAGATTTTCCTTCTATAACACTCTGAGATTCAACTCTAACATATTTATTATTCCCTAATAGGATATCTTCACCTGATTTATCTGTTTTTATTACAAAAATGCTTTTGTCTTCATGTATCGCCCAATCAAAGACTACATTTGGAATAGGAGATAGCAGGGAAATTGCATTTTTAGTAATTTCTGTAACAGAAAAATCCTTACTAAGCCCTACAACTTCATTCAAATCTGGAGATATTTCTGTCATTCCAAAAATTAATTTACCTCCACTCGTATTAGCTAAAGATGATATAATTTTTGCTATTTTTTGTGGAGCATAAGGTACCGCATTAAACTCTAAAATTTCGGATTTTGACTCATTAGTTAAACTTTCAATTTCACTTTCTGATAGTTCAATAGTATTTATAGGTATTCTGTTTACACCAGTTTTTTTCAAAAGTTGACCTATTGTGATTTTTTGAGGAATATTTGTTCCATCTTCATACCAAAGTTCAGCATCAACGTACTCAAGAACATCAAACTCTGACGTGTAATATATTAATACTTGATTATTATCGGATGGTCTTGCTACTACAGTTATTTCATTGCCATTTTTGATTATACCACCAATAATACTAGTAGCAATTTTAAAATAATTTGAGCAATCATACTCTGGTAATTTTTCTAAATGACTCAGCACGTTTTCTACTGATCTGGATATAAGTCTCTCCGCATACTTTAGTCCTTCATAATCTGATTTAGACATGTGAAAAAATTCTAAGGTCGTTTCTTTCTCATTAACCACTTTTTCAATATCTGCAAAATTAGAAATAGGATAATTTTTTATTAAAGTGTTAGAATCAAATTCATTGTAAAGTGTAGCTGGAATTTCTAATTCTTCTTGTTCAAAATACTCTTGAATCTCATCCTGCGTTGATCTAAGTAAAAAGTCGAGTTTTTTACCATATCCGTTCAAACAGAAATATTTACACAATATTTCTGATAGGGTCAAAAATACACTATTAGAATTCCAAGGATAAGTCACATAAAGCTTTCGTTCATTATAGTGAGTGTTTACACCTTTAGTAAAATCTATACCTGTATATGTGATTTCAAACTGATCAGATTGGTAAATTTCCAAATCACTAACTTTTGCTTGTAATTCATTTACTATATTGACTACATCACTATCGTTATCTTCACTAGCAATCCAAATTCCAAAAAACGGAAGTATCCTTCTTAGTTTTTCTTTTAAAGATGTAGCTTCTTCCAATTGATGATAAATTAACTCAAATTCACTTTGTCTTAATAGCTTTACTTGAAAATATTCTAATAGCTTTTCTAGGTTTGGATGCTCTCTATTTTCAGCACTAAGCATCATGAATATATATTGCTCTTGGAATACATTCTCATTACCGTCTAAAAAGAATTTAAGAGAGTTACACTTTGTAAATTGTCTTTTCGTATTTAACAATTGTTCAGTTCGTGACCAAGCTTTTACGGTCTCTATATCATCGGTATTCCAATTGATACATTGTATTAATAATTTAGAGTATATAGACTGAATCCTCTCATAATTTTCACTTTTCAAGTAATTGTTTTTATCAGTATCTAAAGAGATTTGTTTTAGTATTTCTAAATAATCAGCTACATTTAAAGCAGTTTTAAAATTGAAAAATGATCTCCAATCAGAGTTCAACTCAGGACCACTAAAAACTGGTAAGTATTTTCCAGAGAGTTCTTTAATTTCCTTTGTATTTAGTAATACCTTACTTGATATCTCACATTTCTTCAAAAGAGTAGGTATAATTTTAGCATTATTAATGAGCCATGGAACATAGTTTCCCACAGCATCACCATTTCGTCTACCTAGTCTTCCTTGATTTCCCCAGTAGGCTCTAGCTGGAATTTCTAGACTTTCATTATCAAAGTTTTCTATATAATCATTCCAAAATCCCAAAGAAAATTCATAGTTATTTTCTATAAAATTAATGTAGTTCATGGTTATTACTTCACTAAAAGTATCTGCTTTAAAAATAGTAACGTATGGTTTGAAATACTTGTCTTCACTTTCGAAATATTCATTTTTTATACCTGAATCAACTAAACTAGATGTAGAACTTTTGTTTAAATATTTTATTTCTGAAATGCCTTCTTGAACTCCAAGCATTTTAAAAAATATTTTCCATTCATCTTTATATAAAGGGTTTTCACAGTAGGAGCTACTAACAAAAATATCTTTTTCTAAAATTTTTTCGCTCTTTAATCTCGGATTATAATAATTCGAAAGATAGCACATTTTTGCAGGACAAAGAGTATCATTTAAAGTAAGTAATTTCAAATCTGCTAATTGTATGATTAAATCTTTTTTTAATTCACCTTTCATATATAAACCGAACAATTCTCTGATTGTCTGTATCGCATTATCTTTTGTAATATAAGAATTTGCATTAGGCAAAATATTCTGAGCTATATAGGTAGTATCTGTTCTCTCGGTAACCCCAATTTTTTCTAGCCATTGTCTGCTATCCATATCAATTACTAACCAATTTTGTAATTCTTGATGAACAAAAGACAATTCATTATTAGGATTATTCCAGTTGTCATCACCCGCTACTGGAAAACATACTCTATTAGGATAATTAAGAACATTTTTTTGATCCCAAATAAATGGAAGTTCACTACAGAAACTCTCAGTAATCACCATATTTTTCCCAGATGAGCATACTATTTTAATATATTTTATTAAATCAATATTATTGCTGATCGTATGGGTCTCAATAAATTTTTTTGATGAAAGAAAAGACTTTAAATCATTCCACTCAAAACTTATAGCACCCATTTTTTTAAAATCATAAAAAAACTGTTTGTTTTTAGCGAACTGCTTATCTTGAACTGAAAGTACCGTATTACCTCTATTAGTAGCAAAAAATTTTATTGAATCTTTTTCTATAAATTTTTTATCAGATAAAGATGTAAAATCAACTATAGTATTCTCAATTTTAATTAATTCATTTTGTTTTGAAAGTATAAATGGAACGCTTTTTAATGCTTCATTTATCCCTTCATTAAATGCTTTACCCAAATCATTTTCAACGCTTTTATTTGGAATCAATTTATAGGCTTCAGATTTAAATTCACTCAATACTAATACTGATATCCAACGAAAAATCTCAACAGCTATTGTTTTAAACAGCCACTGATTCCATTTGGAATCTGTATGAAGTGACTCACGATTGGCAGAAGTTAAGAAACTTGTATTAGCAAGAACTGGCAAGGAATATTTAGTTTCGTCGGTAGGTAAATATGAATAAAGAAGCTTTTCATGATTGGATAGTTTAACAATCCCATCTGCCTCAATTTTTGCAGCCAGAGCTAATTCTATTACTTCAGTTTTTAGTAATTTATCAGGAACATTCCTCTCATCTTGCATTTCATATTTTACATTTTGAGGAACTTTTAACTGTATTGTATTTATTAACCAATCAATTGGAGCCTCATTATTTTTCTGCAAACTTATTCTGTTTTCGACAGATCTATCGATTTTAATACTATTTTTTTCTTCTAAATCAAAATTTATTTCACAAATATTTTTAAGGAATAAAAAAACATTTAAATTATTAGCTAGACTTTGAATGGCTTCACTTGTTTCATGTATATTTTTCATATGGATTATTGTTGCAACTTTTACTTCATCATCTTTAACAAATTGATTGATAGATTTTGAAATATCTTTTGATTCTGTATATATGGGGATAATTTGCCAAGGAAATTGAAATTCCCTATCGTTATTCGTTTCCCAATGCTCTTTAGTATCTTCCCAAGCCCACTCAAATTGATAATTAGCATCAAAACTAAAATACTCATCCTCCGTGTATATTGTGACTTTATCAGATTGACCAAAAACTGATTTAAAACCTATACCTTTGTATCCAGTTTTCGATATATCCGTTTTCTTTGTACCATTATTTATATTACAAATTCCTTGAACATCTCTTTTTGTAAAAGGACTTCCAGAATGTGCTATCACTAAATTATCACCAAAAATTTTTATCCATACTTTAATAGGTTTATCATTTTTGCAAGAATCATCTGCATTTTGTAAAAGCTCATAAATAAATCTTTTTGAATCTGTATATAAATCACTTGATAACGCATTCAAGGAACTTGCTTGGTTAACAGCCTGCATTGGTTGTGCGTAAATAGAGTTCTCTTGAAAAGTTTTCTCAATTTGACCTTTTATTCTCATATTGAACCTCATCTCCTTTTCTTTTCTAAATAAATATCAAAAAATAGTTTAATCAATGTTATTAAAATTATAGCATAGCTCACAAACCGATAATGGATAGCTAGTATAAAAAAATTGATTAAACTAAAGAAACAGTGGAAGATATTTATACTATTTAATTCAAAAAAATAAAATATAGCTTATATAGAGCTATATTAAAAATCTAAACTCAGCTATGTCCCGTTTTAAATAAAAATTTAAAAAAGGAACAAAAAGTTGATAAAAACCTTTGTTAATGGTATATTATCCTTGTCCCACTGAAGAAAGGTTGGTTAAAAATGAATCATATAAATAAAAATCTCCCAAATCTAATTAAGGCTGCGTTTGAAAATGATATTGAGACAGTTGAATTATCTTCTCTTAACATTATTCGCGCTCTAAAGAAAGAGGATGAAGATACTGCAAAAAAAATTTCAGCCCTTCTATCTAATTACAGATCAGGTGCTTCTTTAACAAGAGCTTTTGGTCAAGAACCAGTACCGAGAGATGAAGAAGGATTAAACAGTCTCGTAAAACTAGAGAATAACGAAGACTTTTCTTCAAAAATTTTTCTTTCAAAAAAATATGAAGAAACTATAGATAACTTTTTAAAAAATAGGGAGCACATGGAAAAACTCATTGATTTTGGAATTGCTCCTTCTAATAGTTTACTTCTTTACGGAGAACCAGGTGTTGGTAAAACATTTTTGGCCAAATATATTTCCAATAAAACTCAATTACCACTTATTACCTTGGACTTATCTTCCACAATTTCAAGCTATCTTGGGAAAACTGGGAAAAATATTAAAGAGGTTTTAGATTACGCTAAACGATCCCCTTCTATCCTATTTTTAGATGAATTTGATGCAATTGCTAAAAGAAGAGATGATTCTAGTGATCTTGGAGAATTAAAAAGAACCGTAAACGTTCTTTTAAAAGAGTTAGAAACTTGGCCATTCGATTGTATTCTAATTGCAGCAACAAACCATCCTGAACTTTTGGACAACGCAATTTGGAGAAGATTCGATTTGAAAATTGAAGTTGAAAAACCAGATAAATCACTTAGACTCAAACTTTGGAAATATTATTTAGATAGAGGAGTTGTTGAAATAAATGATGACTTCATCTTTTTTTTAAGTTCCACATTAACTGATGTTTCCCCTTCTGACATTGAACAAATCAGTTCTAGTTCATTACAAAAACAAATTGTTTCTGGCGGAAGCATAGAAACAAATACCATCAAGAGTATCATCGAAACAAATGTAATTTCTGAACATAACTTAAAGAAAAAATTAGTTGTGGCACTAAAAAAAGAGTATGAAAAAAATGCTACTCAAAGAGATTTAGCAAAATTAACAGGATTTCCATTATCTTCAATAAATAGATATTTAAAAGAGGAGGAATAACTTATGTCAAATGAACGTAGACCTATTCTTGGTCGTGGCGAAAACCTAGTAGAGCCAATTACTAAAAGCAGTGGTGGTGGGCCAAAAAAATACCCCCGTTCTTATTCTGAAGCATTAGAATTAGTTACTTCAAATTTGAAACAGTTAGAATCAGAGATAACAAAAATACCTGAAGAAAAAAGAATGAATAAAATTGTTGTTACTGTTCGTTTACATGAGGATTTCCTCGCTAAGTCTTACACACCTGAAACTTTTTTTAGAAACTTAAATTACGAAAATATTGGTTCTCGAAAATGGATTACCGACTCTGGAAAAGAAAGTAAAATGAATTTTATCAAACTTGACCCTAATAATATAGATAATAATATTAAAACTTTGACGTCATTTAATACGAAAAGCTTCAAAGATGATTTAAGAAAGATAGAAGAAATAAATATTTTAAATGTTGATGAGACTGTCCTTGGTTTTGAAGAATCATGGGATAACGGACGTGTTGAGTTAGTTCTACATCCATTTGAAGAAACACAGTTAGTTTTAGAAAAACTCTATTCTTTACTAGATCTAACAGCTGAACAGCGCCAAAAAGTTAAATACAAAAAGTATGATAATGGACCTCTATTTGTAAGTACTATTATTTCAAAAGATAAACTAAAAAATGTTGCAGAGTTCAACCCTTTAAGAACAGTACATCCACTTAAAGTTGAAGTTAATTCTTTTAGCAAAGATCCCTTCATAGTAAAAGTAAAAGAACCTGTTGCCCCACCTATACCCACAAAAAAAATAGGAATAATTGATGGCGGAGTGAACTTGGGAAATCCTTTTTTCTCAAGCTACGTTACTCAGAATTTTGAAGTTGCCTCTCCACCTAGTAATATGTTTACTCAACATGGTTCAAATGTTGCAAGTATGGCATTATATGGTGACTTATATGGTATGAAGAAAGACGAACAATTAATGCCCCCTATATTAGGAATAGAAAGTATTCGTGTTTTTCCAACTTCAGATTCTGATGATATCGATTTGTACGAGTCAATCGACCTTATCGAAGAAGCTGTTCCTAAATTAAAGGATGTTGATGTTTTTAACGTTTCTGTTGGCCCAATAGGAAATATTCTGGATGATGATATTAGCCGATTCACAACAGCATTGGATCAGCTATCTTATGATTATAAAAAATTATTCACTGTAGCGGTAGGAAATACTGGTTCTAAACCATCTCCTCTTAATAGAATCCAGTCACCAGCAGATATGGTTAACGGAATTGGTGTTGGTTCCTATTCTATAAATCAAGGTGGTGACTACTCCCGAGCCATATATAGTTCTGTTGGCTTTGGGCGAGAGGGTTGTAAAATTAAACCAGATTTATGTGAGCATGGTGGCTCTACTAGTCGCCCTCTTCAAGTATTAAATTCAGATTCATTTTCTATGAACAATGTTATGGGAACAAGCTTTTCCGCACCTGTAGTTGCGAAAAAAGCAGCTGAGCTCATGCTAAAAAGTAAGGATGTTGGAGTACTCACTGCTCGTGCTCTCTTAACTCAAAATGCATCAAATGAAATTCAAGAAGTCAATCATGAACTAGGTTACGGGGCTTGTATTTCACGAACTGATGATATTTTGACATGTTCTAAGAATAAAGTTACTATCTTATATAATAATGAAATGTCTGTAAAAAATTCAGCTAAATTGCGAATCCCATTACCTCAAAATAGTTCAGCTAAAAAGTACAAAATTTCATGGACAATTGTCTCTGATACTCAGCCCAATCCTCTATTTGCTGAAGGTTATACATCAACTGCATTAGAGGACACTTTTTATCCAAATGAAAATAAATTTAATTACAGACTAGGTAAAACCTCTTATGCAAGGAATATTGTTCATCAATCTAAAGAAATACAAGAATTGAAAGCGAAAGGGTTTAATCAAAGTACTATTCAAGCTAGTTCAACACCAATGAAATTTGCCTCTGAAGCAGATAGAAGAAACGAGCAAAAATGGGACACTGTGGTAAAACGAAGTAAAGTTTGTCTCGCCAAAACTTTAGATTACCCTTTCTTGACAGTTCATGCTCTAGATAGAGAAACTACTAAAACACGTGTAAGATATAGCGTAGCCATCACAGTCGAAGCATTAAATTATAATGGCGATCTATATGATGAAATCATGAATGAGTATCGGGTTCTTCAACCAATTAATGTACAACTTGAAAATGAATTGCGAATTTCAAATAAGTTTTAGTTTTTTAAATACTTATATAGTATACCATCGCTTAGTTTATCAAGAAGCATTAAGCATTCAATATTAAGAAGAAGTTTGAAAAAGGCGTTTCCATCATTTTGGAGCGTCTTTTTCATTTGAGCTAAACTTCCATCTAACTAAAAGGTAACAACAAATGAATAAAAAAAGAAGCAGAGTGATTACTACATTAGCCACTACTGTCTATTATGAAAAAGTTGCTAACTATATCTCTACCTAGCACGTTAAATCATTGGGTTGATTACACTGGACCGATGAAGGCATCCATATAATTAAATCGGATAATCAGCCCGCTTTTTGTATTGAACATGGAATACTTCTTACTGGCGGCTCTGTATTTTCCCGTTCATAACTAACTACCGCAGAGAAGGAAGGACTTTCATCAATCTCGTACTATAGCTACCAAATAAACCCTACTATTGGTATTTATAAGATTACTGAAAACTTATTTTAGCTTGAATTTGGCGTTGAATTATTAATTACAAAAATCCCAATTTTGAGAATTGTTGAGCTAAAAAAAATTGAAATAAGGAACTATTATATTAAACAATCAACTAGCAACACCACAAGATTATCAATTAATTTTAAGTATTTGAGAGAAATCTGCGTTAGCAACACACGATTTCCTTAGTCCAAATGACTTGGATTTTTATAAAGCGCAAATACCAAACTTTCTAGATTATGTCGAATTACGTGTCTGGTCTATCGACAGGCTGCAGCCAATCGGTTTCAGCGGAACAAGCGATAATGTATTAGATATGTTATTCCTTAATCCTGAAAAAATAGGTGGTGGGTATGGCCATCAGATTTTAACTTGGTTAATTGAAAATAAACAAATTAATAAAATTGATGTTAACGAACAAAACCATCGTACGAAAGATTTTTATTTGAAGCATGGCTTTAAAATTGTTTCAAGAAGTGAACGAGATAGTTTTGATAACCCATATCCCATTATACATTTAGAACAATAAGAAAAAGTACCTACTCCACTGAGTAGGTACTTTTTCTTATATATTAACCAACACTACCTTCCATTAAAGATTTAGATTATCAGTAATATTATATTTGTATCAAACTCAGTAAACATACTGATTCTTTACTTTTAACAAATCATTAAGAATCATTCGTTTTCACTCAAATGGCATTTAACATGGCATTTAGTTTTTGAGGAGCTATTTCAAAAATCAATTTCTTTTCTATACGTTATGATTAAAAATATAATAACTCATTTCATACATTTTTTCGTTCGCATATTCAAATTGACCACTAACCTATTTCTAATATATAATATAATTATTAAAACTATGAAACGGAGTAATAAATATGAAAATTTATTTCAGTTGGGGGTTTACCCAAAGAATTATCAAATGTGCAATGGAAAGGAGCTGATAAAAAAACTTTTGAAAGAAGGAACTACTATGTTAAAAAATCAACTAGCAACACCACAAGATTATCATTTAATTTTAAGTATATGGGAGAAATCTGCGTTAGCAACACACGATTTCCTTAGCCCAAATGACTTGGATTTTTATAAAGAGCAAATACCAAAATTTCTAGATCATGTAGAATTACGTGTCTGGTCTATCGATGGGCAGCAGCCAATCGGTTTCAGTGGAACAAGCGATAATGAATTAGATATGTTATTCCTTGATCCTGAAAAAATAGGTGGTGGGTATGGGCATCAGATTTTAACTTGGTTAATTGAACATAAACAAATTAACAAAATTGACGTGAACGAACAAAATCATCGTGCGAAAGATTTTTATTTGAAGCATGGCTTTAAAATTGTTTCAAGAAGTGAACGAGATGGTTTTGATAAACCATATCCCATTTTACATTTAGAAAAATAAGAAAAAGTACCTACTCAACTGAGTAGGTACTTTTTCTTTTATATTATCCAACGCTACCTTCCATTTCGTACTGAATCAGGCGGTTTAATTCTACTGCGTATTCCATTGGGAGTTCTTTTGTAAATGGTTCTACGAATCCCATAACAATCATCTCTGTGGCTTCGCCTTCTGATAGGCCTCGGCTCATTAAGTAGTATAATTGTTCTTCTGAAATTTTTGAGACTTTCGCTTCGTGCTCTAAGGCAACTTGGCTGTTGTGAATCTCATTGAACGGAATCGTATCACTCTTAGATTTATCATCCATGATGATCGTATCACATTCAATATGTGAGATTGAGCCAGCACTCTTCTTGCCGAAGGTTACTTGTCCACGGTAGTTCACTTCTCCACCATCTTTGGCAATTGATTTAGAAACAATTGATGATGATGTATTTGGTGCGTTGTGAATCATCTTCGCACCTGTATCTTGGATTTGACCTTCACCAGCGAAAGCGATTGATAACATCGTTCCACGAGCACCAGGTCCATCTAAGTAAACACTTGGATATTTCATTGTTGTTTTAGCACCTAAGTTACCATCAATCCATTCCACTGTGGCACCTTCATAAGCTTTGGCACGTTTTGTTACCAAGTTATAAACGTTGTCAGACCAGTTTTGGATTGTTGTGTAACGACAGTAGGCATCTTTACGCGTAAAAATCTCAACGATGGCAGCGTGTAAGCTGTTTGTTGAATAAGTCGGAGCGGTACAACCTTCTACGTAGTGAACGCTTGCGCCTTCGTCTACGATGATTAAGGTACGCTCAAATTGTCCCATGTTCTCACCGTTAATACGGAAGTAAGTTTGTAATGGCACATCAACTTTAACATTTTTCGGTACATAGATAAATGTTCCACCTGACCAAACCGCTGAGTTTAAAGCAGCTAGCTTGTTGTCAGTTGGTGGCACTAATTTAGCAAAGTACTCTTTAAATAAATCTGGGTATTCTTTCAAGGCAGAATCCGTATCTGTGAAGACGATTCCTAATTTAGAAAACTCTTCTTTCATGTTGTGGTAAACCACTTCTGATTCATACTGGGCTGAAGCGCCAGCTAAGTATTTACGTTCTGCTTCGGGAATCCCGATACGTTCAAAGGTTTCTTTGATTTTATCTGGTACATCATCCCAATCACGAGCTGGCTCGTCACTGGCTTTTTTATAATAAGTTAGGGCTTCAAAATCGATATCTGATAGATCAGGTCCCCACTCTTGCATATGCATTTTATTGAAGGCTGCTAAAGATTTCAAGCGGAAATCTAACATCCATTCTGGTTCTTCTTTGATGGCAGAAATCTCGCGAACGATATCTTCAGATAACCCTTTCCCTGTTTCATAGACTGATGTGACATCATCGTGAAACCCGTATTTATATTCCTCTAACTCAGGGACTTCAATTGGTTCAAATTCTTCACTCATGGTCAGCACTCCTTTACTCTGTAGTCTTTTATTGGAGGTCGTTGTCCATTACTTCTAACTCACTAAAGTTAGAAGAGGAATGGCTCTCCGATGTCCCATACTTCTAACTCACTAAAGCGAGAAGAGTAATGGCTCTCCTTTACTATTTAATCTTGTTCTGTATGTGTGTCACAATGACTAGCTGTTTCAACTGTCGTTGTTTGATTCTCTTTGATACCTTTTTCTAAAGCTTTCCAACCTAATGTCGCACATTTAATGCGAGCTGGGAATTTAGCCACTCCACCAAGCATTTGGGCGTCACCTAAATCATCAATGTTAGGGACGTCTTTGCCTTGAACCAATTCTGAAAATTGATCAACTAAGGCTAAGGCTTCGGCAGTTGTTTTTCCAATCACGGCATCCGTCATCATACTTGTACTAGCTGTACTAATCGAACAACCACTACCAGAAAAACGGATATCTGAAATTTTATCATTGTCGTCAATGGCTAACTGAAGCTGGATGACATCACCACACGTTGGGTTATTCATTTCAATTTCAGTTGAGGCATCATCTAAAACACCATGATGGTGAGGATGACTTGAGTGATCCAGGATCACTTGACGGTATAAGTTATCTAATCTAGATAGGGCCATTTTCAAAAAACTCCTTCGCTGCAATAACGGCTGCCACAAATTGGTCAGCTTCTTCGATTGTATTATAGAAATAAAAACTTGCTCTAGCTGTTGATTGCACATCTAAGTAGCGCAATAACGGTTGGGCACAATGATGTCCCGCACGCACTGCCACCCCTTGCATGTCCATAGCTGTAGCTAAGTCATGGGGATGAACGCTGTCTAAGTTGAAAGCAATCACCGCACCACGATCATCACTTGATTGTGGACCGTAGATTGTTAAACCATCAATCGCTTGTAATTTTGGCATCACGTAGGCTGTTAACTCTTCTTCATAAGCGTGGATTTGATCCATACCGATTTCAGTTAAGTAATCAACGGCTGCACCTAAAGCAATCGCGCCAGCAATGTTGGGCGTACCGGCTTCGAACTTCCAAGGAAGCTCTGTCCATGTACTTTCTTGGTCATAGACGAAATCAATCATCTCACCACCAAACTCAACTGGTTCCATTTTTTCTAAGTGTTGACGTTTACCATAAAGAACACCGATCCCTGTTGGCCCACACATTTTATGACCACTAAAGGCATAGAAGTCCACATCTAACGATTGAACATCGACCGTCATATGAGGAACGGCTTGAGCCCCATCAGCAATGATAATCCCACCATGTTGGTGAACTAAATCAGCTAGCTCTTTAATCGGGTTTGTCACCCCAAGAACATTAGAAACATGCGCAATCGATAAGACTTTTGTTTTAGGGCCAATCTTTGCTTTCGCATCTGTCATATCTAGTTGACCATCAGCTGTTAGTTCTAAATAAACTAACTTAGCCCCTGTCGCTTTCGCTACTTGTTGCCAAGGCACAATGTTAGAGTGATGTTCCATGTAAGAAATCACAATCTCATCGCCAGCTTTTAAGTTTGCCATGCCGTAGCTTTGAGCTAACCAATTGAGACTGGTTGTTGTCCCACGTGTGAATAAAACTTCGGCCGTTTCATTGGCATGAATGAAGGCACGAACTTTTTCACGAGCTGCTTCATAGTCTTTCGTAGCACGTTCTGCTAAGGTATGAACCCCGCGGTGAACGTTAGCATTATCTTCTTGGTAGTACTTGTTTAAGACATCTAAAACCTGTTGCGGTTTTTGAGTTGTCGCCGCATTATCCAAGTAGATTAAGGGTTCATCATTAACTTGTTGATCTAGTATTGGGAAATCTTTTTTCAATGCTTTAGCATCAAACATTAAGATAACTTCCTTTCAATAACCTCAGCTAATTCTTTTTGAACTTCTTTAACTGGAATCGCTGTTAAGACTGACCCTAGGAAACCACGAATGACTAAACGTTCTGCTTCAGTTTTTCTTAAACCACGACTCATTAAGTAGTACATCTCTTCTGGATCCACACGACCAACAGAGGCAGCGTGTCCAGCAGTGACTTCATTTTCATCAATTAAAAGAATTGGGTTGGCATCGCCACGCGCTTGGTCTGATAACATCAAGACACGACTTTCTTGTTGCGCATCAGAACCTTTTGCTCCTTTTAGAATATGACCAATTCCGTTGAATGTTAAGGTACCACGATCACGGATAACACCGTGTTGTAAAATATGTCCCACAGAATGTGGTGCCATATTTGTCACACGCGTATCAATTCCTTGAACTTGTTTACCAGAACTAATGGCAACGGCTTTGACTTCTGAATGAGAGCCTTCGCCTACTAAATCAGAATCAAAGTCAGCGACAATGTTCGCTTCGTTCATCACGCCAATCGCCCAGTCAACTGAGGCATCACGCATAATATGTCCACGACGGTTCATATAAGCTGTGACATTTTCGCCTAATTGATCAATAGCAGAGAATTTCACTTTAGCGCCTTGTTTCGCAATCACTTCCACCACGATATTGGCAGTTGATTTAACATCACCTTCACCAATTGTTTGGAAACGTTCCAAGTAGTTAAATTGTGAATTTTCATCGGCTAAGATTAGCACGTGTTTTACGAAGTTTGTTGTTGACGCTGCATTTTGTAAATACAACGCTTCAAATGGTTCTTCAACCACAACATTTTTCGGTACATATAAGAACATTCCGCCACTCATGAACGCAGCATGGAAGGCTGTTAATTTATCTTCATCCGCTTTAACGGCTAATTGCATATATGCTTCTTTCACTAATGCTTCGTGCTCTTGCATCGCTGTAAAGATATCTGTAAAGATAACTCCTTGCTCGATTAAGCTCATTGGCATTTGTTCAGCAATGGTAATGTTGCCGTGTTGAATTAATAATGGATTTTCTTTGACTTGATCAAAGCTGTAGACTCCTTCAAAGTCCACAGTTTCATCAAAGTCTACCACTTTTGTTAGATCCCAACGGTCAATTTTGACACGTTCAATATCTGGTAATGGTAACTCAGTTATTTTAGCTAATGCTGCTTGTCTTAGGTCAAGCATCCAAGAAGGTTCTCCTTGACTAACTGAGTAAGCTTTAATTTCCCCAAGATAATTAGTAAATTCATTGGTTGTCATTTAGCTTGTCCTCCTCTTTAATATTAGTCTTCAGATAACTCGATGCCTAGTTCTTGGCTGATTCCAACATAACCTTCTGCTTCTAAACGTTTCGCAAGATCTGCTCCACCAGTTTTAACCACACGACCATCCATCATCACGTGAACCACATCTGGTGTGATGTAGTTTAATAGACGTTGATAGTGAGTGATGATTAACGCACCAAAATTATCGCCACGCATTTCGTTCACGCCTTTTGATACAACTTTAAGAGCATCGATATCTAGACCAGAGTCAATCTCATCTAAAATGGCAAAAGTTGGTTCTAACATTAATAATTGTAAAATTTCGTTACGTTTTTTCTCTCCACCTGAGAAGCCTTCGTTTAAGTAACGTTCAGCCATTTCTTCAGGCATATCTAATAACGCCATTTTTTCATCCATTTTTTTAATGAATTCCATAACAGACATTTTGTTATCGTCATCACGTTTTGAGTTAATTGCTGCACGCATGAATTCAGCGTTTGTAATCCCAGCAATTTCACTTGGGTATTGCATCGCTAAGAAAAGACCAGCGCGAGCGCGTTCGTCTACTTCTAATTCTAAAATGTTTTCACCATCTAACAGAATTTCACCTTCAGTGACTTCATAGTTAGGATTTCCCATAATCGCAGCAGATAATGTTGATTTACCTGTTCCGTTTGGTCCCATGATGGCATGGATTTCGTTGGTGTTCATTGTTAAGTTAACACCTTTTAAGATTTCTTTATCTTCAATTGACACATGTAAATTTTTAATTTCTAAAACTGACATTGGCAATGACCTCCGTATCTTTTTTTATTCTTAATTACCTTCCTTCAGTTTATCCTAATTGAGAATGAATTTCAAATGATAAAACTGGCTTTTACCAAGCGATGTATTTAGTTTTAAGAAAAAAATAAAAAGCCCACTCTTTATAATGACTATAAAGAACAAGGCTATACGGTTTAACTTAATTTTAAATCAATATGAGGAATGTCATCTTCTAAATATTCTTCCGAAATTTCTACAAAACCAAAACTTTTATAGAAGTCCAACAAGTAAGTCTGACCGGAAATAATAATGTCTTTGTTAGGGAAGCGCTCATGCAATTCCGCAATCGTTTTTTCAATTAGTTTACGACCTAATTTTTGACTACGGTAGTTCTCCGTGACGAGAACACGCCCAAAACTAACCGTCTCTCCTTTGTCTAACAAACGAGCATAGGCCATCAGCTCCCCTGACTCAGACCACTGGCATAAATGCAGGGCCCCTTTGTCTGCTTGATCAATTTCTTGATAGGGACAATTTTGTTCTACCACAAAAACCGCCACTCTTTGTGCCATGATTTCCAATAATTGTCGTTGCGTTAAGTCGTTTATCTGGTAACAAGTAAAACTCATTTTTATGTCCCTCCATCACTTTTTTCTTTTTATTATACTATACTTTCATTTTGCGGTATAATCTTTGATACAATAGCATTATCTAAGACTAATAAAGGAGCTAAAAACTAGCTTATGATACTTTTAAAATTTTTAAAATTACTAACTCACCGGATCACCATTGTCGTGTTCTTATTACTTGTCCAATTGGCATTAGTATTTGCCTCAATCTATGTCTTCCGTGACTACTTTGTTTACTTCTACATCGTCAACTTCTTCTTATCATTGGCAGCCATCTTACATATTATTAACGGCCGCAGCAACCCCGCCTATAAAATCGCTTGGCTTGTTCCTGTGACAACCCTACCGATTATCGGTGTAGTCATCTACATCATCTTTGGTCGCTTACGTGTTCGTAAGAAATTCCATACTAAAATGGGACGTGCTTTAGAAAAAGAAAAAGAAGCTATCGCTAACACCGTGCCTGATTTAGATATTAACCAATTCGCACATACTAACGCGACAATCCAATCAACTTATCTAAAAGATAACAGTGGCATGCCAGCTTTTAAAAATACAGAAAGTACTTACTTGCCATTTGGCGAAGAAGCTTTTGCTGCTTTAAAAGAAGAATTAGAAAAAGCCGAGAAGTACATCTTCATGGAATACTTCATTATTGATGAAGGTAAGATGTGGGATGAAATTCTTGATATTTTAATTCGTAAAGCGGCAGCCGGTTTGGATGTCCGCTTAATGTACGATGACTTTGGTTGTTTATTAACCCTACCTGAAGGGTATCATAAACAAATTGAAAAATTCGGGATTAAATGCTCTGTCTTCAATCCTTTCGTGCCAGTCCTATCTTCTATTTTCAATAACCGTGATCACAGAAAGATTACTGTCATCGATGGTAAAGTCGCCTTCACTGGTGGGATTAACCTAGCAGATGAATACATCAACGAAATCCAACGTTTTGGTCACTGGAAAGATAACGCCATTATGATGCGTGGTGAAGCAGCTTGGGGCTTTACGATTTTATTCTTATCAATTTGGGATTTCCAACGTCCATCTGATGAACGTTATGAAGATTTTTATCCTGGCCCACAAAAAATCGAAGGTTCAAAAGGAGTTTATCAACCATACAGCGATAGTCCTTTTGACAATGAGACCCTTGGAGAAAATGTTTACCTTAACTTGATTAATCGTGCGGAGAAATACGTTTATATCACAACTCCGTACTTAATTATTGATAACTTATTAATGGAAGCTTTGTGTAATGCTGCGAAGAGCGGCATTGATGTCCGCATTCAAACACCTCATATTTCTGATAAAGCTTATGTTCACGCTTTGACAAAATCAAACTATGAGCAACTATTAGAATCAGGTGTCCGTATCTTTGAATACACACCAGGTTTCATTCACTCAAAAACCTTTGTGGTGGATGACTTATACGGAACAGTCGGCACTGTCAACATGGACTTCCGTAGTTTATTCTTACATGTGGAATGTGGCGTTTGGATGTATCAAACCGAAGCTATTCCACAACTTTACCAAGACTTCGTCGATACAGAAGTCCTTTGTGAAGAAATCACCCTTGAAAAAGCTCGTGACGTCCGTTGGATTACTCACTTAGTTCGTTCTATTTTAAACGTCTTTGCTCCATTGATGTAGTTGAAAGGAGACTTCTCCATGACTAAACTAAACCGTCGGATTTTAATGGTGATCTTACTTATCCTTATCGTTCCCATTTTGACACATCTTACACCAAAGTCCGCTCTTCGGACTAACTTGGTTACCTCTGGTCAAATAAAAACAGCTTTCACCGCGGATATTAAATACTTGGGCAAGACGGATGATGACGAATTAGCTTATGAGATTACCCCTATTACAAAACACAAACAAGCCGTGCATCTACCGGACCACTATCTTGTAAAAAAAGAATTATTTTATTATCTTGCTGAAGTTTGGGATCAAATGGATCACTTAACACCATAATAAAAAAGCTCTGTTCTTTCGAACAGGGCTTTTTATTTTAGATATATTGTCTTTCTTCATCACCATTAAAGGCGGCATCAATGATTCCGCCGCCAAGACATTCTTCACCGTCATAGAAAACAACGGCTTGGCCTGGGGTAATCGCACGAACAGGTTCATCAAAGATGACCGTCGCTTTTGTTTGATCACCTTCAGCAAATTTCACTGTCACCCCAACATCAGTTTGGCGGTAACGGAATTTCGCTGTGCATTTAAATTCAGCCGGACGTTCTACTTCTGTTGTGAAGTGAACTTGACTTGCTTCTAAGTGAGTACTGTATAACGTTGGGTGATGGAAACCTTGGCCAACGTATAAGGTATTGGTTTTTAAATCTTTCCCAATCGCAAACCACGGTTCTTGGCTGTCACCAGCGCTACCACCGATACCTAAACCTTGACGTTGACCAATTGTGTAATACATTAAACCAGCATGGTCCCCTTTGACAACGCCATCTTCCGTCATCATTTTACCAGGTTTAGCAGGTAAGTATTTGCTTAAAAACTCTTTGAAGTTTTTCTCGCCAATGAAACAAACACCTGTCGAATCTTTTTTCTTAGCAGTCGCTAAGCCAGCTTTTTCTGCTAAGGCACGAACTTCAGGTTTTTCCATGTGTCCTAGTGGGAACATGGTTTTCGCTAATTGCTCTTGTGATAATTGGCTTAAGAAATAAGTTTGATCTTTGTTATTATCTACTCCACGTAACATGTGAGCTGTGCCGTCCTCATCACGAACGACTTGTGCATAGTGACCAGTCGCCACATAATCAGCACCCATATCCATCGCGTAATCAAGGAAAGCTTTAAACTTAATTTCTTTGTTACACATCACATCAGGATTTGGCGTGCGACCACGTTTGTATTCATCTAAGAAATATTCAAAGACACGATCCCAATATTCTTTTTCAAAATTCACTGAATAATAAGGAATGCCGATTTGTTCAGCGACTTTAGCCACATCTTTGTAGTCTTCTGTTGCTGTACAAACACCATTTTCATCAGTGTCATCCCAGTTTTTCATAAAGATTCCTACGACGTCATAGCCTTGTTCTTTTAAAACCAAAGCCGTCACAGAGGAATCCACTCCACCACTCATGCCGACAACGACACGAGTATTACTGTTGTCTTGCATATGCTGCACCATCATTTCTTTCAGATTCTGAAATAGCTACGATTTGAAGGTCGGATTTCAGTCTGTCTTATTATAAGCTCTTTTGCGTTTTTTTTCATCCTTTTAAGACAAATAAAAAAACGGCTTTTCAGCCGTCTCTTTTACGCTTCTACTTTTTCAAAACAACCACGGTCAATCATACCATCCATTAGGAAGTAGAATTTGTCTTGGTTCATTTTAAATTTATCATTATCAAACAGGTTAATGGCTTTTAAGCCATTAGCTGTTGTTGCTGACATTTTAAATGCTTTGATATCACTTGAAACCGTGATTTTTAGTTTGAAGCCTTGTTTACTTTGAGGCGTCGCATCTAAAGGGCGAACCAGTTGGTAATTACCTGCCTTGGTTTCTGTAAAGCCATTATCTTTCAACGTAAATTTCTTCGTGTCAGCTCCTAATTTGTAACTAACAGGACAGCCTAAGATTGTTGCTTGCTCCTTCATTGATGTTCCTCCTTATTATTTTGCTAAATCTAAAACAGTTTTTGTGATCATTTTTGTTAAATCAGCTGGATTAGATCCAGTTGCAACTTTTGTTTCTTTCGACCCAATCATCCCACCTGTTAATTGACCTAATTGTTTTTGTAATTTAGCTTGATTCTTTTGTTTAGCAGTTGGGAATAATCCTTTTTGCAATTTTTCTAGTTGTGATTCTTCACTTGGGAAGACAATTTCTTTAATGTTTTCCACGTTACCAATTTGTTTTCTAACACTTAATGGTAAAGCTGACATTAAAGCTCGTTTCATCAACCATTTATTCATCGGGCTTTGTTCACCCTTTTTCTCTTTTTTCTTAAATAACATTCCTACTACTTTAGTAATCATCCACGTTGGCATAAACTTATTTCTCCTTTTCCTAACAATAGCCTTTATTATACAGCTTTCTGAGAAATTCGTCTAATCTAACGTAGGTTATTTAGATGTCATTCGTTCTTTAATTTTCACTAGTTCAGCAACCAAGGTGGCTACTTCCTCATCTGTATTTCCTAGTCCAAAACTAATTCGAATGGATTCTAAGGCTCGTTCTGTTTTTTGACCAAACATCGCTTCTAATACGTGAGATGGTTGGACAGCTCCTGCTGTACAAGCTGATCCCACAGAAATGGCAATGCCTGCTAAATCTAATTGCATTAACACTTGTTGATTCGGTAAGTCTTTCAGCCAAAGATTGATGACGTGACTACTTTTCAATGAACTTGTGCCATTGATTTCAAACTCAATACCGGCATCGTGTAATCCTGTTGTCAGTTTCGTTTGTAATTCTTGGTAACCTTGGCGACGTTGCTCTTTTGTTGCCTCATCTAATAGTTTCACCGCTTCAGCAAAACCCACAATCCCAGGAATATTTTCTGTCCCTGCACGCTGTTGCGTTTCTTGTTTACCACCGGTTTGCATAGCCGGCAAATGAACCCCTTCGCGCTGGAATAACATTCCCACACCTTTGGGACCATTAATTTTATGAGCAGATGCCGACAACAAATCAACTGCCACTTCATTAACGTCAATCGTTTCTAAACCAAAAGCTTGAACGGCATCCGTATGGAAATAAGCTTGATGGTCTTTTAAGACTTCGCTAATTTCTTTAATCGGAAATTGTACACCAGTCTCATTATTAGTCCACATTAAGCTGACTAAAATCGTATCCGGTCGCAAGGCTTTTGCAACTTGTTCTGGTGTAATATCCCCTGTTTCCGATACATCTAAGAAGGTCACATCAAAACCCTCTTTGCCTAATTCTTTCATGGTATCTAAAACGGCTGGATGTTCCACATTAGAAGTAACCAGATGACGACCTAAATGCTGACGACTTTTGGCGGTTTGACGAATAGCAAAGTTATCACTTTCGGTGCCACCACTAGTAAAAATAATCTCATCTTCCTTTGCATTGATACTTGTCGCAATTTCTTGGCGCGCTTTATTTAATAAGGCTTTAGCCGTGCGACCCGTTTGGTGAACACTTGAAGGATTGCCATAGACGTGACTCATGACTTCTGTCATCTTTTCAATAACAGCTGGAGCAATTGGTGTTGTGCCCCCATGATCAAAATAAATAGTTGGCATATGATTGCCCCCCTTTCTGTTACTATCTCTTTGTTAGTATAACTCATGACCGGCTAGCTGACAAAAGGTTATTCTTGAAATACCAAGCTTTTATGGTTTATTTACATTTATCGAACATGATATAATAAAACTCTAAAGGAGGGTGTCCCATGCAAGAGTCATTAATCACAAAAAAAGTTATTGCCTATTCATTAAAAAAAGTCATGGAAACGACTCCCTTCCAAAAAGTATCGATTAGCCAAATCATGGAACAAGCTGAAATTCGTCGCCAAACTTTTTACAATCACTTTCAAGATAAATATGAATTGTTAGATTGGATTTATAAACAAGAGATTTCTGAAAATATTAGCGACTTCCTAGATTACGAAGAGTGGGATAAGGTGATTTACCGTATCTTGGCTTACTTCGAAAAGAACCAAGTCTTTTATCGCAATGCCTTAGCTATTTCTGAACAGAATTCTTTTGACCAATCCTTTTACAGCCACACTCAAGGCTTACTAGCGACGATTATTCGTGATATCGCTAAGAAGAAAAATGTCACCAAAGATATTGCTCTTTTAGCTTACAGTGCTGAATTTTACAGTCACGCCTTTGTTGGTATTACTAAAACTTGGATTTTAGACGGCTGTAAAACCCCAACCCAAGAATTAGCGGATGAAACCGTGGCGGTTTTAGTCGCTTCAATTTACGGCTTGCTTGAATCATAAAAAAAAGACCCAGCTAACTGAGCTGAGTCTTTTTTGTTTACCAACCGTAACTATCCGTTGGTTTATTTAAATAGGCTAACCATTGATCATCTTTGATTTCTAGAATTGATAATGACACACCTGCCATATCGATAGAGGACATAAAGGTCCCGACTTTTTTGTAAGCTACTTCGACTTCTTCTAACATCAACAATCGACGAACATCATTGGCAAAGATTTGCAGTTCCATTAAGGGCGTGCTACCTAAGCCATTAACCATCACAGCCACTTTCATATCTTTGCGCCATTGGTAATGAGTTTTTAATTTATTGATTAACTCATTAGCTAATTGTTCTGAAGAATGTAACGGTTCTTCACGATAACCGGCTTCACCATGAATCCCAATCCCAAATGAGATTTGATCATCGGCTAGTTTAAATTGGGAGTCGTTTGTTCCTGGAATAACACCTGGCGCTAAGGCTACACCTAACGTATTAATACTTGCCACCACTTCTTCGCCGAGAGTTGCCAATGCTTCTAATGATTGACCCTCTGTAGCGGCTGCTCCTAAAATCTTGTGCACAAAAATTGTCCCCGCCACTCCCCGACGACGCTTCTTGAAATTTTCTTTATCAATAGAACAGTCATCGTTCACAATCACATGGCTGACTTGATGGCCTTTTTCTTTTGCCAAGGTTTCAGCCGCTAAAAAGTTCTCAACATCCCGTTCAAAATTTTTAACGATTAACAAAACTCCTTGTCCTTGATCGGCAGCCTCTATTGCTTGAAGTATTTCAGCCGGTTCTGGCGGCGTGAAAATTCCACCATTAATACTGGCTGCTAACATATTTTCGCCAACATAACCTGAATGGGCTGGCTCATGACCAGTCCCACCACCAGAAATAACTGCTACTTGGTTAGTTTGACGTTCTTTTTTGATAATAATGCCTGTTTTAGGGAGACGTTCTAAACGGTCATCATTTGCAAAAATAATGCCATTTAAAACTTGGCTCACTGTATCTTCAGGTCGATTCATGATTTTTTTATTCATCAGATTCTCCACTTTTCTATCGAAACTCTATTGCTTAGTCAGGTCTTCCTGCTCATTAAGTTTACCATAAAAGCTAATTTTGGTCTTTGGAATTAACTAAAAACACCTTCAAAACAAATCGTTTCAAAGGTGTCAGGTTGATAAGTATTAAGCTTGGATAGCTGCTTTGTAGTCGCTACCGATTTTATCTGCTGCCATAATAGCTGCTGCTACGGCTTCCACTTCAATTGGGAATGGCATAGAGTGAATTGATTCTTCTGGGATACAGGCTTTTTCAGCCACTTCCATTGCTTCAGCAAAGGTAATTGATTCTACTCCGATGTCAGCTAGACAAACTGGTAAGCCAACTGATAGACAGAAATCTAAGACTTCATGTAATTCAGCTGTTTCAGCATTTTCTAATACTAATTGACAGATTGTACTGAAGGCAACTTTCTCACCGTGGAAGAAGTGATGTGTTCCTTCTAAAGCTGTTAACCCATCGTGAATCGCATGAATCGCTGCTAAACCACTACTTTCAAATCCTAAACCTGATAATAAGATATTTGTTTCAACGATGTTTTCTAAAGCTGGAGTGACTAAGTTATTGTCACAAGCAATTTTAGCGTTGTAACCATTTTCTAGTAATGTTTCGTAACATACTTTTGCCATAGTGTAAGCAGCAATTGTATTTTTAGCAGGTTTTGCTTCGCCTGTTAAGACACCACAAGGTAAACCAGCGTTGACGTTTGAATATGAGTTAGCTGTTGCGCGCGCTTCAAACATTGTTGATAAGGCATCACCCATACCAGCTACTAAGAAACGAGTTGGTGCATTAGCGATGATTGTTGTATCAACCATTACCACACTTGGGCTTTGTTTGAAGTAAGCATAGTCATCAAATTCACCTTCTGGCGTGTACATAACTGCAGAGTGACTTGTTGGAGCATCTGTTGCAGCAATTGTTGGCACGATGATTAAGTGTTCACCTTCAGCTACACATTTAGATGTATCGATGGCTTTACCACCACCAAGACCAATAATACAGTCTGTTTGATTTTCTTTAGCGATTGCTTGTAAACGAGCAATTTCTTCACGTGAACATTCGCCACCGAAATTACTTGCCACAAATGTTACACCAAATTTTTCAGCTGTTTCGTCTAATTGTGTTTGCACACGTGCGATATCATCTTTGTGAGCAATTAATAATGCTGATTCACCAAACGTTTTAACAAAGTAACCTAAATTCAATAATTCATTTTCACCTTGAACATATTTTGTTGGACAAATAAATGCTTTTCTCATCTTAACTTCCTCCTCATTTTTTATGCTATTTATATTTTACTGCTAATAAACTATTTAACTTTTAAAGCTTGTAATTGTTCATCGATGGCTTCAAAAGGCGCACCTGCTTGTAATAAAGCGGCAGCTGTATACGCACTTTCAACAAAAGCTGTATCGTATAAAACAACTTCTTTATCCGTCACTTCCATTGCCATCTCTAAGTTCATTTTCGCACTGCCTAAATCATAAAACGCTAGAATTTTTTCGCCTTCGTTGGCTTCAAAAGCGGCTTCGATTTTATCAAAACTTGTACCGACTTCATTGTCATCCGTTCCACCAGCAATTGTGATTGAGACATCTTTCGCTACTTCATTTAATAAACGATTAATTCCAAAAACTAATTCGGGTACGTGTGAGACCATCACCATTCCTAATTTTGCCATTAGTTGTTTACCTCCGCTTCAATCATTGTTGTGAATAAGTAACCACTTGAAACTGCACCTGGATCTAAGTGTCCAACTGAACGTTCACCTAAGTAAGAGGCACGGCCTTTTGTTGCTTGGATAGCTTTTGTTTTTTCAACGATTGCTTCAACAGTTTCCGTTGTTAAATCGCCAGCTTTTAATGCTTCAATAACTGGTAACCAGGTATCAACCATTGTTTTTTCACCGGCCTCAGCTTTCCCACGTTTTTGAATGCCTTCAACACCAGCTTCTAAAATTGTCACTAAATCTTCTGAATCTTTAGCTGCTTTAGCCATACCGATGAATGCTGATCCGTATAAAGGACCTGATGCTCCACCGACTTTGCTGACTAACGTCATGCCTGCTAATTTAAATGTATCAGCAATTGTTTCAGGATTTTTTTCTGTCATAGCTGCTTGCATTTCAGTTGTACCGCGAGCCATGTTCATACCGTGATCGCCGTCACCAATTGCACCATCTAAATCACTTAAATACGCTTTATTTTCATTTACTTTAGTTGTAAATAATTCTAACCAATTTTTGACATTGTTTAATTCCATTGTTCAATCTTCCTCTCTTATCTACTGCCTACCAGGCAATTGTTGTGACATTGTGATCTAAGTTTTCTAACCAGCTGTCCTCTTCAATGTGAATCATTGATAGTGATAAACCAGCCATATCGATTGCTGTCATGTAATCGCCGACTTTTTTGAAGGTTACATTTAAGCCATCAGCTTCTAGTAATTCTTTCACATCATTCATGAAAACAAATTGTTCCATTAAGGGTGTCGCACCTAAACCATTGACTAAGACACCGTATTGGTCGCCTGCTTGCCAGTTGAATTGACCTTTTAATTTGCCAACGATTTCTTTCGCTAACTCTTTACTTGGGGCAACTTTTTGACGGCTATAACCTGGTTCACCGTGAATTCCGACACCGAATTCTAATTCATCTTCAGCTAATTCAAATCCTGGGTGACCAACTTCAGGAACTGTCGCACCTGATAACGCCACACCTAATGTTTTGATATTTGGCACAATCGCATCGGCTAATGCTTTTATTTCTGAAAGACTAGCTCCCTTATCAGCGGCTGCTCCTAAAATTTTATGAACTAAAACGGTTCCGGCAACGCCACGTTTACCAGCTGTGAAAGTACTATCTTCAACAGCGATATCATCATCTACGATAATTGTTTCTACTTCGATGTCTTCCATTTCAGCTAAATCTTTAGCCATTTCAAAGTTCATCACATCGCCTGAATAATTTTTAATAATTAACAAGACGCCGGCACCTTGATCGGCTTTTTGAATTCCTTCAAAAATTTGATCGGGTGTTGGTGACGTAAAGACTGGGCCACAAACTGCCGCATCTAACATACCTTGTCCCACAAAACCTGCATGAGCTGGTTCGTGACCACTTCCGCCACCGCTGACTAAACCAACCTTACCAGCTTTCATTTCCTTGTTTAAAATCACTCCGCTATCATCTAAGCGAGTTAGTAAGTTGCTATATGCATAGACAAGACCATTTAACATTTCATCTAAAACGTTTTCTGGTTGATTAATAATTTTTTTCATCTTGTTCACACCTTTCTTCTTTATAAATCCATCATACTTTGGAAAGGCTTTCATTGTAATGGACAATTTTTAAAATATGTCCGCTTCATGACATGACAACAAAAAAAAGCCAACTCCTAAGAGTTGACTGTTCATCATTTTATAAAACGGTAGCACCTAAGGTATTTTTAAAATGTCCGAGCGCCCATTGATGTCCCACTGGGTCAAAACTTTGAACTCCATTTTCATGAACCACAATTTGATAGCCTAAGTTATAGGCATCAATCGCTGTATGAAGCACACAAATATCCGTACAGACACCGACTAAATGAATTTCTTGAATCCCCCGTTCACGCAAACGAATATCTAAATCCGTCCCGCTAAAGGCTGAATAATGACGTTTATCAATCCAATAAACTTTGGCATTATCTTTATTGGCTGCGTAGACATCTGCTAATTTACCATATAAGTCACGACCACTTGTGCCGTTAACATTATGTGGTGGAAATAATTTATTCTCTGGGTGATACTGATCACTTGGATCATGACCATCAATGGCAAAGACCACATAATCTTCTTTAGCAATAAATTCCTCTGTCAAAGAAACAATTGCAGCTTCAACTTCTTGACCTGGTTTACCTGTTGTTAAGGCACCGTCATCTGCTACAAAGTCATAAGTATAATCAATATTAATTAAGGCTTTCATCATTATCAGCTCCATTTGATTTTTTATAAAGCACCGACTAAAGCAATCGTCATTTCCGCAGACTTACGGCCTGCTTCTAAAATAAATTCATCAAAATTAACACTTGCTTCTTCGTCTCCCACATCACTCATGGCACGAATCACCACAAAAGGCACTTCGAACTGATGTGCCACATGGGCAATCGCAGCCCCTTCCATTTCATTGGCAAGAACCTCTGGGAAATAAGATTTAATTTCGGCAATTTTTTCTTGTTTATTCACAAAAGTATCTCCTGTGACAATCAAACCTGTTTTAGCGGCAAGATCTTTTGCAGTTGCCGCTTCTTTGGCTTTAGCAACTAAGTTTTTGTCGGCTTCATAATATAAAGGCATGCCTGCCATTTGGCCCATTTCATAACCAAAAGCTGTCACATCTGCATCAAAGTAAGCTAACTTGTCTGAGACGACCACATCCCCAATCGCTAATCCTTCACCAATCCCGCCAGCTGATCCTGTATTAATCACTGCATCTACATCATAATGACTAATTAATAATGTTGTTGTCACTGCGGCTAAGACTTTTCCAATCCCTGATTGAACAACTACTACTTCCTTATCTCCTAGCTTTCCAGCAATGAATGTGGCTCCTGCTTCTGACCACTCTTGACAGTCTGTCATTTCTTGACGTAATAAACGTAACTCCTCGGCCATCGCACCAATAATTCCAATTTTCACTTAGCGTTCCTCCAATTATTTAGAAATAAAAGATTGCAATAAAGACAATCACCAATAAAATACTCACCGCTAAAATCGCTTTATTTAAAAAGCTTGATAAGCGTGCAATCCGTTCTTGTTCTTCTGAACGACTAACCTCTAACGGTTTGTTTTTCTTTTTCTCACGACTAAAGAACTTTTTGATTTTTTTATCCTTTTTAGTAAATTCTTTTTCTTCAACAGATTCTGTCTGATTTAAAATTTTATTTAATTTTTGACGATCGGCACGGGTCATTCTTTCTTCTGGTTGTGTCATTTGAACGCCTCCTCGGCTAATTATTATTTAATCGGCTTAGTTGCCAATATTGAATGGCAATAATGGTTTTACCATCAGTAATTTTTCCTGTTTGAATCGCTTGTACCGCTTCTGCTAATGTCCATTCATGTTGAATAAATAATTCATCTTCATCAGCTGGTAATGGATTATCAACTTTAACTAAATCACCTGCTTCAAATAAGTGTAAGACTTCATTAGAAAAGCCCGGTGATCCTTGAAATGAGTAGACTGGTTTAAGCCAACCTGGTCGCATGCCAGTTTCTTCTTCCAACTCTCTAGCAGCACAAGCGATTGGTTCTTTATCTTCAATCTCTAATTTCCCAGCTGGGATTTCAATTAAGGTTTGCTCTAGCGCTTTCCGATACTGTTCCACTAAGATAATTTTATCTTCTGGTGTAATCGCTAAAATCCCCACAGCCCCACGATGTAAGATTAATTCTCGCGTGCTTTCCTGTCCTGAAGGCAGAGAAACTTGATCAACAACTAACTCTACGACATGGCCTTTAAAAATTTGTTCGCGTTTGATGGTTTTTTCTTCAAAATCCATAACCCTCATCCTCGTTTCAGCTATTTCTTTTATGATACCTTTTCCTAGGTTTTTTTTCAATGAAAGGCCGCCAGCTAAACTCTTCCTTAATAAATAAAAAAGAACCTACAACGTAGGCTCTTTTATTTTTTTAGTTCTGGAAATAATAAATCTAAGACGATTGTACTCAACCGTTCTCCTGGTCCTTCAAACGGAAAGGCATGCATGTGCATAGCAGGATTAAAGTTTGCTTCAATAATACCGTAAGCTTGATAGTCATTTTTATCAGCCGGTACATTGATATCCGGAATAATTAAATCAATGCCACTCACTTCTGCACCCAAAGCAACTACCGCTTGAGCAGCAATGTCTTTATAACATTGTGGCATCTCTTCTGTTAAATCAATCGAATCGCCACCGGTACTAACATTTGAATTTTCTCGTAAATAAACAATCTCATCTTGTGCTAAAACCGTGTCAAAATCGTAGCCTTGCTCTTTCAACATAAGCGCTTCTAAATCACCTGTTTGAATTTTTTGTAAGGGCGCACGGTATTGCTGACCACGTAATGGATTTTTATTTTTCTCTGCCACTAATTCACGAATAGTTGCTGTCCCATCCCCTTTAACATTGGCAGGGATTCGTAACGTGATAGCTTCTGTCTGGCCATCAATAACGAAGAAACGATACTCTGTCCCCTCAATAAAATCTTCCACTAAAATGTCACTATCTTCACGGAAAGCTAGTTCTACCGCCTCTTGATAAGCTGCTTCACTTGCCCCGTCCTTAAAAATAGAAATTCCCAAGCCATAGTTAGTTGATTTCGGCTTAACAACAATTCCACGATCAACAAAATAACCGTAATCAGCATTTGCTGATTCAACATCACCATATTCTTTACCACCAGGAACACTAAAGCCGGCTTCGGCTAAAACTTTTTTAGTGACCGTTTTATTTTCCATCATTAAGGGCACCACGTAGTTATCCAAACTTGTCATGTTGGCATTTTTTACATACTCAATATGATCCTGATAACTTAGTTTTAAGAATTGATCACGACGATCTAAAATTTCAACATTGATGCCCTTTTGGAAACTATCAAAGATCATCATTTGCGTTGATAGTTCCATATCATCAAACCCAGCTAGTTGATAAGATTTCTCCCACGCTTGAGCTTGATAGGTATTACCTAGTTCAACAGCCATATCGCATTGAGTTAAGCCACTATTATAGTGAGTTAACATTTGACCTGCTAATGTTTCTTCAGGCTTAGCCATTAAACTTTGGTATTTTTCGATTGCTGTTAACACTGTTTCATTGGCACCAATCGCTTTGGCCATGCCTAACCAACCTGCCAACAATTCTAGACCTTCGGCTTTTTGACTTGTTTGCGTTAAGGGATTTTCTAAAGCCACTTGGTTATTAAGAGCTTCCCCTTTGTGTAATAACTCATCGGCATCACAGTCTTCATTATCTAGCCATAACATGTACATTAAGAAGTAGTGTAGTAACTCCACTTGTTCTTCAGTGATTCCATAAGGAGCGAAGGGGTTGTTATCGATGTTACGAATTTCAATGTACCCCACACCTTTTTCAGCAATCTCTGCTACCGTTTTCCCACCACGCAGACGGACAGCTGAATAAAATTCTTTTTCTTCTGAAATCGCTCCATTAGCAACTAAGCGTTGAATGCTTTCAGCATAATCTTTAATCGAACGGTATGACACGAATACCGATTCATCATTGGTATAACCAAAGTTACTATTACGAATACTACGAACTGGCATGTCTGGCGCATTTTTACCACAGTCAGAGAAATAACCTCGCTCCGATTGCGGAGCAGCTCCCATTAAATAGGTAATTAACCAACGGTAACGTAAATAATTACGGGCTACTTTTAAATAAAGTTCTGTACGGAATTCACGGTAATCTGATATTTCTGATTGATCAGCAAATAATCGCTTAACCAAAATTGGATCAAACTCAAAGTTATAGTGAATCCCACTCACCATTTGCTTACGTTTCCCATAAACTTTGGCTAGATGTTCGCGATAAGCCACGTCTTTAGGATTATCTAACTTAGCAATTTGGATGTCTTTTTCATCTTGTGGTAAAACTGGTGGCATACTTAACGGCCACAACATTTCCCCTTCAGGCAATGAGCGACGAACCACTTCATGTAAGCCAGCCAAATAAGACATCACCTCTTCAGCAGATGTCGTCACTGGTGTAATAATCTCTACTTGTGTTTCACTAAAATCTGTTTGAATTGTTGGATGGAATGTGCGATTTCCAAAGATATTTGGGTGAGCCGTCTTTGCCAATTCACCATCTAAGTTCACACGTTGGCTTTCTTTTTCGATTCCTATTTTAGCGCCCTTAAATAACGAGCTAAATTGAATTTCCGATAACTTTTCTTGCATATTTTTCATTATAAAACTCCTCAACTGTACGTTCTTTACTAGTGATAAATTATATCATTCATCTTCTAATAATGCTTATATTTGAACTGGGATAACGAACAAACAAAAAAAGCCCCTAGATAATAGGAGCTTTCATTTAATCTAATAAACCTTTAAACAAACCTTGGACATAAGCTTCTGGTTTGAATGGTTGTAGGTCATTAATCCCTTCACCTAAACCAACTAGTTTCACAGGAATTTGTAAGTCATTACGAATCGCTAAGACAATTCCACCTTTAGCTGTGCCATCTAATTTAGATAGTACTAAACCTGAAACATCGGTTACTTCTTTAAATTGTTTCGCTTGAACCATGGCATTTTGCCCCGTTGTCGCATCCAAGACTAGCAACACTTCATGTGGAGCATCAGGAATTTCCCGTTGAATCACACGTTTAATCTTTTCTAATTCATTCATCAAGTTAACTTTATTTTGTAGACGACCTGCTGTATCCACTAATAAAATATCCGCTTCTTGTTCTTGAGCTTTCTTAACCGCATCAAAAACCACAGCTGCTGGATCGCCACCAGCTTCACCACGAATGACCTCTACTTGGGCACGTTCTCCCCAAACAACTAACTGATCAATCGCTCCAGCACGGAAGGTATCCGCTGCTGCCATTAAAACTTTTTTTCCTTCTTCACGGTACTGATTGGCTAATTTACCAATGCTTGTTGTTTTACCAACACCATTAACACCTACAAACAACATCACTGTTAATCCATCTTTTTGGATGTTTAACTCATTGTTTTCCGTCGTACCATTCGCTTCATAAACTTCAACTAATTTGTCGATGATGACACGTTGGACATCTTCTGATTTCTTAGCATTTTGTAGTTTAACTTCTTGGCGCAATTCATCAGTAATTCGCATCGCTGTTTCATAACCCACATCTGCAGTGATTAATGTTTCTTCAAGATCCTCAAAGAAATCTTCATCTACTGTACGGAAGTTGGCCATTAATTCGTTGAAGACTTGTGAGAATGAGCGACGTGTTTTTTTCAAACCTTGGGACATTTTTTCGTCAGGAGAAATTTCTTCAACCTCTTCAACTTGTGGTTCAGCTTGTGCTTCTTCAAGCGTTTCTGAGTCATCTTCATTGTCTGTCACAAGTTCTTCTTCAGTTTGTTCTGTTTGTTCTGTTTGAACCTCTTCTAATTTTTCAGTCAAGACTTCTTGGAACTCCTCAGATTTCTCTTTGATTTGTTCTTCCATCTCTTCTTTTTTAGCTAGTTGCTCATCTAATTTATCAGCTAATTTTTCTTGTTTCTCAATATTTTTAGCTAATTCATTTTGAACTTCTTTTGATTCTTCGACTTGTTCCGAAATATCTTTACCTTTTTCAAGGCGTTTTTCAATCTTTTCTTGTAGTTCCTCTTGTTCTTCTAATAACTCTTCAAAGTCTTCACGTAACTCTTCTTGAGTTTCTAAGTTATCTTCAATTTTATCTTCAATCTTATTTTGTTTCTCTAAATCTTCTTGAAGTTCATCACGTAACTCATCGACTTCATCTTCTTGTTTCTTTTTAAACATTTTGAAAAATCCCATGTTAAGCCTCCTTATCTGCTAGAACAAATTTTTCTACGGCTAATGCCACACCATCTTCTTCATTTGTAGCGGTAATGTATTGTGCATCTTTTTTAAGTTCAGCCGTCCCGTTTTCCATGACAACACCTAAACCAACAAAACGAATCATCGCTTGATCATTTTCTTCATCGCCTAATGCCATCATTTCTTCCGGTTGAATACCCAATAAGTCACCTAAACGACGTAAGCCATCTGCTTTTGAGACACCTTTTGGCATAAATTCAAAGATTGCTTTTCCTGAACGAACAATACTATATTGCTCGTGATACTCCGCTGGAACTTTTGGTAGCAACTCATCAATCTTTTCTTCTGAAATAGCACAAACTGCTTTATTAAACTCCGTATCATTTGGTAATTCTGACAATTCAACATCAACAAAGTTTAATAGAGGGTTTAACTTATGATACCACGATGGGTTGCTTGTAGGTTGTGGTTGGATTTTTAAAACTTTGGGACCCGACACCACATCTAAAGGAAAAACTAACTCTTGGCTTAATTGGTAAATGTTTTCGATATCAGCTTTTGTTAATAAGACTTTTGATAAAATTTCACCTGTATCATTTCTTTGAATCAAACCACCATTGAAGGTAACCGCAAAGTCACCTTCTTCTACTAAACCTAATGTTTCTAAATGAGGTAAAACAGAGTTTAATGGTCGGCCTGTACAAAGGACGACTTTCACCCCTTGCTGTTTAGCAGCTTGTAAAGTTTTGATATTCTTCTCTGAAATCGTTTTATCATCTTTTAATAACGTTCCATCTAAATCAATCGCAATTAATTTAATCATTAGTTATCCCTCTTTCTCGCTTCCTAGTTACCTATTTGGCAATATCCCCACGGTCATTAATATCTTCTAAACGAACTGAAACAATCTTAGAAACGCCTGATTCTTGCATGGTTACCCCATATAAAACATCAGCTGCTTCCATCGTTCCTTTACGGTGAGTGATTACGATGAATTGTGTATCATCTTCAAACTTACTTAAGTACTGACCAAAACGTGCAACATTGGCCTCATCCAAGGCTGCTTCAACTTCATCTAGGACACAGAATGGCACTGGTCGTACTTGAATAATTGAGAATAATAAGGCAATCGCTGTTAAAGCACGTTCCCCACCTGACAATAGACTTAAACTTTGTAGTTTTTTCCCTGGTGGTTGCGCGACGATTTCGATTCCGGTATTTAACAAATCATCTGGATCTGTTAATTGTAAGTCGGCATAGCCACCACCAAACATTCTTGGGAATGTTTCTTGGAATTTCTCACGAATTTCACCAAAGATTTCGCCGAATTTCTCTTTCACTACTTCGTCCATTTCATTCATCGTACTGAATAGACTATCTTTCGCTTCTAATAAATCATCGCGTTGCGTTGTTAAGAAGCCATAACGTTCGTTCACCGATTCAAATTGTTCAATCGCACCCATGTTAACTGGTCCTAAACGATCGATTTCTTGTTTGAATCCTCGGATTTGAAGTTTACCTTCACCGATTTCAACGGTTAACGGATATTGTTCTTTACCCGCTTCGTAAGACAAACTATAGTCTTCTTGCAGGCGTTGTAGAGCATTATCCATGCCTACTTCAGAACGACTCTTAATGACTTCGGCTTGTGATTTTTCACCTAACAAGTCTTGATAACGTTTGTTAGATTCAGTCAACTGATCGTCCAGCTCAGTAATCTTCGTTTGAACTTCTTCACGTTCAATTTTCAGATTAGCCAGTGACTCTTGCAATTCAACTTTAGTTGTTTGTAAGGTTGTCATTTTGGTTTCAATCTCATCTTGCGTCATCGCGTGATTTGATTGGTCATCTGTCAACAAACGTAATTGTTCAGCTAAGTTGTCCGCTTCGCGTTGCGCTTCATCACGCTGGGCTTTTTTACTACTAATCAATTGGTCTAAATGACTTTCTTGTTCAGCAGCAACAGCTAGGACAGCTTGTTGTTTTTGCAAATCAACTAATGTCGCTTCACGTTTTTGAGCATTGACTGCTTCTAATTCATCAGCATGTGACATTTCTTCATCTAACTGATCACGTTTTTCAGTTAAATCAGCTAAGGCTTTTTCTAACTCAGCTTTTTGTGATTTATAGTTATCTAAGAAACTGTTTAACCCTTGAGACTCATGGTCAAAGGCTTTTAATTCACGTGCTAATTGACTACGTTCTGAACCTAACAGTTCAAGTTGATTTTTCAACTCTTGTTCTTTCAGACGACTTGTTTCACCTTGTTCACGCAACTGTTCTAATTGACGGTCCGCTTGTTGGACGGCTTCTTTCAATTGACGAACTAAGACTTCACGTTCTTTTAGCTCAACTTCCATCTTAGCAACTTGTTCTGTTAAGGTTTGAAGTTCGCCCGCTTGTGAGAATAAGTTTCCTTGGTTGCCTTTACGCGTTGCCCCACCAGTCATCGAACCACCTGGGTTCATTACGTCTCCTTCTAAGGAAACAACACGGTATTTATAACGGACTTCTTTAGCTAATTGGTTGGCACTTGCCAAGTCTTTCGCTAAAATTGTCACCCCTAATAAATTAGAAATGACAGCACGAACTTTATGATCAAATTTAACTTCTTCACTTGCAATGCCAACAAAGCCGGGAACTTTTTTCAAACCAGCCACAACATCAGCCGGGATGTGACGTTCTTTAACTGTTGATAATGGAATGAATGTGGCACGACCCATTTGTTTTTTCTTCAAATAGGCAATTGCCGAACGACCAGCAGCTTCATCTGCGACAACCACATTTTGAGCAGCAGCTCCTAAAGCCGTTTCGATTCCTAATGCTAATGATTTTGGCACTTCTATCAATTCGGCAACGGCTCCCACAACACCAGATAATTCTGATTTTGCTTTTAAGACCGCACGGACACCTTGATAGAATCCTGCATAGTTCTCTTGTAGCTCTTGTAAACTTTTTTGACGAGCTTTGGCTTGTTGCAAGATACCCATGGCATCATACATTTGTTTTTCTTTAGTTGTTAATTCTTGTTTTTGCGTAGTTGTTTTTTGTTGCAGACTTAAATAAGCTGACTGCATCTCAGTTAACTTTGCTTGGTGTGTTTCTAAATTTGTTTGAGCTTTTTCTTCACGTGTTTCTAACTCAGTGTTTTTCGTCACTAATTGTTCATGACGACCCATGGCTGATTTATTCTTTTGTGATTCTTGCTCATATTGTTTTTCTAAATGTTTTAAATCATTATTAGCACTTGCTTGGCTTTGCATTAACTCCACGTATTCACTACGTAAGTCTGCTAAGCGATCTTTGGCTGATTGGCTGTATTTTGTCACTAACGTTTCTAATTCAGATACTGTAGCAACAATAGCTAGTTTTGACGTTTCTTTTTCTTTTAATTCAGAAATCAATCCTTGGCGTTCAGCTTCATACTGTTCAATCTTCGTTTGTAAAGCAGCTAAATTAGCTTGATACTCACTTGTATTTTTTTCAGTATTTTGGCTACGTTCTAGCAAGACATTTTTATGGCCTTCTGCCTGTTCATAGGCTTCTGTAGCAGTTAGTAATTGTTGCTGATCTTGGTCTAACTTGTGATCTAAGTTATTACGTTTATCACGTAAATTAATCAATGTGCGCTCGAAATTAGCAACTGAATCAGCGACTTGGCTAATTGTTTGGTCGATTTCTTTTAAGGCAGCATCTTTCGCTTCCCATTGCTCTTTTAATTCATCAATTTCATGAACGGTTACACTGACATCAACACTTGTTAACTGTTCTTTTAATTGTAAATATTTTTTAGCTGTTTCACTTTGCTCACGTAAAGGTTCAAGTTGTCCTTCTAATTCATAAACGATATCTTGAACACGGTTTAAGTTATCTTCTGTTTCAAACAACTTACGTTCCGCTTGGGTTTTACGTTGTTTGTATTTTAAAACACCTGCCGCTTCTTCAAAAATCCCACGACGGTCTTCCGGTTTACTGTTAAAGATAGCTTCAACTTTACCTTGAGAGATAATCGAGAATGATTCTTTCCCTAATCCAGAGTCCATAAATAAATCGACGATATCTTTCAATCGACAACTTTGTTTATTAATAAAGAAGTCACTTTCTCCCGAACGTTTCAAACGACGAGTCACACTGACTTCGCTAAAATCTAACGGTAAAAAGCGTTCTTCGTTGTCCAGAACAACCGTTACTTCCGCAATGTTTAACGGTTTACGTTTTTCTGTTCCGGCGAAGATGATATCTGGCATTTTGCCCCCACGTAAGCTCTTAGCGGACTGTTCACCTAATACCCAACGAATCGCTTCTGTAATGTTACTTTTACCACTTCCGTTTGGCCCAACTACTGCGGTCAAACCACGGTCAAAATCAATGACTGTTCTTTCTGCAAATGATTTAAACCCTGCAATCTCAATTCTTTTCAAATACATCGTTGTGCAAGACTCCCTTCCTAGCTTAGTGTTTAGCACTGCTTTCATTTATTTTTTTAATTGCGGCGGCCGCTGCGGCTTGTTCCGCATTCTTTTTCGACTTACCTGTTCCTGTGCCAATCACATCACCTGAAACACTAACTTCAACGAAGAACTCACGCTCATGAGCAGGTCCTTCTTCTGAAACTAATTGATAATTGATGGCAACATCACCATTACGTTGTAAAATTTCTTGCAACGCTGTTTTGTGATCCATCTCATGTGAAAAAGCACCAGATTCGATTTTTGGAACAATCACTTGGTGGATAAAGTTATCCGCCGCGTCAAACCCTTGATCCAAATATAAAGCGCCTAAGAATGATTCAAATAAATCACAAAGTAAAGCTGGACGTTTCCGACCATTGGAGTTTTCTTCCCCTTTACCTAAACGGATGTATTGATCGAAACCACATTCTTTAGCAAATTTTGACAGACTATCTTCTCGCACAATTGCGGCACGCATTTTTGTTAGCTTACCTTCTGGTAATTCTGGAAACTCTGCGTACAAGTACTGTGAAATCAATAGTTCTAAGACTGCATCTCCTAAAAACTCTAGGCGTTCGTTATCTGTCAGCTCTAAATATCGATGCTCATTGACATAAGATGAATGAGTGAAAGCTTGTTCTAACAATGTTTGATTTTTAAATACAACTTGAAACTTTTCTTTTACTAACACTGCTAATTCTTCCAACATCTTCATCAGTCCTTTTCATTTCTATTTACACTCTTCCTATTATACTTGTTTTGTTATGTTTTTAAAACGTTTATCCCTAATTTACAGCAAATAAAAAAACGGTCCTCATAAGAGGAACCGTTTAAAATTTAATTATTTTACTTTAGCTAATGCTGCTTCTAAATCAGCTAATAAATCTTCTGTATCTTCAATCCCACATGAGAAGCGTAGTAACCCTTGAGTCACCCCTTGTTCTTGACGTTCCTCTTCAGAAATACAAGCGTGTGACATTGTTCTTGGATAAGAAACAATTGATTCAACTCCACCTAAACTAACTGCGATAATCGGTACATTTAAAGCAGCAGAGAAGTCTGCAACAGCATTTTCATCAGCTAATTCAAATGAAAGTACCGCTCCACCATTAGCCGCTTGGCTCATGTGAACGTCGTGGTTAGGGTGCGACGCTAAACCAGGGTAGAAAACATTTTTAACTTTCGGATGTTTCGCCATGTATTCAGCAATAGCTGTCGCGTTTTGAACACTTTTCTCCATACGAATACCCATTGTTTTCATACCACGTAAGATTAACCATGAGTCTTCAACGCCTAAAATACCACCAAATGATTTTTGATAAACTTTTAATGTCGCTGCTAACTCTTCATCATTTGTTGCAAGTAAGCCAGCCACCACATCACTGTGTCCATTTAAGAATTTAGTCGCACTTTCAATGACCATATCAACACCCATTTCTAATGGTTTTTGATAAAGTGGTGTCATGAATGTGTTATCTAAAGCAGTCATTAGGTTGTTTGCTTTAGCAATTTCAACCATCGCTTTAATATCAGTAACTTTAAGTAACGGATTTGATGGTGTTTCAATATATAACATTTTTGTATTAGGTTTTACAGCTGCTTTTACCGCTTCAATATCAGAACAATCTACAAAAGACGCTTCGATGTTGTAGTTAGGTAAAATATCGTTTACGAATTGACAAGTTCCACCATAAACTTCTAAAGGTAAAATGACATGTTCACCAGCTTTTAATAACATTAAGACAGTTGAAATAGCTGCCATTCCTGATGAAAAAGCAAAACCAAATTTAGCTCCTTCAAGAGTTGCAATACCTTCTTCTAACGCCGCAACGGTTGGGTTACCAAAACGTGTGTAAGTGTAGTCTTGCGTGCCTAAAATTTCTTTTTGGTTGAAAGTTGATGCTTGATACTTCGGAATTGATGCTGCTCCTGTAAATTGATCAACTACTGGATAGCCATGTAATAATTTTGTGTTATCTAACATTTTAAAATCTCCCTTCAAGTTTGCACTACTATAAAATACAAAAGCCGATGAGGTTCCCCTTCATCGGCTAATTTTATCTTGCATTAGTCGGTGAACACCGCTTAATCAATCTTATTTTAACATGTGTTTTGGATCTAGGATTTCAATTAATTTCTCTTTTGTTAAATCTGTTAATTCAACAGCCGCTTCGATTAATTTTAAGTTATTAGCAAAAGCGTGTTTTGCGATTTTTGCAGCCGTATCATACCCAACGTGTGGGTTAAGGGCTGTTACTAACATTAGCGAATCATTTAATAACCCTGTCATGCGGTCATCACTAACCTCAATTCCGGCTAAACAACGTTCTCTGAATGATGCCATACCTGTTGCTAATAAGTTTACTGATTGAACAAAGTTCATCATAATCACTGGTTTATAAACGTTTAATTCAAAGTTACCTTGACTGGCAGAGAATTGAATCGTCGTGTGGTTACCCATGACTTGTGCCACAACCATTGTTAAGGCTTCTGCTTGAGTTGGGTTAACTTTACCTGGCATGATTGAACTTCCTGGTTCGTTACTTGGAATAGTAATTTCACCAATCCCACAACGAGGACCACTTGCTAACCAACGAATATCATTAGCAATTTTCATTAAGTCACCAGCTAGAGCTGTCATTGACCCATGAGTCGTCGCCATATCACTGTGTGATGTTAAGCCGTAAAATTTATTAGGGTGTGATTTATAACCTGGGAAGTAGGCTTTGTTAATTTCATTGACAATACCTTCTGGATATTCAGCTGAGGCATTTAATCCAGTTCCAACTGCTGTTCCGCCAATTGGTAAATACGCTAATGATTCAACATTTTGTGCTAGTAACTCACGGTTACGTTCAATCATTGCTTTCCAACCACTAATTTCTTGGCCAAATGTTAATGGAGTCGCATCTTGTAAATGCGTACGACCAATTTTCACGTGTTGGCTGTATTTTTCTTCAAGTTCGCCTAGTAATTTAATCCATTCATCCATCTCTGGCAATAAGTTTTCAATGACCATTTTACGAGCAGCCATGTTCATTGCTGTCGGGAATGTGTCGTTTGAACTTTGTGACATATTTAAATCATCGTTCGGGTGTAAAGTAACACCAGTTGCTTTTTTATTAGCTAAGTGTGATAACACTTCATTCACGTTCATGTTTGATTGTGTGCCACTACCTGTTTGCCAAATGCGTAATGGAAAATGTTTCATAATATTTTCTTCAGCTAAGACTTCATCCGCTACTTGAGCAATTAAATCAGCTTTTTCTTGTGGTAATTTTCCTTCTGCTGCATTTTGTTGCGCAGCAGCACGTTTCACGTGGATAAAGGCGCGCATTAATTCTTCTGGCATACCTTCACTACCGATTGGGAAATTTTGGATACTACGTTGTGTTTGAGCAGCCCATGTTGCCTCCACCGGAACTTGAACTTCACCTAATGAATCTCTTTCAATTCTATACTCTGTCACTGTTAAACAGCTCCTTATCAGTTTTCTTATTTATCTTGTTTACACCAGAACAGCAACCAACCCATAGACTCGGTTGGCTGCTGATAGTGATTTGCAATTATTTAAAATTAGTCAGCTGTAATGGCTGAAATAATTTCTTCTGATACGCCATGTTCACGAGCTACTTCGATAACTGTTTTGTCATCACGTAAGCTTTCTTTTGTGATTTCAGAAGCTTCTTTATATCCGATGTGAATGGCTAAGTCAGTTGTTAAGTAAGTACTTCTTTCTAATAACTCACGACAACGTTCTTTATTCACTTCAATACCTTTCACACAGTTTTCATCGAATGTTAAGATCGCATTACTTAAAACGCGGAATGATTCGAAGATTTTGTGGAATGCTACTGGTTCAAAAGCGTTTAATTCTAATTGTCCACCTTCAACAGCTAAAGCTACAGTGTAGCTGTTACCAGCTGCTAAGTACGCTGCTTGGCTTAATACTTCAGGGATAACTGGGTTGATTTTACCCGGCATGATTGAAGAACCATTTTGACGAGATGGAATATATAATTCACCTAATCCCGTACGAGGGCCTGATGAAAGTAAACGAATATCATTGGCAACTTTAGAAAGGCTTAAACCAATTGTTTTTTGAACGTCTGCAACCACAGCAAAACAATCAATATTTTGTGTGGCATCGATTAAATCTTCAGCAACTGTTAATCCTAAACCTGTTACATCATTGATGTGTTTGTTAAATGTTTGTGGTAAATCTTTATGAGCAGAAATACCTGTACCGATTGCTGTACCACCCATGTTTAGAGCACGAACTTCATCTTTAACCGCTTCTAAACGTTTGATGTTACGCTTTGTTAATGTGGAATGAGCGTGGAATTCTTCGCCAACTGTGATTAAGACTGCATCACTTAATTGCGTACGACCCATTTTTTTAATGCCAGCAAATTCTTTTGCTTTAGCTTCAAATGTATCAGCTAATTGGTTTAATGATGCTAATAAAATGTCCGCTAATTTTAACATTGTTAATTTACCACTTGTTGGGTAAACATCGTTTGTTGATTGACCTTTGTTTACGTGGTCATTAGGGCTGACAACTGTGTAGTCACCTTTTTCGCCACCAAGCATTTCAATTGCACGGTTAGCAATCACTTCATTGATATTCATGTTTGAGCTTGTTCCTGCTCCACCTTGAATTGGATCAACGATCATTTGGTCATGTAAGTTTCCTGCTAACATTTCATCAGCAACTTTGACAATTGTTTCGCCGATTTTTGGATCTAATTCACCTAATTCCATATTGGCTAAGGCTACTGCTTTTTTAACTTGTACTAAACTTTCAATAAACAATGGATCTAGACGTTGTCCTGTAATTTGGAAGTTTTCGAATGCACGTTGGGCGTTTACGCCATAGTAAGCATCCTTTGGAATATTTAATTTGCCAACGCTGTCTTGTTCTTCACGGTACATTGTGATTCCCCCTATTGAGTGATTAGTTTTATATATTTGCCTTCCGCTCGAAGTAAGCGGATACAGATATAGTATAACGCTAATCAAAAGTAATAACGGTATTGTGAACAATCTCTTACTAATCATGTGTTTTTTTTTATGAAAATCAATCCATTTTCTCATTTTTCTCACGCTTAACTTTAGGAGCTTTCACAGACAAGAAAAAACGACCTATAAATAGGTCGTTTTCTGATTATCTCGTTTCTGATGAAACGCCGACATTCGCCCACATTTGATACGTCCCTCTGCTCCAGTCTAAACCTGTCACACGTTTACTAACAGGCAGCACTTCATAGCGGTAATGAGTTGGAATCGTAAACGGATCATCGAAAGTAAATTGTTGCCATTTATCATATACCTCTTTTTGATGAGCTTCATCAAAGGATTCTAAACTGCCGATATCCGCTAGCGCTTGATCATTTTCTTTAGATTCATAACGACTGTAGTTGAACAAAGCATCTGGCCCGTATAGACTCATTGGATCAGGATTACTACTTAACGCCCATGCTCCAGCATACATGTCGACTTCTGGATCATCTTGTTTCAATTTATCATAAAAAGATTGAAACTCAATTAGTCGTCCCGTCGTCAACTCAACATGTAAGCCAACATCTTTCCAATTTTGAATTTGGAAATCAGCAATCGGTTGCGCTGTCTCGCCACCCGACATGCTAGCAAAATTGATAATTAACTCTTTACCATCAGGAGATTCAACATAACCATCGCCATCAACATCTTTGTAACCTGCTTCCTCTAACAAGGTTTTAGATTTCTCTGGATCATAAATATAACCTTCAATTTTTTCATTATGTAATTTGCCAAAAATTGGTGGAATTAATGTTGTCCCGTGAGATCGTAATCCATTATAAAAACGATCGGCAACAGACTGATTATCCATAGCATAACCTATTGCTTTTCTTAAATTCACATCTGCCATTTTTGATTTCGCATCAAATACCACATGCCCTTTATCTTGGTCCCATTTCCCCATTTTAAAGCCTAGGTAGGTATAACTTAAATCTTCACGACCTAAAATTTCATAACCTTCCACGTCTTTATAAGTCGGGAAAGTTGCTGTCGGCATCTTCATCGCAATATCATATTTTTTTGTTTTCAACGCTTCAACAATCGAAGCTGATGGAACTGCTGTCACAACAATTTTAGCTAGTTTGGGTTTGTTTCCAAAATAAAATTTATTGGGTTGATATTCCACTGATTCACCCGGTGTCACCTTACTAATAACATACGGTCCATAACTTAGCGGGTTTTTACGTACCGGGTCAGAGGATTCTAAATCTTTAATTGGAATATCTTTCAGTGCATGTTTAGGTGCAATATTTTCCCAAATCGCATCACCAACTTGGCGCATGCTAGGTGTCATTTTTTGATAACTGATTTCTACTGTTTTATCATCAATTTCTTTAATCCCTGAAATCGTATCTGCTTTACCATTGTGATAGTCTTCAATTCCCACAACATTCATGAAGTTTGTATCATATCGAATTCCGGTATAGTCTTTACTAGCAATGATTTCGTACGGATAAATAATATCTTCTGCCTTAACCGCTTCACCATCTGACCACGTCACCCCATCTTTAATGGTAATGGTTGCTGTTTTATTATCGATATCTAATTTCAATGTTGCTGCACCATCATCTGTCACAGAAAAATTTTCATCAGAACTAAACATTTCGTTACCCGTAAACCTTAAAAACTGCGCATCATAATCATCCGAACTAAACTCGGTTGAAAATAATCCTTGAAAAGGACTATCCATCACCATTGCAATATCTAAAGTGCCGTCTGAAACATCTTTTTCTTTATTTGAAACAGCTATTGGTAAACTATCTGGATCAATTTTTTCTACTTCTTTATTGGCTGCGGGCTTTTTTCCGCACCCCACCAATACTAACCCGACTAACAACACAACTGAGATAATGCCCCACAATCTTTTCATTTAACTTCCCCCTTTTAACCCAACCTTTGACGAGCATCTGCTGAACGTTTCAACGCTTGACCGATATAATTGATACTAAGCATCATGACTAAAATTAAAATTGAAGCAGGTAACCAAACCCATAATTTGTTGGATAAAACATCTCCATTTGACGCGTACGTTATTAATGTCCCCAAACTCGGTACGTTCGTCGGTAAACCAAACCCTAAAAAGGTTAAGGTTGTTTCAATGCCAATATTTGCCGCAAAATTAATTGTTAAATTAGTGATAATTAAAGAACTCAAATTAGGGAGAATTTCACGCAACATTATTTTGAAATCATTGGTCCCTAATGTTTTTGATGCGCTGACATAATCTCTCTGTCCTTCAGATAATGTTTTACCGCGAAATAGCCGCGCTTTTCCAACCCAATAAAAACTACTCATAATTAGAATGAATGACCAAACATTATATTTAGGGATAATTGTCACTAATACAATAATCAACATTTGTATTGGTAGAACCATGACAAAATCAACAATTCTCATTAGGATATTGTCAACAATTCCACCATAAAAGCCTGCGATGACACCTACGCTTACCCCAATTATTGACGTTAAAATGGTAATCGAGAACCCTATCATAATCGAGTTACGCGCCCCAATAATCAGTTGCCAAAAAACATCGCGCCCGCCTTCATCTGCACCTAAGATAAATCGGCTGCCGGTATTTGTATTAAACGACCCAGGCACAGCATATTTATCAAAGATACTCACCGTCATAATGTCACCTTGATTCACATAATAGGCACCTGAGAAGACAACAATTAGAATTAACACTAATAGAACAAGTGAAAACATTGCTAATTTATCCTTCAAAAACTCTCTCCCAACCATTTGAATGCCAAGTGACGGTGCTCCTATACCTTTATTCTCTTTCTTCTTCCAAATAACGTTCTCCCCCTTTCCAGCAATTACTTACCCTATTGAATCCGAATACGCGGATCTACCCAACTCATAATAATGTCTGACAATAAGGTTCCAATTAAAGTCGCCGTTCCTAAAATCAGAATGAGCGCCGTGATTACCGTGTAATCCCTTTGAATAATTGAATCAATAAATAATTTACCCACACCTGGAAAAGCGAAGATTTTTTCAATCGCAATCGAGCCAGTTATCAAGCCCGTAATCTCATAACCTAACAATGAGGCAACTGGTAACGACGCATTTCTAAAAATATGGCGCGTATAGACTTTACTTGTTGGAACTCCTTTTGAACGGGCCGTTCGAACATAATCTAAACTTTGGGAATCAATCACTTCACTCCGTAAATACTGAATGGTAACAGCAGTTGCTAACAGCGCTTGGGATATGGCTGGCAACATAATATGATGGAATCGATCCCAATAATAGGCGCCTGTTCCTGGTATGGCCCAACTAGATACCGACCCCGTCGTTGGAAACCAGTCTAAACGATAACCAAAAACAAAGAGTGTGATTAAAGCAAAAATAAAGATTGGAACAGCAAAACTGAAAAAGTTATATGTGATGACCACTTTATCAAACTTGCTATTTTTGTATCTACCAGAAAATAGTCCTAATGGTAAGGCAATCAAATATGAGATGACGACTGTCAACAACGCTAACCAAATGGTATTCATAATCCGTCCCGAGACTAAGCTAGCCACTGGCATCTTATTGATAAAACTTTTACCAAAATCGCCATGAAAGGCATTGCCAATCCAACGGAAATACTGGGTATACCACGGATCATTCAATCCTGCCGCCTCTTTCATACGCTCAATAGCATGGGCATCCATATTTGGATTAATTAAACCGGTGAAAGGATCGCCCGGCATTGCTTTGGCTAATAAAAAAATAAACAGGCTCAACAAGAAAATTTGAGGGATCATGACAATCACTCGCCTTAAAATCGTTTTCCACATATTAATCCACCTCCTGACTGACCGTACTTAAAGCGACATAATGACTAGGCGTAATTGGTTTTAAATCAAAGACACTTTCGTGAGCATCATAATAAATATGTTTCAACGTGTGAAATTCTTCTTCTACTCGGCGACGCTCTATTTTATGACCCTCTCGATGAGCTACATCAATCTTAGGTATTGCTGATAGTAATCGTTTTGTATAAATATGTTGTGGATTTTCATAGATTTCTTTTTTGGTCCCAATTTCGACAAAACGACCGCGATGCATAATCGCTAAATTATCACACATGTGTTTTACCACACCTAAGTCATGGGATATAAAGAGATAACTCAAACCAAACTGCTCTTGAATTTCTTTCATAAAGTTCAGCACTTGTGCTTGCACTGATAAATCTAAAGCTGAAACTGGTTCATCCGCAACGATTAGTTGAGGATTAGTAGCAATTGCTCTGGCTACACCAATCCGTTGCCTCTGCCCTCCTGAAAATTCATGGGGGTATTTATAAAGCGCATCTGACGGCATCCCAACTATCGCTAAAAGTTCTTGAACTCTTTTCATCTCTTCACCATAACTCAATCGCTCATAGTTACGAAGGGGTTCTGAAATAATATCCAACACCCGTTTTTTAGGGTTCAAACTAGACATGGCATCTTGAAATATCATTTGCACATGACGGTTGTATCCTATTTTTTTGCGTTGCTGATGTTTCGTCACATCATTTCCTTGAAATAATATCTTACCGCTGGTTGGTTTTTCTAATCCAACAATCGCTTTACCAATAGTTGATTTGCCAGATCCAGACTCACCAACTAAACCATACGTTTTGCCTTTTTCAATGACAAAGTCCACGCCATCCACAGCTAATACATGATCTGTCACTCGATTCAAAAAAACACTACGAATCGGATAATGAACTTGCAGCCCTTTAATTTCCAATAATTCTGCCATAAGTGCCCTCCTTATAAAAAATCAAAGTGACGGTAACAAGTGCAACGAACAAAATGACCAGACGAAACTTCATGCAACTCCGGATTTTCTTCGTGAGCGGAAGCAGACACCCAGGGAATACGATTGGCAAAACGACAACCTACTCTTGGCAAATCAACTAAAGACGGAACAAGACCTTCAATCACATGTAGGGATTCACCACTAGTATTTTCTTGAGGAATTGAATTGAGCAAGGAACGAGTATAAGGGTGTAAGGGATTATCAAATAACTCTAGAACGGTAGCTTCTTCAACAATTTGCCCAGCGTACATAACTGCTACTCGATCTGCTGTTTCAGCAACAACCGCTAAATCATGAGTGATCAAAATAATGCCCGCTTCTGTTTCTCGTTGTAAATCCGTTAACAAATCTAAGATTTGTGCTTGAATAGTAACATCTAATGCTGTGGTTGGTTCATCTGCTATGATGATTGGTGGTTTACAACAGATCGCAATGGCAATAATCACTCGCTGCCTCATTCCACCAGATAGTTCATGGGGAAATTGTTTGACCACTCGGGTTGGATTTTTTATCCCCACTTGCTCTAGCAACTCAAGAACTCTTTGTCCACGCTCTTCTTTGGTCATTGAAGTGTGATAACTCAACCCTTCAGCTATCTGATCACCAATTTTCATTAATGGATTCAAGGATGATAGCGGATCTTGAAAAATCATTCCAATATCATTACCTCGAATTTTATTATATTCTGCCTCGCTTATCTGATTTAAATCAACTTTATTGTAATTAATTTCTCCAGAAATTCGGGTTTGTTTGAGATCATGTAATCCCATAATTGTGATTGCTAAGGTACTTTTACCACAACCTGATTCTCCCACAATAGCTAATACTTCATTTTGTTTGAGAGTTAAAGAGATATCATCCACAGCATCGTAATAATCATCTCGTAACCTGAATCCTGTATGTAAGTGGTTAATTTCTAAAACAACTTTTTCAACAGACATCTAACTTCCTCCATTTCTCCTTAATTCTCTTGTACAGACGTTTTCTCATGTTATTTTAATTATTATCATCAGTTTTTAATTATATTACACGCAAAATAAGTTTAATGCAATAAAATTTATAAAAAAAATAAACCCAAGATTTTCATCTTGGGTTTATTTCTATTATAGGTTAGCAGAGATATATTCAACTGCTGCCCCTACTGTTTCAATTTTTTCTGCATCTTCATCAGAAATTTCTGTGCCGAATTCATCTTCTAATTCTAAAACGAATTCCATGATGCTAATTGAATCTGCACCTAAATCTTCTTTAATGTTTAAAGTTTCAACAACTTTTTCTTCTTCAATATCAAAGTGCTTTGTAATGATTAAACGCACCTTCTGTAAAACTTCTTCTTTAGTCATGTTTGTCCTCCTCAGACAGCTACGATTATTATTCAATAGCTTATATACATTTTACTGATTATTTCGTCATTTGTCCATAGTTTTTAAACTATTCAGCGTTGTCAGCCACTTTCTCTTCTTCGAAATAAGCGACTAAATCTGGAATCACATGACTTTCATGCATTGTGTGGATTTGACGAATGGTATGATGAACTGCTTCTGGACCTGTTGATCCATGAGTTTTTACAACTGGTGCTTTCAGCCCGAACAAGACCGCTCCACCATGTGATGAATAATCTAATTCCTTTTTGACTTGACGAAGAGCATCTTTTAATAACAGAGCTCCGATTTTTCCTTTTAGCCCTGAACCTAAAATTGATTTTTTCAAGACTGACATCAGTGACATCGCTGTTCCTTCTGTCGCTTTCAAGACCGCATTCCCTGTAAAACCATCTGTTACAACAACATCTGCTTGTCCTGTTAATAAATCACGAGCCTCAATATTACCAACGAAGTTAATATCAGCTGTTTGACTTAACAATTCATAGGTTGCTTTTGTTAACTCGCTACCTTTAGTCGCTTCAGCTCCATTATTTAACAATGCTACGCGCGGCTTTTTAATGCCACGTACATTTTCAGCATAATAGCTTGCTAGTACCGCATATTGAGCAATGTGTTCTGGTTTATTATCAGCGTTAGCTCCCATATCAATAAAATCAAAGCCACCTTCTGGATCACCCATCACTGGCATTGTTGTCATAAGCCCTGGGCGTTCCACATTTTTGATACGACCGACAATAAATAATCCCGCAGCCAATAACGCACCTGTGTTCCCGGCAGAAAAGACTGCATCAGCTTCTCCTTCTTTAACAGCTTTAGCTGCCAAGACCATAGAGGCTTCTTTCTTCCGGCGAATCGCACGAACTGGCTCGTCGTCACTTTCAATTTTTTCATCAGTATGAATAATTTTTATGTTTTTTTCAGTTGTTAAATATTTTTTGATTTCCGATTCTTTTCCGTATAGTTGGAACTCTGTATCTGGAAACTCAGTAATCGCTGACATCACACCTTCAACAATTGCTTTTGGGGCGAAATCGCCACCCATCGCATCGACTGCAATTTTCATCTTAACACCTGTCTTCCCTATAATTTTATCTTTATTATATCATAATTTCCAAACAACTTTGATTAATCAAACCAGGCATTGGTTTGTTGATCTCCTAATAAATAGTCTTTCATTTCTTGGTTTTCAGGTAACTCCCACCATTTATCCAACTCCCAAAGACTAGCGACTTCTTGACGAGCAACTTCCATAATTGGGAAGTCACTAATCAAATCACCTATTAAGAATTGAGGTAAACCTGATTGTCTTGACCCGAAAACTTCACCTGGACCACGCATTTCTAAGTCCTTTTGACTTAAAACAAAGCCATCATTTGTTTCTGTCATAATTTTCATACGCTGTTTTCCCATGTCATTTTTAGGCTCTGACACTAAGATACAATGAGAGGCATGTGCACCACGACCAACACGTCCACGCAGTTGGTGGAGTTGTGCTAAGCCAAAGCGTTCCGCATCCATGATTAACATGGCAGTAGCGTTGGGCACGTTCACTCCAACTTCAATAACCGTTGTAGAAACTAAAAGCTGACAGCGATTTTCTTTGAATTCCGTCATCATCTCATCTTTTTCTGCAGCACTTAACTTACCGTGTAAAAGACCTACATTATAAGTTGGTCCGTAATAACGAGCAAGCTTTTCATATATTTCAGTCGCATTTTTCACATCTAAGGTTTCCGACTCTTCTATTAGTGGACAGATAACATAAGCTTGATGACCTTTAGCCAATTCTTTTTGTAGCCACTCTAAAACAACATCTAGCTGAGCTGGTTTAATCCACCGTGTTTCAATTGGAATACGCCCTGCCGGCAACTCATCAATCACTGAAACATCCATTTCTCCATAAGCTGTAATTGCTAGTGTTCTTGGAATAGGTGTAGCCGTCATAAATAAGACATCTGGGTTGCTACCTTTTTCTCGTAAAACTTTCCGCTGATTCACACCGAAACGATGCTGTTCGTCTGTAATTACCAAACCAAGGTTATGGAAATCCACATCTTTTTGAATCAAGGCGTGAGTTCCAACAATAATATCAACCTTGCCAGCCGCTAAATCGGCTAAAATCTCACGTCGTTCTTTCGCTTTCGTTGAACCTGTTAACAACTTAACCGTTACATCTGTTTTGGCGAATAACCCAAATAAACTTTCGAGGTGCTGTTCTGCTAAAATCTCGGTTGGTACCATTAGCGCACCTTGGAAACCTGCAGTTACAGCTGCATATAGAACAATGGCGGCAACGACTGTCTTCCCACTACCTACATCCCCTTGTAGCAAGCGCAACATGTGCTTGTGACTACGCATGTCACGGCAGATTTCGTTTGTCACTCGTTTTTGAGCATCCGTTAATTCAAATGGCAAGCTATCTGTAAAAGCTTTTAGTTGCTTCACATCATATAGTATTTCTTGACCATCACCTAATTCACGCTCTTGATGACGTAATTGTTGTAATCTCATTTGAAACTCAAAAAATTCTTCAAAAATCAAACGACGACGTGCTCCTTGGCTTTGTTGGATAGAATCCGGAAAATGCATTTGCCTTGCCGCTTCGGGTCGTAACATAAGTTGATATTTATTTATCAATCCAGCTGGTAACCATTCTTCTATCAAGTCACCATATTCTTCAAAAGCTACTTTAATCAAATCCACTAACGTATTTTGACGGACACTTTTATTCACATGGTAGATCGGTGAAAAATCCTGCCCCGCTTCTTTACTGGCAATAATTTTCATTCCCATTAACGTTTTTCGTTTGGCATCCCATTTACCATAGATAGCCATTTCTTCATTAGCTATTACTTTACTTTTTAAATACGGTTGATTGAAAAAACTAACGCTGACAACCGCATGTTCGAGCATTAACTTGAAACTAAGACGGTTTTTACGATAGCCATAGTACGAAACTATTGGCTCCCCAATCACAACACCTTTCAAGACCACTTTCTCTTGATCTAAAATCTCATCTAAAGCTTTTTCTTGAATGTCATCATATCGAAAAGGATAGTATGTCACTAAATCTTCAATTGTTTCAATACCCAATGTCGCTAAACTTTCGGCACGCTTTGGTCCCACGCCAGCTAACACTGTTACTGAATCAGTTAATCGTTTCATAATCTATCCTCCTCGCTCAAATTTATTATGACCTTATTATACCTTAATCTAGCATGATATAGAAATTAGTAAACTTCACTTCACAATAAAAAGCTTAGTCAAATGACTAAGCTTTTTTCCAACTCTCAACAAGTTCTTGATGATTGTCTATCCAGTGACGAGCAGCATCTGCTGGCTTTTCACCCTTTTCAATAGCAAGCATAACCGATTCAATATCAGCTAACTCCCAATTAAAATTATCTAGTACTTGGTACACTTCTGGACGATCTTTTTCTAATCCTTTACGGACCATCGTCTTAATACTTTCATCGCCACCCATAGTTCCTTTAGGATCTTCTAAATATTTCAAATCATATCTAGAAAACATCCAATGTGGAGACCATCCGGTAATGACAATTTCTTCTTTATTTTTGATTGCTTTCGCTAATTCCGTTGTCATCGCCCCATTTGAAGATGACACTAGATTCCAGTCTGATAAATTAGCATATTCAGCCATTGTCTCTTCAGCTGCTGCTACCACACCGGCACCAGGTTCTATTCCAACAACTTGCTGTTTACCTTCAGTTGTTAACTCGTCGATTGAGTTAACAGCCATGTAACTTGGAACCACTAAACCTAAACGGGCACCGCCATCCAAGTTAGGTCCTAAATCATCTAACTTATCCTTAAACTTATCATATTGAGAACCATGTGTGCCCGGCAACCAAGCAGCTACCATCCCATCGGCTTCTCCGTTAGCAACAGCCTCCCACATAATCGCACTATCAAGTGGAGTCATTTTCACATCATATCCCATGTCTTTTAATACTTCAGACACAACCGTTGTTGAGGCAATTTCGGTATCCCATTCAACGTAAGCCAACGTCACTTCCTGATTTTTTTTACCTACAAAAGATGATAGTGCCGCTCCACCAATAGCTAAAAGAGCAACTAATGTTAACAACCGCGTCAACATTTTCTTTTTCTTACTAGCTGTTTCACTTGTTGTACGTCGTTCTTTTGGATTTAAGTGTTGCGTAAAGCGATCCATAATAATAGCCAATATAACGAGCGCTAAACCATTTACAAAACCGCTGCCGACTTGTGAACGTTGTACAGCCGAAAGGACGCCTTGACCTAAGCCAGGAGCTCCTATCATCGATGCAATAACAACCATCGATAACGCTAACATGATAGTTTGGTTAATCCCTGCCAAAATTGTACTTTTAGCAAGTGGCAATTCTAACTTAAACAATTTTTGTTTACCCGTGCTACCAAAAGAATCTGACGCTTCAACTAGTTCAGTTGGCACTTGTCTGATCCCCAGATTTGTCATTCTGACTGTTGGAGGTAAAGCAAAAATCACTGATGCAAAAACACCTGGTACCATCCCGATTCCAAAGAATGCAACTGCCGGAATCAAATAGACAAAACCTGGCATTGTTTGCATGAAATCTAAAATCGGCGTAATAATACTTTGCGCTTTATTACTTTTTGCCATTAAGACACCCAATGGCACCCCAATTATAATTGAAACTAAACTTGAGATAATCACTAAGGTTACAGTACTCATTAGCTCAGACCATAAACCTTGGTTATAAATAAACAATAAGCCCAATAGTGTAAAACTAGTTAATCCTATTTTACGTTTAGAAATTACATAGGCAATAATCGTTAAAAGAGCAATCATCACTAAAGGCGGAACAAAGAGCAATGAATTAGTCATAAGCTCCATTACCCATTGGCCAGATTTTTGTAAAACAGAAAATAAACCTGAAAAGGTATTCGTTAACCAATCGGTTGCAGTGGTAACCCATTCTGCAACTGGAATAGGTGATTGTAAAATATTAAGCATTTGCAACACCTCCCACTTCCTCTACTGACACTTCAGCATCATGATCTGTATCAGTCAACGCACCAATAACACTACCTCTGATGACTACTCCAATCAAACGATCTTCATCATCTACTACCGCTAAAGGCGTGGGTGAATCATAAATCAAATCAAACATGTCCGTTATTAGTGTATCCGGATGAACTTTTTGAACATTTTTATCAATAACTTCTTTAATCGTCAAATTATTTTTTCTAGCATCACGTGCTGATTCTGCCGTCAAACTACCTTTTAATTTACGCTTACGGTCAACCGCTAAGAGCATACTCACTTCTTCTTTACGCATTCTTTGTAACGCGACATTCGGACCATCAATTTCAACATTCGTCGTTAAAGCCGGTACCATAATATTTTGAGCAGTCAATACTTTAGAACGATCGACATCTTCAACAAATTCACGAACAAATTCATTAGCAGGATTTGTTAAGATTTCTTCCCCTGTTCCAATTTGCATGATTTGACCATCTTTCATTAAGGCAATCCGGTCACCTATTCTTAAAGCCTCATTTAAATCATGCGTAATAAAGATAATTGTTTTTTGAACTTTTGCTTGTAACTCAATCAATTCATCTTGCATTTCACGACGAATCAAAGGATCCAATGCAGAAAATGCTTCATCCATTAATAAAATTTCTGGATCGTTAGCTAGAGCACGCGCCAAACCAACTCGTTGTTGCATTCCCCCTGATAATTGATCAGGATATTGATTTTTAAACGATAGTAATCCTGAATTATCTAGCGCTTTCTCCGCCTTAGCAGTTCGCTCCGCTTTAGGAACATCACGAACTTCTAAGCCATATTCGGTATTTTCCAAAATCGTTCTGTGGGGAAATAAACCAAAGTTTTGAAATACCATATTGATTTTATGACGACGCACATCACGCAGAAGATCTTTATTCATTTTAGAAACATCTTCACCATCAATGTAGATGTGGCCTGATGACGGTTCAATTAATCGATTCAGTAGTCTAATCAGTGTTGATTTACCACTTCCTGAAAGGCCCATGATAACAAATATTTCTCCTTCTTCCACTTCGAAGCTGGCATCATACACTCCCACGGTTGCACCAGTCGCATCCATAATCTCATCTTTGCTTTTGTTTTCTTTAACCATTGCTAGTGCTTGTTGACTTTTTTTACCAAACACTTTCGTTAGGTTCTCCACTTGTACCTTACTCAAACTAACACCCCTTTTAAAACTTACTTCTGGTTTTCTAATAAACCAAAGTGACCATACAACCGTAACATCGTATGGTCACTTGTGTCAAAAGAAAAAGACTCATAGAAACCGCTATAAGTCTTGTTTTTACATTAGTTATTCGGATAGAAGTAACTAGTCATGCGTTGTAAGGCGCTTTCATCACCCACAAAATAAATCGTATCATTTTCTTTGATTTTAGCATATGGTCCGGGTGAAACTAGAAGTTCTGACCCCGTTTGAATGGCAACAATCGTTGCTCCTGTTTCTTGCCAAATATTCAATTCTACAATACTTTTTTCTACTTGAACCGCCTCTGAAGTAATAATTAACTCATAAGGAGCAAACGGTAACATATGATGGACCTTACTAGTTTGACTTACTAGATCATTCAATAGCTCTGAAAAATGATTTAATTCTTCTTTTTGTCGAGTAACACTTTCTAAAATATCCTTTTTCACTTCTTGTACTGATTGAACATGTTTATATTTTTCTACAAAGCGCTGAGCATTTTCACGCGAGGCAACGTAAGAACCGCTACCATGGCGAACTTCCATGATATCCAAATCAACCAGCACATTAATTGCTTTACGAGCTGTTTCAGGTGAAACATTAAAATTACTTGCAAGGGTTGAACGAGCGTGAATTTTTTCTCCAAATTTATAACGATTTTCAACAATTCGTTCTGCTATTTCCAACGCAACTTGTTGATACCTTGGAAAGGCTACATGTTTCTTTCCACGATTTTTTTCTTCCATTATTGCCACATTTCCTTTATCAGTCTGTCATCATTTCGAAACTTATTGTATCACTCTTTTAAAAACAAAACAAAAAAGCCAAACGTCAAGTTTGGCCTTTTCAGATTTTTTATTCTACTGAGAATAAGTAAGGGTAAACCGGTTGGTCCCCTTGGTGAATCTCAACTTCAAGATCACTATCAATATTTAAAACAGCTGCTTCTAAAGCTTCTGCTTCTTCTTGATTACCATCTTCACCAATGATGATCGTCACGATTTCACTGTCTTCATCAATCATTTTTTCTAATGTTGAAATAGCTGTTGCTGCTAACTCAGGTTGGCAAACAACGATTTTTCCTTCAAGCATTCCGATGAAATGATTTTCTTTAATTTCAATACCATCAATGTTAGTGTCACGCACAGCCGTTGTTACTTGACCACTCTTCACTTCATCTAACATGTTGATCATTGCTTCTTTATTTTCTTCAAGAGACATTTGATCATTGAAGCCTAACATTGCTGTCATACCTTGTGAGATTGTTTTCGCAGGAACAACTGCTACTGGAATTTCACTAACTTCAGCAGCCGCATCTGCAGCCATGAAGATATTTTTATTATTTGGTAAAATGATGACTTTTTCAGCATTCACTTCTTCGATTGCTTTCAGAATATCTTCAGTACTTGGGTTCATTGTTTGTCCACCACTAATAATGTGGTTCGCTCCCATGCTTGTGAATAATTCTTGAACACCTTTACCTGCAGCAATTGCAATAATGCCGTAAGGTTTCGCTGGTGCTTTTTCTTTTGGCGTATCATTTTTTTCATTTTCTAAAATCGTATCATGTTGTAAACGCATGTTATCAACTTTGATTTTAACTAATGAACCAAATTTTTGACCATAGTTCATGACTTCACCAGGGGTTTCAGTATGAACGTGTACTTTGATAATCTCATCATCAGCAACAACTAACAATGAATCACCTAATTCGTTTAAGTAGTTACGGAATGTATCATAATCAAATTCGCTATCAACGGTTTCGCCTTCACCAATTTTAACCATGATTTCTGTACAATAACCAAAGGTAATATCTTCAGTTGCCACGTGTCCAGCCACACTACGGTGATGTTCAGCATTAACCATATCAGTCATTTGAGCTGGGTTTGGTTGATAGACTTTCTCAACAACTTTTCCAGATAAAACTTCTAAGAAGCCTTCATAGATAAATAATAGACCTTGTCCACCACTATCAACTACGCCAACTTCTTTTAAAACAGGTAATAAATCTGGCGTACCATCTAAAGCAACTTGTCCACCGTCAACAACTGCTTGCATAACTTCAACACAGTCATCAGTTTCTAAAGCTTTTTCTTCACCGGCAACTGCTGCAAGACGAGCAACTGTTAAGATTGTTCCTTCAACTGGCTTCATCACTGCTTTATAAGCAGTTTCTACACCATTAGTAAAAGCAGCAGCTAATTCTTTCGCTGTTAAGTCTTTTACTTCAGGGATTTCTTTTGAGAATCCACGGAATAATTGCGATAAGATAACTCCTGAGTTACCACGAGCTCCCATCAATAATCCTTTTGATAAAACTTGAGCTAATTCGCCCACATTTTCAGACAAGCTAGAAGCAACTGCTTCAGCACCACTTGTCATTGATAAATTCATATTAGTACCTGTATCACCATCGGGCACAGGGAATACATTTAATTGGTTAACATATTCTGCATTTTTATCTAATCGATCTGAACCAGCTTGAACCATTTGCTGAAACTGATCACTTGTTATTGCTGTAACTTTCACTTAATTATCCTCCTTAGAATGACTACCAGACAAAGCTTATTCCGGTAGGACACGTACACCTTGTACAAGTACATTTACTGAGTTTGCAGTAACGCCTAGCATTGTTTCTAGGTTATATTTCACACTTTCTTGAACGTTACGACTAACTTCTGATATTTTAGTACCATAACTTACAATTGTGTAGACGTCAATTCCAACGCCGTTTTCTTCTTGACGAACTACGACGCCACGAGAATAGTTTTCTTTGCGTAAAATATCATTTAAGTTATCTTTGATTTGGTTTTTACTAGCCATACCCACGATACCATAGATATCTGTTGCTGCTCCGCCAACTACTGTAGCAATAACCTCATTACTAATTTCGATAGTGCCTGCTTGTGTTTTTATTTTAACAGCCATAGTTAATGCCTCCTTTGAGCTAGTTTGCTCATTTTCTTCTATTATTTTATCATAGCAAGGGGTTTTTTGAAAGTTTATTTGACCTTTTTGGAACATTCTCATAGTTTTCACCAGTTATTTCACGTAGCAGACTTTTATTCCTCCCACACTGAAAAACATCTTGCAATGACACTATTTCTATGGTAAATTATTCTAGTATGAACAGCAGAGATCTGTTTGAATTCCAGTGTAAAGGAGGCCAATATCATGGCAAAAGAATGTTATATTACTGGACGTAAGTCTAGAAGTGGTAACTCACGCTCTCACGCAATGAACGCATCAAAACGTACTTGGAAACCTAACCTACAAAAAGTTAGAATCTTAGTAGATGGTAAACCTAAAAAAGTTTGGGTATCAACTCGTGCTTTAAAATCAGGTAAAGTTGAACGTGTATAATTCTAATTAAACACTAAAAAAGCGTCGCAAGATATCTTGCGACGCTTTTTTTATTTGTCTTTACTTTGAACAACTACGACCACGCCTGAAGAAAACTCAAAATTAGCGTAACCTTCAATAAATTCATTACTTGCAAAACTAATCGGATACGCCGCTTGATAATTATTCAGCGGGTACTTAACTCCTCTAAGCGTCAAATCAGCTACCGGCGTCACACAAAGGAAACCTAAATAATCTTTATCTCCTTCTTTTTCAACAACGTGACTCCCCGACTGATAAAACGTAATGCTATTCTGATTGTCTTTTATCATAAACCGTTGGCTAATTTCTTGAAAACGCGGCTCCAACATCAACCAAAAATTTGCCATTAAATGATCCATGCGACCACCTGTTGCACCAATTAAAATAATAGGGCAATCATCACATTCAGACATCGCTATTTTCAAACCAAGTTGTGTATCTGTCTCATCTTTTTCTCTCGGTGCTTTTACCACTTCCGAAACTACTTCAGAAATGGTTTTAAACTCTTCCACCGACAAAGAATCAAAATCTCCAACAGCATAATCCGGTGTGATACCATTTTCCAGTAAAAACCACGCACCCCGGTCGACACCAACCCAAAATGTTTCATTCTTTTTATAACTAGACATTTCTGGCCAATATTTAGGTGATCCACCCGCTACAATAATAATCTGCTTCATCATATTATGACTCAATCGCTTTACGAATTAATGCAATTTGTCCATTCGGATCTTCTGAATTATAAACATATGATCCCGCTACAAAGACATCTGCTCCAGCTTGGGCACACAATGTTGCCGTTTCTGGAACAATGCCACCATCTACTTCAATTTCATATGCATAGCCATTTGTTTGACGCAATTCACTTAACTCTTCAATTTTAGCTAAACATGACGGAATAAAGGCTTGACCTCCGAAACCTGGATTAACCGTCATCACAAGAACTAAATCAACCATTTCAAGCACTTCTTTAATCGCTGAAACTGGCGTTGCTGGATTGATAACAACTCCCGATTTCACGCCTGCATTTTTAATCATTTGTAAAACGCGGTGCAAGTGATTCGTACTCTCTTGATGAACCACAATAATATCGGCACCCGCTTTTGCAAAATTCTCAACATAACGTTCAGGTTCCGTAATCATCAAGTGCACATCTAACGGTAATTGTGTCACTGGGCGTAACGCCGACACGATATTTGGGCCTAAGGTAATGTTTGGCACAAACTGACCATCCATAACGTCTACATGGATATAATCTGCTCCGCCTGCTTCAACTAACTTAACATCACGCTCTAAATTCGCAAAATCTGCACTTAAAATTGATGGGGCTATCTTCATGTTCATTCTCCTCGTTGGTTATTATTTTTTGTTTTTTCCATAAACCGGCTTACGATTTTCAATCTCTGATAAAAACTGACAATAATTCTTATAACGACTTTCTTCAACGGTTCCATTCTCTAGCTCTAACTTAACCTGGCATTTTGGCTCATGGATATGCAAACACTCTCGAAACTTACAGCCTTCAGATGCTTTTAAAATTTCAGGAAATTGTGCCGTTAATTCGGTATTTTCAATCTCTGTAAAATCAATTGCACTAAACCCTGGCGTATCACCTACTAGACCACCATTCAATGGGATCAACTCCACATGACGTGTCGTATGACGACCACGCCCTAGTGAACTTGAAATTTCTCCAGTCTTCAAGGCTAATTCCGGCGAAATATTATTAAGTAGGGTTGATTTCCCTGCACCTGTTTGGCCCATAAAGACCGTTAACTTCCCTTCGAAAAGCTCTACTAATTCTTTAATTGCTTGGTCGTTTGATGTTTGATTTGGCAAGAACACTTGGTAGCCAATTTTCTCATAGACTGCTTTCACTTGTCGTACCTCTTGATACGCTGCATCATCCAAGAGATCGACCTTAGTAAAGTAGATTAATGGTTTAATCTGCTCATACTCTAACGTTACTAAAAAACGATCCAAAAGATTTAACGAATAATTAGGTTCCACACAGCTCATTACAATAACGCCTTGATCAACATTGGCAACTGCTGGGCGGACTAATTGATTATCTCGTGGCAAAACATCCAACAAGTAACCTTCTATTAAGTTGTCGCTCTCAAATTCTACCCAATCTCCAACCAAGGGAGTGATTTTGCGATTACGCAAATTCCCTCGTCCTCTCGTTTGATAAGTTTCACCTTCTGAATAAATATAGTAAAAACCGCTTAACGCTTTTCTAATCTGGCCTTTTTGCAAATCGCACCTCCACAATCCTTCTCTCTTCACTCTACTTAATATCACCTGATTTTTCAAGTCATATCAACGCAAAAAGCAGCTTATCTAGCGATAAGCTGCTTTTTATTTTATCCAAATGGATTAACTTCTGTATCCAGTGCTTCTTCTTTCTCTGTAGCCTCTGTCTCTTCTTTAGGTTCTGGTCCCTTAGAAATAACTAAGGTAACCGAGTCACCTTTGTAAAGTTCTGTTCCACCATCTGGCGTGTGAGAAATGACACTACCAAATGGTACGGTATCTGAATACTCAGATGGCGCTTCTTTAGCTATTAAACCTTTGTCTTCTAAGTATTTATGAGCTTGTGCTTTAGTGTAACCTTCCATGTTTCTTAAACCGAAACTTTTAGCACCCTTACTAACAGTCAACTCAACTGTATCTTTATTCGGGTTCACACTTGCTTGGGAACCTGGCGTTGACTTCATTACAACACCAGCTTCCACCTCATCAGAGGTCTCATCATTTCTTAAAATCTGACTACCAGAAAATCCTAGGGCAATCAACTGATCATAGGCTGCTTCATAGCTCATACCAACGTAATCATCTAATTTAACTAATTCACTTCCGGTACTCACGACTAATTCAATTTCATCTTCTGATGGATCAACTTCTTTCCCATCTTTAGGTGACTGAGAAATGATGTAACCTTCTTCAACATCTTCTGATCCTTCTTTTTTCTTAACTATTTGCTTATCTCCAAAACCTAATGCAATTAGCTCTTCATAAACGTCATCATACTTTTTATTTTCGTAATCTTTTAACATGATTTTCTTTGTTCCACTACTAATATAAAGTTTAATCTCACGACCTTTTTTTACTTCAACACCAGCTTTTGGAATTGTGCGAACAACGTTTCCAGCCTCAATTTCTTCATCTGGGACTTCCACAATATCCTCGTCGACTTTTAATCCCAGTGCCGTCAACTCACGTCTTGCTTCAGACACTGTTTTGTCTTTTAAATCCGGCATTTTGATGGGTTTATTTCCGGATAAACCAAGATACCCTAGGCCAACACCCGCCAAAATCAATAATAATAAAATCCAAGGCCATTTACGTTTTTTCTTTGGCTCTTCTTCCTCTTCAACAACTGGTGTTTTTTTAGAGGTCACTACTTTTTCTTCTTTTTCAGCGGACATATGTCTAAAAGATTCTGGAATATCACTTTCCGTAATCGGGCTTAGAACTTTCGTTTCATCCATAGATAAGTGTTTCGGAACAAAAACTGGTTCATCTCTTCTTGCAGAATCCAAAGCAGTCGAAATGTCCAATTCCATATCGTTGGCAGTTAAATATCGATCTTTTGGATCTTTCGCTGCTGCATGCAATATAACATTTTCAAGCGCTTGAGGAATTGAAACATTCATGGCACGTACAGATGGCACTTCACTTTGGAAATGCTTCAGTGCAATTGATACGGCAGATTCACCATCAAATGGCACGCGACCAGTTAATAATTCATACAAAATAATACCTAACGCGTAAATATCTGATTGACGCGTTGCCATTCCACCACGTGCTTGTTCTGGTGATAAATAGTGAACTGATCCCAATAACGTGTTAGTTTGAGTTAACGATGTCTCACTTAAAGCAACCGCAATCCCAAAATCGGCAATTTTAACATTACCTGCTTCGTCCATTAAAATGTTTTGTGGTTTTAAATCACGATGGATGATGTGGTGTTTATGGGCTAACGAGACTCCTGATAAAACTTGCTCCATAATACGCACGACCGTTTCAATCGATAACGGATGATTCTTTTTAATATACTGTTTCAAATCTGTCCCTTTGACATATTCCATTACTAAATATTGCATGCCATCTTCTTCACCAACATCATAAACGCCTACAATATTCGGATGAACTAATTCAGAGGCGGCTAACGCTTCTCTTTGGAAACGACGAATTGCGATTTGGTCATTTTGGAAGTCAAAACGTAACATCTTCACAGCTACTTCGCGTTCTAAAATTAAATCTTCTGCTAAGAAAACATTGGCCATACCACCACTACCAACATTACCAATCACTTTATAACGATCATTTATTTTATGTCCCACTTTAACCATGCGTTAGCACCTCCTTGACATCACTTATTTTCATTAATAAAGCAGTAATATTATCTGCCCCACCCGCCTCATTAGCGTGATTCACTAATTCATGTAACGCTTCATCGACATCTTCTTTTGTTTCAACAATCGCTAAAATGTCATCATTTGCCACCATATTGGTTAAACCATCTGAACACAATAATAATGTATCGCCATTTTCAAGTACCAAAGTCGTAACATCTACCTCAACTGTACTTTGTCCTCCAACCGAACGTGTTAAAACATTACGACGAGGATGGTTAGCCGCCATTTCTTCCGTTATTTCACCAGACTTCACTAGTTCATGAACCAATGAATGATCCTCTGTTAACTGGTTAATCCCTTGTTCGCGCAGTAAATAAACACGACTGTCTCCAACGTGCGCTACTAGACATTCACCTGGCAATACAACGACAGCTACTAGAGTTGTCCCCATACCAGCCATCTCTTCATTTTCTTGACCCTTTTTATGGATTGCTTCATTTGCGGCTTGAATCGTCTCTTTCAACCAAGAAGTAATTTTTGTCGTTTCTTTTAGTTCGCTAGACTTCCAAGCAGCAACTAACGTTTCAATCAGCATACTGCTAGCGATATCACCGGCTTGGTGACCACCCATACCATCGGCTACAAGAGCTAAAGTAACCCCCGCTTTATTTTCGCAAAAACCTGCGCTGTCTTGATTGGTGCGGCGACGTCTGCCAACATCTGTTATAAATTGTATTTTCATGCTTTCACCTCGTTTATGAACTGACTTATTATTTACGTTTTAAACAACAGATGAAAAAGCCATCTGTTTGATAATCATGGGGATAAATTGTCACACTTGGAAATGGTTCATTTTGTTGTAATGACTCAGCACCTTTAACATCAATCGCTTCAAACTCAGGATGTTCTTCTAAGAACGCAGCAATCACTTGTTGATTTTCAGCTTGCGACACCGTACATGTGCTATATGTCATTATACCCGATTGTTTTAATTTCGGTGCTAAACTTGATAGGATTTCTAGTTGAATTTTTGGTAAGTTAGCAAAATCACTGGCTTGTTTACTATATTTAATATCTGGTTTACGTCGCAATAACCCTAACCCCGAACACGGGACATCCGCTAAAATACGGTCAAATGTTTCATCTTCAAATTTCTCCGAAACTTTGCGGGCATCTAAGACATGAGCTTCGATTCTTTCGGATACCTGCAAACGTTCAGCGTTATCCATAATCAATTTTACTTTGTGTTCGTGAATATCTAAGGCAGTAATCTTTCCACCTTCTAAAACATCAATGTAGTTTGCAATATGCGTTGTTTTGCCCCCTGGAGCAGCACAAGCATCTAATACTTGATGGTGCGCTTCTACTTGCATACTCGGTGCCACTAGCATTGAGGTTTCGTCTTGAACGGTTAATTGTCCTTCTTTAGATAACCAACTGCCTGCTAGGAACCCTTTTTTACCAACGACTCCAACTGGTGATAAATCACTAGCCACTACTTCTAAACCATCATCAGAAAGTTCCGTTAGTACCAGTTCTCTCGTCGTTAAATCTGTATTAACACGCGCACTAACCTTACTTGGCGTAAATAATGACTGCCCTAATTTTTTAGTTTCTTCAAAGCCAATTTCAGAAATAAACTGTTCCACTAACCATTTAGGCATGCTGATTTCAACTGATAGACGTTCTACTGGGTCCTTAATCAACTCCGGACTTGGCACACCTTCCCGTTGAATTGTTCTTAAAACACCATTCACAAATCGACTAGCACCAATATTGCCACGCGCTTTAGCGATTTCAACCGCTTCATCAACAATCGCGTGTTCAGGCACGCGGTCTAAATATTCTAATTGATAAAGAGATAACAGTAACAATTGATAGACCCATGGTTCAACTTTTTTAGCTTTAGCAATAAACGGGGCTAAACCATACTCCAAAGTTAAACGGCGACTAATCGTTCCATAAACAATTTCCGTCATCAAACGACCATCTTTTTCACTTAATTGTGATTCATTTAAAATTTGGTTAATTAATAAATTCGAATACGCTTGGCGATTCGCTACTTTAACTAATGCATTCATCGCCGCAAAGCGAGCACTGTGTTTAATTTTTACTGGAATTTTTTTAGCCATGTCCTACCACTTGTCCCATCTCGATTGATTTGCCTGATCCATTTAAGAACTCTGTTACCGACAATTTCCCCTTGCCAGCCGGTTGAATTTCTTTCACCGCTAAAACGGTCCCTTCACCACAAGCAATCCATAAGTTTTTCTTGTCTATTTTAATAATTGTTCCCGGCATTTCAGTTGTCTTTTCTTCTGGTAAGACTTCAACCTCAAACAACTTCCAGCGAGCCTCTTCAAAAACGGTATGGGCAACCGGCCAAGGATTCATCCCGCGAACTTGATTCCAAACTGCTGTCGCGTTCTTATTCCAGTCAATTGCTTCTTCTTCACGAGTGATATTCGGAGAGAAAGTCACCTCTTCTTCATCTTGACCTTTTGTTTCAATCGATCCAGCCAAATAACCAGGCAATGTTTTAATTAATAATTTTCGACCTAAATCACTCAATTTATCAAACATCGTCCCAACATTATCTTCATCCGTAATAGTAATCGCTTCTTGACTAATAATATCGCCAGCATCCATTTTTTTAATCATTTCCATAATCGTCACACCCGTTTCCGGTTGCCCATCAATAATCGAATAATGAACTGGTGCTCCACCACGATATTTAGGTAGCAAAGAGGCATGGACATTAATCGCCCCATGTTTTGGCGCTTGCAATAATTTTTCCGGTAAAAACTGACCAAATGCTGCCGTTACGATCAAATCTGGTTCTAAAGCTATCACCCGTTCCATTTCTGGGGAACCTGAAATTTTTTCCGGCTGTAAAACATCCAAGCCATGAACAAGCGCTCTTGCTTTGACTGGCGTCGGAGTTAATAGACGTTTACGCCCCACTGGACGATCTGGTTGAGTCACTACGGCGACCACATCATAACCTTCTTCAATCAACCCATCTAAGATAGGCGCTGAAAAACCTGGTGTTCCCATAAAAACTATTTTAGTCATTTAATCTCTCCTCCATGTAAGCATCTAAATCTTCTGGTGCAATTTTATCAATAATTTTATCGGTAAACAATTTACCATCTAAGTGTTCTAATTCATGTTGAATGGCACGCGCGAAATATTCTGTTGCTGTCACTTCATACTCTTCACCTTCACGATCGAAATAACGAACAATAATTTCTTTGGCACGTTCTACCGTTCCATAAACCTCTGGAAAACTTAAGCAACCCTCAACATCAATGTCTTTTCCTTTTGCTTTGATAATTTTCGGATTAATCATCTCAAACAAACCTGATTCTTCATCAATTTCAACCAAGGCAACTCGTAAACTTTGACCAATTTGCGGAGCTGCAATACCAATGCCGTCATGAGCAATCATCGTTTCTCTCATCCCATCCAACATTTCAATCAGTTCATCTGTAATTTCAACAACTTCTTTCGTCGGTGTTTCTAAAATTTTATTAGGATAAAGAACTATTGGGTATGGCATAGGATTCACTCATTTCTTTTTTAGTTAAATAAATTGTTGCGGTTCAACATCAATAGTAATTTTCAACCCTTGACGAATATCTAATTGACTGTCATTTAATATTTTTCGTAATGCCTCATTTAAGGCAGGTTCTTGTTTGTATTTCAAGACAACTTGATAAAAGTAACGATTATTAACTCGTGCCACCGTTTTTGGTGTTGGTCCTAAAATAATACTATTTGGACTTAACACTTTTTGTAACTCTAAAACAATCTGATACATTTTCTTGGCAGCCATATTTTCATCTTCATGGCTAGCGACAATTTGGACTGTATAAAAAAATGGTGGATAATTTCCTTGATGACGAGTCACCATTTCTCTTTTATAAAACCCTTCATAGTTTTGCTCTTGGGCATACTGAATGGCATAATGATCCGGATTAAACGTTTGAATCACCACTTCACCTGCTTTTTCGGCACGTCCTGCACGTCCACTAACTTGTGTTAGTAATTGAAAGGTTTTTTCCGCTGAACGAAAATCAGGCAAGTTTAATGCTGTATCTGCATTTAATACCCCGACTAATGTGACTTCTGGAAAATCTAAGCCTTTGGCAATCATTTGTGTTCCTAACAGAATATCTGCTTCGTGATTCCCAAATTGTTCTAACAATTTTTCATGCGCACCTTTACGTCTGGTCGTATCCACGTCCATTCTCAAAATACGAGCTTCTGGGAAGAGTTCTTTTAATTCTTCTTCAACTTTTTGTGTACCTGTTCCAAAATACCGAATCTTATGACCGTTACAACTTGGACAAACATTGGGAATGCCTTCTTCATGACCGCAATAATGACATTTCATTTTTTTGCTATCCATATGGAGTGTTAGGGAAATATCACAATTTTGACAAGGCAAGACAAAACCACAATCACGACACATCACGAAGGAAGAATACCCACGTCGATTTAACATCAAAACACTTTGTTCATTTTTATCTAAACGATCTTGAATCTTAGTCAGCAAGGTTTCAGAAAAGGATTGCATCTGACCTTTTGCCGCTTCTACTCTCAAATCAACAACTGATACACTAGGTAATTGCGCTGCACTTACTGCCCGTTGATTTAATTGTAGCCATTGGTAAACACCTTTTTGCGCACGCGCTCTTGATTCTAAACAAGGGGTAGCACTCCCTAATACAACAGGACATTGATGTTTCTCAGCCCGCCACTGTGCTAAATCTCTGGCGTGATAACGAGGTGATTCATCTTGCTTATAGCTAGATTCATGTTCCTCATCGATAACAATGACACCTAAATTTTCTAAGGGAGCAAAAATCGCCGAACGGGCACCTACTACGACACGCGCTTCTTTACGTTCGATTTTACGCCATTCATCATACTTCTCTCCAGTTGATAAGCCACTGTGTAAAACAGCTACTTCATCACCAAAGCGACGTTTGAAACGATTGACTGTTTGAGGCGTTAATGAAATTTCAGGCACTAGCATGATTGCACTTTGGCCTTGCTCCAATGCTTCCGCAATAACTTGTAAGTAAACTTCTGTTTTACCACTACCGGTTACACCTTGTAATAAGAACGTATCATGCGATTCACTTGCCATAGAGGCAGTGATTTGATTGAATGCGGATTGCTGTTCATCATTTAATTGTTTATGGTAATCCGCTTCAAAAATGCGGTCTGCATACGGATCACGTTGTAATTCAATCTCTACAATCTCCAACCAACCACTTTTTTCTCCTGCTTTAACCGTATTACGACTAATCCCAAATTCTTCTTCTACTTCTTTGATTGACCAAACTTTATCCGCAGGACTATCTTGTAGGAATAATAATAGATTTTCTTTTTGAGTAGACCCTTTGCGTAACCCTTTTTGCGCTTCGTGATACTCTTCCACGCCTAATTTCCCTTGAAAACCTTGAATGACTTTACTTCGGTTTCGTTTTTTCACTTCATAGCGGACATCAATACTTTCTTTCTGACGAAGACCCATCAAACGAGGGAAAAAGTCACTGGCTACCGCTTCATCCCAATTGACTTCATGACGACCAGCAAAAAGTTGTAATTCGATATCTGCTGGCAATTCTGATTTTTTCACTAAAAACTTTTCATACGAGGCGCGCATCACGCTTGGTAGCATCGTTTGTAGGCAAGTGATTTTAAACGCGAACGTTGACTTTGCCATTTCATCTGCCAACGCTAACATCTCATCATTTAAAACAGGTGCTAAGTCCAATACCGATACAATTTCTTTCATATCATGATTATCCAACTCAGCTAAACTTTGATAATAATGCGTCCCTAAAACAAAACCTTGAACATGACGATTACCTTTACCGAAAGGAACCTCAACACGCATGCCTACTTTGACCTCATCACCTAACGAATCAGGAATAAGATAACTATAGGCATTATCCGTTTGCATGCTTGGTACATCAACGATTACTTCTGCAACATAAATCATCTTACTCCTCCATTCTCGACAGGTTACTCTAACTCTCTTATTTTACTAAAAAAAGGCGGTTTTGTCTTGTTTTCTTGCCCTTCTTTAAAGAAGTTCACAGATTATTAAAAAAGAAAAAAGATTAGCTAAGAGCTAATCTTTTAGATAATTATTGAATAGGTTGTTCCATGCGAATGCGCGCTTCTAATTCAGCTTGTTCATGTTCAGCGATTGCTTTACGCTCTTCTTCTTTGCGTTTTAAAAGCTCACGCTTTAATTCTGGATTTGGATCAACAATTACATCGCCAGCTTCAATTTCCTCTAAAGCTTGTCCAACGTGTTTAACAGATTCAAACTCTTCAGTCATCGGTGTCGCTCCTGCCTCTAATTCGTGGGCACGTTTACTTGCCAAAATAACTAATGAATATTTTGAATTTACTTTTTCTAATAATGAATCAATTGACGGTTTAAGCATCATATTGGTTACAGCTCCTTTATCATTTTAATATAACGGTGAATTACACGATCAACACGTAAGTGCTCACTATGTATTATATCTTTTATTCGTTTAACTGCAAGAGGAACCTCATCGTTCACAACTGCATAATCGTAATGGCTCATCATTTCGATTTCAGAAACTGCAATTTCCATACGTTGTTCAATAACTGACATTTCATCTGTCCCACGACCAACAATACGTGATTTCAATTCTGATAGATCAGGTGGCGTTAAGAAAATATAGACACCATCAGGAGCTTTTTCTTTCACCTTCATCGCACCTTGAACTTCGATTTCCAGAAAGACATCTTTGCCTTGATCAAGGGTTTGATTGACATACTCTAAAGGCGTACCGTAATAGTTACCTGCATACTCAGCATATTCCAACATCTGTCCTGCTGCAATTAACTCCTCAAATTCTTCGCGAGTACGGAAGAAATAATCTTCCCCCTCAACTTCTCCTTCACGCATTTGGCGTGTTGTCATTGAGATTGAATATTCAAAATCATTTCCTTCGGTCTCAAATATTGCTTTGCGGACAGTTCCTTTACCTACACCGGACGGTCCAGATAAAACTATCAATAGGCCTCTTTCAGTCATTTCGTCGTTCCTTTCACAAGAAAATTGCTTTTTCTTATTTTAACACAAAACCCTACGACAAACGAGCCTTTTAGTTATTTTAATTCTTTATACAAGTCAATACTACATCTCTTCCAAAGCTTTTTTCAAAGCTGTAAACTCCTCATTACTCAAAGTAATTCCTTTAGCCATTTTTTCACGCCCTGGCGCCCAATCTCGCAGGTCAAATTTAGGTGGACGTCCGTTCCAACTAATGAGATTAAATTCCTTTGTCCAACCTTTATTATTCTCAGACAATACTGCAATTTCTTCAACAATTTCATAACTAAATTCTTGACTCATTCTTCTCATCCTTTCCTTCTTCAGATAAGTAATTAACCAAGCGCGCCGCTAAGTATACACGTGGCGCAATTGGCCATAGCGCATCAAAAAATCCAGGCGCCTGATCTTTTTTAAGAAGCTCTGCTAAACTTGCAATCTGCTGCTTTTCTGTAGGTAAGGTTGTTTCTTCAGCAAACCGTTGCAACCATTCGTTTACCGACAACAACATGCTCTCATGGTCACGTTCCTCAGCATTCCAACCTTCATCTAGCTTAGCCTTCACTTCTGCTACTAATTTAGGAAGCGTATAGATCTTTATTGGACTGACTTCCAATTGTTTTGCGACATACTCTAAAAGGTATAAGCCTGATAGTTCTTCTGTCATCCGGTCATTGTATAAGTTACGTATTTTCGAGACTAACGATTTAATTTCTTTGTCTCCTACATTATTTAACAAATCAGCTGATTCCAACATCGCTTCTCGGCATTTAGCTTGCCACTCTTTAACTTCAGAATCTGTTATTTCATGAGCTAACGTGTACCAATGTCCAATATATTTACCGTAACTTTTCAAGGTTTCTAAATAACCTAATTGAATATTAAATTCCGATCGCGCACCATCAAACAATAGAACCGTCCCTAAATTCCAATTACTTTCAATTGTGCGTAACGGAAAATTATCAGGAACTGTTGTATTCTTGGTCATCCCTGGTCCTTTAACATTAACAATAATCCCTTCTGTTGCACCATTGTTTAACGCAACGTCTAGAGGTATATTATTGCGATACCCACCATCAACATATAATCCCCCATTGATTTTTGCTGCTTCCATTGCCGGAAAAAAAGAAGATGATGCTAATAGCCACTGGCCAAATTCACCTTTAGCAGTTTCTTTTAACGAAATAACTGTTTCCTTAAAATTAGGCAATTGAGTTGTACATAAAAACAAATCTTTTGGTTGTTGGTGCATTTTTTCTTCATCTAGCATGTCATGAATCATTTCACGCAAAGGTTCTGTACTAACCCCTTGCGAATTAGCAGCTGACATCACTAGATTTTGGACATCCTTCAAGCTTTGTTGCATCGTATAATTAGCACTTTTTTCTAACCCTGGATAACTCAAAATTTTACCAGTATCAATTTGACTCCACATATTCTCAGCCACATCATACTCACCTTGCGCAATCAACGCTCCATTTAAAGCGCCAACTGATGTGCCACATATTAAATCAAATTCAACCCCCAACTCTCTCAACGCTTTCCAAACACCAATTTGATAAGCCCCACGTGCCCCACCACCCGCTAAAATAAGAGCCGTATGATAACTTAATTTTTTTGAAAGAATAGTAAATGAACTTTGCCCGTCTACTTCTTCATAACCCAAGTCATTTAGCTTGTTGATAACACTTTGATCATATAGTGACAATTCAATTTGGTTTTCTTTATAGTCAGCTAATTTGCTAGTTTTTTCTAACCAATTCAACCAAAAACCCAAACCTTTTTTATTTGTTAACTGGCCATCTTTCAATAAAAAGTTTGTGACATAAAAAATTGTGCCTCTATCTTCAAAACTGATTAATGCCAAAATCTCCTCAGCTGATACAATGGCCACAGTTTGATTACTCTTATCACTAAGGTCATTCAAAAAAACACTTCGCGCTTTTCCTTGATTACTATAAAAAGGTAATAATTGTTTAAATCTACTTACCTTAGTTGTCAATTCAATAATATTATATGTTGTTAGTCTAACTAATTTCATGTCAACGCTCCTCATAAATTGTCCTTTAATTATACCACAGGAATCTCACCCTCCTCTAATATTGAGCCTCTCCTCTGTTGACTAGAAATGCGAACATTCTGTATAATGGGTTTAGATTAAATTTTGGAGGTGTGATGATGGTAAAAGAGAATCCCGTAAACGGTTTAAAACAATTAGCCAAGAAATTAACAGCTTCTTCTCAAAATCTTTTAGCCGCTTTTTTAGACGATGACTTTAAAGCCAAACAAAAACATCAAGAAATTTTAAAACAAATTGAACTTGCTTACCAACAACAATCATTTGTGGTCCTACAATTAACAAATGGTATTGAACCTAACCCAACTTTCGAAACAACATATGGTTATATCAAACCACATCCAAATAATCCCGACCTCATCATTCTAAATGAGGAACAAGATGGTGGTATCCGTATGATTCAAACAAAATCAATCGTTAAAATTAGCTTTTTGAATAAAAAGAAAAGCAATTTGTCAGAAGATCAGGTTGTTGAAGAACCCGCTATTAGAAAAATAAAATAAGCTACCCGCGGGTAGCTTATTTTTTTATGCTTCAATCACAATTTGACCAATCGCAGTATCTACTGTGTGAGAGATAGACACAAAAACTTTACCTTCATTTTCAGGTTTTGTAACAATTGGTTGTCCACTGTCTAAAGTAAGAATTTCAATTTCTTGAAATGACACCGGACCTAACCCTGTGCCAATCGCCTTAAGATACGCTTCTTTACAGGCAAATCGACCTGCTAAAAATTCAACTTGACGATGTCCTTTCAGACTTGCAAAAACCATTTGCTCATTCTCTGTCAAAACACGCTTTACAAATGCAGGTTTATTTTCTACAATTTCCTTCATTCGTGACTTCTCAACTAAATCTACACCTATTCCCTTAATCATTTCTCACACCTCCCACTTCTTTCCTCCATTATACAAAAAAGCGGCAGGAGTGAACACTCCTAGCCACTTAATAATTATTTATTCCCTGTGCGGATAACGAAATCACGTTTTCCACCTTTAGATTTACCAGTATTTTCAGACTCTGAACGACGAGATTCTGAACGACGGCTTTGACTTGGTTTACCATCTTTTTTATCAAAACTACGGCGACGATCATTGTTGCGGCCTTCGCTGTTACCACGACCTCCGCGATCGTTACGATCACTACGTTCGCCACGTCCACCACGGTTTCCACCACCATTGCGATTTCCGCCACGGTAGCCTCCGCCACCACGATTTCCGCCACGACTTCCGCCGCCACGGTTTCCACCACGTCCTTTACCTCCAGGTAATGGACGTTCCGGAGTGATTTTAACTGGAACTTCTGATGAACTTTCTTTGGCAACTGACTTAATCAACATCGCTGCTAACTCTTCAGCTGAATATTTAGCTACTAAGTCAGCTGTTGCAGCTGAATAGTCCTCTAAATTAGCATCTTCAAATTCGCTTTCAATCGTTTCAACCGCAGCCCCAATTTGGCTCGTCATCGCTTCTTTTTGTGAAGGCGGACGTAATGGTGTCATTTTTTTCTTCGTTAAGTTTTCAATTACGTTTAAGTAACTCATTTCATTTGGTGTAACAAAAGTCACAGATAAACCTTCTTTACCAGCACGACCAGTACGTCCAATACGGTGAACGTAACTTTCTGGATCTTGAGGAATATCGTAGTTATAAACGTGAGTCACGCCAGAAATATCTAAACCACGTGCAGCAACGTCTGTCGCTACCAAGATGTCTAGTTGACCACCTTTGAATGCGCGCAATACGCTCATACGTTTTTGTTGAGATAAATCACCATGGATTCCCTCAGCTTTATAACCACGCAACTCTAAACCACGTGCTAATTCATCAACACGACGTTTTGTACGTCCGAATACGATAGTTAATTCTGGTGACTGAACATCTAATAAACGTGTCATAATATCGAATTTTTCGAAATCTTTACAACGTACATAATATTGGTCAATTAAGTTCGCAGTCATTTCTTTGTTCTTGATTGCTACGTGTTCTGGATTATTCATAAATTTAACACCAATACGTTTGATAGCATCTGGCATTGTTGCAGAGAATAATAATGTTTGTCTTGCAGCCGGCACTTTAGAAATAATTGATTCAATATCTTCTAAGAATCCCATGTTTAACATTTCATCTGCTTCATCTAATACTAATGTTTCAACTGTTTCAAGTTTCAACGTTTTACGATTAATATGATCGATTAAACGACCAGGTGTACCCACAACAATATGAGCCCCATCTTTTAGTCCACGAATTTGACGACCGATATCCGCTCCACCATAAACCGCTTGAACGCGGATTTTTTTATCTTTTCCTAGACGGAATAATTCTTCTTGTGTTTGGATTGCTAACTCACGAGTTGGCGCAATCACTAATCCTTGAACCACGCGTTTGCTTGGGTCAATTTTTTGTAACATTGGTAAACCAAAAGCTGCAGTTTTACCAGTACCTGTTTGTGCTTGGCCGATAACGTCTTGACCAGTTAAGGCGATTGGGATAGTTCCCCCTTGTACAGGTGTTGCCTCTTCAAAGCCGGCACGTTGAATAGCGGCTAGTAATTCAGGTTGTAGTCCTAATTCTTCAAATTTCAAATGATATCCTCCTAATGTCTTTTCCAATTTCTTGGTCTTCATCTCTTATATTGCAAGACGCAGAGCTTGTATCGCGTCGTCCGTACATGTCCACATCTGAACTAGTATAACACGGTAACAAGACCTTTACAATGAAAACCGAATTCTACTTTTCAGTAATTCTTTCAACGATTTCAATAAGTTTCATACTATTACTACCTTTTAAAACAACCATGTCGTCCGATTTTAAATTCATTTCTAAATCAAGAGCTAGCTGCTCTTTATCTGCTAAATCATAGTGGTGCATTCTGTCTGAAGGGTAAATTTCTTTTAGCGATGTTGCTAAACTTTTCATCATCGGTCCAAATAAATAGACTTCTGAAATCCTATTCGGGTCTAAGTGATCAGCCATTCCTTTGTGCAGCACTTCCCAGTCCGGTCCTAATTCACCCATGTCTGCTAAAACGGCAATTTTTTTACCCTCTACAGGCAACTCCGATACCGTATCTAATACTAAGCTCATGGCTGTTGGATTAGCATTATAAACATCACTTAAAACAGCGGCACCATTTTTAGCAATTAACCATTCTGTTCTACTTTGTGTCAGATTCATCGATGCTAAACCGCGAACAATTTGCTCAATTGTTAGATCAAAGTACGTCCCAACGGAAACAGCAATCAAAGCATTGCTAACGTTATAACTTCCTAAGACTGGAATTTGCAATTCAACTTCTGCCGTCTTATTCGTTTTAAAGACTGTATTTGTTCGATTTTCAGAAATAATCGTGCCGACTACATCACATGTATCAGTTAAGCCAAATGTCATGACTTGCTGTGTTGTTGCAGTTAATAGATCTGCTAACAACGGTTCAAAGCCTGGCGCAACTAATAGACCCTCTTGTTTCAAACCTGCCGTGATTTCCATTTTAGCTTTTGCGATCCCTTGACGCGTACCTAAAAACTCAAGGTGAGATTCACCTATCATCGTGATAGCTGCTACATCTGGCGTTGTCAACAAGCTTAATTCCTCGATTTCACCAAAGCCTGTCATACCCATTTCTAAAACAACCACTTCTGTATCCGTAGCCATTTGCAAGATTGTATATGGTAGGCCTATTTCATTATTATAGTTCCCTTGCGTCTTGTGCGTTTTGAAGCCTTGTGACAACACACCATCCAACATATCTTTTGTCGTTGTTTTACCATTACTCCCAGTTACACCAACAACTTTTGCACCAACTTTTGCTAAATAATATTTAGCAATTTCTTGAAAAGCTTGCAGGGTGTCTGAAACTACTAAGACAGGTTTATCTTTTGGCTCCGACCCAACATTTTCTGCCCATAAACTTGCTGTAGCATGGCTTTCAAAAGCACCTTCGACAAAATCATGTCCATCACGAGCGCCACCTTGAAGCGGGATAAACAATGACCCTTCGCTAACTTTACGATTATCAAATTCAACACTACTTATCTCGACATCCGCCCATTTAGACCAATCATTTTTAGCTTGAACAAGTTCAGCAATTTCTTTAATTTTAAATTTCATTTTGTCTACCATCCTTTATAAAAGAAAAGCCGAACTCGAAAGCTCAGCTTCTGTCAGTATTTACGCGTGATCTAGCGATAAGTTAGCGCGTTGTTTGTGTCTCATTAAACCAAGTTGAATTAATTCTTCAATCAAATCACCATATTTAATTCCCATGTTTTCCCATAGCAAGGGGTACATACTAAACGGTGTGAAACCTGGCATAGTGTTCACTTCATTTAAGAATAAATCATTGTTACTTGTTAAGAAGAAATCACATCTTGTCAATCCACTACCATCAAATGCTAAATAAGCTTTTTTAGCATATTCACGAGCTTTCTCATGAACTTCTGCTGGAATATCTGCTGGAATTTGTAACGTTGCACTATTATCTAAATATTTAGATTCGTAGTCATAGAAATCAACCGTTTTAACAACTTCACCAGCTAATGTTGTACGGACTTCTTCGTTACCTAAAACAGCAATCTCAATTTCACGTGCTTCAATTCCTTGTTCAACCACTACTCGTTGGTCATATTTAAAGGCTTCTTGAATAGCTGCTGCTAATTCTTCGCGGTTCGTTGCTTTACTAACACCCACACTTGAACCCATATTAGCTGGTTTAACAAACATCGGGTACACCAATGTTCCTTCACACTGTTCAAAAACAGCTTCAGCATTTTCTTGCCACAACATTTTAGATACCGGTGCATAGGGCACTTGTGGGATATCTTGCTGTTGCAAGATATACTTACTCATAATTTTATCCATTCCACACGCACTAGCTAAGACTCCCGCCCCAACATACGGCATATCTAAAACTTCAAGTAATCCTTGAATTGTACCATCTTCACCATTCGGTCCATGTAAGATTGGGAAAACAATGGCATCCTCTTCTTTAATAGCTCCCGTTGGAATTAGTTCCCCTGTCTCTGCTGTTAAATACAATTCCTCTTGTGTCGCTGGCGCTGCTGTCAGTAACGGTCCCTTGAACCATTCACCTGATTTAGAAATATAAACCAATTGCACATTATAATAATCATAATAAAAAGATTTTAACATCGAAAACGTTGAAAGAACTGAAATGTCATGTTCTGCGCTTTTTCCACCGTATAAAGCGATAATTTTCATCTGTGTTTCCTCCTCAAGATAAATATCTTAGCCTATAGTATACCAATTTTATGAAATAAAAAAAAGCCTAAGTCATCCTAGGCTTGTTTTATTTTAGTTGCTAACCATGGGTCCAAAATATCGATTTGCCAACTATCTTCAGCAAAGTTATAAATAATTTCCCCTACTCGGTTTTCTTCTTTTAAATGTCGAGGGGCAATAGCTTTCACTCGATCATCACCTACATATAAAGGAATACGATACAAATCATCAATCAAATATGTTTGACGAGTATCAAAAATAACACCTTCTTGAAAGGCAAGTTTCATCGCTTTCATTGCTTCTGGATCAATCGGTGACACCTCAGAAGAAGCTTTAAACAAACTTTTACGACGATTCACTTTATTGTAAACCACATTGGTAATTTTATGACTCATTAAACGATAAAAATCTTCCATATGACGGTAATAAACTTTTGTAATATCGCCTGGTTTTTCAAAATAAACATATTTATTTTGTAGTTTATAGAAGAAAGGCGACCTTAATTGCGTCATCATATGTCCAAAATACAACAATTCAGCAATTTCCATAGAAGTTAACTGTTGCAACAAATCAACATCTTTAAAATCTAACCATTTCATTTGAGCATCACGTTGTTTTGATTTTTGGAAAAAATAGCGTGTTACTTCCGTTTTCCCACGTATCACGCGCAACCCAGTATGAGGTTCGTATTCCCCTTCGGTTTCGTTTGCGTCCAATAATAATATTTGCGCAGGTACTTCCGGTAAGGAAGAAGAAAAGTCTTCAACTGACAAACCACGAGCAAATAGCGAATTGCTAATCGTATCTAAATGTAGGTATATAAAATCTGCTGACATAAACTTTCCTCCTTCCACAACATCATACAATCTATTCTACATCATTTTGTTATAAAATTGGGGGCTGTAAATTTAAAATTAGATTACATTCTGACCTTATTTTGGATTTTCAAGACATACGTTTGTAACATTTCACACGTAAAGAATTCTCTTTTTTTGAAATCAGCTTTTTTTATGTTAATATGACTGTATTAAACAATGAAAAGGAGCTCTTTTAATGTCATCAAGATCTCAAAAACATTTAAAAAACAAAAAAAAAAGGAAGCTGGTTTAGCAACCTTTTACTGACACTTTTATTGCTTATCGGCTTAGTTTTAGTCTTCAACGGGCCTATCAAAAATTGGATTGTCAAAAACATGACTACTCAATATAATGTTGCTAATACCAATTTAGATGCTATCAAAAATAACCAAGGGAAAGATGCTACTTTTGATTTTGATGCCGTGAAATCATTAGACTTTCAAAGCGTTGTGAAGTCTAAACTCTATCAAGATCAGCTTTACGTCTTAGGTGGCATTGCTGTTCCTGATGTAAAATTAAATCTACCTATTTTTAAAGGTGTTTCTAATTATTCCTTGATCGTTGGCGCTGGCACAATGAAACCTGAGCAAAAAATGGGAGAAGGAAATTACGCTTTGGCTAGCCATCATATGTTAGAAGCTGACTTATTATTCGGACCATTAACTAAAGTTGAATTAGGTCAAGTAATTTATTTAACTGACCTTGAATATATTTACGAATATGAAATTGATTATAAAGAATATGTCGAACCTACTCGTGTTGATCTCATCGAAGATCAACCAGATAAGACGCAATTAACATTAGTCACTTGTGATGAAACAGGAAATCAACGTTTAATTGTGCAGGCGACTTTTAAAGAGAAAGTATCTAATAAAAAAGCTTCTAAAAAAATGATTAAAGCCTTTAACTTAGATAAAAATACTTACTAAAAAAGACAGCTCTAGAGCTGTCTTTTTATTATATCCTCTAACTTTTCAGAAAAGTGTTGACGGTCATCTGCCGTCAGCTTTTTAGGACCTTTTGTCCGACCACCACTTTTTCTAACCTTTGCGTTGTGATGCCGACTTTCTAACATTAAATCAATTGTTACCGTTGTATATTCTTTTCCTAAATGATGCAAGACAACTGCTCTTTTCCCAAGAACTAATGATGCAAGTCCATAATCTTGTGTCACTACGATATCACCTGCTTCAGTTAGCTTTACAATACGATAATCTGCAGAATCTGCTCCCTCATCAACATAAACTGTTGAAACAAATTCTGGCAATGCTGTCACCGAATAATGTGAAACACTTGTTACCAACATAACTTTCAACTCATATTTTTCCGCTAATTCATAAATTTCATTTTTTACAGGACACGCATCTCCGTCAATTAATATTTTCATCTATACCTCTTTCCAAAAGAAAAAAGCCCTCACAGGCTTTTACTTAAATAAACTCAATTTCAACCGTTTGTGTCAAGATATCAGTGTAACTATAGGATACCCTCTCACAAGATTTATCATCTTGATCTAAATCGACAATAAAAACTGCTGGATACGTCTCAGTTAACGTTCCTGAATGTCGTGTTTGGCGCTTCCTTCCAGTTTGAGCAACTAGAGTGATTTTACTCCCAATCCGACTTTCCATCTCTTTTTTTATTGT